>NC_014378.1:0-617399 GCF_000144695.1 Acetohalobium arabaticum DSM 5501
ATTATTAATATGTCCAAATAACATCAAATAAAATTCATCTTTGACCTAGGTCTATTTATTCACAGAGACAACAGTTATTCACAATTTATTAACAGTCTGTGAATAACTTATATCTGTGTCTTTTTTTTCTCTAATTTGCGAAGATATCCACAAAAGAGAGTAGATTGTTAATAAGTCTGTGGATAACATAAAATGGTATATGTATTTTTTGGTCTTTTTATACTATATTTCAATATATTGGTTAAAATAAAAACAGACAAACAGTATTTATTTACAATAATTTACTTATCCACAACATCATCATATACTAATAGACAGTCCTTAAATCGCTTTGCAGGAGGTTTTAATCTATGAAAAAAGAAGATTTAACAGAGATATGGCAAGAAGCCTTAGAAATATTTAAGTCAGAATTAAGTAAGCCAAGTTTTAAAACTTGGCTTAAATCAACTAAATTAATATCCGTCGAAAATGATCATGCTGTAATTGAAGTCCCTAATGAATTTTCTAAAGACTGGTTAGAAACCAGATATTCTAATTTAATTAAAGAAACAATTAGTCAATTAATTGATAGAAAGATCAATATAAAATTTACAATTCCTACTAATAAAGAAGAAAAATTAGTCAATAAAAAAAAGAAAGATAAAAAAACTGATAATCAAGAGGAAGATGATAATAACCCAGCTTCTTTAAATCCTAAATATACTTTTGATACCTTTGTCATTGGTAGTAGTAATCGATTTGCTCATGCTGCATCTTTAGCTGTTGCTGAAGCACCGGCCAAAGCTTACAATCCTCTTTTTATTTATGGCGATGTAGGATTAGGAAAAACACACTTAATGCATGCTATTGGACATTATATTATTGAGCATAACTCAGATCTTAAAGTAGTTTATGTTACATCTGAAAAATTTACTAATGAATTAATTAATTCAATTCGGGATGACAATACTGTCAAATTCCGTAATAAATATAGGAATATTGATATCCTTTTAATAGATGATATTCAATTTTTAGCTGGCAAAGAACGAACTCAAGAAGAATTCTTTCATACCTTCAATGCTTTGCACGAAGCCAATAAACAAATAATAATTTCAAGCGATCGACCTCCTAAAGAAATTCCAACTCTAGAGGAACGTTTAAGATCTCGATTTGAATGGGGATTAATTACTGATATTCAAGAACCTGATTTAGAAACGAGGATTGCTATTTTACGTAAAAAAGCTACCTTGGAAGATCTTGAAGTACCTAACGAAGTTATTGTATATATTGCAAACCAAATTCACTCTAATATTAGAGAATTAGAAGGCGCATTAATTAGAGTAGTAGCCTACTCTTCATTAACAAACAAAGAAATTACAGTTGAATTAGCCCAAGAAGCTCTAAAGGATATTATTTCTACTACAGAAGCAGAAGAAATAAACATTAAATTAATTCAACAAATAGTAGCTAATCATTATAATCTTGAAATAGAAGATATGAAATCAAGAAAAAGAACCAGAGCTATTGCTTTTCCTAGACAAGTAGCAATGTATTTATCCAGAGAATTAACAGATTCTTCGCTACCAAAAATCGGAGAAAAATTTGGAGGACGTGATCATACAACAGTTTTACATGCCTATAACAAAATTGACGATAAAAAAGAAGAAGATATCCAGTTTAAAAATACCATTAAAACTTTAACAAATAAAATAAATAATTAACTTTCACACATGTTGATAAACTATTAATAACTTGTTTATAATTTGTGGATAATTAGTGAAGTTATGATAGCTTGTTTATATGTGGATAACTTCCACTTACTTAATAACAAGTTATCCACATGTGGATAACTTTGATACCAGTAGTTTATCACACTTTTCCACAAATCCACAGCCCCTATTACTACTACTACTATGTTTTTTAAATATATAAGACATAATAAGTAAATTGTTAATTGTTAATAACTAAAATCAAGGAGGTCTTTAAATGCAAATTAAAATTGATAGAAAAAATTTTTATGATGGTATTCAAACTGTTAGAAAAGCTATTTCCTCTAAAAGTACTTTACCTATTTTATCCGGTATTCTAATTGAAACTCAAGAAAAAAAACTTAAATTAGTTGGTACAGATTTAGAATTAGGAATAGAATGTAGAGTAGATGCAAATATTATAAAAGATGGAGCTATAGTATTACCTGCTAATCATTTAGCTAATATCGTTAGGGAACTACCAAATAAAGAATTAGAATTAGAACTAAAGAAAGATAATAAAATAGAAATTTCATGTGGGTTATCACAATTTAAAATTCATGGTTCACCAGCTGATGAATATCCATTATTGCCAGAAGTTGGTTCAGGTATCGAATATACTCTGTCCCAAGAAAAATTTCAAGCTATGATTAACAGAATTAAATTTGCTACTTCAGATGATGAAAGTAGACCATTTTTAACTGGAGGCTTATTATCTATCGATAATGAAAATTTAAAGATGGTTGCTACTGATTCTTATCGATTAGCTTATACTCAATTAGAACTGGATAAGGACTTAAAAAATGAAAAGATAATTATTCCTAGTAAAACTTTAAATGAATTAAGTAAGTTACTTAACTCAGAAGATGAAATTAGATTTTTAATTACTGATAATCAAATCTTATTTGAGTTTTCAGAAATAACTATTATATCTCGTTTAATTGAAGGACAGTTTCCTAATTATAAACAAGTAATTCCTGACAATCACAAGACTGAAATTAAATTAAAGAAAAAAGAATTACTCAATGCTACTAAAAGATCAGCATTAGTTGCTAGGAATAACTCTAATATTATTAAAACAAAATTCCAAAATGACAAACTAATGATAGAATCCAATGCTCCTGAAGTTGGACAGGCATATGAAGAGTTAAGTACTTCACAACACGGTGATGATACTGAAATAGCTTTTAATGCTAATTATTTAATTGATGTTTTAAAAGTAATAGATAATGAAGAAATATTAATTGAATTATCCGGTGAATTAAGTCCTGGAGTAATCAAAGAAGTAGATAATGACAATTATATTCATGTAATTATGCCGGTTAGATCAACATAAGGAGGGATAAAATGAGAGAAATTAAAATCAAGACCAAAGATATTAATCTTAACCAATTTTTAAAGTGGGCAAATATTGTTTCAACTGGTGGCGAAGCTAAATTACTTATAAAAAAAGGGAAAGTAATGGTAAATGGTGAAGTAGAAAAAAGGCGTGGTTTTACTCTACATCCTGGAGATGTAATTAAGATAGATAACGAAGAATATAAAGTAATAACCTAATAATTGGTAAGGAGTGGAAAAATAATTTGTATCTTACCAATCTGTTTCTAAAAAATTTTAGAAATTATCATACCTTAGAACTTAAGTTGAATAGAAATCTTAACATATTTATTGGAGATAATGCAGAGGGGAAGACTAATATTTTAGAAGCTATCTATCTATTAAGTACCGGAGATTCACATCGAACTAATATTACTTCTGAAATGGTAAACTGGCAACAGGATAGCTTCTATATAAGCAGTCTTGTAAATAGAAAAGAACAAGAATTTAAAATCGAGTTTCTATTTAAAAATAGAAAAAAAGAAGTTAAAATTAATGATAATAAACTGCAAAAGTTAGAAGATTTACTAGGTTATATTAATGCTATAATCTTTTCACCTGAAGATTTAGAACTGGTTAAAGGAAGTCCTAGCAAGCGAAGAAAATTTATTAATTTAGAAATTTCTCAGGTTAATTCTTATTATTATCATAACTTACAAGAATATAGACGAATAGTAAAACAGCGTAATAATCTACTAAAAGAAATTAGAGAAGGTAAAAGCTCTAAAGATATGTTGGTAGTTTGGAACCAGCAATTAATCGAATTGGGAAGTAAAATAATTACTAAACGGCTAAATGCATTGGATAAATTAAGTATTTTAGCTAGATTAATGCATAGAAAAATTACTGACGGTTTGGAGACATTGGAGCTTTCATATCAATCATCCTTAGATTTAAATGGAAATAATTCTACTACAGAAGAAATTGAAACAGTCTTTACAAAAAAATTAAAAGCTAATCAACAGAAAGAAATTGACCGAGGAGTTAGTATTTTTGGTCCCCATCGGGATGATATTATATTTGAAATAAATGATATCAATACTAGAAAATTTGGATCTCAAGGACAGCAGCGAACTGCTGCTTTAGCTTTGAAATTGGCTGAATTAGAATTTATGAAATCAGAAATAGGTGAATATCCTATTTTATTATTAGATGATGTCTTTTCTGAACTGGATAATAATCGGCAACAATATTTATTAAAAGTAATTGAAAATAGAATTCAAACTTTTATAACTAGTACTGAAATAAATAGATTGCATAAATTAGAAAAAAATAAAAATATCTATCAAGTTAAGGGAGGTAAGGTCATGAAGACCAAATACGATGGTTAATCCCATTAATAAAGTCTTAGAAAAGACCTTACAGAATTTAAATTTAACCCACAAAATCAAAGAAAAGAAAGTATTAAATATTTGGTCAGAAGTTATTGGAGATAAATTAAAAAAACATACTAAAGCTAGTTATATTAACCAAGGGATTTTATTTATAACAGTTAATAATTCAACTTGGGCTCATCAATTACTTTTTTTGAAAGAAGATCTAATTTCTCGTTTAAATAAAAAACTGGACCAAAAAATAGTTGAAGATATTAGATTTAAACTTGGTTCAATCAATTCAACTGATTTAACTGAAGATAAAGGAAGTAAGGATTCATTTAATTTAAGTAAAATAGAATTAACTACAGAAGAAATGACAGAAATAAAAACTAAACTAAATTCAGTACCAGATGAAAAATTAAGTCGAAAGCTTTATTCTATTTTAGCAAAAGATAAAAAAATGAATAAATGGAAAGAAAAAGAAGGATGGGTAAGATGTGATTATTGTTCTACCCTGCATCCTAAAGAAACTGAGAACTGTATGATCTGTCAATTGAAAAGTGAAAAGAATTTTAATGAGATAGAAGAAGTGTTGATAGAAAATCCATGGTTAACTTATGAAGAAATTAGTAACTTCTTTCCTAGTCTTGCGCATTCGGATTATAATCGAATTAGAAAAGAATTAATTATTGATTTCTGGCAGGATATAAAAGAAAAGATTCCCCAAGCAATCAACAATAAGAATAATGATAGATCTACACAAGAAATTAAAATTTTAATTCAAAATTACGTAATGTTAAAAAGAAGTATTCGACCTGATAAGCTAAACAGAAATATTATCAAAGAAGTTATTGGTAAGAATTATATTCAAGTCTATAATCGGTTATAGAGGAGGAAAGCTGTAATGTTGTTACATTTAGGTAATGATTATATGATTCCTACTAAGGATGTAGTGATGATAGCCGACATTGAATCAACTGATTCAGAAATCACACGGGAGTTTTTGGAAGTTGCTAAAGAAGAAGGATTTATTAAAAACTTTTCTAAAGGAGAACCTAAATCCTTTGTATTAACTAATGAAACTATTTACTATTCTAATATATCATCAAAAACATTAAGAAAAAGGATGAATTATGTTAATCGCTTAAGCCGTGATTATTAATATCACGGTTTTCATCAGTTTATGAAAGGTAAAATGGAGGTTATAACTATGGATAGAAATGAATTCAATCACACTAAATATGATGCCGACCAAATACAAGTATTGGAAGGATTAGAAGCAGTTAGGAAACGGCCGGGAATGTATGTTGGAGGGACTGGTGCTAGAGGATTACATCATCTAGTATATGAAGTGGTAGATAACAGTATAGATGAGGCTTTAGCCGGTTACTGTGATAATATAGAAGTTATTATTGAACCGGGAAATGTAGTAACAGTAATAGATGATGGACGGGGAATACCCATTTCTTCTCATCCTAATTTAAATAAACCAGCAGTAGAGATTGTAATGACAGTTTTACATGCTGGAGGAAAGTTTGATAATGAAGGATATAAAGTTTCCGGGGGGTTACATGGAGTAGGAGTATCAGTTGTTAATGCTTTATCGGAATGGTTAGAAGTAGAAGTTATGCGAGATAATAAGATTTATCATCAACGCTATGAAGAAGGAGTACCTGTTAAGGACTTAACAGTAATTGGAGAAAGCCAAGCAAGCGGAACTATGATTAAGTTTAAACCTGATCTGGAGATCTTTGAAAGTATAGATTTTGAATATAAAAAATTGATAAAAAGATTAAAGGAATTAGCCTACTTAAATAAAGGAATTAAGATTGAAATCAAGGATAAACGGAGAGATGAAATCAAAACAGATATCTTTCAATATGATGGCGGAATTGTATCGTTTGTACAAGAATTAAATGAAAATAAGGATCCTATTCATGAGGAACCTATTTATTTTGAAACTGAAGAAGAAGATAATCATATTGAGGTTGCTATTCAGTATAATGAAACATATGTTGATAATATTTTTACCTTTGCTAATAACATCAATACTCATGAAGGAGGAAATCATTTAAGTGGATTTAAAAGTGCTTTAACTAGAACTATCAATGATTATGCTAGACGACATGACTATTTAAAAGAAGATGATTCGAATTTATCTGGCGATGATATTCGAGAGGGAATAGTAGCAATCGTTAATGTTAAGTTACCTGATCCACAATTTGAAGGACAGACTAAAACAAAATTAGCTAACAGCGAAGTTAGAGGTATAGTTGATTCAGTAGTATCAGAGAATTTGGATAGATTTTTAGAAGAAGATCCTGAAATTGGTTCAATAATTGTTCAGAAAGCTATTAAAGCAGCTGAGGCAAGGAAAGCAGCCAAAAAAGCTAGAGAATTAACAAGAAGAAAGAGTGCCTTAACCTCTACGGCTCTACCAGGTAAATTAGCCGACTGTTCTTCGCGGGATCCTGAAGAGTCTGAATTGTATATCGTTGAAGGGGATTCGGCTGGCGGTTCAGCTAAACAGGGAAGAGATAGGAAATTTCAAGCTATCTTACCTTTAAAAGGAAAGATTTTAAATGTAGAAAAAGCAAGATTAAATAAAATTTTAAATAATAATGAGATTAGATCTCTAATTACTGCTTTAGGTACAGGAATTGGTAAAGAATTTGATATGGAGCAGGCTCGATATAAAAAGATTATTATCATGACTGATGCTGATGTGGATGGAGCCCATATCAGAACATTATTACTAACCTTCTTTTATCGTTATATGCGCCCATTATTAGAAGCAGGAAATATTTATATTGCTCAACCTCCGCTTTATAAAGTTAATAAAGGAAGAAAAGAGTATTATGTTTATAATGATCGCAAATTAGAAGAATTACTAAATGAAATTGGTAGAAGTGGTATTTCGATTCAAAGATATAAAGGATTAGGAGAAATGAATCCTAAACAGCTATGGGAGACAACTATGGATCCAGAAAATAGAACTACCCTTCAAGTGCAGATTGAAGATGCAGTAATGGCTGATGATATCTTTACTACTTTAATGGGAGATAAAGTAGCTCCTCGAAGAAAATTTATTCAGAAGCATGCTAAAGAAGTCAAAGAGATAGATATTTAAGTTTTTTAGATTGAATTGACAAGGAGGGAAGATTATGCCGGAATTAAAGAAACAGGAAGCTACATCTGTTAATATTGAAAATGAAATGAAAGAATCATATATGGATTATGCAATGAGTGTCATAGCTGGAAGAGCTCTACCGGATGTCAGAGATGGGTTGAAACCTGTCCACCGACGTATTCTATATGCAATGCATCAACTTGGAATTACACCTAATAAGTCACATAAGAAATCAGCTAGAATAGTGGGAGAAGTTTTAGGTAAATATCACCCTCATGGTGATACAGCTGTTTATGATACTATGGTTAGAATGGCACAGAATTTCTCTTATCGTTATATGTTAGTAGATGGCCATGGTAATTTTGGTTCTGTAGATGGGGATTCTGCTGCTGCTATGCGGTATACTGAAGCTAGAATGTCTAAGCTATCAACTGAATTGTTATCTGATATCAATAAGGATACAGTTGATTTTAAGCCTAATTTTGATGATACACTTAAAGAGCCAGAAGTTCTACCGTCTCGACTACCAAATTTATTAATTAATGGATCTTCTGGAATTGCCGTTGGTATGTCTACTAATATTCCTCCCCATAATTTAACTGAAGTTATTGATGGATTAATTGCTATGATAGATAATCCTGACCTTGATATTATAGAGTTAATGAAGATAATTAAAGGACCTGATTTTCCTACAGGCGGTCTGATTATGGGGCGAAAAGGAATTAAAAAGGCCTTTGAAACCGGCAAGGGCAAAGTCAAAGTTAGAGCTAAAACAGAGATTGAAGAGTTTGGCAATAATAGAGAACGAATTATTGTTAATGAATTACCTTATCAAGTAAATAAAGCAAAATTAGTAGAAAAGACTGCTAATTTAGTCAGGGATGGAGAAGTAGAAGGAATTGCTGATTTAAGGGATGAATCTGACCGGAATGGAATGAGAATATCAATTGATTTAAGGAAAAGTGCTAACCCTAAGATAGTTTTAAATAAATTATTTAAGCATACCCAGCTGCAGAGAACCTTTGGAATTATTATGCTGGCTTTAGTTGATGGTGAACCAGAGGTACTGAGTCTTAAAGAGGTATTACAGCATTATCTTGAACATCAAAAGGAAGTAGTAACACGTAGAACTAAGTATAACCTAGATAAAGCTCAGTCACGGGTTCATATTTTAGAAGGTCTGAAGACTGCCTTTAATAATATCGATGCAGTAGTTAAAACCATTCGCAGTTCGGAAAGTAAAAATGTAGCACAAGAAAGGTTGATTAGCGACTTTGATTTAACAAAGAAGCAGGCTAAGGCTATTTTGAGGATGCGCCTACAGCGTTTAACTGGACTGGAAATAGAAAAAATAGAATCAGAGTACCAAAAATTAATTGAAGAAATTGAGTATTTGAAATCAATTTTGGCCAGTGAAGAGAAGTTATTGGATATTATAAAGGATGAAATTCTTGTTTTAAAAGAAAAATATAAAGATGAAAGAAGAACAAAGATAGTTGACCAAGAAATAGATTTAGCTGTTGAGGATTTAATTGAAGAGGAAGAAATACTAATCACTATTACTGATAATAACTATATTAAAAGAATTCCACTAGATACCTATAGAAGCCAACATCGTGGAGGTAGAGGAATAATTGGTATAAATCCAGATGCAAAAGATTCCGTAGAGCAGTTGTATACCACATCTACTCATGATTATTTGTTATTCTTTACTAACCAAGGGCGAACTTATCGATTAAAGGGATATCAGATTCCCGACGCAAGTCGACAGGCTAAGGGAACAGCAATTATTAATCTACTGGATATGGAGCCTAATGAGAGAGTTACTGCTGTAATTCCGGTTGAAGACTTTGATTTAGATGATTATTTGTTGATGGTTACAGAACAGGGAATAGTTAAAAGAACAGAACTACAAGAATTTAATACAAATTATACTGGTTTGATAGCTCTTGATCTACAACAGAATGATGAATTAATTGAGGTTAGGTTGACTACCGGTCAAGAAGACATTATTTTAGGTACAGAATTAGGATTGGCAATTAGATTTAATGAATCAGAGGTTAGAAGTATGGGGCGAACAGCTAGAGGAGTAAAAGGAATAGATTTAGCGTCTCAGGATAAAGTAGTAGGAGCAGATATTATTAAGGACGGTGGAAAATTATTAGTAGTTACGGATAAAGGTTACGGTAAACAGACTCCATTAAATAAATACCGCCGTCAAAGTAGAGCTGGAAAAGGGCTACTAACTATAAAGAGAACAGATAAGAATGGTAAATTAACTGCTTTAAAAGTAGTAGAAGAAGATGATGAAGTGATGTTGATCTCTAAAGAGGGAATTGTTATCAGAATGTCTGTATCAGAAATTTCATCTACTAGTAGAAATACACAAGGAGTTAATCTTATGAGCTTAGTTGAGGGAGATCGAGTAGTTTCTCTAGCCCATATTGAAGATGAAGATGGTAATGAATAATTTATTAATTGAATCATTGGCCTCAACTTAAGCTAAATTTTGGAAAAAATGCAGTATATTATTCAGCCTGGGAAGTTTATCTGTTCCACTCCAAAACAACCCAGGCTGATATTATAGAATCATAGATAATTTGCACAACTTTGAAATGCAGTAATATATTAATATGATTGATTACTTTAATTTTCCCTTGACAAAAGAGCTAATAGATGATAAATTATAAAGTGTCGCCTCAAAAGGGCTGACAAATTAATTCAAATTTTTCTTGACAAAGTGAAGTTTTGATGTTAGAATGTTTAATGTCGCTTGTAAGAAAGCAGTCTTTTCTGCTGCAAAATCAAATAATTTGAGATTTCTTCTTGACAAGTGACGGAGTTTGTGTTAATATATTAATTGTCGCTTGAAAAGAACTGGATCTTCTTGAGATTCTTGAATTTGTTCTTGACAAGCTACAAGAAAAATGTTAAAATACTTGATGTCGCTTATTTGCGACTACTGATCTTTGAAAACTGAACATTGTCCATGCCAACGTCAATTGAGAATGGTAGTAATCCTTTATTCTTATTTGAGCCATATTAAACTCAACTTTTAGATCTGCTTTGCAGATTTAAATATATTCTTTTATCGGAGAGTTTGATCCTGGCTCAGGACGAACGCTGGCGGCGTGCCTAACACATGCAAGTCGCGCGAGAAAGCTGCTCTTTGAGCAGTTAGTAAAGCGGCGGACGGGTGAGTAACGCGTGAGTAATCTACCTTTAAGTCTGATATAACTTCTCGAAAGGGAAGCTAATTTCGGATATTATGCTGCCTGGATAACCAGGCTGCATCAAAGGCGGCTTTTTGCCTCCGCTTTTAGATGTGCTCGCGTCCCATTAGCTTGTTGGTGAGATAACAGCTCACCAAGGCTGCGATGGGTAGCCGACCTGAGAGGGTGATCGGCCACACTGGGACTGAGACACGGCCCAGACTCCTACGGGAGGCTGCAGTGGGGAATCTTTCGCAATGAGCGCAAGCTTGACGAAGCGACGCCGCGTGAGTGATGAAGGCCTTCGGGTCGTAAAGCTCTGTCCTCAGGGAAGAACATCTTAGTAGTGAATAACTGCTAGGCTTGACGGTACCTGAGAAGAAAGCTCCGGCTAACTACGTGCCAGCAGCCGCGGTAATACGTAGGGAGCAAGCGTTGTCCGGAATCATTGGGCGTAAAGGGTGCGCAGGCGGTCTGGCAAGTCAAGTGTGAAATGTATCGGCTTAACTGATACACTGCGCTTGAAACTGTCAGACTTGAGGGCAAGAGAAGAGAGCGGAATTCCTAGTGTAGCGGTGAAATGCGTAGATATTAGGAAGAACACCAGTGGCGAAAGCGGCTCTCTGGCTTGACCCTGACGCTGAGGCACGAAAGCTAGGGGAGCGAACGGGATTAGATACCCCGGTAGTCCTGGCTGTAAACGCTGGATACTAGGTGTTGGGGGTTCAACTCCCTCAGTGCTGCAGTTAACGCGTTAAGTATCCCGCCTGGGGATTACGACCGCAAGGTTGAAACTCAAAGGAATTGACGGGGGCCTGCACAAGCGGCGGAGCATGTGGTTTAATTCGAAGCAACGCGCAGAACCTTACCAGGGCTTGACATCCCGTGACTATCTGTCAACAGCAGAATTTGGTCCTTTGGATCACACGGTGACAGGTGGTGCATGGCTGTCGTCAGCTCGTGTCGTGAGATGTTGGGTTAAGTCCCGCAACGAGCGTAACCCCTATCCTTAGTTGCCAGCATTAAGTTGGGGACTCTAGGGAGACTGCCAGTCAAAAACTGGAGGAAGGTGGGGATGACGTCAAGTCATCATGCCCCTTATGCTCTGGGCTACACACGTGCTACAATGGCCTGTACAGAGGGCTGCTATACCGCAAGGTTTAGCCAATCCTCAAAACAGGTCCCAGTTCGGATTGCTGGCTGCAACTCGCCTGCATGAAGCTGGAGTCGCTAGTAATCGCGGATCAGAATGCCGCGGTGAATCCGTTCCCAGGCCTTGTACACACCGCCCGTCACACCACCCGAGTTGGATGCACCAGAAGTCGTCTACGGGCGCCGAAGGTGTGTCCGATAAGGGGGGTGAAGTCGTAACAAGGTAGCCGTATCGGAAGGTGCGGCTGGATCACCTCCTTTCTAAGGAGTACTTTTAAACCATTCTATTGCGTTTAATGGACAATGTTCAGTTTTGAGAGATCAATTCTCTCTGAATAAATGTGGGTCTATGGCTCAGTTGGTCAGAGCGCGCGCCTGATAAGCGTGAGGTCGGTGGTTCGAATCCACCTAGACCCACCATTTTCAAAATTATAATCTGTGGGGGTATAGCTCAGTTGGGAGAGCGCCTGCCTTGCAAGCAGGAGGTCAGCGGTTCGAATCCGCTTACCTCCACCATTTTAAACTAATTAAACTTGTACTTTGAAAACTGCACAATACCTGCATCAACAGATCAAATTACTAAGGGCATACGGTGGATATCTAGGTGCCGGAAGTCGATGAGGGACGTGGTAAGCTGCGAAAAGCTTCGGTTAGCTGCACACAAGTGTTGATCCGAAGATTTCCTAATGGGAGTACCTGCTTTGGAGTAATATCCAAGCATCTAAGCCTCAATTCATAGGGTTTAGAGGACATACCAGGTGAACTGAAACATCTCAGTAACCTAAGGAACAGAAAACAACAGTGATTCCCCTAGTAGCGGCGAGCGAAAAGGGAAGAGCCCAAACTATAACAGTGTAAGCTTACAGGCGTTGCTGTTATAGCGTCGTAGGAGTTATCAGGTAGTGCTGTAACACTACACAAGTTGATTCTTTTCTAGTCGAATCATCTGGAAAGATGAACCATAGAAGGTGATAGTCCTGTAGACGAAAGAAAGGATAGACTTGATAACTTCCTGAGTACCATGAGTCACGTGGAACCTCGTGGGAAGTAAGGAGGACCATCTCCTAAGGCTAAATACTACCCGGCAACCGATAGTGAACCAGTACCGTGAGGGAAAGATGAAAAGAACCCCGGGAGGGGAGTGAAATAGAATTTGAAACCGTATGCTTACAAGCGGTCAGAGGACTATTTAAAGTCTGATGGCGTGCTTTTTGCATAACGAACCGGCGAGTTACAGATTGTGGCCCAGGTTAAGCTTTAAAAGCGAAGCCACAGCGAAAGCGAGTCTTAAAAGGCGCAAGTCGCAGTCTGTAGACCCGAAACCGAGTGATCTATCCTTGGTCAGGTTGAAGCACGGGTAAGATCGTGTGGAAGACCGAACCTATTGGCGTTGAAAAGCCATAGGATGAGCTGAGGATAGGGGTGAAAGGCCAATCGAACTCGGAAATAGCTGGTTCTCTCCGAAATAGCTTTAGGGCTAGCCTTAAGTATCTGTCTTGGCGGTAGAGCACTGATTGGACTAGGGGCTTAATCAAGTTACCGAATCCAGTCAAACTCCGAACGCCATTACAGTAAGCTTAGGAGTCAGACTACGGGGGATAAGCTGCGTAGTCGAGAGGGAAACAACCCAGATCGCCAGTTAAGGTCCCAAAGTATAGACTAAGTGGTAAAGGAAGTGGAGTTGCATAGACAACCAGGATGTTGGCTTAGAACCAGCCATTCATTTAAAGAGTGCGTAACAGCTCACTGGTCGAGTGACTTTGCGCCAAAAATGTTCGGGGCTTAAGTCTATCACCGAAACTGCGGATTGGTTTTACCAATGGTAGGAGAGCATTCTATTTGGACCGAAGCTGTACCGAAAGGAGCAGTGGACTGAATAGAAGAGAGAATGCCGGTATGAGTAACGATAAAATAGGTGAGAATCCTATTCGCCGATAGTCTAAGGTTTCCTGAGGAAGGCTCGTCCGCTCAGGGTAAGCCGGGACCTAAGCCGAGGCCGAAAGGCGTAGGTGATGGTTAATCGGTCAAGATTCCGATGCCGCCTTTAATCATTTGAGTAAAGGAGTGACACAGGAAGGTATGTCAGCATGGTAATGGATATTCCATGTTTAAGCAGTCAGGGAGCTAATCTAGGTAAATCCGGATTAGTGTTAATCCTAAGCTGTGATGACGACTCTCTACGGAGAGGAAGTGACAATTCCTCGACTGTCAAGAAAAGCTTCTAGCGAGATTAAAGGCGCCCGTACCGCAAACCGACACAGGTAGACAGGATGAGAATTCTAAGGCGCGCGAGAGAACCCTTGTTAAGGAACTCGGCAAAATGACCCCGTAACTTCGGGAGAAGGGGTACCTGTCTTTGACAGGTTGCAACAACCAGGCCCAAGCGACTATTTACCAAAAATACAGGTCTCTGCTAAGACGCAAGTCGAAGTATAGGGGCTGACGCCTGCCCGGTGCTGGAAGGTCAAGGGGAAGAGTTAGTCATCTTTTGATGATGAAGCTTGGAACTTAAGCCCCAGTAAACGGCGGCCGTAACTATAACGGTCCTAAGGTAGCGAAATTCCTTGTCGGGTAAGTTCCGACCTGCACGAATGGCGAAACGACTTGGGCGCTGTCTCAACAAGGGACTCGGTGAAATTGAAGTGTCTGTGAAGATGCAGGCTACCCACGACAGGACGGAAAGACCCCGTGGAGCTTTACTGCAGCCTGATATTGAGTTTTGGTACAATATGTACAGGATAAGTGGAAGGCATTGACACCGGAGCGCCAGTTTCGGTTAAGCCATCCCTGGGATACCACTCTTATTGTTCCGGAATTCTAACTTTGTAGCGTTATCCGCTATGGGGACAGTGTCAGGCAGGCAGTTTGACTGGGGCGGTCGACTCCCAAACAGTAACGGAGTCGCCCAAAGGTTCCCTCAGTACGGTTGGAAATCGTACGTAGAGTGTAAAGGCAGAAGGGAGCTTAACTGCAAGACATACAGGTCGAGCAGATACGAAAGTAGGGCTTAGTGATCCGACGGTAGAGAGTGGAATTGCCGTCGCTCAACGGATAAAAGTTACCCCGGGGATAACAGGCTTATCTTTCCCAAGAGTTCACATCGACGGAAAGGTTTGGCACCTCGATGTCGGCTCGTCGCATCCTGGAGCTGGAGCAGGTTCCAAGGGTTGGGCTGTTCGCCCATTAAAGCGGTACGCGAGCTGGGTTCAGAACGTCGTGAGACAGTTCGGTCCCTATCCGTCGTGGGCACAGGAGACTTGCGAGGATCTATCCCTAGTACGAGAGGACCGGGATGGACGTACCTCTGGTGAACCAGTTGTTCTGCCCAGAGCAGAGCTGGGTAGCTAAGTACGGATAAGATAAGCGCTGAAAGCATCTAAGCGCGAAGCCAACCTCAAGATAAGGTTTCCCATAGAGTAAATCTAGTAAGATCCCTGAAAGAAGATCAGGTAGATAGGCCAGAGGTGTAAGGACAGTAATGTTCTAAGCTGACTGGTACTAATAGATCGAGGATTTGATCTGTGGAAGGTATTGTGCAGTTTTGAAAGTGCAACTAGAAAGCACTTGACAATAAATAAGAAAGATGATATATTGTTAGGTGTGAGTAAAAAATAAACAAGTAAATAAATTTTCCGGTGGTAATCGCGGAGGGGCTACACCTGTTCCCATTTCGAACACAGCAGTTAAGTCCTCCAGCGCTGATGGTACTATGGGGGTGACCCTATGGGAGAGTAGGTCGCTGCCGGAAATTAATTAATATATTTAAAAGACTCCTTATTGCTATTAATAACAATAAGGAGTCTTTTTATTATGCTAAATTATAATAATTTAGCATAATAAAAATATTAACTAATTTAAATATAGTGATTTTAAGTAAATATTCTGCTAAATAATTTATTATATTTCATAGTTTAGTTATATTTTGTATAGTATGTTAAAATAATGAGAATGGAGAGATAATTAATGAATAGAGAGGGGTCCATATGAAGAAAGTTCAAAAAGAATTAATTTTGACTTTATTTTTGGTTGGAATATTGCTTTTAGTAGGTTGTACACAGACAGAGTTAAGAGAAAAAGCCAGTGATGTGCCTATTAAACCAAAAGTTGATTTTAAAGCTCCTGATTTTACTTTAACTGATCTAAATGGTAAAAAAGTAAAATTATCTGATTTTAAAGGTCAAGTAGTCTTTTTAAACTTTTGGGCTACTTGGTGTCCCCCTTGTCGGGCTGAAATGCCTCATATTCAGGAAATTCATCAGGAGAAGGGGAATAAAGTAAAAGTATTAGCTGTAAATGTAAAAGAATCTCCTAAAAAAGTCAAAGAGTTTATGGAAAAGAATGGTTATAATTTCACTGTATTAATGGATAAGACTGGAGAGGTAGCTAATGATTATCTAGTTAGGGGGATTCCTAAAACTTTAATTATCAATCAGGAAAGAGTAATTACAACTGAACATGTTGGTAGTATGAATAAGACGAAAATGAATAATTTACTTACTGAAGCATTTTAATTTAAAGCAAAGCTCTTGATTATCGCCGATTCTTATTATCTACATAACTTTGAATTAATTTCGGGAGGTTTAGTTAATGGGGTTTAGTATCAAAAAAATGACAGTTTCAATTTTATTGAGTTTTTTAATCATTTTAGTAATTTTAGGAGGTTTAGGTTTTTTATTAATTAATTTTTTAGGAAACAGTGACCAGGCTGGAGTTGAAAGTATAGCAGTTATTAATATTCATGGTCCTATTTCAGTTGGAGGAACTCAAGAAGTTTTAAGTACTTCACAGACTAATGCCAGTGAAGTTATAAAGCAGATTAATGAAGCTAAGGATAATAAAAAGATTAAAGCCTTGTTATTGCGAGTAAATAGTCCTGGAGGTAGTTCAGCTGCTTCAGATGAAATATATCGTGAACTAAAAAAGTTTAAAAAGACAGGTAAACCAGTAGTTATTTCGATGGGAGATATAGCTACTTCTGGAGGTTATTATATTTCAGCTATTGCTGATCAAATTTATGCTAATCCTTCTACAATTACTGGAAGTATAGGGGTGATTATGCAGTTTAAAAATTTACAAGATCTTTATGATAAATTAGGTGTTGATTCAATTACTTTTAAAAGCGGCCCTTATAAAGATATCGGTAATCCAGATCGAAAGTTAACAGCAGAAGAGAAAGAATTATTACAGAATATGGTTGATGAAGTTTATCAGGAATTTTTAACTGCAGTTGCTGAAGGAAGAAGTATGTCTAAATCTAAAGTAGAGAAATTGGCTGATGGTAGGATTTATAATGGCCGAAAGGCTAAAAAGTTAGGATTAGTAGATGAAATGGGAACTTTTTATGATGCAGTAAAGACTACTGCTAAATTAGCAGAGATGAAAGCGGATCCTAATTTAATTTATTATAATCGTTCTTCGCCTTTAGAACGTTTTTTTCGTTCCACTACTAATTTAATTAAAGGAGTATTATTACAGCAAGGATTAAAGATCAATTCAAATAACCCTAATGAATTATATTATCACTTATTACAAGAGGAAAAGGTTAATAATCTGGAATTAGAGTATTAACCTTTGATTAATAAGATTTAACAAGGTAGGGGCTAATTATAGACTTCATTCTTCACTCTATAATTATCTATAAATTTTAATGGAGCAGGATAGGTTATATAATCTATCCTGCTCCATTAAGGTTATTATCACCTATTTCTTGGGGCACAGCCTCTATTTTTAAACCTTTTTCCTCTGCCTTGGAGACCAAACCTTTAGTCTTGGAATCTTCTTATACTTGGAGTAGACATCATTGGATTAAAGCTTACTCTTCCACAAGGCATAGTATATGCACCATTTTCTTCTGCTGCTATAACTGTCATACCCAAAGACAATAGCAATACTAATACTGTCATATCTGTTACTGCTTTCTTTATATCAATCCTTCCTTAATTATAATTTAAATCATGCACGTTTTTTTATTAAGGTTCATAATATATAAGTGACTTTTAAGTGTTAGCTTAAGTTAACATAGTTAATTTAAGCTAAATTTAAATATAGGAAAGGGGGGGATAAGTGTGAAATTAACCAATATACCAATAGGTAAAAGTGGTAAAGTAATGCGTCTTACTTGCCAAGGACAGAAAAGAAGAAGATTATTAGATTTAGGGTTGATCCCGGGAACTATAGTAAGGGCTAAGCAGAAGAGCCCATTCGGTGATCCAATTGCTTTTGAAATCAGAGGAGCTACAATGGCTTTGAGAAGTGAAGAAACAGAGGCAGTTATCATAGAAGAAGTGAAAAAAAATAAAAAAGTTAGTTAAGAAAGGAGGAAAAAAATGGAACCAAAAGCTGATTCGGATCAAATTAGTCTATTGCGCGAGTCATTCAATATTAATTTCAAAAGAGGAAATCCGGTTATTGCTTTAGCAGGAAATCCTAATACCGGAAAAAGTACTGTTTTTAATGGCTTGACAGGATTAAAACAAGATACCGGTAACTGGCCTGGTAAAACGGTAACACAAGCACAAGGCTATTATACTTATCAAAATCAAGATTATATATTAGTTGATTTACCAGGTACCTATTCTTTATTAGCTAATTCTACTGATGAACAGGTAGCTAGAGATTTTATCTGTTTTGCACAACCAGATGCAACTATTGTAGTTGTTGATGCAACTAAATTAGAACGAAATCTTAACTTAGTTCTACAGATAATGGAACTTACTAACAATGTAGTTGTCTGTTTGAATTTAATGGATGAAGCAAGACGCAAAAATATTGAGATTGATGTAGAAGGTTTAAGTCAGGATTTACAGATTCCTATAATTCCTACTGTTGCTCCAAAAAAGATTGGTTTAGAAAAGCTTAAAGACAAAATAGCTGATATTGTAACAGGAAGAATAAAAGTAACTCCAAAACAAATTAAATACTCTTCACAAATAGAAGAGGCAATAGAAAAGATTTTACCAGATTTAGAAGCTATTTTACCTGATTATATAAATTCTCGTTGGGTGGCTTTACAACTAATTGAAGGAGATAATAGCATTCTTGAAGCAATGCAGACTTATTATCCTGAACAGATTGTAAAAGAAATTACAGCTAACTTACAAAGCGAGGTGAAGGCAGGTGGAGCTTTCTGAGTCAAATCAATTAAATTCAATTACAGAAAAAGTTAATCGCTTATTTAATAAAGAGGAAAGAGAAGAACTAAGTGATCAAATGGTAAAAGATATTTATACTAAAGCTGAAAGAATAGCAAACAGGAATACAAAAGTTAAAGAAGGGAAAACATCTAATTGGGAAGAAAAACTAGATAGAATTTTAACTTCAAAGTGGACTGGATTTCCAATTATGTTACTTATGCTGGGCGGAGTCTTCTGGATTACCTTAGTAGGAGCAAGTTATCCTTCCTCAATACTTAATAAAGCCTTGTTTTCAGTTGAAGGAGTTCTAAGTGATATGGTTATGTCTTTAGGTATTCCAGAGTGGTTACATGGATTATTAATTGACGGTGTGTATCGAACAGTAGCCTGGGTTATAGCAGTTATGTTTCCGCCTATGGCAATCTTTTTTCCTTTATTCACATTATTGGAGGATCTAGGTTACCTGCCTCGAGTAGCATTTAATTTAGATAACTTCTTTAAGAAAGCAGGAGCCCACGGTAAGCAGGCTCTAACTATGAGTATGGGGTTTGGCTGTAATGCTGCGGGAGTAATTGCAACTAGAATTATCGATTCACCACGAGAAAAATTGATAGCTATTTTAACTAATAACTTTGTTCCCTGTAATGGACGTTTTCCAACTTTAATTATACTTTCTAGTCTCTTTATGACTGGAATTGCAGGTGGAATGTATAATTCATTTGTAGCAGCAGGTATAGTAGTAGGTATAGTCCTGGTTGGTATTATGATGACTTTTGTGGTTTCCTGGGGGCTTTCTAAAACTATTTTAAAAGGAAAACCATCCTCATTTACCTTAGAGTTACCCCCATTTAGGAAACCACAGTTGGGTAAAGTTTTAGTTAGGTCATTTATAGATAGAACATTATTTGTTCTAGGGCGAGCAATTATGGTAGCAGCTCCGGCAGGAATTATAGTCTGGGTATTAGCCAATACTACTATTAATAGAGCTAGTCTCATTACTCATTTAGCTAATTGGCTTGATCCTTTTGCTACTCTATTAGGCATGGATGGCTTTATTCTACTGGCTTTCTTCTTGGGACTACCGGCTAATGAAATTGTATTACCAGTGTTATTAATGAGTTATTTATCAACCGGAACTATGCTAGAACCTGGAAGCATGGAAAGTTTCAAAAATATTTTAGTAAATAACGGTTGGACCTGGGTAACTGCATTATCAACAATGTTATTTTCTCTCTTACATTTTCCCTGCGGAACTACACTATTAACAATTAAAAAAGAAACTGATAGTCTTAAATGGACTATTTTTGCTGGAGTATTGACTTTAGGTATAGCAGTTATAGTTACCTTTATAGTTAATCAAATGATTCATATCTTTTTATAAGTAGATTAAAATCATCCTGGGAATTATCCTGGGATGATTCTGTGTTCATGAATTTTTCTTGAAAGTCAAAAAAATCTTGTTGGTACTCTGGATGCTGTTTGAAAAATGCAACTAAACAGGTGATGGCATCAACTGTTTTCTGGGATAGATAATGCTCCATAGCTTCTGCTTCTTGATATTTATCACAGTTACTACCAATAACATGAAGGAAATCTCTTAAAAGTTTATTCCTGGTAACCAAGAAATTACCAACTTCCTGCCCTTTTTTTGTTAATTGAATATTTTTATAGCGTTCATAATCTAAGTAACCCTTCTCACTTAATTTCTTAACAGCTTTAGTCACTGATGGAAGTGAGACATCTAACTTATCAGCAATATCAGTAGTTCGTACATAACCTTGTTGATCTAAAAAGCGGTAGATTTCTTCTAGATAATCTTCTAAACTTGGTGAAAGCATACTTTTCTCTCCTAAGTTCTCCTTTATTATAATACTATATGTAACTAAAGTTTAGTTTAGAAGTAGAGAATTTAATCCCTGAATAAAAGTATCACCAACAGCAAGAAGCAGATGGTGAACTTTTTTAACCATAACTACTGATGATGTTACAAGAGTAATGAACAAAGTATTACTCAAAGCTGACTTATTTGAAGTGCTTAATGAAGAAAAACCAACTTTAATTAGTGACAATAGTACTCAATTTACTACTAATGACTTTAAAGCAATGCACATAAATTTATATCTTTGATACTTTAATTAAATAGTCTTGAATTAAAGTTATATTTTGGATAACTAAATCTAACAATAATTTCATTTCTTGTGGACCATGTTCTTGATTTTCTGCACTAAAATCATAATATAATGCTTTTACCACTTCTTGAATCCGATTTATTTTTTTATTTGAAGAACTACTCTGATAAATTTTCATTAATCTATCCGCTTTAGCTTTTGCTTTATCTACCAACGTATTTGTTTGTTGATTTAAATTATAAAAATTAATATTCTTTTCTGCAATTAAAAAAGAAAAATGATAAAAAATATCTTCTATTTTTTTGGAACGCATACTTAGATTATTAGTTTTTATAGTTAACTTATAATTAAATAGATAAATAGAAGTTAATAATAAGGCTATTTCTTGTTTTGATTTTTTCGTACTCTTTAATTCTTCCATTAACTCTTGGTTTTCATTGGAAAGTAAATCAATCAATTCTTCTGCTATTTCAATCTCCGAAATAACATTACTTCTATTAAATACTTTTTTTAATACTTTAAATATCATTTCAAGGCCTCCTTTAAAATGAAATTTATAATGTATAAAAAATAAAAAACCTCATATTCTATAAATATGAGGAGGTTTCACCACTAACTCCATATAACTTAGGTGACCAAATACAAGTTATACTTCAACGTTCTCATTATTAAATTTTTTTAATCACATGTTATTATAATTATACTATTTTTTAACATAAAATTCAAAAAATAATAAGTTAAAATCAAAAAAGAGGTGAATTTTAATTCACCTCTTTAAATAATATAAACGAATTTCATAAATATGAAGCCTATCATTTCAAGAGTTTATAGAAATATAAACAGGCTTCACTCCATTTTTATCGTAATACATAATAGGCAAAAAAACACAGAAAGGAGTGAAGCCTATTATGTATGTTCAACAATAAAGGTTATTTTTCTTGGAAGAATTGATATTTTCTAATTTAGACCTTGCTAAAATAACACATGAAATTAGATGTAATTTCAATAAAGGACCAACTGGTTATTAACTCTATTATTGAAGAATTAGTTAATAAGCGAGTGCAAAATAGCCCGACAGAATTTAATTGGTCTTGGTTTAAAAATAGAAAGGAAATGCTTAATCTTGCAATTTAAAATATTTATAAGGAGGTGTGAAACCCTGGTTATAACCAAGTTGTGGTTTAACAACTAGGTTTCGGTAAACCACCACCTAGCTCTATTAAGTTGGAAGGAAAAGAGTTTGCCGTAATTACTAACTTCAAGGGCAAGGTAACGCCTTGGTTTTTGTAGCATCTTGTTTTCAAAGGCAAATTGAGAATTGCCAACTGTGCAGAAGTTGCCCTTAGTGGTTGAAACCTGTGAAACCACAATTTTTAATCTATATTAATTATATATAGATAGTTCTAGATAAGTTTTTATAACCAGGATAAAATTAATGGAGTATACAGAAGCAAGTATCGGAAGAATATTCATTTTACGTCTTGAAACTGGAGATCAAATTCCAGAAACAATTGAAGAATTTGCTGAAACTAAAGGAATTGACTCTGCAACAGTATTATTTATTGGTGGGGCAGATAAAGAAGGGGAGGTTGCTGTAGGACCTAAAGATGGCTCTGCTAAGCAACCTATTCCTGATACCAAAAAATTAAGTGGAGTTAGTGAAGCAATAGGAGCAGGAACAATTTTTACTAACGAAAATAAGCTTCCAAAATTACATCTGCATTCTTCTTTTGGGCGAAAAGATAAAACAATTACTGGATGTACAAAAGCAGGAGGAATAGATATTTGGAATATTGGGGAAGTTATTATTTTAGAACTTAATAATCATTCAGCTTATAGAAAGATTGATCCTGAAACTGGATTTGAGCTGTTAGAAGTTTAATTTTAAACTTAATTTTAATGTCATGTGAATCTCTCCATCTAAATCTGTGATTAAATCACAGATTTAGATGGAGCTTCTTTATTTACTATGGTGGGTTTACAACACTATTATCTCTTACCATCCGTGAACTACTCGGCAATGAATTACCCGTAATATCAAGCAAATTACCCAATCGGCGTGTCCAACGTCTACCCAGTCAAAGACTGGTTATACAAAAAGCGTCACTACTCCTATCTAGCATAGGTGCTAGACTCAGAGATACTTTTATTGCTTAAGATAGAAGTGTAAGTACCTCTATAAGTGTTTACTAGAAGATTTAGTGTCTTCTATCTACAACGAGCACCCTGAATATTTTACACAGTAGAGGTTTAGCTACTGCAACCTCCAATATTCACTTGTGCGTAATTTACAGGCCTTGCTTGTAAATGTTTCACTTCTATTTCCTATCTATAATATCCCCTTCTCTTTTAACCTATTTTCAGTTAATCGACGGTTATAAACTATTACTATTATCTTCTCCTTGATTAGAATAAAGTATATTAGAAGAATAAAAGCATAATATTTAATAAGGAGGGGTAAAAGTATGGCATTAGACCGTTTTAAAAAGAAAAAAACAGAGTCAAAAGTAAAAATTAAAGGATCACATTTCAAGCAAAGAGATAAAATTAAAAGTGAACCAAGTAATTCAGAACAGAAAATAAATTTTAAGAATAATAATGAAGAAAATATAGTAACAGCAAAGATAAAAAAGAAACTGTTAAAAGAAAAAACTCCCCTAGGTAAAGAAGAGATTCAAGCTGAATCTATAGATAAATTAAAGAATTCAACAATAAACCATAATAATCAACAACAATATGAAAATGAGCTTAAAAAAGATAATCTGCAAATAAATTCTATTAAACAGAACTGTTCTAATTTAAAGTCCAGTTTAAAAGAAGTTGCCCTTCAAACAGAAAAAATGGCTGATAATTTAGATGATTTAATAGGAGACACTGAAGAGTTGGAATCAAGTAAGAGAAATAAAGAAAAAGTGGAAAATGATGGCTTGGGTTCAAATTCAAACCAGGATCCATTGGATACATTTTCATTAGATAAGGTATCGATTATAATTATCCTCCATATTTTATTACAGAGATTTTTTACTGATAATCAGGATAATAAAAAGTAAAATATAATTCACACTTTCGGTAGTAATAACATATTATATTATGAATTAAAGCTGGCTTAAATTGTATACATAAAGGAGGGAGGAGATATGACAGATTCAGCTGAAATGGAAGAAGGGCGTGAAGTAGACTCCATTTCAGAATCAGAAACTAGTATTATTAATTCTAATCAAGAAAGTGATGAGCCAAATGAAATAAAGGAGACATCAGACAATAAAACTCAAGAAGAACTGAAAGATAAATCTCCTGAAGCTGAATTACAGCAAAAAGAATCAAATCCCTACTGTATACGAACTAAAATGAGTGGTAGCACAAGATTAATTATAATATTAATTGTAATTTTAATACTGCAAAAAATTACAGCCGGCACAGATCTTTTTTGTTAATTTTAAATTATCACAATGAGGGGGTAGAAGTAATGTCAAATGAACAATCTTTAGAAGATGTCAAAACCTTAATTAATCAGTTTGAAAACTTTTTATCAGATAATAATCGGGAAGTAATGAATAAAATTGTAAATGAATTGGATAGTGCAGATGGTAAATCTGAGATAGACCAAACTAAAATGAAAGAATTAATTTCACAGTTAATCAATCAAAATAATATTGATCCATCCCAGTTATAAATACATATCGCCGTAAATTCTGTTCACTTTAAAATCTGATGAATATCATATTATTAGCTGAGGAGTTGAAATGACTATGACAGATGGCGGTTATGAAGACTTTGAGGACTTTATGCAGAATAGACTGTCAAATAATGATAGTAATTCTGCAAAACAGAGTCTAGGAGGTGAAGATTCAATGAATGAAACTGAACTAGAAGGTGAAGAAAGGCCTGAAAGTAGAAAGCGTAAAAAGGGTAAGTGTTCTAAAAATTGCGGACAGATTATAATTGAAAAGGTTGAAGAATTAGAAATTGAAATCGACTGCTGTACAGATTAGTAATTTCTTAATAATTAAATAAAATTTTAAACATAGAAAGTCAACTAAAAGTAGTTGGCTTTCTTTTTTTATTTAAATTGCACTTTTAATCAGTAATATGAATAAATTAACTTACAAGAGGGAGGTGTTTAATATATTTTTTCTTTAATTAATAGAATCAAAGAAAAAATTGGTAGTTTATTTAAAAGAACAGACTGTAGAAATAAGGATGAGATTCATCTTAATTTAGACGGGTTAGAAATAATTATGGAGCGATGTTTTGCCTATGACAAGCCCCATGAGGTTTCTGTTTTTGTTCCTCGGGCTGAATTAAGGAAGAAGATGGATGATGGAGAAAAGACAGAAGAAATAGAGATTCTACTTAATAGTATTACTGTTGTTCATTCGCCTCAACGGCCTTCTGATGAGGGAGAAGGCTCTCCCCCAGAACCTCCAGAAATTCCTCAAGATGATGTTGATAATATGTAGAGACCCTGCAGTCTGCAGGATCTCTTTTATTTTAGTCACATTGTCCATTTTTATAATCTTTATCTTTAAGATAGTCTCTTACAATCTCTAAAGTTTCTCCAAAGCGTTGGAAGTGAACTACTTCTCTTTGCCTTAAAAAACATAGAGTGTCTACTACTCCTGGATCATTACTGAGATTAATTAAATATTCATAAGTGGCTCGAGCTTTTTCTTCTGCAGCTAAGTTTTCATGTAAAGTAGCAATCGGATCTTCATGTGATTGAATAAAAGCAGCTGTCCAGGGTACCCCTGCAGCATCATGAGGATATAAGGCCCGACCATGTTCAGCATAATGTGCTCCAAGACCTGCTTTTCGTAGTTTTGAAACTGGCACTCCTTCAGTTAGTTTATAGATTAAGGCACCAAGTACTTCCCAGTGAGCTAATTCCTCTGTGCCGATATTTGTCAAAGTAGCTTTAGCCTCATCAGTTGGGATGGTATATCGTTGTGTTAAATATCTAATACCTGCTGATAGTTCACTGTCTGGTCCTCCATATTGAGCATAAAGGTATTTAGCCATTTCTAAGTCATTTTTCTTTACTTTAACCGGATACTGAAGTATCTTTTCATAACTCCACATAAATCTCCCTCCTTCTAATTAATAATTAATCTGCCATGGCCATTCAGTTCTTATATACTTCCAATAATAATCCTCTTTACATTCAGCCTGCCATGATTGTTTATAGCACCAATCAGCAGTAATAGGTCCATATTTTTGTTGATAATTTCTCTTTAAGTCTTTAAGTTTACAAGCATACTTTTGGTGGTCTTCTAAAGCTATTTCATCACAAGGATGAGTATTTAAATATAAACTTAATTCGAGAACTACAAATTTCAAAGCCATAATCTTTTTCAGATATTGAAGCTGTTTTTTAGACATACTGATACACCTCCTTATTAAAACTAATATTTTTCTCGCCGGTATGGCCGATACAACTCGGGAAAGAATGTTCCTTTCTTCAAAGCTTCTTGTGGTTCATAATATTCTTCATAGGTTTGAAAGGGAATATAGACCTGAGCAAGTCTATATTCAGGATGATAATCTATATTAAATTCCACTTTTTCCATTTCCTCTTCTGTCATTTATGTCACCTCCTACAATAATTTAGTTAGTATATTCTATTCAATACTGGATAATTTGTTAATTACAAAAATTAATGTCAAAGCTAAGCAGGAGTTTCAAAATTTTCCTGCAAAATATATTAATATACATAATATGTAAATATATTGAAAATAATAAAAGGAGGATGACATATGTCAAAAAGCAAATATACAATTAGTGTTGAGGAAGCGGCAAAGCGTTTAGGTGTTTCAAGACGTACAATTTATCGTAGATTAAATAATGACAAGCTGGACGGGAAAAAGAAACGAACTAAACATGGAGATAAATGGTTTATATCTGAAGATGAATTTAGTAAACAAGCAGAAGTGATTCAAGAAGTTGTGGAAACGGAAAGAAGGGTAGATATAAATGACCTTAAACAAGAAATAAAAGAAATATTTTTAGAAACACAGAAAGAAATTATTAAAGAGACAATTGACAAACAAAGAGAAGTGATTAAAGAAGATATTAAAGATGAAATAAAAAAAGAAACCGAAAAAATAGGTAATACAGTAAATGAAGGGTTAGATCAGGTTAAAGAATCATTTGAAGAAACTGCAGTTTCAATTCCACAAGCAATTAAAGAAGAACAAAAAGAGCATAGAGAATGGATTAATCAGCGTGATAGAAAGCTTATGAGAAATATTAGACGAATGCAGAAAAAACAGAATAAAGAAGAAGAAGAAACTAATCAAGGTCTGTGGAATAAATTAATAAAAGTTTTTAGATAATATTAACAAATTACTGCATAGTTGTTGTATAGAAAGAGTAATTTAAGAAAAAGTAATCAAAAAGCTTGCATTTTAATTGATGATTTTATATAATATACATAATCTTAGATTAATATTTATAATTAAAATGTTATGATCTAGGCTAGTAGGTTCTGCTTTTATCTTAGAGAGTCGGTGCTAATTGAGATCCGACATAAAAGTAGAATTGAATCCACCTAGGGAGCAGCTAGTGAATTAAGCTATGCCGGTTTGGACACCGTTATATGTCCTGATGAAAGTGAGAAATTAGGGTGGCAACGCGGAGAAGATAAGTCTCCCGCCCCTAGTAGTCCATTACTATGGATTATTAGGAGCGGGAGATTTTTTGATTTTAGTATTGAGTAGATATTTAGGAGGGGATTATTAGTATGAGTATGAAAGAAAAGAGAACTTTAATGTTGCCAGGTCCAACTCCAATTCCAGAACGGGCTCGTCAGGCCGGAGCGGAGAAGATAATTGGCCATCGGGAATTGGAATGTGAGGAGTTAGTTGAGGAAGTAGTAGAAGGTCTTAAGTATGTCTTTCAAACAGAAGAAGATGTTTTAATCTTAACCTGTTCTGGTACTGGAGGACTAGAGGCTTCGATAGCTAATACGCTTTCAGCCGGCGATAAAGTGTTGGCTTTATGTACTGGTGCTTTTGGTGAAAGGTATGCCACCATTGCTGAACGTTATGGCGTGGATGTAGAGCGGATGAACTTTACCTGGGGAGAAGCTGTAGATGTAGATCGGGTTAAAAAAAGATTAGAAGAGGATGAAGCAGGCGAAATTAAAGCTATTTTAATGACTCATAATGAGACATCTACTGGTGTTGTAAATAATCCTGAGCCAATAGGAGAATTAGCTGAGGAACATGATGTGCTTTTATTGGTTGATGCAGTCAGTTCACTGGGAGGAGTTGAATTAAAAGTAGATGAGTGGGGAGTAGATGTAGCTGTAACATCTTCTCAGAAGGCATTAATGACTCCGCCAGGACTTTGTTTAGTCAGTGTTAGTAAGAAAGCATTAGAGGCTGGAAAAGAAGCTGATTCACCTAAATTTTATTGGAGTTTTAAGCGGGCTAAAGATCGTTATGATCGTGATACTCAAACTCCTTCGACTCCGGCTATATCAACCTTGTATGTTCTCAGGAAAGTTTTGAGGGAGATTAAAGACGAAGGTTTGAAAAATGTCTTTAGGCGTCATGAAATAGTGACTAAGGCTATTCGCAAATCAATGAGAGCATTAGGCTTAGGTTTGTTAGTAGATGATGAGATTGCTTCTACAACAGTAACAGCTGTTAGAGTGCCGGAAGGAATTGAATTCAATACTTTATGCCAGAAACTTAAAGAGAAATATAATGTCTATATTACTGGTAGTAAAGGTGAGTTAAAAGGAAAGGTTTTTCGAATTGGTCATTTAGGAAATGTAAGTAGAGTTGATATCTTATCTACTATTTCAGCTTTGGAGATGGTATTAAAAGAAGAAGGGTTTGATTTAGAGTTAGGTACAGGTCTTAGAGCAGCACAACAAGTATTTTATGAGGAGGAGAGTAGATAATGAAAGTATTAGTTAGTGATAATATCTCTCAAGCAGGAATCGATATTCTGAAGGATAATGGAGTAGATGTAACCTTTAATACTGAACTATCTTATGAAGAATTATTAGAAGAGATTGGTAAGTATGATGGAATTATCTTAAGAAGCATGACGCCTCTTAATGAGGAGGTTCTAAGCCAGGCTGATAATCTAAAGGTGATTGCCCGAGCCGGTTCTGGTTATGATAATATAGATGTAGAAGCAGCTTCAAAACGCGGAATTATTGTCTTGAATACTCCTGGTCAGAATACTATTTCTGCTGCTGAACAGACAATGGCTTTGATGTTAGGATTATCCAGAAATCTTCCTCAGGCTAATGAAGCTTTACATGAAGGTATCTGGGATAGAAATAAGTATCAAGGTGTAGAAATAAATCAAAAGACCTTAGGAATTATAGGGTTAGGCCGTGTAGGAGGAAATGTAGCAACAAGAGCAAAATCCTTTAATATGGAAGTGATAGCCAATGATCCTTATATTCCAGCCGAACGGGGTGAAAAGCTTGGAGTTGAGTTAGTAGGCTTTAAAGAAGTCTTAAAGAGATCTGATTATATCTCTATCCATACACCGCTTACAGATGAGACATACCATATTTTAGGCAAAAAAGAGTTTGCTCAGATGAAAGAAGGAGTTAGAATTGTTAATGCAGCGCGCGGTGAAAATGTTGATACTTATGAGTTGGCCGAAGCAATTAAAGAAGGGAAAGTTGCTGGAGCTGCTCTTGATGTACATGAAGAAGAACCGTTAAAAGAAGAACATCCTTTATTGGAGTTGGAGGATAGAGTAATTGTTTCTCCACATTTGGGCGGTACTACAGTAGAAGCTATGGATAATGTAGCCATTGATGCAGCTAAACAGGCAATTAGCGTGCTTAGAGGTGACTTACCAAGAACTCCACTAAATGCTCCTGCTCTACAACCAGAGGCTATGAAAGAGATTGAACCATATGTAAATCTAGCTAAAAAGTTAGGTGCTTTTTATGCTCAGTGGGGGGAAGGAAGGATAAAAGAATTAACAATAAGTTATAGAGGAGAATTAGCTGAAAAGGAGATTGGTCCAGTTACCACAGCTTTATTAATAGGAATTTTAAATCCAATTTTAGATACCACAGTTAATTCTGTTAATGCAGGTTTAATTGCTGAAGAGCGTGGAATTGATATTACAGAAAGTAAGAGTTCTACTACTGAACGATACTCTAGTTTAATTGAATTAAAGGTAGAAACAGAAGCAGGAGTTAATAATTTAGTAGGAACTGTTTTTGATGATACTGATTTAAGAATTGTAGAGATCAATGGTTACAGAGTAAATGCTATTTCCGAAGGAAATCTATTAATTACTAATCATACTGATAAACCAGGAGTAGTAGGAAAGATTGGTACTTTGTTAGGTGAAAATGATATAAATATTGCTAATATGCAGTTAGGCCGTCATGATGCAGGTGGAGAAGCTGTCATGGTAATGGGCATAGATAATGAGTTAAATTCTGAAGTTAAAGAAAAACTTTTAACTATTGATGGTATATCAGATATTAAAGAAGTTAACCTATAAATACAGCGGAAGTTAAATTCTACCTTTGATAAATAAATAAGGTAATTGCCCAATTCAATAAGGAGGGCTAATAGATGTTAGACTTAAGATTTGTACGAGAGAATACAGGGTTAATCAAAAAAGTTTTAGAACAGCGAGGAACTGATGCTAATATAGATGAATTTAAAGAGTATGATGAGAAAAGAAGGGATGTACTTTATGAAGTAGAACAGTTAAAGCATAGAAGAAATGAAGCTTCTGAAAAGATTGGAGAATTGAAGAGAAAAGGTGAAGATGCTTCAGAATTAATTGAAGAGATGAGAGAAGTTTCTGATAAAATCTCTGAATTAGATGAAATAGTAGCTGAATGTGAAGAAAAGATAAATGAAATTCTGTTAACAATTCCTAATATTCCGCATGAAGATGTACCCGTTGGTGATGACGAAGAAGATAATATAGTAGCCTGGAAGTGGGAGGAACCGACAGAATTTGATTTTGAACCCCAGCCGCATTGGGATATTGGAGAAGAACTGGATATCCTTGATTTTGAGCGTGGAGCTAAGGTTTCTGGTTCTCGTTTTACCTTCTTAAAAAACTTAGGAGCTAGACTGGAAAGAGCCTTAATTGCTTTTATGATTGATATACATACTGAAGAGCATGGTTATAACGAGGTATTTCCTCCCTTTATAGTGCGGGGAGAAAGTATGGTCGGAACAGGACAGCTGCCTAAATTTGAAGAAGATGCTTTTAAGATTGAAGGAACTAATCATTACTTGATTCCTACTGCTGAAGTACCGGTAACTAATATGTATCGCGATGAAATTATGGATAAGGATGAATTGCCTATCTATCATGTAGCCTACAGTGGTTGTTTTAGAGCAGAGGCTGGAGCCCATGGTCGGGATACACGAGGAATTATTAGACAGCATCAATTCAATAAGGTAGAACTAGTCAAGTTTGTAGAGCCGGGGACTTCTTATGATGAATTAGAAAAATTAGTGAAGAATGCGGAAAAGGTTTTACAGAGACTGGAGTTACCTTATAGAGTAATGAATATGTGTACCGGTGATTTAGGATTTACTGCAGCCAAGAAGTATGATCTTGAAGTCTGGTTTCCAAGTTATGATACTTATCGCGAGGTATCTTCTTGCAGTAACTTTGAGGATTTTCAGGCCCGTAGAGCAGGAATTAGGTATCGTCCTGAGCCTGATGCCAAAGCAGAATTTGTTCATACTTTAAATGGTTCCGGTTTGGCTATTGGCAGAACTGTAGCAGCTATTTTGGAAAATTATCAACAAGAAGATGGTTCAGTAATTATTCCAGAAGCTCTGCAGCCATATATGAAAGGAATTGAAAAGATAACTCCAAAAGAATAAATTTAATAAATATTATTGACAATCAATAAAGGCTATGTTATACTTTTCTATGCGTTGGAGAAGTACCCAAGTCAGGTTGAAGGGGACGGTTTGCTAAATCGTTAGGTCGCCATATAGGCGGCGCGAGGGTTCAAATCCCTCCTTCTCCGCCATAATTAATGATTGTATAATTAATCCTTGACAACTTAATTAATCTGTTATATAATGAATAAGTGAGTCAATATGGAGGGATGACCGAACGGCAAGGGGCTAGACTTGAAATCTAGTGAAGGCGAAAGCCGTCTGGGTTCGAATCCCAGTCCCTCCGCCATTATTGTGGAGAAGTACCCAAGTCAGGTTGAAGGGGACGGTTTGCTAAATCGTTAGGTCGCCATATAGGCGGCGCGAGGGTTCAAATCCCTCCTTCTCCGCCATTTATCATGCGCCCGTAGCTCAACTGGATAGAGTAACTGACTACGAATCAGGAGGTTGGAGGTTCGACTCCTCCCGGGCGCACCACTTTTATTTAGATGGTGATATAGTGGATTCTGATGATGAATTTTATATGAAATTAGCTTTGGCTGAAGCCCAAAAGGCTTATGATAAAGCAGAGGTTCCTATTGGAGCAGTAGTAGTTAAAGGAGATGAGGTTATTGCCCGCAGCCATAATCTGCGTGAAAAGTTAGCCGATCCAACTGCTCATGCTGAAATATTAGCTATAAAAGAAGCGGCTAATACTTTAGGTGATTGGAGACTATATAACTGTACAATTTATGTAACAGTTGAACCCTGCGTGATGTGTGCTGGTGCTTTAGTACAGGCTAGAGTAGAAAGGCTTGTTTACGGTACTGCTGATTTAAAGGCTGGAGCTGCTGGGTCCATTCTGGATTTAGTTCAGTTTTCTGATTTTAATCATCAGCTTGAGGTTAAATCAGCTATTTTAGAAGATGAATGTAAAGATATAATGGAGTCTTTCTTTCAAGATTTACGACAAGGGAAAATAAATTAAAATTTAGTATAAATTACGTGGAGAGGTGTCCGAGTCCGGTTTAAGGAGCCCGCCTGGAAAGCGAGTAGACGGTTCAACCCGTCTCGAGGGTTCGAATCCCTCCCTCTCCGCCATTCAACTAAGTTAAAAAAGGAGTAATCCTTAATATAGATTTGTCGTGCTAGACGGGGTGGTAGCGGTGCCCTGTAACCCGCAATCCGCTACAGCGGGGTTGAAGTCTATCTGAGCATTTTCCTTTTTAAGGTCAGGCTTAAGTAAGTGGCGTTGAAGGTTGGGTCCTACGCAACGGGAGTTTACAAACTCCGTCAGGCCCGGAAGGGAGCAGCGGTAAGTAAATCTTTCCGTGTGCCGTAGGGGTACCTGACTGGAGCTAACTACTTAAGTAACGCTTAAACAGGATTATGCGAGGGTAGATGCACGACATATTTTTATATTAGCTATAATTATTTGCTCTCGAATCTCATAATAAGGTTGGGAAAAAGATGAGTTATTTATCATTATACCGCAAATGGAGACCGCAGACTTTTAGTGATATTGTAGGGCAGCAGAATGTAATTCAGACTTTGGAGAACGCTATTAAATTTGATAGAATTGCCCATGCATACTTATTTTGTGGACCGCGTGGTACCGGTAAAACCAGTACTGCTAAGGTTTTTTCTAAAGCTTTGAACTGTAATGATGGTCCTACTGTAACGCCTTGTAGCGAATGTAAATCCTGCCAAAAGATTGAAGATAATAGTTCCATTGATGTAATTGAGATTGATGCTGCTTCTAACCGTGGAATTGATGAGATCAGAGAGTTAAGAGAAAAGGTTAAATTCTTTCCTACTGAAGGTAATTATAAAGTCTATATTATAGATGAAGCCCATATGTTAACTAAAGAAGCTTTTAATGCTTTATTGAAGACATTAGAAGAACCTCCGGAGTATGTAATCTTTATTTTAGCAACTACTGAACCCCATTCATTATTACCAACTATTCTTTCCCGCTGCCAGCGGTTTGATTTCAGCAGATTATCTATACAGAATTTAGTTCAGCGATTGAATTTTATCTCTCAACAGGAAGAGATTGATCTGACTGCTGAAGCAGCCCTAGCTATTGCTAGAAGTGCTGAAGGCGGTATGAGGGATGGGATTAGCCTGTTAGATCAGATTATCTCCTATAGCGGTGATCGGATTGAAATTGATGATGTGGTTACTGTTTTAGGTTTGGTAGATAGGGAAGTCCTGTTTGAAATGGTAGAGATAATTACTAATAATCAAGTTGAACAGGGACTATCGCTGATAAATGATATTGTAAATCAAGGTAAAGATTTACAGCAGTTTGTTAATTCATTAATTGACCATTTTCGTAATCTGTTGATTGAAAAAGAATGTCGGCAGATTAATGACTTAATTGAATTGCCCACAGAACAGATTGAGAAGATAGAAGAACAGTCAAATAAATTAACCACTACAGAATTATTGAGGTTAATTAATGTCTTAATAGAGCTTGAGTCTGATCTTAAACAGAGTAATTATCCGCAAGTACTTTTAGAGATGGGGATTATTGAATTAATTAAACCAGAAGTAGATACTTCTCAAGAAGGAATTTTAGATAGATTAACTCGGCTAGAAGAGAGGATTTCTACTTTTCAGCCGTCTTCTGACCAATCTTCAGTTGATAAAGAAACTGAAAAAGTTATAAAAAATAGAGAGAAGAGTAAATCTATAAATAAGAAGGAAGTAAAGAACAAGGGACCAAAAGTAAAGGAAAGTAAAGAAGAAATTAAACAGGAGGATGAGTCAAAAGATAATATATCTTTTGCTCAGATTCAAAAGCGCTGGACTGATATTTTAGAATATTTACGTAAAGATGAAGCCCGAACTTATGCTATGTTAAAAGAAGGTAGATTATCTGCTGTAGAGGATAATGGATTAATTATTGCTTTTGATAAGAAACATGGATTCCATAAAGAGAATATAGATCGTAAAACTGGAGTTATCGAAAAGATAATCAAAAAAGTTTTAGGATTAGAGTTGAAGGTGAAGACAGTTTTTTCTGGAAGTAATAAGTATAAGCAGCAAGCAGAGAATAAGAAACAAGAAAATAGTAATGAACAGAAGCCTAGAAGTAATCAGGATACTGAAAATCCAAGCAAGAATAAAACTGAAGAAAACAGCTTGAAGGCAGCAGAGAATCCGTTGGTTAAAAAGGTTTTAGATGTTTTTGATGGTAAGATTATTAAAGTAGAAGAAGATTAAATTGTAAGGAGGAAAAAGCTATGGATATGAGTAAAATGATGAAGCAGGTGCAGAAGATGCAGTCGCAGATGGAAGATGTACAGGAAGAATTAGCTGAAAAGAAAGTGGAAGCAACTGCTGGAGGTGGAGTAGTTAAGGTTGTTGCTAATGGACAGCAGGAGATTGTAGATATTAGTATTGAACCTGATGCAGTTGATCCTGATGATGTGGAGATGTTAGAAGATCTAATTTTAGCGGCAACTAATGAAGCTATGCGCAAAGTACAGGATATGGCTTCTGAAGAAATGGGTAAATTAACTGGAGGCATGAATATTCCGGGATTATTTTAATTAAGGGGCAGTAGCCATGAAATATTATGCAAAACCGATCGCAAAATTAATTGGTAAATTAACTAAGTTGCCTGGTATTGGACCTAAAAGTGCACAACGATTAGCCTTTTATATTATGAATGATTCTGATGAGGAAGTTGAAGAGTTGGTTGATGCTATTAAAGATGTTAAGGACAGGATAGATTACTGTGAAGTATGTAATAACTTAACTGAGCATGAACGCTGTAATATCTGTAGCAATGATGAACGGAATCGATCTGTTATCTGTATAGTTGAAAGTCCTAAAGATATAATTGCTATGGAAAAGACAGGAGAATATAATGGCCTTTATCATGTCTTGCATGGTTCTATATCTCCCATGGAAGGTGTAGGTCCTGATGATATTGAGATTAAAGGATTATTATCAAGGATTGAAGATGAGGATGAAGAGGTAGAAGAGGTTATTTTAGCTACGGACCCTAATGTGGAAGGGGAAGCAACTGCAATGTATATTGCCCGCCTACTAAAGCCGTTAGGTATTACTGCTAGTAGAATAGCCCATGGTCTACCGGTAGGTGGAGATTTGGAGTATGCTGATGAAGTTACCCTTTCTAAAGCTTTAGAGGGTAGGAAACAAGTATAAATTAATGAAGTTTTGGTTATCCTATTGGTGAATTAAGGGGGTAATCAAGATTTCTTCTATTATTGACTTTATGAATCAGATATCTGATAAACTTAATTCCTATTATAAGGAAATGAAGGCTGAATTAGTTACTTTAGAAGATCTTGATCCTACAATTGATGAAGAACTGGAGAATGCTAGACAGGAATGGAGAGAAGCAAGAAGATATTTTGAGAGAGTAGAGGATCCTTATTTGATTGATTATGCTATTTATTCTTTGGAAGCTGCAGAAGCTAAGTATAATTATCTAATAAAAAAGGCTAGACGTTTAAAGAGTCACCAGTAATTGGTGGCTTTTATCTTTATTACTTGACATTTTTCTAATAATTTCATATAATTAATATAGTTAACACTAAGATGTAATATTTTTCAGGACTAGTGGTCATACCATCAGTTGAACCTATAAATTCATTTATTGTTTGAATAATGGCAAAAATAGAAAAAAATGGTTTCTTATACTAATCATTACATATATGGATTTAATTATAAAACGATTTTTGGATAAAATAGACTGCTTTTTTAATACTATTATTGAGTAAAAAGTTATTTTTAAGTTAATATTTTGAAAAAATATTTTCTTTATATTATGCAGGAAAAGATCTATTCGTTGTGGAAATTAATATGTGGTATGTGATATTTGCCACATGATGATTTTAAAGTATGATTGTTTAATTAAAATCAGGAGGTGGGATTCCAAGCTTTATAGGGTATAAAATTTAAGATTTAATATTTAAATATGAAAGGAGGACTATAGATGGCAAATTTAACAGAAATTCGCTGGCATGGTCGTGGAGGACAGGGTGCTAAGACAGCATCTATTCTATTAGGCAAGGTTGCTTCAAAAACTGGCAAGAATATTCAAGCATTTCCAGAGTATGGTCCAGAAAGAATGGGGGCACCAGTATTAGCATTCAATAGGATTAGTGATGAGGAACTTACAGTTCACTGTCAGGTTACTGAACCGAGTATAGTGACTGTTTTAGATCCTACTTTACTGGAAGCTGTTGATGTAACTGAAGGTATACCAGCTGACGGTAAAATTATTATTAATACCACTAAATCTCCAACCGATGTTAAGAAGGAATTAGACTTTGAGGGAGAAGTATATACTGTTGATGCTGATGGTATCTCTACTGATGAAATTGGAGCTGCTTTTCCTAATACTCCAATGTTGGGGGCATTAGTAAAGGTAACTGATTTATTGGAATTTGATAACTTCAAAGAACAGGTTGAGAAGGAATTCAAAAAGAAGTTTGCTAGTAAGCCTGAAGTTATTGATGGTAATATGAAATCAATTGAACGGGCTTACCAGGAGGTGAAGAGTGAATAATGGCTGCTAAAAAAGATGCTCAAAAACCCGGTTGGAAGGAAGTTCCAGAAGGCGGTTTGATCTTAGAAGCAGGTAATGCTACTGAGTATAAGACTGGAGGCTGGAGAACTCATCGTCCAGAATTGGATATAGATCAGTGTATTAATTGTCATCGCTGCTGGATTTATTGTCCAGATTCTGCTATTGTTTCTGAAGATGAAGAAGTTACTGGATTCGATCATGATTATTGTAAAGGCTGTGGAATTTGTGCTCATGAATGTCCTGTTGATGCTATTTCTATGATTAAAGAGGAGCCATCAACTGAAGAATAAATGGAAGGAGGAAGATAAATATGTCCAACGAGGTTGCTTTAACTGGTCACGAAGTAATAGCTAATGCCATGAGGCAGATAAATCCTGATGTTGTAGCAGCATATCCAATAACTCCGCAGACAGAAATTGTACAGTTATTTTCACAATTTGTTGCGGATGGAAAAGTAGATACAGATTTTGTTACTGTAGAGAGTGAACACAGTGCAATGAGTGCTACAGTCGGTGCATCTGCTGGTGGAGCTAGAGCAATGACTGCTACTGCTGCTAATGGTTTAGCTTTAATGTGGGAAATTGTATATATTGCTGCATCAACTAGATTGCCGATTGTAATGCCTGTAGTAAATAGAGCATTAAGTGGACCAATTAATATTCACTGTGATCACAGTGATGCTATGGGGGCTAGAGATTCCGGCTGGATTCAGCTATATGCTGAGGATGCCCAGGAAGCTTATGATAATGCTGTTCAGGCTGTAAGAATTGGTGAACATGAAGATGTTAGACTACCTGTTATGGTTAATATGGACGGGTTTATTATCAGTCATGCAGTAGAGAATATGGAATTATTAGCTGACGAAGACGTACAGGAATTTGTTGGTGAATATGAACCGGAAAATACTTTATTAGATTCTGAAAATCCAATTACTGTAGGACCGATTGACCTACAGGACTTCTATTTCGAGCATAAACGTCAGCAGGTTGATGCAATGGAGAATGCTAAAGATGTTATTGCTGATATTGCTCAAGAATATAAAGAAATGACAGGTCGCGGCGTTGAATATTTTGAAGAGTATAAGTTAGATGATGCAGAAATTGGAATTTTAGCTTTAGGTTCTACTGCTGGAACTGCTAAAGTAGCTGTTGATGACTTAAGAGAGCAGGGGGTTAAGGCTGGACTTCTCAAATTAAGAATGTTTAGACCTTTCCCAACAGAAGAGCTTGTAGAAGCACTTAAAGATTTAGAAGTATTAGCTGTAATGGATAGAGCAGATACCTTCTCTACTACTGGAGGACCTGTATTTGCTGATGTAAGAAGTGCTTTCTATGATGCTAAAGCTGATGTAGAGGTAGTTAACTATATCTATGGTTTAGGTGGTCGTGATACTAGAGTTGAAGATATAGAATCTATTTATGAAGATCTACAGGAAATTGCTGCTTCTGGTAAGGTTGAAAATAGAGTAAATTATCTCGGTGTAAGAGAATAGGAGGTGGAATAAATGTCTAAAGTTAATTTAAAAGAATTATCACATCAGGATGAAAGGTTGACCGGTGGACATAGATTATGTTCAGGATGTGGAGCTTCAATTATTGTGCGACAGATTTTACATGCCACACAAGATCCAGTGGTAGTTGGTTGTGCAACAGGTTGTCTTGAGGTTTCAACTACTATTTATCCTTATACTGCTTGGAAAGACTCTTTCATTCATAATGCTTTTGAAAATTCTGCTGCAACTGTTAGTGGTGTAGAAGCTGCTTATCGTTCTTTAAAGAAGCAGGGTAAGATCGATGAAGAGACAAAGTTTTTAGCTTTTGGTGGTGATGGTGGAACTTACGATATCGGTTTCCAATCACTTTCTGGAGCTATGGAACGTGGGCATGACATGGTTTATGTCTGTTATGATAACGGTGCTTATATGAATACTGGTATTCAGCGTTCCAGTGCTACACCTAGAAATGCTAGTACAACAACTAGTCCAGCTGGAGAAGTAATTCCTGGTAAGCAGCAGTTTAGAAAAGAGTTGACTGATATAGTTGCTGCTCATAACATTCCTTATGTTGCCCAGGCTTCACCACATAAGTTTAAGGATTTAGTACGAAAAGCTAAAAAAGCCTTTGAAGTAGAAGGACCGGCCTTCTTGAATGTATTATCTCCATGTCCAAGAGGATGGAGATATCCAGAAGATGAGGCTATGGATCTATTGAGATCAGCTACAGATAGCTGTTTCTGGCCGTTATATGAGTGTGAAGATGGTGAGTGGAAGTTAAATTACAAGCCGAAAGAAAAGGCTCCAATTACTGATTGGTTAAAGCCGCAGGGTAGATTTAAGCATGTCTTTAAAGAAGGTAATGAGCATTTAGTTGATGAGATCCAAGAACATGTTGACCAGAGATGGGAAACAATTCTTCACCGCTGTGGAGAAACTGAATAAGTTAATATCAAACAGGGTTAGCCGGTCTCGGCTAACCCTGTTTTAATATCTTTATTCTTCAATAATTGCTTCTGTAGGACATTCATCTGCACAGATACCGCATTCTATACATTCATCTTCATCAATTGAATAAATATCGCCTTCTTCAATAGCATCTTCTGGACATTCATCCAAACAGGTTTCACAGGCTACACATTCATCAGTGACTTTAAAAGCCATTTTATCCCTCCTTTATCAGTTGATTAAATTTTATTTAGTTACATAAGATAAAATTAAACTTAATTATTTAAATTCCTTCTTTTTTAGGAAAAAAATAATATTTATCATTAGTTAAAAGGAAAATGGTAGATGGTTAGTGTATTACATTAAATATAAGGATTTATACCTAAGTAATTATTATAGTAGGATATAATCATAATAAGATTTAAAATGAATGATGGGTTAGAGTAAATTATAATAGAGAAGGTATAGAATTTAATATGTTTAGGGAGGTAAAAGAATGGAAATTACTAAAGAAGAACTGCGAGCTGGATTTAAGGAAGAAAATTATATCTGTGGTGAGGAGGTAAGAATACCTACTTATTTAGCTTTAAAGTTAGAAAAGCCGCTGTTAATCACTGGAGAGCCGGGGGTAGGTAAGACAGAGATTGCTAAAGTGTTAAGTAATTTTTTTAATACTGAATTAATTCGACTACAGTGTTATGAAGGATTGGATGAGAATAAAGCCCTTTATGAATGGAATTATCAAAAACAATTGATCAATATTCAGATTAATAAGGATAATAAATCAGAGAATCTGATTGAAGAAGATATCTTCTCTGAGGATTATTTATTGGAAAGACCATTACTTAAATCAATTAAAGCAGAGAAACGTCCGGTATTATTGATTGATGAAATAGATAAGACTGACGAAGAGTTTGAGGCATTTCTGTTTGAATTGTTGTCTGATTTCCAGGTTTCGATTCCTGAATTAGGGACGGTGGCTGCAAAACAGAAACCGATTGTAGTGTTAACTAGTAATGCTAATCGAGAATTATCTGATGGTTTAAAACGGCGCTGTATCTTTTTATATATTGATTTACCATCTATTGAAAAGGAAGTGGAGATTATTCGTACTAAAGTACCTGGGATTGGTGATAAGTTATCTAGAGATATTGCTGCTGCGATTAGTTATCTCAGGGTTAATCTGGATCTTAAAAAGAAGCCTTCTATTTCTGAAACATTGGATTGGGCTAGAGCTTTAGTAGGCTTAGATGCAGATAGATTGAGTCCAGAATTAATCCAGCGTACTAGAACGTTATTTTTGAAGAATAAGAATGATCTGGATAGTTTTGATGAATTAGGAGCCAAGCGTTTAATTAGAGAGATAAATTAAGAGAATAAGTAGTAAGTTGGAAGTGAGGTAAAATAGAATGCAGGATAGTGATGACTTAGTTAAAGAGGTTGATGAGTCTATTAATATTTTTTCTGCAGAAGAGAAACCTGATTATGTAGAGAATAATATGATAAAATTTATTCAGATTTTACGTAATTTAGGGATTAAAATCAGTTTAGCTGAATCAATTGAAGCAATGGAAGCCTTAAAATTAACTGATATTATTGATAAAAAAGAGGTTAAAGCTACTCTCCGTTCCTTGTTAGTCAAAAACAATTATGAACGAGAGATCTTCGATGAAGCTTTTGAGGCTTTCTTTGTTGCTCAGAAAGAAAAGCAACAGAGACAGGAAGCCAGAAAGCAGGAAATTAAACAGCAGGAAGAGGCCAAAAGGAAAGCAGAAGAAGATTTGACCTTTAAGCGGGAGAAGGGAATAAGTAATAAAGATGAAGAACTTGAGTTAAATCTGACTGATGAGCAAAAAGAAACTTATACTCAATTACCTGAAGAAGCTAAGCAGAAGATCAGAGATTATATAGAGGATAGTTTTCCTGGCCATTTACAGTATTCTTCAAATGTTCAACCTATGTTAGAAAAGATGGTTGGTGGATTATTGAATTACTGGAAGCGTCAGTTAAAGAATAGTGATCAAGAAAGGCAACAACAGCATGATCTCGAGTCGAAACTAACCGGTGATTTGGAGATGGATACAGTAATTCAACAGGTTGTTTCTTCTCTGCAGGAAGATGAGTCATTATTAACTCAGGACTTAAAGAAGATTCCTGAAGAGAAGCTATCCCAAGTGACGATGATTATCAAAAAGCTATCCCATAAATTGGCTACTAAAATTTCGCGGCGCTTCCAAAATAGTTTAAAGACAGATAAAATCGACCTTAGAAAAACAATCAGGAATAATATTAAATATGGCGGAGTAATGCTGGATTTGGAGTATAAAACTAAGAAGATTCAAAAACCGAAGTTCTTAGTAATCTGTGATGTATCAGATTCTATGGCCCGTTATGCTACATTTGTTTTGCAGTTTATCTATGGTATTTCCAGTGCTATCCAAGATATAGAAAGTTTCATTTTTTCTGAAGATTTAGAGAGAATTACTGAGTATTTTAATAGTAATTTATCATTTAAAGATACAATGGCTAAAGTTATTACCAATAGTGAAGAATGGGGAGAAACAACTAATCTAAATCAGGCTTTGGAGACTTTTCAGCACCAGCATCTTGATTTATTAACTCCAGAAACTATTCTTTTTATCATGAGTGATACTAAGACTTTACAGTATAAAGAAGCAGCAGCAAAACTAGAAGATATGCGTGATCATCTAAAAGATATAGTCTGGTTGAATACGTTAGACCAATCTGAATGGGATGAGCTGGAATCTGTTCAGGCTTTCAAAGAGGTAACTAGAATGGTGGAATGCTATACAATAAAACATCTTAATAATTCTCTGAAAATTAATATTTTAACTTAATTTTTCGATTCTCTTGACACTTTTAAATAAGTTTGATAAACTTATTTAAAATTTAAGAAGTTAAATAAGGTTGGTTCGTATAACTTCGAGAATAAGGCTCGAAAGTTCCTACCAAATGGCCGTAAACCATTTGACTACGAATTTTGATGGTAGTTGAGATACTGTAATCTGTTTTTGATTTCAGTGGGCCTAAGTATGGTTAGCAAAGAAACTATGCTTAGGCCTTTTAATGTTAGTATCGAAAATAAACCAAGGAGGGGTATTTTAATGGAGAATAAATTTGAAAAAGAAGGACTTACTTTTGATGATGTACTCTTGATACCGGCTAAATCTGATGTACTACCTAAAGAAGTAGATGTGTCTACTCATTTGACGTCTGATATAGAGTTGAATACTCCCATTTTAAGTGCTGGAATGGATACCGTTACTGAGGCAGAACTGGCTATTGCCATGGCCCGCGAAGGCGGTATAGGAATTATTCATAAGAATATGTCTGTTGAACAGCAGGCTGAGGAAGTTGATAAGGTAAAAAGATCAGAGAGCGGAGTAATAGTTAATCCATTTTATTTAACTCCTGATAATTTTGCTTATGAAGCTGAACATTTAATGTCTAAATTTAAGATTTCTGGAGTACCGATTGTTAATAATGAGGAAGATATGAAATTAGTAGGAATTATAACCAACCGTGATTTGAGATTTGAAAAGGATTTTGATCAGAAGCTTTCAGAAGTTATGACTAAAGAGGGGCTCGTTACTGGACCAGTAGGGACTACATTAGAAGATGCTGAGGATATTCTACAGGAGTATAAGATTGAAAAGCTGCCGTTAGTTGATGATGAATATCGGTTAAAGGGATTAATTACAATTAAGGATATAGAGAAGGCTGAAAAGTATCCTAATGCTGCTAAAGATGAGCAAGGGCGTCTTTTAGTTGGAGCAGCTGTAGGAACATCACGTGATACTTGGAGTCGGATTGAAGCATTGACTGATGCTGGAGTAGATGTAATAGTTATTGATACAGCTCATGGACATTCTACTAAAGTAATTGATTTGGTAAGGGAGATTAAAGAGGAATATTCTAAATTAAATTTAATTGCTGGTAATGTTGCTACTGCTGGAGCAACTAAGGATTTAATTGAAGCAGGTGCAGATGCAATTAAGGTAGGTATCGGTCCTGGGTCTATCTGTACGACAAGAGTTGTAGCAGGAGTTGGGGTACCTCAGATTACAGCAGTTTATGACTGTGCTAAAGAGGCGGAGAAGTTTGGTGTACCGGTGATTGCTGACGGAGGAATCAAGTATTCTGGTGATATTGTTAAAGCTTTAGCAGCTGGTGCTAGTACTGTAATGTTAGGCAGTCTGTTAGCAGGAACTAAAGAGAGCCCTGGTGAAATAGAGATCTATAAAGGAAGAAGCTATAAAGTTTATCGCGGAATGGGCTCTGTTGGAGCTATGAAAGAAGGTAGTAAAGACCGTTATTTTCAGGAAGAAAAGAAGAAATTAATTCCGGAAGGTGTTGAAGGAAGAACTCCTTATAAAGGCGAATTATCAGATACTATTTATCAATTAGTAGGTGGTCTGCGATCCGGTATGGGATACTGTGGAGCTGAAGATATAGAAACATTAAAAGAAGAAGGTAAATTCACTAGAATTACTGGAGCTGGTTTAAGAGAGAGTCATCCTCATGATATAGAAGTTACTAAAGAATCACCTAATTATAATTTAGAATCAAGAGAATAAGTATTTTGGTTTAAAGGCTCTTCTATTAATAGAGGAGCCTTTTTGATTTTTAATTAGAACTCTTTTATTCTAGATGTAACTAGACATGTAAAGGAGAAAAAAATCTTTTCCAGAATAATAACAAATAAGAAAAAAGATTATGATGCATGATGGAGGAAGACAAATGAAAGGATTATTTATTACATTAGAAGGACCAGAAGGAGCAGGTAAGTCAACTCAGATTGAATTATTAAATAAATACTTTAGTGAACAAGGTTATGAAGTGGTTCAAACTAGAGAACCAGGCGGTACTGAGATAGGAAGTAGAATTAGAAACATACTACTGGATAGTAATTTAGATAATTTAGAGCCTAAAACAGAACTGTTATTATATGCAGCCAGTAGAGCCCAGCATGTTAATGAGGTAATTAAGCCGGCATTAAAAGAAGGAAAAGTAATAATCTGTGATCGATTCAGTGATGCTACCCTAGCTTATCAAGGCTATGGAAGAAGGCTGGATAAGGACTTGATTCTTAAGTTAAATCAGATGGCAACAGGCGGTTTAGAACCTGATTTAACTTTTTTATTGGATATTGAGCCTGAAGAAGGACTATTGAGAACAAAAAATGAAGTAAGAGACAGAATAGAAAGAGAGGATTTATCATTTCATCAACAGGTCAGGGATGGATACTTAAAGCTGGCTGAAAAAAAGAGTCGTTTTGAGGTTATAGATGGTAGCCAGAGTATAGAAAATATATTTGATAATCTGATAGAGACATTGGAAGAGAGGTTAGAGCTCAATGAAGATTCAGAATGATTTAAAGAAGGACCTTAATCAGCTCCTTAATAAATCTAAGTTACAGACTTCTGAGTCAGTCAAAAGCAGTGATAATAAATTTTTGGATACTCTTCAGGAAGTCCATGATGCTAATACAAAAGAAAGACTGGATGAATTATTGGGACAGATAGATAAACAGGGTGAACGGTTGAGCCAAAAACGAACATTTAAAGAATTAGTTCGTTATAAAAAGATGGTTCAGCAGTTTGTTAAGGAAGCAGTAGAAAAAATGTACAGAGTAAAAGAGGAGTTTAGTACTTATGGAAGCGGGAATCATAAAGTATATAATCTAGTGGTAAAAGTTGATGAGTCACTGGAGGAATTAACAGAATTAGTCTTGGATAAACAGTCAACTCAGCTGGAGATACTTGACCGTCTTGATGAAGTACGTGGTATGTTAGTTGATATCTATACTTAAAGCAATTTAGGAACAAGGAGGAAGGGATATGGCTTTTGGAGATGTTGTAGGCCAGGATACACCTATAGATATATTACAGAATGGGCTTAAAAGAGACAGGGTTAATCATGCTTATCTCTTTGCTGGTAAAAAAGGAGTAGGTAAAGAGTTTACTGCTGTTCAGTTTGCTAAGGCCCTTAACTGTAAAGAAAGAAAATCTGATGCCTGTGGTGAATGTATATCCTGCCGTAAATTTAACAGCGGCAATCATCCTGATATAGTTAATATTGAACCGGAAGGTAAGTATATTAAGATAGACCAGATTCGCAGTTTGCAGCAGAATACTTCCTATAAACCTTATGAGAGTGAATGGAAGATATATATTATTAAACAAGCAGACCGGATGAATCTTCAGGCTGCTAATGGTCTGCTGCGAACATTAGAGGAGCCTCCTAAGTATGTAGTTATTATTCTGCTGGCTTCTAAAGAGGATTTATTATTGCCGACTATTACTTCTCGCTGTCAAATTATCAAATTTAGGACTTTGACAGTTGATGAAATTACTGATAGATTAATTAGTAGGTTTGAATTGGATAGAGCTGAAGCTGAAAAGATAGCTATTTTAGCCGATGGTAGTTTGGGTAAGGCAATTGAGTTTATTGAAAATGAAGATACCTTAACAACTAGGGAAATAATACTGGATGAGCTTAAAGAATTAAATGGTTTGGATATAGTTGAAGTATTTGAGTTGGTCCAGAAAATACTGGATTATAAAGAAGAAATAGATGGAATTTTAGAAAGCATAATAACTTTTTATCGAGATTTATTACTGTATAAAGGCAGCCAAAAAGAAGAGTTGTTGATTAATTTTGATTATCAAGAAGAAGTAATAAAGTTAAGCCGAGAATATACTTTTGATGAATTACAGTCAATTATCGAAGAAATAGAGCAGACTAATAATTTGGTTCAAAATACCAATGTAAAATTACAACTAGCTTTAGAGGTAATGTTGTTAAATATAAAAGAAAAGAGGGTGTGATAGTAATGCATACTATAGTGGGAGTAACTTTTGGTAAAGCAGAAAAAATATATTACTTTGATCCTGCAGATATAGAATTAGTAGTAGGAGATAATGTAATCGTAGAGACTTCTCGAGGGGTTGAGTTTGGTGAAGTAGTAATGCCGCCCCAGGAAGTTCCAGACGAAGAAGTGGTTTATCCGTTAAAAGAGGTAATTAGAAAGGCAACTTCTAGCGATTTTAAGACTAAAAAAGAGAATGATGAAGATGAAGAAGAAGCCTTTGATATCTGTTTAGAGAAAATAGATGAACATGGTTTACCGATGAAGTTGATTGAAGTTGAGTACACCTTTGATCGAAATAAGATTATTTTCTACTTTACTGCTGATGGAAGAGTGGACTTTAGAGAGTTAGTTAAGGATTTAGCATCTATATTCAAGACTAGAATTGAACTCCGCCAGATTGGTGTTAGAGATGAAGCAAAGATGGTAGGAGGTTTAGGTCCTTGTGGGCGTCAACTATGTTGTGAGACAGTATTAAGAGATTTTGAACCTATTTCTATTAAGATGGCTAAAGCCCAGAATTTATCGCTGAATCCGGCTAAAATATCAGGGATCTGTGGCCGGCTGATGTGCTGTCTGAAGTATGAGTGTGATAATTATAAAAAGGCTAAAAAGAAAATGCCTAATGTAGGGGATAAAGTAGAAACTGATTTCGGTGTCGGAGAAGTTATTAATCTTAATGTAGTAAAAAAGACAGTAAAGGTAAGTTTAAATAACAGTGATAAATTAGAATTTTCAATTGATGAGGTAAAGACAATTGAAGAAGAGGATGAAGCAAGTGATGATTAATTATATAGAGAGCACCTATTAGGTGCTCTTTATTTTTAGCTGACAGGGATAATGATGATTGGTAGTGAGGTAATAGCTATTATGATTTATGGATATACTAACTGATAAAGATTAATAATTATTTTAATTAAGCAGGATTAATTTCAGTTATCACGAATATAATGCAAAGACTCTTCATATGGAGGTATTTAATTGTGGAGGAAATTTTAAGTCTATTAGCTACTTTTCAGGAAAAACTGAATATGTTAAATGATGATTTCCAGAAGATAAAGAAGATTACGCATAGATTATATAAAGAGAACGAAGAGCTAAAGGAAGAGAATGAGAATTTAAAGCGGCTGCTTTTTGAGCAGAAAGCAGAAAATGAAGAAGAACCTGAAGCTAGGGAAGGATATAATAATTTAGCTAAATTATATGAAGAGGGATTTCATATTTGTCATCTTAATTTTGGTGAAAAACGGGATGGAGAATGTCTCTTCTGCATGGGGCTTTTGGATATTCAACTAGATTCTGAAGTTGAGGCTGATAAAGTTGTCCAGGATTGAATTAAAGAAGGATGAAAGATTGGATGATTTAATACATAGTAATCTACAGATTATTCAAAGCAGCAATCACTTTGCTTTTGCTATTGATGCTGTTTTACTGGCTGATTTTGTAGAAATTAAACCCAAAGATCGAGTGATTGATTTAGGAACTGGAACAGGAGTAATTCCTCTGTTGTTAACGGGAAAGAATGATCCGGATCAAATAGTAGGTATTGAAATTCAGGTTAAATTAGCAGAGATGGCTCAAAGAAGTGTCCTGTACAATAAATTAGAGGATGTAATTGAAATTAAGAAAGCTGATATTAGACAGCTTAAAGAAGTCTTTGCTGCTGAAAGCTTTGATGTAGTAGTCAGTAATCCGCCTTATCTACCTTTAGGGCAGGGAAAGGTGAATCCTGATAGTAGTATTGCCCTTGCTAGACATGAACTCAAGGTTAAGTTAGAAGATGTAGTGGAGATTAGTTCTTATTTGGTGAGATATAAAGGAAGAGTTTCTTATATTTATCGGGTGGAAAGATTGGATGAGCTATTAGAAGTGATGAATTACTATAATCTGCAACCTAAATATATGCGTTTAATCCAGCCGGAGGGTGATAAGGCCTGCAATTTAGTACTAGTAACCGGAATTAAAGGAGCTAATTCTGGCTTAGAAGTTGATAAGCCGCTGATTATTTATCGTGATAATGGTGAATATACTGAAGAAGTATTGAAAATATATTATGGAGAAGATTATAATTATAAGGGAAAAGGTAGTTGATTGGATGGGACATTATGTTTATATTCTGCGCTGTGCTGATGAAACTCTTTATACTGGTTATACTACTGATCTTGACCGAAGGGTAAAGGAACATAATCAAGGACAAGGTGCTAAGTATACTCGTGGTAGAAAACCGGTAGAATTAGTTTATAGTGAAGAATATAGAACGAGAAGTAGTGCTCAAAAAAGAGAGTATGAGATAAAGACTTATTCTAGACAAAAGAAACTGGATTTAGTTAAAAATAGTAGTTAGCTTTAGGGAGGAATAGATTATGTCAGAAACTAAATTATATATCTGTGGAACTCCGATCGGCAATTTAGAGGATATCAGTCTGCGGGCCTTAAAGATTTTGAAAAAAGTAGATTATATTGCTGCTGAAGATACTAGAAGAACTCAGAATTTATTGAATCATTACGAAATAGATGCAGAATTAATTAGTTATCATGAACATAATGAAGAAGAAAAGAGTACAAAAATAATTCAGATGTTGAAATCAGGCCAAGAGATTGCCTTAGTCTCTGATGCTGGAATGCCGGGAATTTCAGATCCTGGCTATAAATTAACATCTCTGGCTGATGAAGAAGGTATTAGAGTAGTACCAATACCAGGGCCAACAGCTATGACAGCAGCATTAGTAGCTTCTGGCTTGCCTACAGATAAGTTTGTTTTTGAAGGTTTTCTGCCGCGGAAAGAAAAACAGCGTCAGGAGAGATTAAAAGAATTGAGTGCTGAAACTAGAACTCTTGTTTTTTATGAATCGCCTTATCGGCTAAAAGATAGCCTTCAGAATATGTTAGATATTTTAGGTGACCGTAAGATAGCTGTCTGGAGAGAGATAACAAAAAAGTTTGAAGAAAAGATTTCAGGTCAAGTTAGTGAAGTGTTGGGCCATTTTGAAGATGAAGATCCTAAAGGTGAAATTACTATAGTATTGGACGGTTTAGATGCTGACCAGCTTCATTATAAAGAAGCTGCCTGGAAAGACCTTACTATTTTGGAACATCTGCAGCTTATGATGGATAAAGGAGTTACTAAAAAAGAAGCAGTTAAGTTAGTAGCCAAGGAACGAGGTCTGCCTAAAAGAGAGGTATATGAAGAAGCAATTGTTATTGATGCCCAGGTGAAAAAATAATAGGAGTAGATAGCACTTAAGCTATCTACTGTTATATATAATGTCAGTCATATATGTAATATAAGTTTTCATTAAGCACTTTCAGTCATTTCAGCTAAACACTTGTAGCAGATTGTTTTGCCCTTAAAATTAGTAGTATTTCCAGCTTCGCCGCAGAAGACACAGGCTGGTTCATATTTTTTTAGAATAATGCTTTCACCATCTACATAGATTTCTAGGGAATCTTTTTCTTCAATCTCAAGTGTTCTTCTTAATTCAACGGGGATTACTACTCTTCCTAGTTCATCAACTTTTCTAACAATCCCTGTAGACTTCATTTCCAATACCTCCTTTTTGTTTTTCATTTTTCGACAACTAATCTTGAATAAATTATACTATAATTTCCAGGCAAAGTCAATACCTAACAATTTTTTAAAACTGGAGAATTTTTTGAATATTAATGTACATTAATATTCAAAATAATTAAAAGGTGGGAGATAAATGTTAGAAGTATCTGCAAAGCTTAAAGAAGATTTGACAAATGCTAATCAGGAACTACAACAGAAATATTCAAAGAAATCTGGATTGAATAAACAGGATCTAAGAGCTAAAATTAAACAAAAATTAAGTGGAATTATTAAGTTGAATCAGATGTCTGAAGATAGTTTAGAAGCTTGGACAGATAACAGAGTAATTGTTGGGGTTGATGGTTCGGTGAATAAATTGGGAAGTAATTATCCTCATTACCTCTGTTTATTACAGGCTTTAGCTAAGAGTACTGCTAAAGAAGATATAATTGAAACGGAATTATTCTGTCCCTTAGTTTCAAGTTCTAAAGAAGAGATTAATAAGTTTATACTTGATCAGCAACAGCAGGGAAATACCGGCATCAGTAAACAGTATGCTGCTAATAAGATTAAGATTTCTAAGTTAGCGGAATTAGAGCTGGAAGTAGCTCTACAGGCAATTAAAGAATGGCAGCCTAAATTAATTATGTTAGATGGTTCGCTGATTAGGTATCGAATTGAAGCGGAAGAAAAATGGAGTGAATTAAAAGAAACAGCTATTAGCCAAGAAATTCTATTAGTAGGAGTAATAGAGGAGATTGGAACTCAGGAAGTAGGTAAAGAGGTAGATGAGGAATTAGCAGAATTTTATGATCGTGAATTATTATTTGGAGTATTAAATCGAGGGGAGATGTTAACTTTAGAATTTAAACGGAGTCTAAAGACGGTATTTCTGCGGACAAGCCGAGACCCCCAGGTGATTGGTCTAGATATTTTGGAAGAACAGCAGTCTGAATTACAGAATATGGCTGAATTAATCTATACTTTAACTCCAGAAGACAGCCGCGGGATTCCTATCTGGCTGGATGTAGTGGACCATGAGGTTAGAATTTCGGATAAAATGATGGAGAGTTTGATTGATGCTTATCTGGATTCGAGCTTAAAGAAGAGGTTGTTTGCTTCGAAGCGGGAGGAGAGGGTTTATTGATATATTGTTGCGGTTTAGAGTTGATATCTTGCAAACGCTCCAGAAATCAGCCCTAATTAATTAGCAATAATTTACCTTTATATCTACATTCAAAGATCTTAGCTTATATGATGATCATTCTCTCTTATGGGGCTGCTTTAATGTCGCTTATTGCAAGATATCAACATTATCTTCGAAACAACCCAGGCTTACTGTAAATAATCAATATGCATTTAAATTAATTCCCTGGTAATATTTAGTTCAATAGTCAATATGTGTTCAGAGCGACTCTTAAAACTGGCCCGGAACCATGGACGGTGGAGGGGCAGTTTTTGACAGTGAGCGAAACAGGACGTTGAGCGAACGACAAGCGGAGGATACATATTGACTATCACTGCAATATCTTGGATACGTACATTGATTATTCGATGTAATTACAGATACAAAGTGCAGCATTATAATAAGTTAAATCTATCCGTAAGCTGTGATATAATGATAATATAATTACTTGATTAAGAGAGGTGTTGAAAATGCAGGTAGTTGGATTAACTACTCAACAGGAGGTCTATGTAGCTTCCAAAGAACGGAAGTTTCGCAGTAATGAGATATTGAAGATTTTAGATTCTGAACTGGATAATCCGTTAGGAGAAGTAATTGAAACTCAGTCCTATAACCGCTTTATTCCGCTGTCAATTGAAGATAGTTTTGTTGATAAAGGGGTTATTGAATCGCTGCGAAGTATAGGCTATAATATTGATGAAGATGAGATTAATATAGCAAAAGTAAGACTTTTGACAGAAGCTATCTATCCGGTTAAGACAGGAGCAGCAGTAGAGATACCGGAGTTTGATGAAGTTAAGGATTTAATGATTAAGGAGGAGCCTGATCAAGGATTAGTACTTGGAATAATTCGGGGGACAGAAGAGATGACAGCTGAGATGGATGATAAGCTGCAGAATATAGCTCCTCTACTTGAGGATGATGAGATTACTTCCCAGGAAGGGATTCCTTTTAACTTTAAGCTGCGGGCTATGCATCAGTATCCGCATATTGGTATCTTCGGCGGTTCTGGTTCTGGTAAGTCGTTTGGTATGCGTGTGATGTTAGAAGAATTGATGAAGTTAGAGGTTCCCACTTTAGTCTTTGATCCTCATTTTGAGATGGATTTTAGCGAAGATTTTGCCGGCTTACCTGAAGAATATAAAGTTGATTTTGATGATCGGTTCGAAATATTTCAGGTAGGACAGGATGTAGGTGTTAACTTTGAGGATTTAAGTACTAAGGACTTAACGGAACTGCTGTCAGCGGCCAGTGACTTAAGTGAATCTATGAGCAATGTTGTAGAAAGCTTACATAATACAAAAGGTAAGCGGGATTCATTATTAACCTTTAAAAATCGGCTGCATGATCTACAGGAGGCTATGAATGAAGGAAAGAATAAGATTCAGCGGCGGTTGAGGTCTGGTGAATTAAGCGGACAGAATAAGGAGCAGTACCAGGATTATCTCGGTCTGTTAGAGGATTACGGCAGCCTGCATTTAAGTTCAATTAATGGCGTTATCTGGCGGCTGAATAGATTGGAAAGGGATGGTTTGTTCAGACAAAGTATTACAGATATAGAGGATGCATTGAAGAGAAGACAGTCAGTAGTTATTCAGGGGACTATTAGATTGCTGCAGGTATTCTCTACTTATCTATTGGGGAATCTATACCGACAGAGGAGAGACTATAAGGATGCTGATTACCGTGGGGAAACAGCAGATTATTTTCCACCCTTTGTAATTGCTACTGATGAGGCCCACAATTTTGCTCCGAAAGGCTATGAATCGCCAGCAAAGAGAATCTTAAAACAGATTTCGCAGGAGGGTAGAAAGTATGGTACCTTCCTAATTCTGGCTACTCAGCGGCCGACATTACTAGAAGAAACAGTTACTGCTCAGCTGAATACTAAGTTTGTCTTCAGGACAGTTAGAGCCTCTGATATTGAAATTATCAAGCAGGAGACAGATCTAACTGCTGAGGAGGCTAAGCGGCTCCCTTATCTTAGATCCGGTGATGCCTTTATGTCTTCGGCTATCTTTGGGCGGACGATGCCGATTAGAATCAGAGTAGCTAAGACGACTAGTCCTCATACTGAGAATCCGTTTGATGAATTGGAAGCAAAGACTGAAGCAGATCAGGAAGAGTTTTATAATCTAATAGCTGATCAGCTGCCAATTCACGACAGTGATTTATTGACTCCGCTAAAAGAGGTTAATAAGAGGCTGGATGGCGGGGTATTGAATGTTAATAGCCTGCAGGACAGATTGGAAAATTTAGCGGCTAAAGGTAAGATTGAAAAAGAGGAGTCAGTTTTAGGTGATGTTACTTATAATTTAGAAAAATAACCAGTTAAAGCTTGACAAATTGGACTAAGTTATGTATATTCTTAACTAGAATGGGAATAATATAACCAAGGTCGAAAATATAGACTAAAGGCTGTGAATAGAAGAGTAGATGCGGTAGCTATTTACAGAGAACTGCGGCAGCTGAGAAGCGGTAATAGCTAAAGTATTGAAGATGGTCTAGGAGCTGTATAGCTGAAAGAAAGTAGGCTATACCGGTTAGCAGAGCCGTTATCTCTGTTTTAAAGCGGCCGCTTTTATAGTTTAGAAGCGGCAAGTAGGGTGGTACCGCGATAGTAATGATCTTGAATCTCTCGTCCCTGTTAGATGGGGAGGAGAGTTTTTTAGTTTTAAATAAGGCTTTATAGAGGGAGTGAAGAATAAATGACAAAGGATACTTTCTATGTAACAACACCGATCTATTATCCTAATGATAAGCTGCATATTGGCCATACTTATACAACAACTGCTGCGGATACTGTTGTTAAGTTTAAAGAATTGCAGGGTTATGAGACAGAATTAATTACCGGTTCTGATGAACATGGCCAGAAGCTGCAGAAGACGGCTGAGGAACATGGTATGGAGCCGCTGGGGTATATCGATGGCATTGTCAAGACTTTTAAGGAGTTATGGTCAACGCTTGAGGTGGACTATACTGAATTTGTGCGGACAACTAGTCAGGAACATAAGAAAGATGTTCAGCATATCTTCAAAAAGATCTACGATAAGGGTGATATTTACAAAGATAAGTATGAAGGCTATTACTGTACCCCCTGTGAAACATACTGGGCAGAAAGAGAACTGGATGAAGAAGGCAACTGTCCAGACTGTAACCGTCCGGTTGAGTGGGTAGAAGAAGAGAGTTACTTCTTTAAGATGTCTGAATATGAGGAGCAACTGCTGGAGTTTTTAGATGATAATCCCGACTTTATCCAGCCGGCTAAACGGCGTAATGAGATGATTAACTTTATTGAAGAGGGGCTGGAGGATCTCTGTGTTTCTCGAACTTCCTTTGATTGGGGGATTCCGGTGCCCATAGATGGAGACCATGTAATCTATGTCTGGTTTGATGCTTTGATAAGCTATCTTACTGGTATCGGTTTTAGGCGCGATGAAGATAAATTTGGTAGTTACTGGCCGGCAGATGTCCATATTGTTGGTAAGGATATTCTCCGTTTTCATACTATTATCTGGCCGGCAATTTTGATGGCAGCAGATATGGAACTGCCCAAACAGGTTTTCGGCCATGGCTTTCTGACTGTTGAAGGAGGTAAGATGTCCAAATCTAAAGGGAATGTAGTTGATCCTACCAAGTTAGTTAATGATTTCGGAGTGGATGCTGTTCGATATTATCTAATGCGTGAAGTTGCTTTTGGAACTGATGGTTCTTATTCAACAGAATCCTTTATCAGGCGAATTAATTCCGATTTGGCCAATGATTTAGGAAATCTATTGAACAGAACTGTAGCTATGGTTGAACAGTACTTTGATGGGGTGATTCCTGAGCCGAGATCGGAGACTGAGTATGATGCTGATCTTAAAAAGACGTCCCAACAAGAATTAGCAGCTATGGCTGATGATATGGAAAATCTACAGTTCAGCACAGCTTTAGAACATCTCTGGACCGTTATCAGACGTACTAATAAGTATATTGATCAGACTACACCCTGGATTCTAGCTAAGGATGAAGATAAGCAGGATAAGCTGGGGACTGTTCTCTATAACTTACTGGAAGCACTGCGAATTACAGCTATTGCTTTAAAGCCGTTTTTGCCGGAAGCACCGGCTAAGATCTGGCAGCAGATCGGTATCAAAGCTGATCTTGACCAGCAGAGATGGTCTGAAGTTGAAGAGTGGGGATTGTTAGAAGCCGGATTGGAGGTTAATCCTGGAGATCCGATCTTCCCCCGTATTGATGCAGAAGAATATTTTGCTAAGCAGGCTGAAGCTGAAGATGATGAGAAGGAGGAAACAGAAGAGATGGTTGAAGAAGATAAAATTACTTTTGATGACTTTACTAAGCTTGATTTGAGAGTAGCTGAAGTTCTGGAAGCTGAAAGAATTGAAGGTAGCGATAAATTATTGAAGCTGCAGGTAGCCTTGGGTGAAGAGAGAAGACAGTTAGTTGCTGGTATAGCTAAACATTATGAAGCAGATGAGTTAATCGGTAAGAAGGTATTAATGGTGGCCAATTTAGAACCTGCAACTATCTTTGGAACTGAATCTAATGGAATGGTTCTAGCAGCATCAGATGATGAAGGAGAATTAACTCTGACTACAGTTGATCAGGATATTGCCAGCGGTAGTCAGGTAGAATAGATAGGAGTGGTCTGGAATGTTAGTTGATACACATGCACATATCGATTTTCCGCGGTTTGATGATGATAGAGATAAAGTAATCAAACGAGCTAAGGAGAATAATCTGGAGTATATTATCAATGTCGGTGCTGATGAAGCATCCAGTCAGCGCTCCGTTGAATTGGCCCAACATCATGATATGATCTATGCTGTTGTAGGAGTCCATCCTCATGAAGCTAAGAGTGTAACGGAAGAGACTTACAGCCGGCTTAAAGAATGGGCAGCTGAAGATAAAGTGGTAGCTATCGGGGAGACTGGGCTTGATTATCATTATGATAACTCTCCCCGACAGGTACAACAGCAGGTTTTTAGGCGCCATATCCGACTGGCTAAAGAAGTAGATCTACCATTGGTAATCCACAGCCGGGAAGCTGAAGATCAGACTATGGAACTTCTGAAAGAAGAAGAAGCTGAAGAAGTAGGAGGAATTATTCATTGCTTTCCTGGTGACCAAAAGATGGCAAACCAGGCTTTAGACCTTAACTTTTATATTGCTGTTGGTGGAATATTAACTTTTAATAATTCCTATCAACTCCAGCGGGTTGTAAAACAGATACCGCTGGATAGGCTGTTGCTTGAAACTGATGCACCGTATTTAACTCCTGAGCCTAACCGAGGGAAGAGAAATGAACCTGCTTATATAAAGTATGTAGCTGATAAATTAGCCCAGATTCTGCCCCATTCGACTGAAAAGATTGCTGCCGTGACTACCGAGAATGCAAAAGAGGCCTTCAGTATCGCCTAAGGGGATATAGATTTGATTTTTAATTTAAATTAAATTATGTTATAATGATTATATTCCTTAATTTGGTGAGGAGGTCTCAAGATGGATATTACCTATGGATTAGGGGATTCCCTTTACTTGAATTTAACTAATCGCTGTACTAACCAATGTGAATTCTGTGTAAGACAGTATAAAGATGGAATTGCAGGCTATAATCTACGTTTGGATAAAGAACCGACAGTTAAAGAAGTGATTGCTGAAATTGAGAATCCAGAGGATTATGAGGAGATAGTCTTCTGTGGTTATGGAGAGCCTTTGATTCGTTTAGAAGCAGTAATAGAAATAGCTGATTGGCTGCAGAAGTTTGATGTAGCAGTGAGAATAAATACTAATGGCCAAGCAAATTTGATCCACCAACGTAATATCGTTCCGGAGTTGAAAGGCTTAATTGATACTATTTCAATTAGCCTTAATGCTAAAAATGCTAAAAAGTATAAACAGTTATGTAATCCGGAGTTTGGACTTGATACCTTTCCGGCAATCTTAGATTTTATAGAAGAATGTAAAGGGATAATTCCTAATGTAGTCTTAAGTGTTGTTAAGTATCCTACTACTAGTATTTATGAGTGTAGAAAGATTGCTGAAAACCTTGGTGTTGAGTTTAAAGTTAGACAATACAGTCAGTCTGATACAAAAGAAGATAATTAATATCTATAATTTTAATTGGAGGGTATGAAATGAAGCTGTTTATTGATACTGCTAATATTGATGAGATTAAGGATATGAATCAGCTAGGAATCCTATCCGGTGTAACTACTAATCCTTCTTTAATTGCTAAAGAGTCAGGACAGAGTTTTGAAGATATTATCGAGGAGATAACATCGGTAGTAGATGGTCCTGTCAGTGCCGAGGTGATCAGCACTGAGGCTGAAGGAATGGTAGAGCAGGCTCGGGAGTTGGCTTCTATATCTGATAATGTAGTAATTAAGATACCGATGACTAAAGAAGGTTTGACAGCTGTTAATCAGTTATCTCAGGAAGGGATTAAGACCAATGTAACCTTAGTCTTTTCAGCCAATCAGGCACTTTTAGCAGCCAAAGCCGGTGCTACTTATGTCAGCCCATTTATGGGGCGGCTTGATGATATCGGCCATAATGGAGTTGAAGTAGTTAAAGAGATTGTTCAGATCTTTAAAGAATATGAGCTTGAGACTGAGATAATTGCAGCCAGCGTTCGCCATCCTAAGCATGTTAAAAAGGTTGCCAAGGCAGGTTCGGATATTGCTACAATTCCGTATGGAGTGTTAGAAAAGATGTTAGGCCATCCTAAGACTGATGAAGGACTTGATAAATTTTTAGCTGATTGGGAAGAAGCACAAGAGTAAATTAAGTACTAGAAGATAAAAGTGAACCCTAGCTAGGGTTCACTTTTCTATTAGATATTTAGAGGTGGTAATAATAATGGAAAAGAGAATAGCAAATCCCAGTACAACTAGAGAAATTTTAGAGGAGAATGGTATTCAGCTCAAAAAGAGCCTCGGTCAAAACTTTTTAGTTGATCGGAATATCATTGATAAGATTATTGTCAGTGCTGATTTAACTTCATATGATCATGTGATCGAGATCGGTCCTGGAATCGGTTCTTTAACCCAACGGTTGGCTGAAGGGGCTAAAGCAGTCTGGGCTATCGAACTTGATGAAAGATTTATTAAAATTTTAGAAGAGAATTTAAGTAACTATAATAATGTTAATTTTATTCAGGCTGATGCTTTGGAATATGATTTTGAACAGTTATTAACTAAATTAAGCGGAGAATCTATCAAGGTAGTAGCAAATCTACCATATTATATTACAACTCCAATTATTATGCGTCTATTAGAAGAAAAGTTACCATTTGAACGAGTAGTAGTGATGGTTCAAAAAGAGGTAGCTGAGCGGATAGTAGCTACTCCAGAAGATGGTAAGAAGTATGGTTCACTTTCTTTAGCAGTTAGGTATTATTCTCAGCCGGAGATTACAGGAACAGTTCCTAGGACTGTCTTTATGCCGCAGCCAAAAGTAGATTCAGCAATAGTAAAGATGGAGATTAGAGATAAACCGCCGGTTGAAGTTAAGGATGAAGAATTATTATTTAAAGTAATTCAGGCTGCTTTTCAGCAGCGCCGGAAAACGATCAGAAACTCTTTGAGCAAAGCTGCTAATTTAGATTTAAAACGAGATTTAGTTGATCAGGCTTTAGACAAGGTAGATATAGAATCAAGAAGGCGGGGAGAAAAACTGGATTTAGAGAGGTTTACTGCTTTGAGTAATAGTATTTTTGATCTGTTAAGTTAGTTTTATCTAAAAGCAGCCGGCTTAGTAAGTGAGAAGATGTCGGAAAGGATAGTAACTGACTTAAATATTGAAATCCATCTTGATATAGGCCGGAATGGTGAGACTCGTGATTTAATTAAAGAGGTAGTAGGTATGGTAGTCGGTAATGGATATGAAGCTAAAATTAAGCCTTCGGCCTATGCTGCTTCTCATGTAGCTGATAGATATACAAAATAACCATTGACATATCTTTTTCTTTCTGGTATAATTGATTTTTACCTTGACATTTTATATTTGATATGTTATAATAATTAAGACTTTAATAGATGGAAGGTGGACTGGTATGGGGGATAATATTCTAGAACAGATCAAGAGTGATTTGGAGTCCTTTGTAGGAAAAGAGGTTAGTCTGAAAGCCAATCAGGGCAGACGTAAGATAATTAAAAAGGAAGGCGTTCTCGAGGAGACTTATTCTAATGTCTTTGTAGTTAAAGTTGAAGAAGATAGAGCACCCCGTAAAGTATCTTATAGTTATGCTGATATCCTAACAGAAACTGTAGAAGTTCAAATAAAGAATAATAATACAAAGATCGGTTGTGTCAGTGTTTAACTTTTAACACAAGTGATGGAAATCACTTGTGTTATTTTTACTTTAAACATTAATTTTGATATATTATAATTACATACAACTGTTTCATCTTAGTAAGGAGGAAGCATTATGGCTAAAAAGAAGGTAGTTCAATCAGTGGATAGATCCTTGATTATTTTAGAAGCACTAGCAGATAAAGGAAAACCTATGGCTTTAAGTAATTTAGCTGAGGAGATAGATTTAAATATTAGTACTGTCCATAGACTTCTTAATACATTGCGGTTACGCGGTTTTATAGAACAGGAAGAGGATAGCGGAAAGTATTATTTAGGACTTAAGACCTTCGAAATTGGCAATGCAGCTAAAAAGAATATTAATTTAATAAGTATTGCTAAACCATATATGCAGGATTTAGTAGATCAATGTAATGAGACTACTAATTTAGCTATTCTGGATGAGGGAGAAGTTGTCTATATTGAGCAGGTGGCTTCTACTAATATGGTTAAAATGTTTGCTCAAATAGGAAGTAGAGGACCGGCTTATTGTACCGGAACAGGAAAGGCTTTATTGGCTTATGAGGATCCTGACCAGTGGTCTGAATTGTTTGCTAAAATGGATTTTGGTAAATTTACTGATAATACTAAGGTAGATTCTGAAGTGTTAAGAGCGGAATTAAAGGAGATTAGACAACAGGGATATGCTATAGATCGGGGTGAGATGGAAGAAGGAGTTCGCTGTGTAGCTGCACCGATTAAGAATCATGAGGGAGAAGTTATAGCTGCTGTTAGTGTTTCAGGTCCCAGTATTCGATTGACTGAGAAGTATATTGAAGAAGAAGTAATTGAAACGGTAGTGGAGATAGCTGGGCAGATTTCTGCTCGTTTAGGATATAGGATATAAATTTTTTAAGAATTTAAGCAGGATTTTTGCAGCTTTATCCAGAACAACTGTAATTGAAAGTGTTTAAAAATGGTTTTTACAATATGAAATTTTTCCTATACTTAGCTATAAAGGGGGGGGAGTAGCAGAGTAGTACAGTAGCGGAATAAAATATTAATAATTGTTACATTAACGTCTAATAGTCAAAAATTCAAGTTGAGGAGTGAGAAAATGAGTGAATATATAGCAGAAGTAATGGATCAAGTAAAAGAAAGAAATCCTGATGAACCAGAATTTCATCAGGCTGTAAAGGAAGTTTTAGAATCTTTAGAACCGGTTTTTGAAAAGGATCCGAAATATAAAGAAGCAGGTATTTTAGAAAGAATTGTTGAACCAGAGCGTCAAATTATCTTTAGAGTGCCTTGGGTAGACGATGAAGGTAATGTTCAGGTTAATCGAGGCTTTAGAGTGGAGTTTAATAGTGCCCTTGGGCCTTATAAGGGAGGATTGAGATTTCATCCAACTGTTAATGTAGGACTCATTAAGTTCTTAGGCTTCGAACAGATCTTTAAGAATGCCCTAACTGGTCGTCCTATCGGCGGCGGTAAAGGCGGTAGTGACTTTAACCCTAAAGGAAAGTCCGATGGAGAGATTATGAGATTCTGTCAAAGCTTTATGACTGAATTATACCGTCATATTGGACCGGATACAGATGTGCCTGCTGGAGATATCGGTGTTGGTGGTCGAGAGATAGGTTATCTATTTGGACAGTATAAAAAGATAGTTAATGCTTTTGAAGCGGGAGTCTTAACTGGTAAAGGTCTAGACTGGGGCGGAAGCTTAGTAAGAACTGAAGCTACTGGTTATGGATTAACATATATGGCTGAAGAGATGCTTAAGGATCAGAATGATTCTCTAGAAGGTAAGAGAGTTGTTATTTCTGGTTCTGGTAATGTTGCCATCTATGCTACGGAAAAGGTACAGGAACTGGGTGGAAAAGTTGTTGCTCTCAGTGATTCCGATGGCTATGTTTATGATCCAGAAGGAATTGACCTTGAAGCAGTAAAACAGATTAAAGAGGTAGAGAGAGGAAGAATTAAAGAATATGCTGAAGGCCGTTCAGAAGTTGAGTTCTGTCCGGAAAGCTTTGATATCTGGGATGTAGAATGTGATGTTGCACTACCGTGTGCTACACAGAATGAACTTGATGGTGAATCTGCTCAGACTTTAGTCGATAATGGCGTTATGTTAGTAGGAGAAGGAGCTAATATGCCATCGACTCCAGAAGCAATCAAGATCTTTAAAGAGAATGATGTTCTCTTTGCACCAGGTAAAGCAGCTAATGCTGGTGGAGTTGCTACTTCAGCTATTGAGATGACTCAAAATAGCATGCGTGAGTCATGGTCTTTTGATAGAGTAGATGAAACTCTAAATGATATCATGGTTGATATCTATGATGTCTCTCAAGAAAAAGCAGCAGAATATGGAAAAGAAGGCGACTTGATTGCTGGTGCTAATATTGCCGGTTTCTTAAAGGTTGCCGATGCAATGTTAGATCAGGGTGTTGTGTAAGCTTATAGTTATTAGTTAGAAAATAGTTTTACGTTCTGGTTAATTGGACAGCTCATTCTATGGGCTGTCTGATTGCTTTTAAGTAAAGAGAATAGAGGAGGAAGATAATGTTTGAGATTATAGAAAAGAAGGCTTTAGCGTCAGAGATTGTTTCTCTTATTGTTGAAGCACCTCTGATTGCTGCAAAGGCTGAGCCGGGGCATTTTGTAGTTGTCCGTGTTTCTGAAACAGGTGAGAGAATTCCCTTGACTATTGCGGATTATAATCGGGATAGAGAAACTATTGAGCTGATTATTCAGGCAGTAGGATACTCAACAATTCAGCTATCAAAGCTTGAAGAAGGCGACCAGCTGCTTGATGTTTTAGGACCATTGGGTGAACCAGTGGAGATTGAAAAGCTTGGAAGAGTAGTCTGTGTTGCTGGAGGAATAGGTGTAGCGCCGATCTATCCTAAGGCTAAAGAGTTAAAGGAAGCTGGTAATGAGATTATAAGTATTATCGGAGCTCAGACAGAAGAGAAGCTGATTATGCAGGATAGAATGGAGTCTATTTCTGAAGAACTCTATTTAGCTACTGATGATGGCTCAATAGGACATGAAGGCTTTGTAACAGAGGTATTGGAATCAGTGTTAGAAGAGAATGAAGTAGATGAGGTAATTGCTATTGGTCCAGTGGTGATGATGAAAGCAGCCTGTGAAGTAACGGCAGATTATGGTATAGATACTGTAGTTAGCTTGAATCCGATTATGGTTGATGGTACTGGTATGTGTGGAGGCTGTCGAGTGACTGTTGGTGGCGAAAACCGCTTTGCCTGTGTTGATGGACCGGCTTTTGATGGACATAAGGTAGACTTTGTTGAATTAATGAGGCGCCAGGACCATTACCATCCTCAGGAAGAGAAAGCTATGCACCGCTGTAAGTTAGAAGAGGAGGTGGGCAGAGATGGCTAATAGACAGAAGATGAAGAAGCAGCAGCCTGAAAAGAGAATTAATAACTTCCAGGAAGTAGCCTGTGGCTATACTAAAGAGGAAGCAGTAAAGGAAGCAGAACGCTGTCTTCAGTGTAAAGATTCGCCCTGTGTTGACGGCTGTCCAGTAGAAGTTCCGATTCCTGACTTTATTGAGGAGATTACTAATGAAAACTTTGATCAGGCAGCTGAACTGGTCAAAGAGAAGAATGCTCTGCCGGCTATCTGTGGAAGGGTCTGTCCACAGGCGGAACAGTGTGAAGCAGAGTGCATTCTAGGTAAGAAAGGTCAGCCAGTTGCTATCGGTGCCTTAGAGAGATTTGTTGGTGATTATGAATTAAAACAGGATAGAGAAATTGAAGCTAAAACTGATAAAGATATCAAAACAGCAGTTGTTGGTTCTGGACCAGCCGGTTTGACAGCAGCGGCTGATATGGCAAAGCTTGGCTATCAAGTAACAGTTTTTGAAGCTTTATCAGATCCAGGCGGTGTTCTTCGATATGGTATTCCGGAGTTTAGACTGCCTAAATCAATTGTAGATGAAGAAGTACAGGAGATAGAAAATTTAGGAGTAGAGGTAAGACCTAATACTTTGATTGGTTCTACTCTTACCTTTGATGATCTACAAGAAGAGGGTTATGAAGCAGTCTTTGTCAGTACTGGGGCCGGTCTGCCTTACTTTTTAGGAATTCCTGGTGAGAACTTAAATGGAGTCTACTCAGCCAATGAATTCTTAACACGAGTTAATTTGATGAATGCTTATAGATTTCCTGAGTACCAGACACCAATAGAAGTAGGAGATCATGTGGCTGTCGTAGGTGCTGGAAATGTAGCTATGGATTCAGCCAGAACAGCACTGCGGTTGGGAGCTGAGGAAGTTTCAATAGTTTACCGCCGTTCTAGAAATGAAATGCCGGCTAGAGAAGAAGAGATTGAACATGCTGAAGAAGAGGGAATAGATTTTAAGTTACTACGGAATCCGGTTAAGATTCTCGGTAATGAAGAGGACTGGGTAGCAGAGTTAGAATGTGTTGAGATGGAATTAGGTGAACCAGACAGCAGCGGACGGCCGCGGCCGATTCCAATTGAAGATTCTAACTTTACTATTCCTGTAGAGACAGTAGTTATTGCAATTGGGCAGGGTCCTAATCCATTGTTATCTAAAAAAGAATTAAATTTAGAGACTACTGAATGGAATAGCATAGTCGTAGATGATGATACGTATCAGACATCAATTCCTGGTGTCTTTGCTGGTGGTGATGTAATCGGCGGTTCAGCAACAGTAATTGCCGCTATGGGTGATGGACGAAAGGCTGCTCGAGAGATTGATAAGTATTTACAGCAGAAATAATAGATAAGTCAGCCAGCCACTAATTCATTATGAATTAGTTGGCTGGTTTTTATTTTTTTACACGTCTCCTTTCTAATCTGAATAGTATGTTGTAGTAGTTTAGAAAGGAGATGATCAGAGTGGAAAGAATACAAAGCTTAGTTAAGAAGTATTATAATCAAATATTGAGTCTTAAGAATGTTGTCGGTGTTGGCTGTGGATATAAGGAAGTAGATAATACAGAAACAGATGACGAGGCATTAGTAGTTTTAGTCGAAGAGAAGTTAGATAAGGATGAATTAGAATCACATGAGTTAGTACCTGAGCAAATAGAGAATACAGATACTGATGTAGTTGAGGTAGGAGAGTTAGAATTATTGGCTTCGCGAATGGAACGGCTACGTCCGGCGCAACCAGGGGTAAGTATCGGCCATTATAGAGTTTCAGCGGGGACCTTTGGAGCAGTAGTGAAAGATAGACAGACTAAAGAACCGTTAATTTTATCCAATAATCATGTACTGGCTAATCTGAGTACTGGCCATGATGACCGGGCTAAAAAGGGAGATCCTATCTTGCAGCCGGGACAGCATGATAAGGGGGAGCGTGATCGTGATGTTATTGGTCATTTAGAAAGATTTAGCCCCTTGCACAGAAAAACAGAACCAGCATCAAGTGCTGTTATACAAGGGGTAGAGAATCTTTTAAATGGAGTTGGTGATGTAGTTAAATTTCCTTATTTAATTAAGTTTATTCGAAAAAATAAGACCAGTAATTTAGTTGATTGTGCAGTAGCTAAACCGGTTTCTGAGGATGTAATAAGTGATAAAATTTTGGAAATTGGTAAGGTAGAAGGAATTAAGCAGCCTAAAGTAGGCATGGGAGTAGTTAAAAGCGGTAGAACGTCTGGACGGACTGAGTCTAAAATTAAGGCAGTACATGCTACAGTGGAAGTATCTATTACCGGTAACGAAAAGGGGGTCTTTAATGATCAAATTATTACAAAACCTTTTTCTAAGCCGGGAGACAGCGGTTCATTAATTTTAGACCATGATCGTAGTGCAGTAGGATTATTATTTGCTGGTTCGGAGAAAAGTACTGTCTGTAATCGAATTAGTAATGTACTAGATGAATTAAAGGTAGAATTTATTTGATGGTAATAAGCTGTGGTTGATTTAACTATATCAGCCGTTTTAAGTATTATTAAAAAAATTGACATAATAAAATAACTCTGCTATAATATATGCATAATTAAAAATGGTTCTTAGGGATGTTTTTTTAAATTTTATTGATAATGATTTTCAATTATATAAATAAATTGATTAATCTTAAATGGAGGGGACAGTGATGAATTATATGACACTACATCAATTAAAACAGGGAGCAAGCGGTAAAGTAATTGATTTTAACGGCGGCTGTGGATTAGTTAATAAATTAAATTCTATGGGAATTCGGGAGGGAAAAGAGATAACTAAAATAAGTAATTCTTTTATTGGAGGACCTGTAACTGTTCAATTGGATAATGCTAAAATCGCAATTGGTAATGGAATGGCAGAAAAGATTATCATCGAGGAGAATAATTAATGAATGTCTTTTTGATGGGAAATCCTAATGTAGGCAAGAGTGCTTTATTTTCTCGTTTAACTGGAACGAATGTTACTTCCTCTAATTATGCTGGTACTACAGTTGAATATACAGCGGGTAAGATGGAATGGCAGGATGATGTAATTGATATCATAGATGTACCCGGTACTTATTCATTGGACCCAACTAATCAGGCTGAAGAAGTAGCTGTTGAAATGATATCTGATGCTGATTTGATCATTAATGTACTTGATGCTACTAATTTAGAACGGAATCTTAATCTTACACTACAGCTTCTTGAACAGGATGTTCCTATGATAGTTGCACTTAATTTTTGGGATGAGGTTCAACACCGCGGAATTGAGATTGATATTGATAAATTGGAGGAGTATCTAGGAGTACCAGTAATTCCTACTTCAGCTACAAAAGGGAATGGAATTAGAAATTTAATTGAGTTATTTGATTATAGGAAAGTTACTCAGTATGATAGCAGAACTACTGAAGAGCGTTGGTCAGAGATCGGTAAGATTGTAGAAGAAGTACAAGCAATTGATTATGATGGACATTCCTGGTTGGATAGGTTGGAAGATTTATCTATTAAGCCTTTAACTGGATTACCGATTGCTATTTTCGTTTTACTTCTTTCGTTTAAAATTATTCGTTTTATCGGTGAAGGGTTAATTGGTTATGTAACAGAGCCTTTTTTTGAAGTGGTTTATAGACCAGTTATTATGTGGTTGAGTGAGCTGTTAGGCAGCCAGGGATTTATTCATGATTTATTGATCGGCCAGTTAGTTGAAGGGCAGGTTGATTTCGAACAGTCCTTTGGTTTATTGACAACAGGAATCTTTATTCCATTCGCGGCAGTATTGCCATATATTATTGCTTTCTATTTTATTTTAGGTTTTTTAGAAGATACAGGTTATTTACCGAGACTGTCAGTTTTAAGTGATAATTTAATGCATAAAGTTGGTCTGCATGGTTTTTCTATAATTCCTATGATTTTAGGATTTGGCTGTAATGTTCCAGCTGCATTAGCAGTGCGGACACTAGAAAGTAGACGGGAGAAGTTTATTGCCAGTACTTTGATGGCTATTTCAGTTCCCTGTATGTCCCAGACGGCTATGATTGTGGGATTATTAGGGTCTTATAGTAATAAATATATCTGGTATGTATTTGGAACTTTAGCTGTAGTCTGGATTATAGCTGGATTTTTGCTTAATAAGTTATTGCCGGGCTTTAGTTCTGATTTACTGCTGGAGATTCCCCCTTTAAGAATACCGAATCCAGGGATTGTAGTTAAGAAATTATGGATTAGGATGTTAAGCTTTCTTCGGGAAGCTATTCCTTTTATGCTGGCAGGAGTTTTGATTGTTAACATCTTTTATTTTCTGGGAGTCTTTGACCTGATGGCAGTAATCTTAGGACCGGTTTTGGATAAGGTTTTTGGCCTACCCCAGGAGGCTATTTCAGCTCTATTAATGGGCTTTTTAAGAAAGGATTTAGCTATGGGGATGCTGGTCCCGCTTGATTTAACAGTTAAGCAGTCAGTTATAGCCAGTGTAATTCTTACTATCTATTTTCCCTGTGTAGCTACTTTTATGGTTTTAATAAGAGAGCTAGGATTTGTTGATATGCTGAAGGCTACAGCGGTAATGTTAATTTCTACTTTAGTAGTTGGAGGTTTTGTTAATTTTGCCTTTCAAGGCGGTGGATTTACACCACAGAGTTGGTTGGTTCTGGTCGGAATTGTATTATTGATTAGATTTCTTCCTAATATAGTAGAGAATGAAGAGGTTAATTCAGTTTAAAGCAGATAAACGCCTCCCAAGAATAGGAGGCGTTTTTATTTGAGTAAGAATATAATTCTCTACTGCATATAATAAATTATAGATATAGAATAGGTCTATTCTATAAATAAGGATCTTTAGGAGGATTAATGGTGCGGCTTATATTCCACTTGCAGACTCTGCTTAATAGGATAGAGAATTTATTAATTAAAGACTTATTGGCAGATTTAGAGGAAGAGTTAGAAATAGAGATTTATTTTCAACAGCAAGACTTAAACCTAATCGAGTATAAGCAAGTGGATTTAGTAATTACTGATAATTATACAACAGCTAAACTGTTATCTGAACGGAAGACAATACAGGTTATTTATTGGTATAGAGGCTGGAATGATAACTTAGAAACCAATAATCAGTCTGATTTTACAGTAGTAGTAACAGAGGACAGCAAACTGGACAGCCTTCCGGATAATTTACAGGAAAGAGCAGTAGTTATTCCCTTTGGAGTAAAAGAAGAATTCTATAAATCGATATCAGAAGAAAAGTTAATAACAATAGAAAAACGGAGAATTATAATTCCCGGTTATGGATTAACTAGAAAGGAAATAGAATTTTTAATTAATGCTGTGGAGTTAATTAATGATACTTGCCCAATTGAAGTTATTATTTTGAGCAGAGATGAATTAATATTTGATACAGAAGTGGCTTATAAAGTAATAGATATTGAATCTTCACAAGAGAGAATAATTCAGTATGCTAGTGCTGAGTTGGCTTTAGTAATTAAGGGGAAGAGAAATTATAGATTAACTACTTTAGAACTTATGGCTTCTCAAACGCCAATAATAATTATTGATAAAGATATATCTTGGAATTCTATTATAGATGATTACTCTGAATTGATTGAATTCAATAGAAAGCAGATTGGAGTTAGAGCTTTAAAGTTATTAAGGGATAATACATCAGCTAAAAAACTTATTAAAAAAGGATGGGAGATAGCCAAAAGCCATCAATGGCAGAAGACAATTCAAAGATGGAGTGATTTAATTACCGAAGAATCTGCTGATATTGATTTAGGTATCAGTAAGGAAAGAAGAATAGATATAATTTTAGTTAATAATAATAAACCAAAAATATTAAAGGACTGTGTAAGAAATATTCAGGAAAATACTGATTTTAATTATAGAATAGTAGTAATTGATAATTATGGTTGCAGAAGCAGTCTGCAGGATTTTAGATCTTCAAGTGGGCTAGTTATAATAGAGCCTAAAAAGGGATTAGGTTATGCTCAGGCCTATAATTATGGAATTAAAGCAGGTAGCAGTCAATATATTCTATTGATGGATACTTCCTTTCGAACTACTGTAGGTTGGTTGGATTCTTTATTAAGTATCCTACAGAGGGAGAATGAAGCAGCTATTGTTAAGCCTCAGATATGGAATGAAGATAAAGAGAGGATAGGTTTGGAGCTGAATGAATTATTTGAACAGACTTCATTTCAAAGTGAAGAAGAGTGGCTAAATACTAATAGAGCAGTATATTTATTTGGTAGAGAATTAGTGGCTGACCTAGGTTACTTTGATAAGTACTATTCATTCTATTTTGAGACTATTGATTATCTACTTCAAGCTAAAAGGATAGGATATAACTTCTATGATTCTAAAGAGAGTAATCTTTATAAAGTGAAACAGGAAGCTGGCTTTACTGTAAAAGAAAGCCAGGAGCTTATCAATGATCGTGAATTATTTATTAGAAGATGGAAACCGGCTGATTTAAAGTAGAGAGAGGATAGTTGATATTCTGTGGAATTATACCTATCCACATAGGTTATCCACAGAATGTGCAAAAGCCTGTGGAAAATGTGGATAAGTGCCTGTATATAATAGTTTTTCTGTGGATATATCTGTAGAAAACTCAAATAACCTGCTTGATTGTTAAGAATTACATTCAACTTTTAGAAATTTCTATGCTATAATCAGAATAAGATTATATAAGTAACAAGTAATTTACTTATAAATAATAAACTGTGAGGAGCATAATTATGCGTGGAGATAAGTATATTGCCTCTCTATTGATTATAGTTCTGTTGTTGCCTAGTTTGATGGTCTTATTCTGGACAGGTCCGGTGTATGCTGTTTCAGGATTGGATAATCTGGAATCAAATAGCAGCTTTTTATCAGTATTAAAAGGATTGGTAGCTCTTTTTATCTTGAATAAGATAATCGGTAATGGAGATTCTGCTTCAGCAGAGCCGCCTCAAGAAGATGATCCAACTCCTATTGATAATGGGGATAATAATTCAGAGGATAATGTTGTTATAGAAGAGCCTGGGGATAATGAAGATAGTAGCTATTCAGATCAGAAAGATAATAGTTCTACAGATGAAACTGCTACTGATTGGACTGAAATGGAAGTAACAAGTATGACTTCTGCTGAAGCAGAGATGTTACAGCTTTTGAATCAGGAGCGGACTCAGCGCGGTTTAGAACCGCTACAGGTGGACTTAAGATTAGTCCAGGTAGCGCGGGCTAAAAGCCAGAATATGATTGATGAGGATTACTTTGCCCATCAGTCGCCAACATTAGGATCACCTTTTGATATGATGCAGGCCTTGAATATCAGTTATGATTTTGCTGGTGAGAATATTGCTGGTGCTGGAACAGTAGCGCGAGCTCATAAACACTTAATGGAAAGTCCTGGACATAGAGAGAATATTCTGCGGCCGCGATTTACACATGTCGGGATCGGTATTATTGAAGGTGGGCCTTACGGGATGATGTTTTCTCAAGAGTTTATTGATAAATAAAGTTGAATACTTGTAATTTTATTTTTAAGCGAGATGGTAGAGTAATTAGCCGTCTCGCTTTTTTATTTTGTTTGAATTTAGATGCACGAAATAAAGCTTAGTACATAAATATAATTTAAATTCATAGATGCTGGATTAGGTTTAATTTTGGTAAAGTGCAGCTTTATTGATATATTGTGTCACCTGCAATATTTTCGTATATACCTCTTATTTGTAATTGCCTAGTATAATCAATATGAGTTCATTCATGATATTGCAGGAATAGTCAATATATATCCGCCGCTTGTCGTTCGCTCAACATCCTGTTTCGCTCACTGTCAAAAACTGGTCCTCCACCGTCCGTGGTTCCGGACCAGTTTTAAGAGTCGCTATGGACACATATTGACTATTGATAATAGAATATATTGAACTACAAATAGTCAACATTTCTCTGGAGCGACTCTTAAAAAGAACTTGGAGCCATGGAGGTTGTAGAATAATTTCTTTTTGTTCTTAGTCCTTTAGATTTGCTCAATACTACCATATTTAGCTCTAAAGGTTACTCCCATAGCCAGTCATTGGTTTGTATGCTGGCTATGGCGGAAAGTTCTTTTTTGAGAGTGAGTGAGACAGGACGTCGAGCGAATGGCAAGCGTAAGAGATTTGTTGACTATAATCTGCAATATCTCAAACGAACGGTAAACGTTTGCAAGATATCAACTCTAAACTGCAACATTATATCAATTTTAATTAGTTTAGTTCACAATTTTTGGATTTATATCATATTGTATAATGACTTGTAAAAAGTAGGAGAGAACTATAAAAGGAGGTGAAAAAATGTCAAAATTTAATTTACAAGAAAAAAATAACAGCAATGTGAATGGTAATGACTTTGCAGTAGAAGTACCTTTTTGTTGCGTTCAGGTTGTTCCAGGAAATCTGGAAGTGGTAGAAGATAGACTTGAAGCTGAGGATCTTAAAATGACCTTTACTCCTAAGTTAGAATGCTGTATCAAAGAAGAAGATTTATCTTGTATTGCAGATAATGTATCATGTTCCATTGATGGAGAGGTATTAAGACTAGTTGGCTGTATTGAATATGCTATATCAACTATAAATGGTACTCCTGATCCAGTTAGGGGGGACTTTTCTACCGAAGCTCCTCAACAGAATTCTGCTGATGTTAGCTGTAAAAGCACTGTGTGTGTAAATGAGATTATCTGTTGTGGTCAAGATTTAGAGTGTCCGGATGATTTAGATCTCAATGAGATAACTGTTAACTTTGAAGATGCTAAAGTTAAAGACTGTCCTAAGTGGGCTGATGAACCTGATAAGAAGATTATTAAGTTTACAGGGAAATTTAGACTTCCAACATTACCAACCTGTCCTGATGAGAATGGAAATGGTAATGGCGATGGAAATGGCAACGGAAATGGCAATGGAAATGATAATGGTGATAATGGAGATGAAGAAGTATGTGGCTGTCAGGTAACTGGTGACTTAAATACTGGTGGAAATCCAGATGAAAGAGTTGACTTAAACTTACAGGTCTGTACAGGTTGTACTCCAGAAAATAGTTTAGTAAGTTATAATAATACGTTAGAAGACAACGATATTCAATTAGATCTATCACCGGATGATGAAGAACCTGAAGGAATTGATTTAGTAACTTGTGAAGAAATTGCAGAGATTGAAGGTGGATTAAGGGCAACTATTGAAGGCCAAGCATCGGTCACAGTTGGTGAGGATTCGTTTGCTGCTTGTGACTTCACTATAGTAGTTACAGATACTCCCCCTCCTACTTCAGACACAATAGAAGAAGTGGAGATAATCTGTGATGATCAATCAGTGCATACTGTTACTGAACCAATTGAAGGTGCTCAGGCAATTAATATTCAAGATATCTGTCCACTTCCACCCCAACAATAGAATGGAATAAACTATCTTTAATGAAAATTACGTTTGTAATATTTTAATTCACAACTTTTAGATTTATATCATATTATGTAATGAATTACGGAAAAAAATAGAAAAGGATCTGCAAAAGGAGGGGAGAATAGAGGTGGATTTTGCAATGACCGCTGATAATGTACTGGAGTATTTTAGAGCAGAAGATGATTCAGAAGCATCAACAGAGGAAGAAGTAGAAATTACAGTTTTCAGCGCAGAAGATAATAGTGATGATTCACTTGGTGATTTTAATCTGGCCGCTGAAGAGATAGGAGAACAAGTAGAAGATGATGAAACTGAGATTGAAGCTGAAGAGGTAGAGGAGCAAGTAGAGAATAGTAGTCAACAAGATAAAAATAAGAAAGGAGGTGAAAATATGGAAGAACAAGAAGTTAATTTACAGCATGGAAGTGATGATTTTGCAGCAGAAGTACCTTTCTGCTGTGTTCAGGTCGTTCCAGGAAATCTTGAAGTGATAGAAGATAGACTTGAAGCTGAGGATCTTAAAATGACCTTTACTCCTAAGTTAGAATGCTGCATCAAAGAAGAAATGCTAGAGTGTACTGCAAATGGTGCAAACTGTCAGATTGATGGAAAAGTAGTAAGATTGGTCGGCTGTATTGAATATGCCATATCGACTATAAACGATATTCCTGATCCAATTAGGGGTGAATTTTCTACCGAAGCTCCTCAACAGAATTCCGCTGATGTTAGCTGTAAAAGCACTGTATGTGTGAATGAGATTATCTGTTGTTGCGAAAGAGATGAGTCAACTCTAATAGATACAGATTTATGTGATGATTTAGATAGTTTATTAGACAATATAGAAGTTAAATTTAAAGCTGCTAAAGTTAAAGACTGTCCTAAATGGGCTGATGAACCTGATAAGAAAATTATTAAGTTTACAGGGAAATTTAAGCTTCCAAAGTTGAATAATCTTCCTGCTAGTAATTCTTAATCTAATAGTTTAAAAATAATAAGTGATTTAGAAAAGCCTAAGCTGCTCCTAATCAAGGAGCAGCTTAATTTTAAATTAGTATCACATTTCAGTCTTTTAATTAATATTATATTAATAAGTTTGATAAATTCGGATGGTGGTTGAAAGTAAAAAATGAACTTGAAGAGAAATTTTAGGAGAATATTATTCAACAAGAGCAGCTAACTGTTCTTACCAGTACTTCTGTATTGAAAATAAGTGTAATGGGGTGGAAGAATGAAGACTTATCGATTAGAAGAAGAACAGGTCTACAGTACTCAGCAAAGAGAAGTCAGCAGGCCCCAAGTTTATAGTACGTATTTAGATCGGTGTGGAAATAGACAGAATAGAGAATCTAAGCCGTCTAAACAGAGTCCAATTAATAGATTAGTTTATAAGAAACAGAATTTAATTAGAAATGGAGATTTTTCACATTGGAAGAATCAGGATCAACCAAAGTTCTGGCAGGGTAAAAACATAACTCAGACATCTACTTCTAAAACTGGTGCTAAAGCTGTACAGTTAAATCAGATTACAGATGGAGAAAGTAAAAATGGATCTCAGCTGTGGCAGAAAGGTGAATGCTGCAGTAATATCAAGGTTAATCTACAGTTTTCGATTGCTACATTAATAATTGACAGTAGTAAACCGCTGCCTTGTAATCCAGAGATTACAGTAGAGCTTAACTGGTTAGATAGTAAAGGGGATAAGCTGGATACAGGATTGGAATTTATAATTCCGGCTGATAGTATACCGGCTGCCCAGTGGACCTTCTTCAGTAGAGTATCCAGTGCGGCTCCACAGGGTACTGAAGGTTTTTTATTATTATTTGCTGTAGATGCGGGAACGCCTGTAGCCTTGGATAATCTTAATTTGATTACATTATAATCTTAACAAAGTGGGTTAGAAGGAGGGGTTAAGTAGTGTCAAATTTTGAACAGCAGGTTAATCTTAAGCGATTAGAATTGGATCGAACTGTTAATAAGATTAAGGACATCAAAGCTGAGGTAGAGGCTGTAGAATCAAAGGTTAGAGAAGGGAAGATAATCTTTAGCGGTGTAGTTGCAGAGGATATTATCTATGTTGGGCAGGAAGGTATTATCTATCATCAGTTTGAGGAACTGGATTTTAGTATCTGTTTGCCAGTAGAAAAAGAAAGTGAGGATCAAGAAGTGGAGCTTACTCCCTGGATTGAATATCTTGATTTTCAACTTGCGGATGAGGGCAAGCATCTAGAGCAGAAGATAATGTTGAAAGTACATACTCTGTTAATGAAGGAATCTCAACTAAAGGTAAAACCTGGAGCAGCAGATACTTATCGGGTAGCTGTTATAGTTAACGAGGTTGAAAAAGAGCAGATAATTGAGGATAAATTTAGTTTTAGATCAGAAATGAACCGGCTTAAGCAAGTTGAAGAAGCAACAGCTGAGGTAAAGAATTTAGAGTCTAAGCTTGTCAGTGGGCAGGCAATAATTCAGGGTAAGTTACGACAACAGTTCTTTTTCTGTGATGAACAGGATATCAGCCGCCAGGAGGAGCGGGAGTCTACCTTTGATGTTTCTGTAGATATTCCTGATGTAAATTCTGATCTACAGCTAGAGGTTGAACCCCTAATAGATTCACTTGACTGGCAAGTAATTGGTCCTGAAACTATTTCAACTCGGATAGTATTGAAACTCCAGTTGAGAATAATTGATTTTAGAGAGATGGGTTTAGCTTTAAATCCTACTGGTCCGACAATGGTATTGGATGAAGCTGTTTTGAGCAATCAGAAACAGACTATAGAGGTTAATACTTTTGAATTAGAATCATTTGCTTCTAATATTAGAAATATAGATGTAGAGTTAACAGACTTAGAGCTGGGAATGATTTCTGATTATATTATAGTCGAGGGCCAGCTTGAGTATGATATATATTATTTAGCTAACCTCCAAACTGAGCCCAATGTAGAATGCTATCAACAGGAGGCTGTACCATTTTCTACTCTTATAAAAACCTGTGGAATCGAAACAGGAATGGAAGTGGTGATTAAAGAGGCAACAGAGGTTGAAGAGATTGAATTGCTTAATAATAAGACACTTAAGCAGGAGACGCTTATAGATTTAGAAGTTTCAGTTTTTAAAAGAGAGCAGGTTAATGTAACTGTTGATGAAACTGGAAGATTGATTACTGGTCAAGTGGTAATTGATGAAGGAATTGAGGAATTTATAATCGATATTTCTACTTAAAAGTTATGGTTATTGGAGTTAGCCGACTACTTAAGTAGCCGGCTAATAGAAGTTATTTTACTAAGTTTATATCTTCATCAAGAGATGGATCGAAGTACTTTCGACTTATTTTAATAATGATACCGGATAATCCTAATAGGGCAATTAAGTTAGGAATAATCATCATAGCATTTGCTACATCGGAAATAGCCCAAATTAAGTTCAGCTTACTATTAGCTCCAATTAATATACAAAGTAAGTATAGAATTTTATATGGTTTAACTGCTTTATTTCCTAATAAGTATTCAACACATTTTTCTCCATAGAAGCACCAACCTAGAGCTGTAGAAAAAGCAAAGAAGATAATTCCAATTCCAATTAGAAATCCTCCTGGACCTGGCATTCCTACATTAAATGCTTCGGTAGTTAATGCAGCTCCTGTTAGCCCACTATTCCAGACACCAGTTACTATAATAGTTAAAGTAGTTAGAGTACAAATAAGAATTGTATCAATGAAAGTTCCTGTCATTGCAATTAAACCTTGTCGTACTGGACTATTTGTTTTAGCAGAAGCATGAGCAATTGGAGCACTACCAACACCTGCTTCATTAGAGAATACTCCTCGTGAAACACCACGCTTAATAGCCATCATAACTCCTGCACCGGCAAAACCACCTACAGCAGACTGCCCGTTAAAAGCCGAAGTAATGATTAAAGATATAGCTTCAGGAAGTTCCCCGAGATTAGTTAAGAGAATATATGCAATTGATAGGATATAAAGTGCACTCATAAGAGGAACAATTTTACCAGCTACTTTAGCAATACGTTTGATTCCTCCTAGTACTACCATACCAACTAAGATTGCCATTATAGTTCCTGATACCCAAGTTGATATTCCGAAGTTAGCGTCTAAGGCATCGGCCAAAGAGTTAGCTTGTACTGTAGCACCAATTCCAAACCAGGATACCAGTATTCCACAGAATGCAAAGAAAATTGCTAGAGGTCTCCATTTTTTTCCTAAGCCTTTTTCTATGTAGTACATTGGACCACCTGACATTTCACCAGCTTCATTTTTAACTCTATATTTAACAGCTAAAACTCCTTCAGCAAATTTGGTAGCTGTACCAAATAAAGCAGCGATCCACATCCACAAGGCAGCTCCTGGACCACCTAATGAGATTGCAGTAGCAACTCCTGCTATGTTTCCAGTTCCAATTGTTGATGATAAAGCTGTAGCTAAAGCTTCAAATCCTGAAACATCTCCTTCACCTTCATCATCATTCTTGGTAAAGATTAATTTTAGAGCATGAGGAAGCTTTGTTATAGTAATAAATCGTAATCTTAAAGTTAAGTAGATTCCTGTCCCTATAAGTAAAACTAACATTGGAACACCCCAGACTATTCCACTAGCTGCATTAAAGAAGCTTAATAATTGTTTTTGCATTTTTATGTACCTCCATTATATTTTTGAAAATTGAGTTAATATACAATTGATAAATAAAAGTAAAGATAATAAATATTAAGTCAATTAATTCAAAATTTTGTTAAATTTCACCTCCCTTATGTAAGTGAATTTAGTCTTAAATGATTATTTTGTGGTAAAACTCACAATCACAAAAATAAAAAACAGAGATAGCTAATTTACTTCTAGCTATCTCTATTCTAAAAATTAGTTTAGATAAATATTATATCATATAAATGTTTTTTTGCAATTAGGTTATTGAATAATTAATTTCATATAAATTGGCTAGCAAGTTAAATTTAACTTCTAAGTTATATCGTTCTTTTCTATAATTTATTTCATTGGTTAACTTTACTCACTTTTTACAATAATGAACATATAATATATTGAAAGAGATAGAGCTTGAGAGGAGGAGGTTATATGATTGGAGTACTGGTAGTTATTGCTGTAGTAGTGTTAGTAAATATTCTGTTAACTGCAAGTTATATCTACTTATTTATTGACTATTTTAATCTATTTAAAGAAGATACAAGAAGCTTTATTATCAACTATAATAGGTCTTTTGAACAAGAATCTGTAGATGATCAGAATCTAAATCACTGTGAGCAGGAGTATATTGAAACCTTTGCTGATTAGAGTTTTAAAGATTAATTCTAACCGGGATAAAGATTTTATCTCGGTTATTTTTTTGCACATTTCGCTTTTGGCCGGCATATAATATTAAAGAGAAGAGCTTTATCTGTGAGGTGAGGTAGAGTGGTTGATTTAACTGGAATTGAATTGGTAGAGGTTCCAGTATTAGTTGAAGAAGGTAATGCTCAGGAGATGTTAGTTACTGAGTTTGAATTAGTGGAATCAGCTAAACAAGTAAAGAGTGTTGATTCTGTAATTAAAAACTTAAACTGCGAAATAATAGAGGATAGAGTGATTGTAGAGGGGAAGATACATAAACAGATCCTTTATATTGCTGAAGAGGATTTGGTTCGTTACCAGAAAGAAGAATTTGAATTCAGTACTTTACTTAGTCTGCCTGGAGTTAAGCCGAGAATGGATGTTAGGATTAATGCTGTAATTAAAGGGGATAATACTGAATTATTAGAAGAGGGCAGTCTGATTAAGCAGAAGACATTATTGGATATTCATGTTTTGGTAGAAAAGAGAGAAAGATTATTTGTAGAATTAGGCTCTAAGGAGCTAGTGGTTGTGGATAGAATTGTTGGTGAGAATAATAATCAGACTATAATAGAGGGGTTATTAGAATTGGAGATTCCTGCTTTTAAAATAATGGATATTGAAGTCCAATTGGAGGACATCTCTATAAAAATTTTTACTGATAAAGTCATTGTAGAAGGAAATATAAAAGAAGAAATTTACTTTATAGATCAAAAGAGAGTAGAATGTTATTGTAAAAAGAAATTATCATTCATTCAATTTATTGATCTGGTAGGGGTCAAACCAGGGATGAATATTAATCTTGATTCTGAAATCAGAGATATCCAGTATAGATTAAGTGGTGATGGGGTAGAGCTATCACAGAGGGTAATGATTAATTCTATAGCCAAAGCAACAGATAGAATAGAGGCAAATCTTAAGGTTGATTCTGAAGGAAAAGAGGTGCGGCTGTCTAAGCTAATTAATAAAACAGAGGAGCAGATTTTAGAAGAATTTCTTATTTCTTTGGATACTCCAGCAGTTAAGATTAAGAATGTTGATATTGAGATGGCTGATATAGAATCAGAATTGATGACAGATAGAGTTATTCTGACCGGAAGATTAAAACAGAATATTTGCTTTATTGGAGAGAATAATATTGAGCGCCATCAGCAGAAGATAACTTCTATTGATCTATTTTTAGATTTACCTGGAGTTTCACCTATAGATACAGCTGTTGATGTAGAATCAGAGATTATGTTTGTTAAATCGGACTTAGCTTCAGCTGGAGAGAGGCTAAAAGAGAAAGCAGTTCTCAAATTTTCTATTAAAGCTTTTCAAGATCCCCCTGTTACAGAAGAGATAGCTGTAGTATCAGTAGAAGATTAGCTGGTGTTAGAAGGTTGATTATTTAAAAATAGGGAGGAAGCTAGCAGTGGAAAAAGGTTTTTATCTGTATTGTGTTTTAAACTCTACAGAAGAGTTAGATATTAATATATTAGGTATAGATAATAAACATGAACCATATATTATTTCTTGTCAGGAAGTAGGAATTTTAGTAAGTGAGGTCATGCTTTCTGAATTTGGCCAGCAAGAATTGGCTGAAAAGGTACAGGACCTGGCCTGGCTGCAGAGAAAAGCTAAGCGGCATGAGCAGGTTATAGAAGAAGTTATGAGTAAGACATCAGTAATTCCGCTTACCTTTGGAGTTATCTTTAAGAAGGAGATTAGGCTCAAAGAAGCCATTTCTCAATCATTACCTGAAATTAAAGAAACCTTTGAAGTAATAAATGGTTGTGAGGAATGGGGTTTAAAGCTTTATTGTGACTTTCTGCAGCTTAGAGATTCTATGTCAAAGATCAGTCCTGAAGTAAAGGAGATAGAGAGCAGACTGGAAAAGAGTCAGGGCGCAAGTATGGAATTTTTAGAACAGAGGTTAGAGCAGGAACTGGATAACAAAGTAAAGAAAGAGGCCTTTAGAATAGCAGATGAGATATATGAAGAATTATCAACGATAGCAGTTCAGGATCAGCTAAATAAAATAGAAGATCTAGAGATTGATGGTTTTTCAAAGCCTATGCTGCTTAACTCTGTTTATCTTATAGGTAAAGATAGGTCGTCTGATTTATTGATAAAATTAAAGGAGCTGGAGGTTAATTATTCTGATTTAGGATTTTATTTTTATTATTCAGGTCCTTGGCCCCCTTATAATTTTTCTTATTTAGAATTATAGAAGCAGAAAGTAATTTATCACTTATGGAATTAATATTATTAATATAGGGATTTAATTGAGATTGAATCTTTCTGTAGCTAACTTTACTGCATCTGGATTATAGAGAAGGAATAATAATTTCTCTTTATAAAAGTAATTAGTTTTAATCTTAAAGATATGGATTAGCCTATTATCCTTAGAGCCGATCATAGTTACTTTATAATTTCGATATTTAATTTCGTCAACTTGGCCTCTAAGGATTATAATTAAAAGTTCATCTTCAGCTAAATTATCGGTTAGTTTAGGGAGCTGATAGGCAGCAGTTATTTCTTCAGCTTCAGTTAAGTTAGAGAAGATATGGATTTTTACTGCTGAATCTTTGTTTAGCAGCTCATGGTTTTTAATTAATTCTGCATCATATAGATCAATGGGAATGTATTCTACTGCTGGATAGGGAAAAATTTCATCCGGATAACTAAAAGACATATTATCCTCCTTAAAATTTTGAGACTATACTATATATTTATGTTTCAAAAGGGAAAACTGTGAACGTTAATCAATATTTGGTAATAATTACCTAAATGTTTTGTACACATTTCCATTTATGGTGCATATAGTATAATGAAAGGTTTAAGTGTTTATTTTTAAAAAGGAGGAGTGAAAGTATGGCAGTACAGTGTAGAGATCGAACTGTTAGAGTAGAATATGTAGTTGATGAAGATACAGTTAGAGAATCTGTCAGTGGAGAATTGACAGTTCCAGATGAAAAGCCTGATATCGAACGGGTATTAGAGGTTACCACAGAAATTAGTACAGAGACGGCTACAGTTGAAGAGGGCGGAGTTGATTTAGATATTGAATTAGAAGTAGGGGTGTTATATGTAGCAGATGTCCCTGAAGATGATCCACAACAGCCGGTACATTTTTTTGAAGGGCCAGTTAGTGTTAGTAACTTTGTTGAGTTACCAAATGCAGAACCAGGAATGCATGTTATAACTGATGTCCAGATTATTAGAACTAGTAGTGACTTTATCGATGAGAGAACTATTGAGGTGACGGCTACATTACGTAAGTTTGCTAAAGTAGTAGAGTTTAGACAGATGACAATTGTTACTGACATTACTGGTTTAGAGCATGGCCTTATAGATAAGGAATTATTGAGATTGAATGATGTAATTGATGAAAATGTAATTACTGAAGTTGTAGCTGGGGAGATAGATGTTCCTGAGGAGAAGCCTCCAATTGAAAGAATTCTTAGAGTTCAGGGAGATCTTATTGGTGAGCCCGAAACTACAGTTGTGGATGGAGCAGTTATAGTTGAAGGAACTATTGAAGGAGGAGTTGTTTATGTAGCAGCTACAGATGAAGGGGATCAGCCAGTTCACTTTTTTGAAGGAACCTTTACCTTTTCCTATGCTGTAGATGTTCCTGAAGTTTCAGAAGCTGATGATTTATCTGTTTTCACAGATGTAACTGTAAGACAGATAACTGCTAGTTTTGTAGATGATGGAACAACTGGATTTGACATAGTATTAGAGATCTTTACTAAAGTAACAGAACCAATCCAGATAGAAGCAGTTGTGGATGTTGATAGTGATAAGATAGAAGTTGAAAAAGAGCTATTGAGAGTAGAAGAAGTAATCGGGGAGAATACTATTACTGAAACTATTACAGGTAATGTTAATGTACCTGCTGGTAAACCTGATGTAGAAAGAATTCTGGCTGGAACCAATGCTACAGTTTTAAATCCAACGGCTACAGTCCAGGATGGTGGAGTCTTAATTGATGGAGAGATTGAAGGAGCAGTAATCTATGTAGCAGATGTGCCCGAAGATGAACTACAGCAGCCGGTGCATTTTGTAGAAAACTTCTTTAACTTCAGTAACTTTGTAGATGTTAGTGGGGCGGAGGAAGGAATGACAGCCTATGCTAATGTATCAGTAGTTAATGTTAGATATAGCCTATTAAATCAAAGAACAGTTGAATTGACTACTACCTTACAGAAGTTTGCTAAGGTTGTACAGTTTAGACAGTTAGAGATTGTAACTGACTGTATTGCAGTGTCTCCAATTGTTGATGAGCCCTGTGAGGATCGGCCTTCATATGTAGTTTATGTTGTTCAGCCGGGAGATACTCTCTATAAGATTGCTCGCAGATATGGTACTACTATTGATGCTATTGTAGAAGCTAATGATATTCCAGATCCTGACCGGATTGATGTTGGGCAGAAGCTGTGTATTCCTAAGAAGATAATTGATCCTAAAGGATAATTGAAGATTAGAATTTAAGCATAGAAGACTGCAGATTTTCCTGCAGTCTTTTAAACTTCCATAATTAAAGGCAGGATTACGGGATTGCTGTTTAAATGCTTCCGTAATAAGGAGTTGATACCGGCTTTGATTCTGGATTTTAATTTAGAATTCTGGTCAATATTCTCTATATCGGCTCTATCTAAGATCTTGGCTACTTTAGATTTGGCTTTATTCAGAAGAGTTTCCGTCTGGGAGTTCTGCTGATAAGTAACCCCTCGAGAAGTAAGATCAGGTCCTCCGATTATTCTATCGGTTTCCCTATCGATAGTAACCATAACAGTTATAATTCCATCTTCACTTAAAGATTGACGGTCCTCTAAAACAGTATTATCCAAGCTGCCGGTTTGAGAACCATCAATTAATATCTTACCGGTAGGAACTTTATCTGTTATTTTGGCTTCATCTTTTGTTAATTCAAGTTTGATGCCGTTGGGAGTAACAAAGATATTCTCCTTGGGAATTCCAATTTCTTGGGCTAATAGAGCATGATGATGTAAGTGTCTGTACTCACCATGGACAGGAATGAAGTATTGGGGTTTGGTTAAATTAAGCATTAACTTTAATTCTTCCTGAAAGCCGTGGCCAGAAACATGGATATGGTCATGGCTGTAATAGATAACATCGGCCCCAGTCTCCAGCAGTTGATTAATGGTATTACTGACAGCTACTTCATTGCCGGGGATGGGAGTAGCTGAAATAATAACAGTATCCTGAGGAGTAACTTCAATCTGGCGATGGTCGCCGCGGGCAATTCTAGTTAAGGCTGCCATTGGTTCACCCTGACTTCCGGTCATCAAGATTACTACTTGCTCTGGATTATATTTATCAATATCATTAATATCTATTAACATTTCAGCAGGTAAATCCAGATGGCCTAACTTTCTGGCAATTTTGACAGTCTTAATCATGCTTCTACCGCTGATGGCTACTTTTCTATCATATTCTTTAGCTATTGAAACTACTTGCTGCAGTCGGTGAATATGGCTCGAAAAGGCAGCAGCAATGATTTTTCCTTGGGCAGTTCGAAATTGATCCTGCAGAGATTTGCCGATAGAGCTTTCGGATCTGCTATATCCTTTCTGTTCTGCATTGGTGCTATCCGATAGAAGAGCCAATAATCCTTCTTCTCCTAAGTGGGCCAGCTTATAAAAATCAGTTAAATCATCATTGATTGGATTTTGGTCAATCTTAAAGTCACCAGTATATAGAATCTGTCCTACAGGAGTTGTGATTGATATAGCAGCAGCATCAGGTATACTGTGGCTGACATTGATGAATTGGATTTGAAAGTTATTTATTTTGGTTTTCTCTCTAGGTTGAACTTGATTTAATTCTGTCTTGTGAAGCAGTTTATTTTCTTTTAATTTTTCTTTAACTAAGGCTATGGTTAATTCAGTACCATAGATTGGTATATTAATTTCTGAAATCAGAAAAGGCACTGCTCCAATATGGTCTTCATGACCGTGGCTTAGTAATAATGCCTTTACCTGCTGTTTATTCTCCTGTAAATAGGTTATATCTGGAATAACATAGTCAACCCCAGGCATATTATCAGTCGGAAACATAATTCCGGCATCCAGAACTAAAATTTCATTTTGATATTCAACTGCTATCATATTACTGCCGACTACACCTTTGCCGCCTAATTGAATAATACCGATTCTATCTAGATTTTCTGTCATTTTAAAGTCACCTCTTTTAAAGTTAATCACACTTTCAACAAGTTATCCACAAGAACACCAGGAGTTATACACAAATACAAGCCTGATAATTAGGGAATTTGTAAACTTATCCACATTATCCACAGATTGATCCACAATATTGTTAACAAGTTATTGTGAATAAATTTATTGCGTGATCTTCAATTTCTGTCCCGGATGGATTAAATCTGGATTTTTTAACTGGTTTATCTTTACTAATTCTGCTACAGAAGTATTAAATTTTTGTGCTATTTTATATAATGTATCTCCCGGCTGGACTTTATAGATAGTATAATCTGGATTAGGATTGGAGTTTAGATTGTTATAGATATGAATAGGAGTTCCTACTTCTACTTGTTTATATATATCTTTTACATCAGTATTATACATTCGAACACAGCCATTGGAGACAGCTTGCCCGATAAGCCAGGGCTGATTAGTGCCATGGATTCCATGAGTCTGCCAGGTGAATTGAATCCAACGTGAACCTAATGCACCACCGGGATTTTTTCGTTTAAGCAATACTTCAAAATTACCAGTCGGAGTAGGTGTTGAAGCTTTGCCAATTGCTACTGGATAATGACCAAGCAGCTCTGAATTTTGATAGAGTTCTAGATAGCGCTGTTCTAAATTGATTACAATTTTCTTATTAATATTATTCACCTCCCCTGAAAAAATATGTAGGTAATTGGTTATTCGATAGTAATTTGTAGGACTATATTATTATATGGTTTAAATTTAAAATTGTTAGTAATTAGTATAAAGCAGGAATTAATAACATCCAGGTTTAAATATTATCCATGGATGTCAGATTAAGTTGGGTTTTAGCTCTAATAAAGTGTAACTTAATTGATATATTGTGTCACCTGCAATATTTTCGTATATACCTCTTATTTGTAATTGCCTAGTATAATCAATATGAGTTCATTCATGACATTGCAGGAATAGTCAATATGTATCCGCCGCTTGTCGTTCGCTCAACATCCTGTTTCGCTCACTGTCAAAAACTGGTCCTCCACCGTCCGTGGTTCCGGACCAGTTTTAAGAGTGAGTGAGACAGGACGTCGAGCGAATGGCAAGCGTAAGAGATTTGTTGACTATAATCTGCAATATCTCAAACGAACGGTAAACGTTTGCAAGATATCAACTCTAAACTGCAACAATATATCAATTATGTGCATATTAAGTTCACACAAAATAATTTAAATTGATAAGGAGCTGATAAATATGAAATCTAAATTACAAGTAACTGCTCAGGCAAAGATAAATCTATTATTGGATGTTATAGGTAGACGGGATGATGGATATCATAAAGTAGAGATGGTTATGCAGAGTATAGATTTAGCTGATCGGTTAGAATTTACTCGGTTGCAGAAAGGGATTGAAATAAAGGTGGATCATCCGGAGGTACCTAGTGGAGAAGAGAATTTGGTCTACCAGGCAGTGGAATTACTGTTTGATCGATATGGTTTAGAGGGCGGTCTGCAGGTTAAGATAAATAAAGAGATTCCAGTAGCAGCCGGTTTAGCTGGGGGCAGTACTGATGCAGCAGCTGCTTTGGTAGCTGTTAATAAGCTCTGGGAGCTGGGGCTTTCCGTTGAAGAATTACAAAATTTAGGTGCTAAGTTAGGAGCAGATGTCCCTTTCTGTATTAAGGGAGGTACTTTATTGGCAACAGGTATCGGTACTGAATTAAAGCCTTTAACTCCAGTGCAGAAGTTAGATTTGGTTTTAGTTAACCCGCCTTTTTCTGTTTCCACTGCTAAAGTTTATCAGAACTTTAATTTGGATACGGTTAAGGCTCATACTAATTTAGATAGAATGCTTGCTGCGTTAAAAGCTAAGGAAAGGTCAGAAGTCATTGCTGCTGCGGATAACTTATTGGCTGAAGTAACTATGGAGCTTTATTCAGAGCTGTTTGAACTGGAGAAAATGCTTCTAAATCTAGGAGCTAGCAAGGTTTTGATGTCCGGAAGCGGTCCTACTATGCTCGGTTTTGTAGACAATCAATCAGAAGCTGAAAAGTTGGCTAAGCAGTTAAGACTACAGCTGCTAGAAAACTATATTATCAAACCGGTTCAGACTGCTTGTCAGGGGATTGCAATTAAGAATTAAGGGAGGTATATCTTGGCATGGAGTATAATGCAGTTTTGTTGGCTGGAGCTGAAAGTGGAGACTTGATGCCTGAAAAATCAAGAATAGATTATGAAGCTTTTATAGAGATAAACGGTAAAGCTATGATTAGTTATGTATTGGAAGCTTTGAATAATGCTGAAAAGGTAAATCAGATTATTGTTGTAGGGCCTAAAAGTAAAGAAGAATTTTTAACGGTTAAAGGAGCTGATTTAATTGTAGATGCTAAGGATAGTATAGTTGAGAATATAAGGTTGGGTTTGCAGATTTTAAATAAAGAATTTAACAGCAGTCAACTAGTCTTGCTTACCACGTCTGATATTCCGTTAGTAACTAGTGAGGCTATTGATAGCTTTATTACTGACTGTGAGCAAGAAGGAGAATACAGCGGATATTATCCTGTAATTCCTGAAGAGGTTAAGCAGACAGCTTATCCTGTAGCTGAAAGCACTTCAGTAAGTTTGCAGAATGATATCTATACCGGCGGTAATCTGGCCTTAGTTAGGCCTAAGTTGATTATTAGTTCTATTCCTCTGCTGAAGAGAATAATTGACTACCGCAAGAATCCTTTAAAGATGAGCTGGATACTTGGTTTAAAATTTGCTTCTAAGTTGCTTTTTGGCCGTTTGTCTTTAGGAGAAATAGAAGCTAAAGTTTCAGAATTAGCCGGTGCTTCCTGCAGTGCAGTTGTTACAGATTATCCTGAACTAGGTCTTGATGTTGATAATTCACAGGACTTAAAATTAATTCGGGATCTAATTAGTAAGGAGTAAAGTTTATTAAAAAGTTTTTTATTTTTGCAGGAGATAGCTTAATCTTTAGAGAAGGATGAACAAAGCAATGAATTTATTAGATAACGTTCGGAAGGAGTGCTCGTGTAATTATGAAGTTAAGAAGAAGCGAACGGATTGTAGCAATTACTAAGATTTTAATCGATAAACCTTATAGATTATTCTCCTTAAATCACTTTACTCAAAAGTTTGATGCTGCTAAATCTACTATTAGTGAGGATCTGTCTATCATTAAGCGTGTTCTTGCTGCTGAAGATATGGGACAGATTGAAACTATCTCGGGGGCTGCTGGGGGAGTTAGATTTATTCCTAAAAAAACTGCTGGAGATATTGAAGAGGTTGTAACTGATTTATGTCAGGATTTGTCTGATTCTGACCGGATTCTCCCGGGCGGTTTTTTATATATTACTGATCTCATATTTTCACCAGAAACCGTTATGGAGATTGGAAAGATATTTGCCACTCAATTTGCTGAACTGGATGCTGATTATGTAATTACTATTGAGACTAAAGGAATCCCAATAGCTTTGGCTACAGCTCGGGCAATGAATCTACCAGTAATTAGTATTCGTAAGGATAACCGTGTTACAGAAGGATCAGTAGTCAGTATTAATTATGTAACCGGTTCATCAAAGAAGATCGAAACTATGTCTTTATCCCGCAGAGCCTTATCTGAAGAATCGAAAGTAGTAATTGTTGATGACTTTATGAAGGCTGGTGGAACTGCTAAAGGAATGCTGGATTTATTGAGTGAATTTAAAGCAGAAGTTTTAGATATTGGTGTCTTAATGGAGACAGCCCAGCCGGAAAAAAAATTAGTTTCTAACTATACGTCATTAATTGTAGTAGACAAAGTAGATGAAGAGAAGCAGCAAGTGGTAGTTAGACCTAGTAATTCCATTTTGGGTAAATCAGATTAGGTTGTTGGTAACAGTTCGGTTATTATTTCTTTTCTGAGATTATCAATAGCGGTAAAATTCATAGCCTCGATATAATATTCTTCTAAATCATCATGGAGACTTTTGGCTTCAGCAATTTTAGTTATTGCTTTGGAGATTAATTCTTCATAATTCTCTTTTGCTTCCAGGCAATTAGATTCAAATTCATCAATTATCTGTTGGTCAATACAATCTAGCATATTGATTACTTCGTCATTTTTGCGGTTAGGATTTAATTCATGGGGCGGAGTTCCATTGATTAAAGCTGTATTTAGTTCAGGAATAATAACTGTATCTATTTTTTCGGGATCGAAAGCACAGTGATAAAAATAAACTTCATAGCCCTGCATTAAAGCTTCTTTGGCTATCTTTTCTGTTAATTTAGCCTTGCCGCTGCCTGGCTTTCCCTTTAAAATATACCGTTTTTCTATATCTTTGGTGATATTATTTAGATAATTTACTGGCCCTTGAGGCGTTAAAGCACTAGCAAAGAGGCGTCTTTCTTCTCCTTTTTTATCAGCAATTTCCGTAGAATTAAAGATTTCAGCCTTCAGATTTTTGATTTTATATTCAATTTTCTGGGGGTCCAGTGCTTCTATGTAATTTGATTTCCATTTTTCATAAAATGATTTGGCTATAGCCAAATCGTCATAGGCCAGCTGGAATAAATTCCAGATCTGATTATTAAGCTGTTTTATTTCAGACTTATGTTCTTTTAACAGTTTACGGTCCCAGTAGCGGCCTAAATTTATAATTTCATCTACTGCACCTGGATTTTCAGGATCTACTAGATGGGGAGCAGTTCCGTCTAGAAAGGCTACCTGTAGATCTTTAATTACTATCCCATCTAAAGAATTATTGTCTGATGAACACCAGTGGAATTCAATATCATAGCCTTCTTCTATCATTCTTTCACCAATCTTCTTCATAAAAGTGGACTTACCTGTTCCTGGGCCGCCTTTGATTATAAATACCTGTTCAGCTTCATATGGTAAATAGTCATAAAATGAATAGAAGCCCTGTGCTGTGTTGCCGCCGGGAAAGAAATTAATTATACTGCCTTCGTTCATTATTATTACCTCCTCATAAATTCAATCATCTACTATTATAATATGTAATAGAATGTAAAGTGTGAATAATCTATTACTGTGGTAGTTAGCTAAATAAGACTAATCAAATAATTACATGAATCTGACACTTATGGGCTTTATAATTGTTTTTTCAAACATTATAATTAATAGTTTTAAGTTTATAACCAATAATTACAATTATAACTACAACTATTTTACATAAGCTTGACATAAAAATAGTTTTCTGTTAGTATATTTGTATACTTAGCTTAAAAGGAGTTGAAGATAAATGGCAGATATTGATCCTGATACTCCCGTCTATTCAATTGGAGTAGTAAAAGAGATGACCGGTTTGACTAGAAGACAGATTCGTTATTATGAGGAAGAGGATTTAGTGAAACCGGCCCGGACAGATGGCAACCAGCGGATTTATTCAGAGAATGATATAGAACGCTTAAAGGAAATTAAAGAATTACTGGCAAATGGTTTAAATATTGCTGGGATTCAAAAGCAGTTGGGAAAGGTTTCAGAACTGGAAAAGGAAAAGCAAAAGAAGCAGCAGAAGAAAGATATTGAATTTGCTGATAAGCTGTCTAAAGTTAGCACAAAAAAATTGAGTTCATTATATCCAGTTTCCAATAGGGCTGATTTAGCAAAACTGTTGAATGAAGAAGAAAATGGAATAGAGTGAAACAGAAATGGTTCCTCGCTGCTCAGCGAGGAACCATTTCTGTTTGGGACAACTTTTTATAAGGAGGAATAAGAATGAAGCTTGATTTAAAATTAAGCGGTGGGACTGTTGTGGATGGAACCGGCAGGGATAGATTTAGAACTGATATAGGAATCAAGGATGGAGAGATTGTGAAGTTAGGCGATTTAAAGGAATTAAATGCTTGTATAGAATATAACATTGAGGGTTTAATTATTGCTCCGGGATTTATAGATATTCATTCTCATTCTAAGTATTCTATTCTGGCCAATCCTAAAGCTTCAGGTAAAGTTTATCAGGGAGTAACAACAGAAGTAGTAGGAAACTGTGGAAGTTCTGCTGCTCCAGTTACTGACCGGAGTACTGAAGCAGTACAGGATAGTTTAGATAAGTACAATTTAGAACTTGAGTGGCAGAGCTTTGCAGGTTATTTTGGAGTGTTAGAAAAGAAAGGGACTGCCTTGAATATAGCATCTCTAGTAGGCCATGGTCTGTTACGGAAATCTGTTATGGGGGATGAACCTCGCAGGCCGACTAACGACGAATTAATTGAAATGAAGCAGTTACTGGCATCTGCCCTAGAGGATGGAGCCTGGGGCTTATCTACTGGCTTAATCTATCCTCCTTCTTCTTATGCAGCTACTGAAGAATTAATGGAATTGGCTCAGGTAGCTGCTGAATATAATGGTATATATAGCACACATCTTAGAAGTGAAGGAGATGAATTAATAAAAGCAGTTAAGGAAGCAATTAAGATTGGCCGAGAAACTGGAGTTTCAGTTGAGATTTCCCATCATAAGGCCATCGGCAAAAATAATTGGGGTAAAGTAGATAAAACTTTAGAACTGATTACTAAAGCAAGAGATGAAGGATTTAATATTAGCTGTGATATGTATCCCTACCTGGCCACTTCTACAGGCTTGGCGGCTTTACTACCGGCTAAAATAAAAGAGGGTGGTAAAGAGAAGGTTCTGAGGCGATTACAGAATAAAAAGTCTGTAGCAGAAATAAAACAATACTGGCAGCAGAAGCAGCAGCCAAAAGATTATTGGAGTAAGATTCTGATTTCAGAAGTAAGCAGTGATGATAATCAGCATCTAGAAGGTAAGAGTATAACTCAGATAGCTGAAAGACGAAATCAAAAACCGGCTGACATAGTTATTAAGCTTTTAATTGAAGAAGAGCTGCAGATAAGCATGGTTAAATTCTCTATTTCCGAAGCTGATCTAAAGAAAGTATTGGAGTTTCCTGAAACAATGATCAGTTCAGATAGCTTGACTAGAGTGAAAGATGGTTTATTGGATCAAGGGAAGCCTCATCCTAGGGCTTATGGAAGCTTTCCGCGGGTGATTGATAAGTTTGTTAAAGATAAGGAGCTTCTTACCTTAGAAGAAGCAGTTAAGAAGATGTCCTATCTGCCGGCTCAGAAACTGGGACTGAATAATAGGGGAGAAATAGCAGTAGGAAAAAAGGCTGATCTGGCTGTATTTGATTTAACAGAATTTACAGATCAGGCTACCTACAAGCAGCCTCACCGCTATGCTGCAGGACTTAAGTATTTAATAATAAATGGGCAGCCTGTTGTTGAAGATGCAGAACAGACTTCAGCATTACCGGGTAGAGTGTTGATTAATTTATAACCTTGACATCAAATTATTTCCTTGTTATAATATGGTCGGTTGATTGCTATCTTAAATAATTGTTAATTGGATTTAGAGTAGTTTCGGTTTAATTACCTAAGGAGGTTTAGTATGGCAGAATTAGCCACTATTGTTCTGGCGGCTGGAAAAGGAACTCGAATGAAGTCTAAACTGCCCAAAGTATTACATAAAATTGGCGGCAAATCAATGGTAGAACATATTATCTCTACTGCTGATACTCTTAATCCTGTTTTAAATATAGCTATTATCGGTTATAAAAGTGAATTAGTTAAGTCTAACTTGGAAGATTCTAATGTTAAATTTGCTTATCAAAACCAACAGTTAGGAACCGGTCATGCAGTAATGCAGGCTGAAGATCTATTAGCAGACTTTACTGGTTCAGTACTGGTTCTATGTGGCGATACACCGTTGCTTACGGCTGATACTCTGAATAGATTATTCCAACAACAGCAGAGGGAAGGAATTGCTGCTGCTGTACTGACTACAGAAGTTGAGGACCCTGCTGGATATGGACGGATTATTCGTGAGCAGACAGGGGATGTTGCACAGATTGTAGAGGATAAGGATGCTACTGCTGAAGAGAAGAAGATAAAAGAGATTAATACTGGAACCTATTGTTTTGATAGTCAGCTTCTATTTTCGGCTTTAGATAAGATTGATAATGATAATGCTCAGGGAGAATATTATTTAACAGATATAATTGAAGTCTTTAAAGAAGAGAATAATCGGGTTGCAGCAGTGGTAACTGATGATAAATCAGAAATATTGGGAGTTAATACTAGGCGTCATCTGGTTCAGGCAGGGAAGATTCTACAGAAGCGGATCTGTAATCAGCATTTGGATGAAGGGGTAACTATTATTGATCCTGAGAATACCTTTATTGATCAGGAAGTGGAGATTGGAAGAGATGTTATTATTCATCCCTTTACTACCATAGAAGGAGAAACTGAGATAGGTGATGGAACAGTTATTGGTTCACAGAGCAGAATTATTGACTCTAAATTGGGGTCTGAAGTAACTGTAGAGCATTCTGTTATCCGTGAAGCTGAGATTGGAGATAGCACTAAAGTAGGTCCTTTTGCTTATCTACGGCCGGGAACTGAGATTGGCAAGGAAGGAAAGGCCGGCAGTTTTGTTGAAATTAAAGAATCTAAAGTTGGAAATCAAAGTAAAGTACCTCATTTAAGCTATATAGGAGATACTATGATTGCTGAAGAAGTAAATGTTGGAGCAGGCACTATTACAGCCAATTATGATGGAGAAGAGAAGCATAAGACAGAGATTCAAAGCCAGGCTTTCATTGGTAGCAACTCTACTTTAGTTGCTCCAGTTGAGATTGGGCAAGGGGCTGTTACTGGAGCCGGTTCAGTAGTTACCAGAGATGTAGCTGATAATACTTTAGTATTGGGGGTGCCGGCTAAAGAGAAGAATTCTGAAGGGGAAAATTAAGGTTTGGAGATAGTCTATTAAGTGTAATTAAACAGGAGGGCAGTTTTATAATGACATCTTATAAAGAAAAGTTGACGGTAGTTACAGGTAATTCGAATCCAAAGTTAGCTGAAGAAATATGTGATTATTTAGGAACTTCTTTAATAGATGCAGAAGTATTCAGGTTCAGTGATGGTGAGATCAGTGTTACGATCAGAGAAAGTGTTCGCGGTTCAGATGTTTTTGTTGTACAGCCTACTTGTCCCCCAGTAAACGAGAATATTATGGAATTATTGATAATGATTGATGCCCTTAAGAGAGCATCTGCCCGTAGTGTTACAGCAGTGGTGCCATACTTTGGTTATGCCCGACAGGATAGAAAAGCCAAGCCTAGAGATCCTATTTCTGCTAAATTGATTTCAAATTTATTGACTTCATCTGGAGCAGATAGATTAGTTTCTATAGATCTCCATGCAGCTCAGATTCAGGGCTTCTTTAATATTCCAGTTGATCATCTATTGGGTGCACCTATCTTGGCAGAATACTTTTTAAATAAAGGCTTAGATGATACTATTGTGGTAGCTCCGGATGTAGGATCAGTTAAAAGATGTCGTGATTTTGCTGAAAGACTTGATACTTCAATTGCTATTATTGATAAGCGCCGTCCAGAGCCTAATGTTTCTGAAGTGATGAATATTATCGGCGATGTCTCCGATAAGAATGTTATTTTATTGGATGATATGATCGATACTGCCGGAACAATTACTGAAGCCGGCAGAGTATTGAAGAATAAAGGAGCTAAAAAAGTATATGCCTGCTGTACTCATCCGATCTTTTCTGGTCCGGCAATTGATCGATTGAAAGAATCGGTTCTAGAGGAAGTAGTAGTTACCAATACTATTCCGCTATCAGAAGAGAAGAAATTGGACAAGGTTAAGGTATTATCAATTGCTCCTTTAGTGGGAGAAGCACTTGATAGAATCTTTAAAGATTTATCAGTTAGCGTACTCTTTGACTAAAAAATTTTGATTTTTGCTGAAAAAAATGTTAAAATACTGGTCATGAGGAGAACCTAGAAAAGGAGTGGGTATCAATGGAACGCGTACAGCTTGATGTTGAGTTAAGAGATGAAACTGGAACAGGGTCAGCCCGTAGATTAAGAGAACAGGGATTAGTTCCTGGAGTTGTTTATGGTCGCAACCAGGAACCGATTAATTTAAAACTAGATGCTACAGAGCTAGCAGATGTAACAGGTGGAAATGCTATTATTGATTTACAGGTTGATGGTGAAGAGAAGACAGTTATGGTTAAAGATGTGCAAAAGGATGTAATTACTGATGAATATCTACATGTAGACTTCCATCAGATTGCTCTTGATGAACCGATTGTGGTAGAGGTTCCAATCTCCCTTGAAGGTGTTGCTGAGGGAGTAAAAGAAGGTGGGGTTTTACAGAAGACACTTAGAAAGGTAGAAGTTCAATGTCTACCAACAGAAATTCCTTCTGATTTAAAGCTGAATATTTCTGAGTTAGAGGTAGGAGAGTCCTTACACGTAGGCGATTTAGAAGCCGGTGAAGGCATTGAGCTCACTACTTCTGGTGATGAAGTAGTAGTTACAGTTGTTGCTCCTACTGAGCTTGATCTTGATGAGGATGAAGATGAATTAGAAGAAGATCTTGTTACTGAACCAGAAGTTATCGGTGAAGAGCCAGACGAAGAAGGTGAAGAAGTAGAAGGTGAAGCAGAAGCGGAAACTGAAGAAGCATAAATAAATACTTAGATAGATTCTACTGCAGGCGTAATCAATTTAAATTGATTACGCTTTTTATTATTTTTTTGGAGGATTGATAATGATGAAGTTAGTTGTGGGCTTGGGTAATCCAGGATTTAAGTATGCAGCAACCAGACATAATATAGGCTTTAGAGTTATTGATAATTTTGCTGATAAAAAGCAGATTAAGATTGAAAAGGAGGAACAGGAAGCTTTAACTGGAAGTCTGTATTTTAAAGGAGAGAAAGTAATTTTAGCTAAACCTCAGACTTATATGAATAATAGCGGACGGGCAGTAGGAAAATTAGTTAACTGGTATGATATTGCTCCAGAGAATGTAATTATTATTTATGATGATCTGGATTTAAATACTGGCCATTTAAGGATTAAGTCTTCCGGAGGCCACGGCGGCCATAATGGAGTTAAATCTGTCTTTAATCATCTAGGAAGTACTGATATTTCCCGGATTAAGATCGGTATCGGACGGCCGCCGGAATATATGACAGTTCCTGACTATGTGCTAGGTAAATTTGATAAAGAAGAGAGGGATAAGGCAGCTAGAGCCGTTAGGGAAGCGGTTGAAGCTATTGGAGTTATTCTGGATCAGGGAATAGAGCAGGCTATGAATAAATATAACTAAGCCATACATATTATTCTTATTTTTAACGAATACTTATATGTGAAATGAAATATAGTTTTAACTATGATAGGAGGAAAGTAATTATGAAATTAGTATATTACTGTAGCCAATGTAATGACGTAATTGATAGATTGGAAGTTGATGCTGAAGAAATAACTGAAGATAAATTAGGATTTTCTATCTTGACGCCTGGTGAAAAAGAAGATATAATTAATGAAACAGAAGATGAAATTGAAATTGGAATTATCTGTGATGATTGTGAAGCAGAGGATGATCTAATTTCTTTAGTGAACAATAATTTAATCCATTAAAAGGGGCCTTGGTAGCTGTTAAGGTCCTTTTTTGGTATGTAGGAATGGAATTTAAAAAGGAGTTAAGTGGAAATGGAAGCTGGTTTATCTGATTTATTGGCTAAGACAGAGAAAATTGGAAATCTTAAAAAGAATCTTACTGAAAACTTGAATACCCAACTAGAGGTTAATCTTTCAGTTTCACAGCGGGCGTTTATAGCAGCAAACATATATGAGCAAGTAAGTGATAAATTTTTGTTGTTAACTTATAATTGGCAGCGGGCTGCTGAGCTTTATGAAGAATTACTGCGTCTGCTTGCTACTGAAGAGATTTTTTTATTTCCTCAGTTGGAAGTTCTGCCGCATGAAAGTATTGAAGTTGATATCTCTGTTAAAGTTCAGAGGTTAACAGCTTTAGAGAAGTTAACAACTAGAGATGAATCTATAATTATTGCTCCAATTCAGGCCTTGCTGATGAAGCTGCCGCCCGCAGATATCTTTGCTGATTATTCATTTAGAATTGATTTTGATTCTACAGTAGAATTAAAAAAGATCAGTTCACAGTTAATAAATCAGGGGTACTGCCGGGTTGATATGGTAGAAAATAAAGGTGATTTCAGTATTCGCGGCGGAATTATTGATATCTATCCTCTAACGCGAAGTAACCCAGTTCGAATTGAACTCTTTGGTGATGAAGTGGAATCAATTCGGGAATTTGATCTGGCTACCCAGCGTTCAATTAAGGAATTAAATGATGTTCATATACCGCCGGCAACAGAGATTTTACTGGATTCAGACTCATTACAACAGGGGATAGCTAAATTGAATAAGGAATTAAAACAGAATAGAGAAGTTTTAATAGAAGATGGGAAGAACAAAGAGGCTAAGGAGTTAGAAAGAAAGCTTGAGACTGACCTGGAACAGATAGAAGAAGGAATTCAGTTTCCTGCAATCCGGCAGTACTTACCTGCTTTTTATTCAGGATTGTCTACCTTGATTGATTACTTTAATGAAGGTAGTTTGGTCTTTGATAGTCCAAATCGGATCCAAAAACGTGCTGTAGATTTAATGGATGATCATAATGGATTACGTCTTTCTTTATTGAATCAAGGCAGTGTATTGAGCAGTTATGCTAAAAATTTTGCAAGCTTTGAAGAATTATTAACTGAAACTTATGATTATTCTAAATTATACTTAAATAAGACGCAGGAGATAAAAAGTTTAAGGGTTGATCGAAAGTTAGAATTTAATTTAAAAGAGACGCCGGTTTTTAGAGGACAGATAAATCATTTTTTAGATGAGCTAAAGCAGTTAATAGAGCAGCAATATAGAGTAATTATTACTTTATCGACCGAGAGTAAATGTAAGAGGTTGATTAATTCTTTACAAGAAGAAGATTTAACAGCTTTTTATACTGAAGAAATCACAGATAAACTACAATCGGGAAATATAGCTGTTACCACTGATGCTTTGCAGAAAGGATTTTCACTGCCAGATTTAAAATTTATTTTATTTACTGAAACTGATATCTTCGGTCAGAGTCAGCGTAAAAAGAAACGAAAAACTAAGACTTATGACCAAGGAGCTAAGATTTCTTCTTTTGAAGAACTGAATGTAGGTGATTACGTAGTCCATGAGAACCACGGAATCGGGAAGTACTTAGGTGTCAAGACGTTAGAGGTTCAAGGACATAATCAGGATTATTTATTGATTAAATATGCTGATGAGGATAAACTCTATGTACCTACAGACCAGGTGAATTTAATTCAAAAATATGTTGGAAAAGAAGGTAATAAACCTAAATTATACAGTCTAGGTAGTAATGATTGGGCCCGCGTGAAGCAGCGGGTTAAAGAATCAGTCCAGGAAATGGCTGAAGAACTGTTAGATATCTATGCTGAGCGCGAAGTAAAGGATGGATATGCTTTCAGTGAGGATACTGTCTGGCAGCAGGAATTTGAGTCTGATTTTCCTTATGAAGAGACTCCAGACCAACTTAAAACTATTGAAGAAGTTAAAGAGGATATGGAATCCCCACAGCCTATGGATCGGCTGCTCTGTGGTGATGTGGGCTACGGTAAGACTGAAGTAGCTATCAGAGCTGCTTTTAAAGCAGTATTGGATGGCAAACAGGTAGCTATGCTGGTACCGACTACTATTTTGGCCCAACAGCATTTGAATACTTTTATTGATAGATTTGAAGATTATCCTGTTAAAGTAGGAATGTTGAGTAGATTTAAAACAGCTAAAGAGCAGAAAAAGATAATTGAGGATTTAAAGCAAGGAATAATCGATATTATTATTGGAACCCATAGGATCTTATCAACTGATATTGAATTCAATGATTTAGGTTTTTTGATTGTAGATGAAGAACAGCGCTTTGGAGTTAAGCATAAAGAGAGATTGAAGCAGATAAAAAAGAGTATTGATGTTTTGACGCTGACGGCAACTCCTATTCCTCGGACGCTCCATATGTCCTTGGTTGGAGTTAGGGATATGAGTTTAATTGAAACACCTCCGCAGAATAGATATCCGATTAGAACCTATGTTAGAGAATATAGTGATGATCTAATTCGCGAAGCTATTCGCAAAGAGATAGACCGCGGGGGGCAGGTTTATTTTGTCCATAATCGGGTGAAGAATATTGATAAAGTAGCAGCTAAAATTAAGAAGCTGCTGCCTAAGGCTGAAGTAGTAACTGCCCATGGACAGATGAGTGAAGCCAAGTTAGAGAAGATTATGTTAGGCTTTTTGGATGGTGAGCATGATGTTTTAGTCTGTACCACTATTATTGAAACCGGTCTTGATATTCCTAATGTCAACACTATACTTATTAATAATGCTGATCAACTAGGGCTGGCCCAGCTTTATCAGCTGCGCGGCAGAGTAGGCCGGACTAATAGAGTAGCTTATGCTTATTTGCTTTATCAACAGGATCAGGTTCTATCAGAGGTAGCTGAAAAGCGCTTACAGGCTATAAAGGAATTTACTAACTTAGGTTCTGGATTCAAGATAGCTATGCGTGATTTAGAGATTAGAGGTGCCGGTAATATTTTAGGCCCAAAACAGCACGGGCATATTGAGGCAATCGGCTTTTCACTTTATTGTAAGCTGTTAGAACAGGCAGTTAATGAATTAAAGGGAGAAGATGATGAAGAAGAGGCGGCTGAAATAAATATAGATTTAGAGCTAGATGCTTATATTCCCGAAGACTATATACCTGATTCAAAACAGAAGATAGAAATCTATAAAAAAATTTCTGGAATTATGAATTTAACTGAAGTAGAAGAAGTTAAAGCTGAATTAAGGGATAGATTTGGAGCCATTCCTCAGTCGGTATTGAATTTGGTTATGATTTCTAAAATTAAAGTTTTAGCTTTAAATCTGGATGTTAAAAGCATTGAAAGTAAAGATGGGTTAATAATGGTTAATTTCAATACAGCAGATTATCTATCCGGACCACAGATACTAAAATTGAGTGACCAATACTCTCAACAGATTGGTTTTAAATCAGCTAAGGAACCTGTATTGAAGCTTGAAACAGAAGAAAGTGATGTCAAAATTTTAGAAATTTTGGCTGAAGTTCTGGACTACTTAATTGCTAGTCAAGATTTGAAATAATTTTTCTTTCACCTCCTGGGGTATATGTTAAATTTTACATCAATAATTAGTACTATTTAGTGGAGTTAAAGAATAAAAATATAAGATTAGCTATATACTATGTACAAATGGAAGACATTCACATGAATTATAAATTCAAGGAGGTGAAAGCTGGTTGGACAGTTATATGACAGAAGAGGCTGTTTAACCAGAAGTTATGAAAGCAACAGGAATAGTCAGGCGGATTGATGATTTAGGACGTGTAGTTATTCCTAAAGAGATTCGTAGAACTATGCGGATTCGAGAAGGCGAACCGCTAGAGATATTTGTTGATAGAGATGGAGAGGTTATTTTAAAGAAATACTCTCCTTTAGGTCAGTTGAATGAATTCGCTGAAGAATATGTTGATTCTTTACATGAAGTTACCGGGTATATAGCCTGTGTTTTAGACCGGGATGTAGTAGTTGCAGTTGCTGGTGCTCCTGATAAGAAGTTTCTGGATAAACCGGTTAGTCAGGCTGCAGAAGAGGTTATGGATAAACAGGAAACAGTAATTATTGAAGATCCTGGAGCCCATTCTTTTTGTGAAGGCTGCCTTGAAGATGATGAGGATTGTAAATTCAGTGTACAGGTTTTAGCTCCAGTTATCTCTTTAGAAGGCAAATCAATTGGTGCTGTTGTTTTAAGTTCTCAAGAACTTGATGATACAATGGGAGATTTAGAAGTTAAACTGGCAAATACTGCGGCTGGTTTTTTGGCCAGACAGATGGAGGATTAATTATTACTTAAGGTGAGTCAGTTTGTGGCTCACCTTTTTTCTTGATTTTAAAAGGGATTTAGAATGTTTTCTTGAATATAGAATGGAGAAAGTATAGAATGTTAGAGTAAGATAAGAAAGGGAGTCAATTGATGGCTGAAAATAGAAAACAAGGCTTTTTACAGGGGGCTTTGATTTTAACCATAGCAGCCTTTATTAGTAAAGCAATGGGGCTGGTTTATCGTATTTTATTAACTCGTTTAATTGGTAAAGAGGGAATCGGCCTCTATCAGATGGCTTATCCTATTTATACAATTATTTTAGTGATTTCCAGGTCGGGAATTCCAGTAGCGATTTCTAAATTGGTAGCTGAAAAGGTAGCAGAAGATAATCGAAAGAGTGCATACAGAATATTCCGAGTGGCTTTAAGTATCAGTTTTATTTTGGGTTTGGTATTTTCAGCAGGCTTAATTATTGCTGCTAAACCTTTAGCCCAGAATGTATTACGGGATGCGAGGGCTTTTTATTCTGTCTTAGCTATTGCTCCAGCTGTATTTTTTGTTTCAATAATGGCTTCTTACCGCGGCTTCTTTCAAGGCTTGCAGACTATGACACCGACGGCTATTTCACAGGTAGTAGAACAGCTAGTGAGAATGAGCACTATGCTGCTTTTAGCTTACTTATTATTATCCAAAGGAGTCGAGTTTGCTGCTGGTGGTGCAGCTTTTGGAGCAGTGACAGGTGCAGTTGCAGGCCTGACAGTACTGCTTTATATCTATTATAAGAATAAACAGGAAGTAGATGAATTTGCTGTAAGTGGTCCTGGAGATAATCTACCAGTACATAGAATATTACAGCGGCTTGCTTCTCTGGCTATTCCGGTTACCTTAGGTGCTTTAGTACTGCCGTTAATGCAGTTTATCGATGCTACACTTATTCCCTGGCGGCTTCAGGTGGCAGGTTTTAGTATTTCAGAAGCAACAGGATTATACGGCAATTTTGCTGGAATGGCTATGGTGCTAGTTAATTTTCCAACTATTATTACTGTTTCCCTAGCAGCCAGTTTGGTGCCGACAATTTCAGAGGCTTTTTCTTTAGGAGAGGATAGATTGATTAAGATTCGAACCCAGTCTGCATTAAGACTAACAGTCTTTATTTGTCTACCAGCAGCAGCAGGTCTTTTTTTACTGGCTACGCCTCTCAGCCAGATGTTATTTGCTCAGCCGGAAGCAGGGATTCCGCTGCGTTATGTATCTTGGGGAGTTATATTTGTCTGTCTCCAGCAGACTAGCTCCAGCATCTTACAGGGGATCGGTAAAACGGTTATTCCCGCCCGAAATCTATTTTTAGGAGGAGCTTTAAATGCTGTATTGAATTATTTTTTAACGGCTATACCCAGCATTGGTATCAGAGGTGCAGCTGTAGCTACTGCGTCTGGTTTCTGTTTAGCTGCTCTTTTAAATTTATTATCAATTGCCCTCTTGATTGGTTATGACTATAATTATCGTGATATGTTATTAAAGCCTATTTTAGCTGTAGTAGTTATGAGTCTGTTAGTAAAGCTCTCTTATAGTCAAGGAATAACTCTGTTACAGAATAATACCCTTTCTACTTTAGGGGCAGTCGTAGTAGGAGCAGTAGTTTATAGCTTAATTCTATTAATAACAGGAGCAGTAAAGGAGAAGGATCTTAAATTAATTCCTAAGATAGGAGATAGATTAGCAGATATTTTACTTAAACTTGGATTAGTGAGGGGATAGTATGCCAGAACCAGAATTAAAAGGATTAAAGATAATAGGCTTAGGTTATAAAGGAGTAGATGATTTAACGTTAAAGGCTTATAAGGAACTTAAGAAGGTAGACAAGCTGTTAGTGAGAACAGATAAGCATCCTGTTATTCCGCATTTTAAAGAAGAAGGAATAGATGTTATATCCTTTGATAATCTATTAGAGAAAGACCTGGATTCTGATCAGATAGTCAATAGTATCGCTGAGCAGATTAGGGGTTATTTAGATAAAAATATAGAAGTAGACTATGCTGTTCCCGGCAGCCCTTTAGTAGGTGATGAGTCAGTTAATCGACTGGTGGCTAAGCTACCTGATGATAGAATAGAGGTCCTACCAGGACTAGACTCTTTTGGCTTGTTGAAAAGAAAGTTTAATTTTGATTCTAATGGCCTACAGATTATGGACAGTTTAGCATTTAGAGTTGAAGATATAGATACTGACCAGAGTCTAGTTTTAACTAATATCAGTAATCAGAAAGCAGCTTCTAGATTACAAGAAGGCTTATTAGAGGTTTATCCGGCTGATTATTCTATTCAGATAATTGAAGTAGGTAAAGATTATCTAACAGAAAGCCGTAAACTTCTACTTCGTAATTTGGATAAGTTAAAAGAAGTTGACCAGTTAATTAATCTTTATATTCCAGCTTTATCAGAGAAAACAGAGGTAGATTTAGATAGGCTAGGAAGTCTGGATACATTAGTTAAAGTGGTAGCTAAATTGAGAAGTCCTGAGGGATGCCCCTGGGATTTAGAGCAGACACATTATTCTTTGCGGCCGCATTTAATTGAAGAGACCTATGAAGTTTTAGAAAGTATAGAACTTAATGATTCTGCTGGATTATGTGAGGAATTAGGTGATCTGTTATTACATGTTGTTTTTCATGCTCAACTGGCAGAAGAGACAGGAGATTTTACTATAGAGGATGTAATCAGCAGTATTTCAGAAAAAATGATCAGGCGCCATCCTCATGTTTTTGGAACGAAGGAACTATCGACTTCCGATGAAGTAATAAAGAAGTGGGAAGAGATAAAGGCAACAGAAAAGAATCATAAAGAGAATGAATCCCTTCTGGATATTACCAGAGGCCTTCCGGCATTGATGGGGGCCCAGGAGATTCAATCTAAAGCTGCAGAGATTGGATTTGATTGGACAGATATAGATGGTGCAGTCGATAAGTTAAAAGAAGAGTTAGAAGAATTCCAAGAAGCTTTAATGTTTGAGCAGAAGGACTTAGTCAAAGAAGAGTTAGGGGATTTACTGTTTGCTGTAGTTAATGTTAGTAGATTTCTGGATTTAGATTCAGAGCTGACTTTACATGATGCTTGTTGTAAATTTAAAGCTAGATTTCAATATATGGAGAAGCTGGCAGATGATAAGTTAAGTGGAATGTCCTTAACTGAATTAGAAGAATTGTGGCAGAAAGCTAAAGTTAAATTAGAGGAGGAAAAAATTAATGAAAGATTTGAATAAAAAATTAACAATAGTAATTATTTTGGTATTAAGCAGTCTTTTAGTTGTTGCTAGTCCTGTTTTAGCTGCTTTTGATATAGAAGCTGAATCAGCCATCTTGATGGAAGCTGAAACAGGGCAGGTTTTGTTTACTAAGAATGTTACCGAGGAACTGCCTCCAGCTAGTATAACTAAGATCATGACTTTGCTTTTGGCTATGGAGGCTATAGATTCTGGACAGATGAATTTAGATGATACAGTAATAGCCAGTGAATTTGCTTCTTCTATGGGCGGTTCTCAGATATATCTAGCTCCTAAAGAAAAGATGAAAGTAGAGACGCTTTTAGAATCAATAGCTATTGCTTCGGCTAATGATGCCTGTGTGGCTCTTGGTGAGCATATAGCTGGAAGTTATCAAAACTTTATTAAAATGATGAATGAGAGGGCTTCTGAATTAGGCTTGAAAGATACAAACTTTATTAACAGTACAGGGCTGCCTACAGATGATGGGGCTCATTACAGCAGTGCCCGGGATATAGCCATTATGTCCAGAGAATTAATTAATAAACATCCTAAAGTATTGGACTGGACAAGTATCTGGATAGATAAGATTCGAAATGGAGAATTTACTCTTTATAATACTAATGATTTAATCAATTATTATCCAGGAGCTGATGGATTAAAGACTGGCTGGACAGATAAAGCCGGTTATTGTCTAGCAGCTACGGCTAAACGGGATGGAATGCGGTTGATTTCAGTTGTAATGAAGACAGATAGTGAAGAAGCTAGAATGGAGGAATCGGCTAAGTTACTGAACTATGGTTTCAGTCGGTTTGATTTAAAGAAGGTAGTCAAACAGGGAGAAGATGTTGGTAAGATAGAAGTAAAAGAGGGGGAAGAGTTAGAAGTTAAAGTGGAAACAGCTGAAGATTTAAAACTTGTATTGAAGTCTAACGCTGAAGATTTAGAACGGGAAATTGAATTAGAAAAAGAAGTAACAGCTCCAATTGAGAAGGGAGAAATAGTAGGTAAATTAATTATTAAGCAGGCTGATAAAGAGTTAGGAAGTGTAGATTTAGCTGCAGCTGAGAATGTTAAGCGGGCAGATCTTTTAACTAGGCTATGGAGAATGATAAGAGACTTTATATTAGGTTTTTTTAAATAATTCAATGTATATTCCCTCCTGATTAGAGATAGATTAAGCATAAAGAAGGAGGTTTTAAATTGGATTTTTTGCGCCAATTAAAATTTAACCGACTGCTAATTGTGAGTTTGATTATAGCAGCAATGGTAGTAGGTAGCAGCTGTACTCAACAACAGCAGCAGGAAGTAGAAAAGATTGATGAACCTACTATTGAGGTAGTTACAGAGAATGGAGAGACTAAAAGTTTAAATATGGAAGAGTATGTAGCCGGGGTAGTAGCTGGAGAAATGAAGCCTAATTGGTCGCAGAATGCCTATGGAGCCCAGGCAATAATTGCCCGCACTTTCGCTTTGAAACTGCTTAAGGATGAAGGGACTAATCAAATCAGCGGTGAGCATGAGAAAGCACAGGCCTATCGGCCGCAAAATATTACTGATGAAATCAGACAGGCAGTAGAGAAAACAAGAGGAGAGGTAGTTACTCATAAGGGAGAATACATTAAAGGCTGGTTTCATTCCAGTGCTGCCGGTCAGACAACTACTGCTAAAGTAGGTTTAGCCTATGATAAACCAGAACCGGAATACATTACCAGTGTAGAGTCGCCAGACCAGCATGCTCCTGAGGATGTAAAGTCTTGGATAGTAACTCTCCCTCAAAGTGCTATTTTAAATGTATTAAAAGAAATTAAAGGTGTCCAAGCAAGCAAAGTAGAGAATATAACAATAGATGATAAAGATGAGACTGGACGTGCTATTGGTCTAACAATAAATTATGGAAATGGTAGTGAAACGATCAAAGCTGCTAAGTTCAGAACTTCTATTGGTCCTGATGAGTTGAAGTCTACTTTGATAGAAAGTATAGAAGAAACAGATAATGGATTTATCTTTAAAGGAAGCGGCTATGGTCACGGTGTTGGCATGAGCCAGTGGGGGGCATATGCTTTAGCTAAAGAGGGACAGAGTCCCGAAGATATTATTAAACATTACTTTACAAATATTGAGATTATCAAGAAGTGGAATTAATTCCACTTCTTTTTTTTTTGGAGGTAGAAGCCTTAAGTCATAGACTTTCACTTAATAACATAGATATAGAGTAAGGAGTTATCTAGAAGGAGGATAGATATGAGTAAACATCAGGTAAGAATGGATAATAGAGAGTTATTGGAGATTGAAGGGGTAATAGAAGTTATTAATTTCAGTGATGAACAGATATCTTTGGCTACAGAGTTAGGCCCCTTACTAATTTTAGGAGAAGATTTAAATATACAGCAGTTGAATTTGGATAATGGAGAATTAATAGTAGATGGTTATATTAATGGCTTGGACTATTCTCAAGATGATAATGGTGATGGCATTCTCAGTAATCTATTTAAGTAATAGTAGCTATTCTTAGTAGAGGTGAATTTCTGTGGTTTCACTGGAGATGCAGATTAAGACTTTCATATACATGGTACTTCTAGGCCATCTGTTAGCCTTGCTATTTGATTTTTATCGTGTGCTAAGAAGCTTTGGTTATATAAATGATATGGCTACTGCAGCAATTGATTTTATTTTTGCTTTTTTAGGTGCTGGAGTAACCTTTTTTATTCTTCTTAACAGTAATTTTGGCCAGATAAGATTTTATATTTTTGTTGGATTAGTTCTGGGGATTATAGTCTATCATCAGTTATTTAGCTGTTTGATAATAAGAGTGATGAGAGTAACTTTAGAGGCTATTATCAAATTAATAACAAAGATAATAAACTTAAGCACTAAGTTATTTAGGCCGGTCAAAGATTTATTAATTAAATTAAAGAATTTAATTGATGGATTTAAATTTTATAGTTAAATAAAATATAATAGACAGGAGATTGGAATTATACCTAGAAACTCATAAACATCAAAGTTAATTAAGCAAACAGGAGGCAGAAATCATGCCGAATAGAAAGATAATTAATTTTATCAAGCAATTAATTACTTCCAAAAAAATTATGGTGGTTATATTAATTATATTAATTACAGCTGTGTATAGTTTTTTTCGCGTTAGTACTAGAGTGAAAAATATGAAACAAAGATTGAATAGCTTAAAGGCAGAAGCTGAAAATTTAGATAAAGAAGTTAAGGTTTTAGATAAGAGGCTACAGCATGTTAATTCGAAAGAATTTATAGAAGAAGTAGCTAGAAAAGAATTAGGGCTAGTAAAACCGGGAGAAGCTCTGTATATAGTAGTTGAAGAAGAAACTGGAGGTCAGGAGAATGAATCAAGCAAGAATCAATGAAAAATTAGCAGCTGAATTGAATTTAGCAGTTAAGCAGGTAAGGAATACAGTTGAGCTATTGGATGAAGGAAATACAATTCCCTTTATTGCTAGATATCGAAAGGAAGCAACTGGCAGTTTAGATGAAACAGAGCTTAGAGAACTAGATGAAAAGCTGGAATATCTACGTAATTTAGCTGAACGAAAAGAGAAGGTTATTGAATTAATAGATGATCAGGATAAATTAACAGCTGAGTTAGAAGAAAAGATTAGTCAGGCTTCTAAACTGCAGACAGTAGAAGATCTCTATCGGCCTTACCGCCAAAAACGAAAGACAAGAGCAGCAAAGGCAAAGGATAAAGGACTAGAGCCTTTAGCTGAATTATTCTTAGCCCAAAAGCTCGAGAGCGGTTCAATCAAAGAGTTAGCCGAAGATTATCTGAATCCTGAAGAAGAATTAACAGAGATAGAAGATGTTCTGCAGGGAACAAGGGATATCATTGCAGAATATGTGGCTGATAAGCCGGAGGTGCGGCAGGTAGCAAGAAGAATGACCTTTGATAAAGGGAGTATTACTTCAGAGGTCAAAGAGGATGAAGATGATAATTATCGGGATTACCATGAGTATCAGGAGGAGGTAGAAGAGGTAGATCCCTATCAAACATTGGCTCTGAATCGCGGAGAAGATGAAGAGGCTCTACAGGTTAAGGTTGAGGCTCCGGATGAAGATATTATTAGAAAGATTAAAGAGATGATAATTGAAAATCAGGCTACTATCTTTTTAGAAGAGATTGAAGAGGCAATTGAAGATGGTTATCAACGTCTGGTTGCTCCTGCCATTGGCCGTGAAGTGAGAAATAAATTAACTGATGAGGCTGAAGAACATGCTATTAATATATTTGCTGATAATTTGAAAACACTTCTGCTTCAGCCGCCAGTGAGGGATAAAAGAGTCTTAGGTATTGATCCTGGTTTCAGAACCGGATCCAAAGTAGCAGTGGTTGATGAAATCGGAAACTTATTGGCGACAGCAGCTATCTACCCTCATCCGCCGCAGAAGAAGGTGAGCGAGGCCAAAGAGCAGCTTGAAGAATTAATAACCGAGTATAATGTTGATTTAATTGCTATTGGAAATGGGACAGCCTGTCGGGAGACCGAAGAGTTAGCGGCTGAGATTATTAAAGAGTCTGAATTGGACTTGCATTATGTAATTGTTAATGAAGCCGGGGCTTCGGTTTATTCAGCATCTGAGGTAGCCCAGGATGAGTTTCCCAAGTTAGATGTTTCGCTGCGGGGCACAGTTTCCATAGCCAGAAGGCTGCAGGACCCGCTGGCTGAATTGGTCAAGATTGATTCTAAGCATTTAGGAGTAGGGATGTATCAACATGATCTTAATCAGGGTGAATTGGATGAAGCCTTAGAAACAGTAGTTGAGTCTGTAGTAAATTATGTTGGAGTTGATTTGAATACAGCTTCTACTTCTCTGTTAGGGTATGTAGCAGGAGTTAATAAAACAGTAGCCAATAATATCGTTCAGTGGAGGGAAGAGAATGGTAAGTTTAGCAGTCGAGATCAACTGAAGGATGTTTATGGGATTGGGCCTAAAACCTTTACCCAGGCAGCAGGATTCTTAAGAATTTTTGATGGAGAGGATAAGTTAGCAGCGACAGCAATCCATCCCGAATCCTATTCTGCTGCTAGAAAATTATTAAAGGAAACTGGATTTAAACTTAAAGATTTAGACTTTAAAGAGAATCAAGACTTGAAAGAAAGATTAAATAACCTAAATCTTAAAGAATTAACAGATAAGATAGGAGTAGGTTTTCCTACTTTATTGGATATTAAAAAGAATTTGGTCAAGCCTGGTAGAGATCCAAGAGAAGAAATGTCTAAACCTGTATTTAAACAGGAAGTAATGAGCTGGGATGATCTAAAGTCCGGTATGATTCTGCAGGGCGAGATAAGGAATGTAGTTGATTTTGGAGCCTTTGTGGATATTGGTGTCAAAGAGGATGGTTTGGTACATATCTCTGAAATGAGTTCAGAGTATGTTGAAGATCCTTTTGAGGTAGTAAAGGTAGGTGATGTAGTTAAAATCAAGATTTTAGAGATTGATTCAGCCAGAAAGCGAATAGCATTGACAATGAATTTTTAACTTAACTGCATTTGACAATAAGTTTAATATGAGGTATAATATCATTAATTAGTGTTAGTCTATCTACACTTAGAAAATCTTTAAGAGGAGGAATTTGTAAGGTATGTCAGTTGAAGTTGGCAGCGTTGTAGAAGGAAAAGTGAGCGGGATTACAAATTTCGGAGCTTTTGTTGAGCTGTCTGGAGGTGAAACCGGACTTATTCATATTTCAGAAATAGCCGATACCTATGTTAAGGATGTTAATGATTATTTAGAGATGAATGAAGAGATTGAGGTAAAGGTTATTTCAATAGATGATGACGGTAAAATCGGTTTATCCCTTAAACAGTTAGAGGGAGAAGATAGAAAACCAAAGATGTCTTTTGAAAAGCAGATGAAGAAGTTTATAGAAGAAAGCGACGAAAAGCAGAAGCAGTTGAAGAAGAGTATTGAATCTAAACGTGGCGGTGGTTCGCGTTACTAATATATGAGTTCATAGAATTTAGCTGTTGAAAATTTTAATCACATGTATATAATATTAATTGTTAAACGAGCTATTTAAAAGATAGCATACGAGGTAACTCGTAGCCCTATTGTTTTTACAATAGGGATGGGCGTAACTTTGTCAGACGAACCTGTTACTTTCTTAATCGTGAATTACCAATTTGTGCGATTAAGAAGGTGCAAAACTTGCTAATACTTTTAGGATATGCTGAGCATATCTGAACTTAGCAAGTTCGGTACTTTAGTGCCGAGAAGCTGACACTGTAATTTTATATCTGTTAATTAGCACCCTCTATTTTTAGGGGGTGTTTTTTATATTTTAATATCATTTTTTCTATTAATTAAAATTTTGTTAACTTAAAGATTACCTAGATTTAATGCCTATTTAATCTAAATTTAACATTGATATGTTATCGTATAGATGTAGCAAATAAAACTAAACTTATTAAGGGGGAAAATTAATGTTTAATTCACGTAACTTAGTAATTCTATCGGTATTATTAATGGTATGTATGATGTCAGTTGGTGTAGCTTCTGCAAGTGATACGCTAAGTGTTCAGGGGTCTTCTACTGTATTACCTATTGCTCAGAGAGCAGCAGAGGTTTATATGGATCAGAATCCAGGAGTTAATATTACAGTTAGAGGTGGCGGTTCTGGTAATGGTATTGCAGCTTTAGTTGATGGAGCTGTTGATGTTGCAGATGCTTCTCGATTCATCAAGCCAGGCGAGCTTAAACAGGCAGAGGATAATGGAATCTATCCTGTACCACATAGAGTAGCAATGGACGGAATTGCTGCTGTTGTTCATCCAAGTAATTCTGTTGATGAATTAACACTAGATGAGATTAAAGCTATCTATACTGGTGAAATTACTAATTGGAAAGAACTAGGCGGAAATGATGAGAGAATCGTTGTTGTATCTCGTGACTCTAGCTCTGGAACATTTGAAGTATTTGGAGAGATTGCTCTTGAAGGTGAAAGAGTAACTCCTAGTGCATTGATGCAGGCTTCTAATGGAGCTGTAGCAAGTGTAGTTGCTGATAATGAAAATGCAATCGGTTATGTAGGTTTAGGATACTTATCTGATAATCTTAAAGCTGTTAAGGTTAATGGTGTCAAGCCGACTAATGCTACTGTAGCTAGCGGTAAGTTTCCAATTGCTCGTCCGCTATTCATGTTTACTGACGGCTGGCCAGAAGGCTTAACTGCTAAGTTCATTAACTTTGTTTTAAGTTCAAAAGGACAAGAAATTGCTGAAAATCAAGGTTATGTTCCGCTTCACTAAGAGAAAACTTCTAATTTGATAAATATTTGGTTCTGATATAGAAGGGAGAGGATCCTCCCTTCTATATCTATTAATTAATCAGCAAGCTGGAGGTGGAAGTTAGTGCACTGGAAGACTAAAGAAAAGATAATTAAAGTAGTTCTCTTTATATTTGCTCTATCATCAATATTATTCTTAACAGGAATAGTAATTACATTATTTAATGAAGGTCTTCCTATCTTTGAGAAGGTAGGAATTTTGGAATTTGTGTTTGGTAAAGAATGGTATCCAACCTATGATCCACCTGGTTTTGGGATTTTTCCTCTGCTTAGTGCTTCTTTAGTGGTTACTTTTGGGGCTATGATAGTTTCTGTGCCGATAGGAATTGCATCTGCTGTTGTTATTTCTTATATTTTACCGCCTAAAGTAAAGAATATAGTTAAGCCATTACTTGAGTTATTGGCTGGAATACCATCAGTGATTTATGGATTATTTGGAATGAAGATGTTAGGTCCATTCTTAAAAAATGTTTTTGATCTGCCCACGGGATTAAATGGATTTACTGCTTCGATCATGTTGGGTATTATGGCGCTGCCGATTATAGTTAGCTTAGCTGAAGATGCTATTTGTTCAGTTCCTAAAAGTTTTAGAAATGCTTCTTTAGCTTTAGGTGCTACTAAATGGGAAACAATTAGTCGAGTTATCTTACCTACAGCTTCATCAGGAATAGTGACAGCAGTTATTTTAGGAATGGGTAGAGCTATAGGCGAGACTATGACTGTTTTGATGGTAGCCGGTGGTTCGGCAGTTATTCCTAAAGATATATTAATGCCTGTGCGACCAATGACTGCTAGTATAGCTGCTGAGATGGGAGAAGCCCCAGTAGGTAGTGATCATTATCATGCATTGTTTGGAATCGGTATTGTACTTTTCTTCATCACACTTTTGTTTAATATTATAGCGGATATTGCTTCACAGCAGTTTAAGGAGAAGGTGAGTGGATAATGGAGAGTGATAAATCTATCAAGAATGACGGCGTATTAAATCAAAATAAACTGAAGATTAGTGATAAGAGTATTGATTTTCGCCATTTGAAACAGAAATTAGTTTTTGGATTATTAGGTTCAACTTTAGTCTTATCTTTGGGAATATTAGTCTTAATTATCTACTTTGTATTTAGTAAAGGTCTCAGTGTTATAAGCTGGACGTTTATTTCTGAGATGCCTAAAAATGGTATGACTGAAGGAGGTATTTTCCCAGCATTATTAGGGTCTTTTTACTTAATTGTTGGGTCTATAAGCTTTGCTACTCCACTAGGAGTCTTATCTGCTATATATATGACTGAATATGCTGAGGAAGGAAAGATAATCCGGATTATTAGGATTGGAGTTAATAATTTAGCCGGAGTACCATCAGTAGTCTTTGGACTGTTTGGTTTAGCTGTCTTTGTTAAATTCTTCAACTTTGGTGTCTCTGTTTTATCGGGGGCTTTGACATTAGGAATTGTTATCTTACCGACAATTATTAGAGCTTCGGAGGAGTCATTAATGGCAGTTCCTGATGAATATAGAGAAGCTTCATTAGCTTTAGGAGCTACCAGATGGGACACAGTAAAGAATGTTGTTCTACCGGCAGCAGCTCCAGGTATCTTGACTGGATGTATTTTAGGAGTTGGTCGAGTTGCTGGTGAGACCGCACCAATTTTATTTACAGCAGCTACTTATTATACAGGCCAATTACCAACTTCAGTTTTTGATGAGATTATGGCTCTACCATATCAGATTTATGCTTTAGTTACTGCTGGTACTTCCCCAGCCCAACAGACACCACTCGCCTATGGAACGGCTGTAGTCTTATTATTTTTAGTGATTACTATTAATCTAGTAGCTATTGGGCTTAGATTCTACTATGGTAATATGATTAAAGATTAAGGATTCTGAATATCCTTTCTATAGTAGGATTATAGTTTTCTTTTTTAAAATAAAATGTTATAATAATTATAGATTGCTTGTAAAAGAGCAATCTATTTTATTGCTCCAGAAACTATATTTTTGTAGATTGTGAATAACTCTTATTAAATAGATTAAGTAATGTAGAATTAAATTGATATATTGTTGCAGTTTAGAGTTGATATCTTGCAAACGCTCCGAAAATCAGCCCTGATTAATTAGCAATAAATTAACCTTAGAGCTACTGTTTGAATACCCTACTTTATATGTTAACCATTTTCTTTTTTGGGGCTGCTTTAAAGTCGCTTGTTGCAAGATATCAACTAATTGTGCAAAATTATCTGAGGGAAAGCGTTAAAACCCAAACCAATGAAATTTCTGTTCTGTAATACCATAAATAGTCAATATATGCTTTCAATAACTCTCATTGGTGATAATCACAGCAATATATTTTATTATCAATAGTCAATATGTGTCCAGAGCGACTCTCACTGACGCTAACCGCAACGTCCTGTTGCAGCGTCAGTACTAGGACGTCCTGTCCGTCGTAAAACCATGGAGGCTGTAGAGAAACTAATTTTAGCTCCTTGTTTTTGAATCAGAGCATTAATATTAACTCCCTGCTCAATAAGTTCATCCCATAGCCAGCATTGGTCTGTATGCTGGCTATGGCGGAGGGGCAGTTTTTGAGAGTGAATGAGGCAGGAGGCCGAATGAACGGCAAGCGGCGGATACATATTGACTATTCCTGCAATGTCATGAATGAGATTATACCGATTATGCTAGGCAACCACAAATAAGACATATATGCGAGAACGTTGTGAAGTGACACAATATATAAATATTATTGCAATCAGCAGTAGAATTAATTTTATAGAAGAGTGGCCAATAAGCCACTTGATTCCTTTTAAATAAGAGGTGAAATAAATGGAAAGAAAGCCTACAGCAAAAGACTATAAAGTGATTACCCAGCAGTTAGAAAGAGAACCTAGAAACTTAGTTGGAATAGCTAAGTGGTGTCAGGAGGGTTATCCGCAAGTCTTAGTTACCTATCCAGTCTTAGAAGAGAAGGACGAATTAAAGCTATTCCCTACAACCTACTGGTTAAGCTGTCCTAAATTAGTAGAAGAGATATTTAGTCTGGAATCTGAAGGATTAATCCAGCAGGTGCAGGAAGAAATAATGGCTGATTCTAATAAAGAGCAGGAGTTAACAGCAGCCCATAGAAATTATGCACAGAAGAGAGTTGGATTGCTCAAAGATTCAGATTTAACTAAATTGAAAGAAGAGTATCCAGGCCGCTGGAAGGTAGTTTCGCAGTCAGGAGTGGGCGGAATTATGGAGAAGGAAGGAATTAAGTGTCTGCATACTCATTATGCCGATTATTTAGTTAATCGGCATAATCCAGTGGGAAAGATAGTAGATGAACTGTTAGAGGATAGATTTCTAGACAGCAGTCTGGACGGCTGTAGTATCTGCAGCAAGGAGGATTAGAAATGCCAAAGGTAGCAGCGATTGATATTGGAACTAATTCGACGCGTTTGTTAATTGCAAAAATAGAGAAGGACCAAAGTATTAACCCCTTAGCAACAGAATTGAAGACGACACGTTTAGGTGCTGGAGTTGATAAAAGCGGTTATTTACAGAATGAAGCCATAATAAGAACAGTAGAGGCCTTAAAAGAGTATGCTGAACTGATTGCTGATTATCAGGTAGAAGCTGTTAGAGCAGTGGCTACTAGTGCAGTTAGAGATGTTTCTAATCAGCAGGAATTTATTAATGAGGTTAAAACTGATACCGGCATAGAAGTAGAGATAATTGACGGCAGCAGAGAGGCTGATCTTTCCTATTTAGGTGCTACTAAAGGACTGGACTGCCAATTGACAGATGATAATTTAGTTCTGGATATTGGAGGTGGAAGTACAGAATTCATCTTTGGTTCAGAAACTGAAATTAAAGAAAAAGTTAGTGTTGATGTAGGAGCAGTCAGGATGACTGAAAAAGAAACTAAACTTAAATCGAGACAAGAATTAATTGGTGAGCTATTAAATCCTGTATTGAATAAGTTACAGGGGAGAGTTAAAATGTTATTAGGAGTTGGAGGAACGATAACTACTTTAGCAGCAGTTGACCAGCAGTTATCACCTTATAATCCAGAAGAGGTGCATGGATACCAATTAGAACTGGAAAGAATTAAAAGAATACTTTCTGATTTAAGTGCTAAGACTATTGATGAGCGGAAAGAGGTAGTCGGTTTACAGCCTGAGCGAGCTGACATTATCGTAGCTGGAGTTCGGATTTTATTGGAAGTAATGGATAATCTGAATATATCAGAGATTACAGTTAGTGAAGCAGATATATTGGATGGTCTCATTTATGATTATTGCAAATAAGAGAATAAACAAGTAAAATAGAGAATTATGAAGTTAAATGTAATAAACAACTTTTAATTGAGAGTGTTTGCTATTGACCAAAGAGCGGAGATGTATTATAATAGTTCTTGTCGCTAATGAAGAAGAGAAAGTGAAATATTGAAAGCCGGGGTGGCGGAACTGGCAGACGCATCGGACTTAAAATCCGGTGAGCCTTCTGTGCTCGTGTGGGTTCGAATCCCACCCCCGGCACCACTTACAGCTAAATAATGACGCGGGGTAGAGCAGTCTGGTAGCTCGTCGGGCTCATAACCCGGAGGCCATCGGTTCGAATCCGATCCCCGCAACCAAACAAACGTGGCGGTGTAGCTCAGTTGGCTAGAGCATGCGGTTCATACCCGCAGTGTCTGGGGTTCAAGTCCCTACACCGCCACCATTTTTATGCCCTCAGTTTACATTTTTTTACATAAACTCCCTAATTAATAGGGAGTTATTTTTATTTGGGATAAAATGTAAAAAGATCTTGTACGGCAATCGAGAAGAAACAACAAATATTTGCTGTAAAAAAATGTATAATAGGATTTACAATCATTACTTTAATGCTGAAACTTAGGAGGGGATTAAATGTTTGCTAAGACGGATTTATCTACTTATAAACGATTAGAAAAAAAGCAGCAGGCCAAAAGCGGTAAGGTAAAAGGTTTAATTAAGAATTTATTTTTAGAATTGGACATGCTACATCTAGTCTATTTTTTTATTGGATTAGTGTTAAGCCGAGCAGTATTATCGCCTAAATTACTTCCTTTTGGATTAACATTTTTTGGAGTAGTTCTCTATCGAAAAATTTATAGTAATGAAAAAACTGGACGAGTTATTTTATTTTTCTGTAGTACATATATGGGATATTATACAGTTTTAGGCTTAAGCTGGGCTTTAGGGAAATACTTAATTGCTGGTTGTTTATTTACTTTAATTGCTGGTTTTTTAGGGTATAAAGATAAAGTACTTACTAAATGGCAGTTTGCACTTTTAAATGGAGGAAGTATATTAGTAATTGAAGTTCTTAATTTGGTATTTTTCCCCCAACCATTGTATAATAGTCTGATTCGACTGTTGGGACCGATTTTAATAGGAGTTCTAAACTTAGTTTTACTTGAAGGCTTAGTACCTTTATTCAGCTCTAAAGAAAACTTTGAAGAGATTAATGCTTTAGCTTTATTGGTTACTCTTGCTGCGTTTAATGTAGGATTACCCAATATTAACGTAGGAATAGTTAATCTTCCGCGGATATTTAGCAGTTTAATAATTATGTTGATTGCTATTAACAGTGGAGGTGCTATAGCTGCAGTTGTAGGAATGGTTATTGGGTTGTTTTATGGTATTTCTAATTCTTATACGGTTGAGGTGACCGGTTTATATGCTTTAGCCGGTTTAGTTAGTGGACATTTTAAGAAAGAAGATAAATTGGGAGTTATTGTTGGTTTTATCCTATCAGTACTATTATATACTATCTTTTTAGTAGAAGTAGGGAATATCAATGCTATTGTTAGTGAAGCATTATTAGCTGGAGGGATTATAGCTATAATCCCAAAAGCCATTATTAATTTATTTGAGCCCTGGATTCCTGGAACAGAAATCCATTTTACAGAGACTGAACAGCAAAAATCAACCAAAAAGCAGGAAGTTATAAGTAGAGTTCAAGAAATGTCTGGTGTTTTCACAGAATTGGCCAATGCTTTTGAAGAGAAGGCAGTAGCTGAAGCTAGTGAAGATGATAATTTAGAAGAACTATTAAGTATGCTTACTAATCAGGTCTGTTCAAACTGTGAATACTATAATATCTGTTGGGACCAGGAGTTTTTCAAGACTTATCAGCGGACTGTTGATGCTCTGTCAGTAGCAGAAGAAGAAGGAAGAATAAAGAGTAAAAAGTTAGATTCAATTATGGGGGGCGACTGTAATCGGTCGGTCAGATTCAGTGATAAAATTAATAGATTCTTGGAAAAATATGAAACGGATACTTTTTGGCAGCAGAAGATAGAGGATAGTAGAGAGATAATTGGAAACCAATTATCAGGAATCTCTCAAATTTTAGAAAAGATGGGTTCTGATTTAGAGATGGAAGTGAAGTTTAATAATAATCTACAACGAGCAATTAGAAGTGAACTCCAATCTCATGGTATCTTTCTTAATCAAATAGATATTACTAAAGACCGGCATACTACCAAAATGGCTGTAACTAAACAGTCTTGTAATGGAGACCAGGAATGTACCAAACAGATTATTCCTATTTTAAATCAGATGTTAGATCAAAACTTTAAGATTGAGTGGAGTGAATGTGGAGCAAGCCTTGGAGAGGATCTCTGTTCTTTTGAAATTGCATCTGCTGCTCGTTACTGGGTAGAAACAGGTATAGCTCAAGTTAGTCCTGATGGGGAAGAAGTATCAGGAGACAATTATGAAATTATAGAAGTTGATGATAAAGAAACGGTATCAGTTTTAAGTGATGGAATGGGAACCGGAAAGAGAGCTGCTTTAGAGAGTAATACTACTGTTCAATTAGTAGGAAAATTAATTAATGCTGGATTTGATAAAAAATTAGCCATTAAAACAGTTAATTCAGCTTTGCTATTGCGGTCATCGGAAGAAATATTTGCTACTTTAGATATTAGTGCTATTAATCGGTATACAGGAGAAGCCGACTTTATTAAGATCGGTTCAGTACCCACATTTGTTAAACGCAGTAATAGAAATATTGAATTAGTTAGAAGTTCTTCTCTTCCAGTAGGAATCATTGATAATATAGATATAGAATTAACCCAAAAGCTACAGCTTTTACCTGGAGATATGGTAGTGATGGTGACTGATGGAATATTGGACTTACAGGATAATGGAACTAAACAGGAAGAATGGATGCTGCGAATACTGCGGAATAATTTAATAGATGATCCACAGTCTCTGGCTGAATATATCTTACAGCAGGCTGTTAATTTAAAGAATAGAGTTGATGATGATATGACAGTAGTGGTGACTAGATTAAAAGGATACCAAAATAAATAAAGATTAAAGCAGGAACTATGATCTTTTTATCGAAATTAACAATTTAAAGCTGGATTATTAGATATTAACGAGAATTAACTAGAAGGAGTTGCAAAATTGATTCAACAGGTAAAAGAGACGATTGAAGAATATCAATTGCTGTCAGAAGGTGATAAAGTTATTGTTAGTGTGTCCGGAGGCCCGGATTCACTTGCCTTATTACATATTTTATGGCGGCTGCAGGATGATTATAATCTTAAACTGCATGTTTTTCATCTGGACCATATGTTCAGGGGAGAAGAATCACAGAAAGATGCTGAATATGTGGCTCAATTTGCTAATAAATTAAGTATTCCGGCAACTATTGAAGAGTATGATATACCGGCTTATATTGAGGAAACTGGCTTATCAAATCAGGCAGCTGCCCGGAAGATTCGCTACGAGCTTTGTACTGAACTGGCTGATAGTCTCAAAGCGGATAAAATAGCTATCGGTCAGCAAGCTGATGATCAGGCAGAAACAGTATTGATGAATTTTCTTCGCGGGGCCGGGTTGGATGGTTTGAGCGGTATTGAGCCTATCAGAAATGGAATCTTTATTCGGCCTTTGTTAGAAGTTTGGCGCAAAGATATTGGAGATTATTGTAAACAGCATGAGTTAGAGCCGCGAATAGATAGTTCTAATTTAAAGCCTGTTTATTTGCGTAATAAAGTTAGATTGGAACTGGTGCCGTATTTAGCTGAAGAATTTAATTCCTCAATTAAAGAAAATTTAGTCCGTATGGCTGAAATATTTAGAGTAGAAAACTCATTTATGGAAAAATATACAGCAGAAAAATATGATCAGCTAGTTATTGAAAGTAATACACAGGAATTAATTTTGGATTTGGAGGGAATCAAAGATTTAGATTTAGCTATTCAACGCCGGATCTTTAGACAGGCTCTGTTGGATTTTTGTGGTACAAAGAGAGATTATTATACTAAACATATTCAACAGATGGTGGAACTATCGATAAATGGAGAGACAGGTAATTTATTACAGTTACCCCAGGGATTACGTTTAAAAAGGAGTTATAACAGATTAAAATTTTATTGGAGAGCTGATAAGACAAGAAAAGTAAATAACTTCTCGGAAAGGTATTCTATCCCAGGTAAGTATCAAGTTGAAGAATTGGGAATTGAAATCAACTTGGATATTATTAAATTTGAAAATGATTTGCAGGAATTATTAAATTCATCCAGTAAACTTTATTTAGACCATGAATTAATCGGCGATCAGATTAAAGTAAGGAATCGTAAAGCTGGTGATCGCTTTCGGCCATTAGGTATGAAAGGCAATAAGAAGTTAAAGGATTTTTTTATTGATGAAAAGATTCCCGCAGCAAGTAGAGACCGGATTCCAGTTTTTACTACTATGAATGATGAAATATTTGCAGTAGGTGATTTAAGAATTGATGATAAATTTAGAGTTACTGATCAGACAGAAAAAGTTTTAGTAATAGATATAACAAAATATTAAAAGGGAGGGAGTAATTATGCGCGATAAATTAGCAGATAAAATTGATGAAATTTTAGTTACAGAGGATGAATTGCAAGAAAGAATTGCAGAAATGGGAGCAGAAATCACTGCTGATTATAATAGAGATGATGATGTTGTAATGGTAGGTGTTTTACGGGGGGGAATAATTTTCATGGCAGATCTTGCCCGTCATGTAAAGCTACCGGTCACTTTTGATTTCATGGATGTTTCTAGCTATGATGGTACTGAATCATCCGGTGTAGTTAGAATAATTAAAGATTTAGAAGAAAATATTGAAGATAGACATGTTTTAATTGTGGAAGATATAATAGATACAGGTAGGACGTTAAAACATGTAGTTGATTTTTTAGAGACTAGAGATCCTGCTAGTATTAAAATATGTACACTATTAGATAAGCCGGAAAGAAGAACTGTAAAGAAAGTTGAAGTTGATTATAACGGTTTTGAAATTCCTGATGAATTTGCAGTAGGGTATGGACTTGATTATGATGAAAGATATAGAAATGTACCGTTTATTTTTGTTCTAAAACCGAAATTTTATGATTAAAAATTAAATATAATATTCAGAAATTACTTTCTTGCTAATTCTATACTTTTGTGATATAATAACTAATCGTGATAAGTTAATATAGTCAGAAAGGAGGATTCTTTGTTGAAGCGATTTTCGAAAAATATCGGCTTTTATTTGATAATAATAGCTATAGCATTCTTAATTGCACAGTATTTTATAAGTCCTGCTCCAGTTAAAGCAGATTTAAGCTATAGTGAATTTACTCAATTAGTTGAAGCCGGGAAGATAGATAAAGTAACTATAATAGGTCAAGAGTTGGTTAAAGGACAGGTGGCTGATGGTAAAGAATTTGAGGTAAATATTCCAGGCACCATAGAAAAAGTTGAACAGATTTTACAGAATAATGAAGTAGATATTGAAACAGAGCCAGAACCTGAGCCACCTTGGTGGGCAAGTATCTTAGGTTACTTATTGCCGACTATTTTAATTTTTGGATTTTGGTTCTTTATTATGCAGCGGATGCAGGGTGGCGGTAATAAGATGATGTCCTTTGGTAAGAACAAAGCTCGGCGCCATGAGGAAGATGAAAAGAAAAAAGTTACCTTTGATGATGTGGCCAATTATGAAGAAGTAAAAGAGGAATTAGTAGAGGTTGTAGAATTTCTCAAAAACCCGGATAAATTCAGTAAGTTAGGTGCAGAGATTCCAAAAGGGGTTCTATTAGTAGGCCCGCCGGGAACCGGTAAGACTCTGATGGCTAGAGCTGTTGCAGGTGAAGCTGGTGTGCCGTTTTTTATCATCAGCGGTTCCGATTTTGTAGAGATGTTCGTTGGAGTCGGTGCATCTCGAGTTAGAGATTTATTTGAGCAGGGTAAAGAGAATGCTCCCTGTATTATCTTTATTGATGAATTAGATGCTGTTGGCCGGCAGCGCGGTGCTGGTGTCGGCGGCGGCCATGATGAACGCGAACAGACATTGAATCAGTTATTAGTGGAAATGGATGGTTTTGAGGCAAATGAAGGTATTATTTTGATGGCAGCTACTAATAGGCCTGATGTTTTAGATCCCGCCTTATTAAGACCGGGAAGGTTTGATAGACAGGTTCTTGTTGATAAACCTGATTTCAAAGGTCGTAAAGGTGTCTTAGAGATTCATGTTCAGGATAAGCCATTGACTGGTGATGTTGATTTAGATATTTTAGCGAAAAGAACTCCTGGCTTTACAGGAGCAGATATGGAGAATTTGGCTAATGAAGCTGCAATTTTAGCAGCTAGAAGAAATAAGAAAGAAATTAGTATGTTGGAATTTGATGATGCTATTGATCGAGTCTTGGCTGGTCCTAAGAAGAAGAGTAGAATTATAAGTGATAAAGAAAAAGATATAGTTTCTTACCATGAAACCGGTCATGCTCTATTAGGTGAATTATTAGAACATGCTGATTCAACTCATAAGGTTTCGATTATTCCCCGAGGAAGAGCTGGTGGATTTACAGTTAATCTGCCAGAAGCAGATAAGAATTATGTAACTAAATCGGAATTGATTGATAAAGTAACTTCGCTCTTAGGAGGACGTGTTGCTGAAGAGGTATTTCTTGATGATATCAGTACGGGGGCTCAGAATGACTTAGAACGAGCAACCAAAATTGTACGCAACATGGTTACAGATTATGGTATGAGTGAGGAAGTTGGTCCTTTAGCTTTAGGACAGAAGAATGGAGATCAGGTATTCTTAGGACGTGATTTATCTAAGGATAAGAATTATAGTGAAGAAGTTGCCTCCTTAATAGATAAAGAGGTTAAAAGATTTGTAGAAGAAGCTTATGATAAAGCCACACGCATATTGAGTGGAAATAAGGAAATGGTAGAGAAGATGGTAACAGAGCTTAAAGAGGAAGAAACATTGGTTTCTGATGATATTAGACGGATTATTGCTGAATTTAAGGATGATTATGAATATAATCCAGATGATGAAGCAGATGAGGAATCAAAAAAAGCAACTAAGAATACAGAGAATACTATTGAGAAAGAAACTGATGATTTAGACTCTAAATTAGATGATAGTACGGATAAGAAGATTAATATCAATTTAACAGACTAGATTTCTAAGGGATAGCTAATTAGCTATCCCTATTTCAGTTTTGGGAATATAAATTTATAATTTTTTATTAATTTAAGGAGGAATTTTAAACTTTATAATGAATATATTTAAAAACAGGAGAAAATGTAAAAATGTAATAATTAGGATCGATGGTAACTAAGATTAAAATAAAATTAATTTCATATAAGGAATAAAGATAGGAGGTGGATGTAGGAATAATTTTATTTAATAATTAAGAAAATTTTAAAATTAACTAAAATGAAAGGTGAGTGATTTAATTAATGAAGTCGGATATTGAGATAGCTCAGGAAGCAGAATTGAAGCATATTACGGAGATTGCTGAAAAGTTAGGTTTAAATGAAGATGAAATTGAAATGTATGGTGACAACAAGGCTAAAATTAAGTATGAAGCTTACCAAGAAAGAATGGATAATGAAGACAGTAAGTTGATCTTAACTACTGCTATTACTCCAACTCCTGCTGGAGAGGGTAAGACAACTACTAGTGTTGGTTTAACTCAGGCCCTTAATCAATTAGGCCATGATACTACAGTTGCTTTAAGAGAGCCTTCTTTAGGTCCTTGTTTTGGAGTTAAAGGTGGTGCTGCTGGCGGTGGTTATTCACAGGTTGTTCCTATGGAAGATATTAACTTGCACTTTACTGGTGACATTCATGCAATTGGTGTTGCTCACAACTTGCTTGCAGCAGCAATTGATAATCATATTAAGCAGGACAATGATTTAGATCTCAACCCTAATGATATAGTCTTTAGACGAGTTGTAGATATGAATGATAGAGCACTAAGAGAAGTACTGGTTGGTGTTGGTGGTCCTAATGGCCAGGTTAGAGAAGATGGCTTTATGATTACTGTTGCTTCCGAGGTAATGGCTATTCTCTGTTTAGCAGAGGGAGTTGAAGACTTAAAAGAAAGATTAGGTAATATCCTAGTTGGTTATACATTTGATGGCGAACCTGTGCAGGCTAAAGAATTAAATGTTCATGGATCAATGGCGGCTTTACTCAAAGATGCCATTAAGCCTAACTTAGTACAGACTTTAGAAAATACTCCAGCCTTTATTCATGGTGGACCGTTTGCTAATATTGCTCACGGTTGTAATAGTGTAGCAGCTACTAAGTTAGCAATGAAGACTTCTGATATTACAATTACTGAGGCTGGTTTCGGTGCTGACTTAGGTGCTGAGAAGTTCTTAGATATTAAGTGTCGATTTGCTGACTTGCAGCCTGATGCGGTAGTAATTGTTGCTACTGCTAGAGCACTTAAGATGCATGGCGGCATGGATGATGCTAGTGTTAAAGAATTAGAAGAAGAGAATGTAGAAGCTGTAGAAGCTGGTTTCGAAAACTTAGCTAAACATATTGAAAATATTACTGAAGAATTTAACTTACCTGCAGTTGTAGCTATTAATAGATTCCCTACGGATACAGAAGCAGAGCTTGAAAAGATTAGAGAACTCTGTGAAGAAAAAGGCGCTAATGTAGCCTTATCTGAAATTTTTGCTAAAGGCGGCGAAGGCGGTCATGAATTAGCTGAGAAAGTATTAGAAGCTATGGAAGAAAGTAATGATGATTTCGATCAGCTATATCCAGCTGATATGCCTATTGATGAAAAGATAGAAACTGTTGCTGAAAAAATCTACGGCGCTGATGGAGTCAACTTTACTGATGGAGCTAAAGAAGATATCGATCGTTTAACTGAGCAAGGATTTGATGATATGCCGGTCTGTATGGCAAAGACACAGTCTTCTATTTCTGATGATCCAACTAAGAAAGGAAGACCTACTGACTTTGAAATTACAGTTAGAGAAATTAATGTATCTGCCGGTGCTGGCTTCTTAGTTGCATTAACTGGTGCAGTAATGACAATGCCTGGTTTACCAAAGGTTCCAGCTGCTGAAGAGATTGATGTTGATGGTGACGGTAATATTACAGGCTTATTCTAAGATAGACAAATAGTTGATTTATACCTGCGGTCTAATTAGGCCGCAGGTTTTTTGCTTTTGGAACTTAATGATGCTATAATGTAGACGATGAAAAAAATTAATATAAATCTTTGCTCTACCGCTCAGATCCTGAATAGGACGGAGACGGTTTAAGCAAATTATTATTGGGCTAACTATGGCCAAATAACCTGCTTAACCGTTACCATTGCGGTTAAGCAGGTTTTACTTATTATTAGGGGGTGAATCTTTGGAGCAAACAAAAGTAGTAATTATTGGAGCTGGAGCAGTAGGTAAAAGTTTAGGGTATCTATTAGCCAATAATGGCTATCAAGTTCTCGGTTTTATAAGTCGTAGTCTGTCTTCAGCTCAAGAGGGACAGGAGTTGGTTGGAGAAGGAATTGCTACTACAGAGTATGGTGATTTTATTTTAAAGGCAGATTTAATCTTCATTACCACTCCAGATCAGGTGATCAGTCAGATTGCTACTAAACTTTTTAGGGAAGGATTGGTTAAGAAGGATAGCTGTTTAGTACACTGCAGTGGTGCTCTAACTTCGGAGATTCTATTTTCTGAAGTAGAAAACATGAATGAAATTGAATATGGTCGGCTTTCTCTACATCCGTTACAGTCAGTTGCTGATGTTAGGAAAGGGATAGAGGCTTTACCTAATTCTTTCTTTACTATCGAGGGTAATGAAGCAGGAGAAGAGATCGGAAAAAAAGTATTGGATACTTTAGATGCTGATTATACAGTAATCCAGAGCTGTGCTAAGCCGCTCTATCATGCTGCTGCCTGCGTAGCTTCTAATTACTTAGTAACTATCGTTGACTTAGCATTAAAGATGAATCAACAGGTAGGTATTTCATCTGAAAAGGCTCTGGTAGGCTTATTACCGTTGATGGAGGGGACACTGCAGAATATCAAAGAGATGGGGATTGTTGAGGCCTTGACCGGTCCTATATCCCGGGGAGATATTAATATAATCGAGAATCATTTGGAAGCATTAGAGGAATTTATGCCAGAGAATCTAGATCTATATAAAGAGTTAGGGACTTATACTACAGATATAGCCCGAAGGAAAGGCAGTATTAATCAAGATAAGGTAATTAAACTTAAAAAGCTACTTGATCAGGAGGGAATAAAAGATGAGTAAGGTTACAGTAACAGATTTAAAAACAAAGAAAGAAGCAGGGGAAAGAATTACAATGTTGACTGCCTATGACTATCCTATGGCCAAAGCTATAGATGAAGCGGGGATTGATATAATCTTAGTAGGAGACTCTTTAGGCATGGTGGTTTTGGGCTATGATGATACTTTAGCAGTTACGATTGGAGATATGATCCATCATACTAAGGCTGTAAATAGAGGAGTAAAAGATGCATTAGTAGTTACTGATATGCCCTTTATGTCTTATAAGACTGGAGATATCAGCCAGACAGTCAAAAATGCAGGACGGATTATTAAAGAAAGCGGAGCCCAGGCAGTAAAAGTAGAAGGCGGTAGTGAAGTAGTAGCCGAGATTGAAGCAGTTGTCAAAGCCGGAATTCCAGTCATGGGACATTTAGGTTTAACTCCCCAATCAATTAATCAGTTCGGCGGTTTTAAGGTACAGGGTAAGGAGAGCGAAGCTGCTCAGAAATTGATTACTGATGCCAAAGCCTTAGAAGAAGCAGGTATCTTTGCTTTAGTTTTAGAATGTATTCCTGCTGTTTTAACTAAAGAAGTTACAGAAGCAGTAGAGGTTCCTACTATCGGTATTGGAGCAGGAAAGGAATCTGATGGTCAGGTTTTAGTAACTCAGGATCTGCTGGGTATCTTTGCTAACTTTACTCCTAAATTTGTTAGAAAGTATGCTGATTTGAATGACGAGATCAAGACAGCATTGAAAGATTATAAAAAGGATGTTGAAACTGGAGAGTTTCCAAGTCAGAAGGAAAGCTTTTAGATAGATTTTTAATTAAATAGGAGGTAAAAATAATGGAGCTTTGTAAAAGTATTGATGAAGTACGGGACTTTATTGGAAAGCAGCAGAAAGCTGGAAAAGAAGTAGGTTTGGTACCGACAATGGGTTATTTCCATCAAGGCCATTTAGCTTTGATGGAGAAGGCTAGAGAGGAGAATGATATAGTAGTAGTTAGCCTCTTTGTTAATCCCACTCAGTTTGGTCCTGATGAGGATTATAATGAGTATCCTCGCGATTTAGATAGAGATTTAGAATTAGCTGAAGAAGCAGGAGTAGATATAGTCTTTGCTCCAGAGGCTGACGAGGTCTACTTGTCTCAGGCAGCAACCAAAGTAATGGTAGAAGGCTTGACAGATTATCTCTGTGGTGCTGCTAGAGAGGGACACTTTACCGGTGTCTGTACTATTGTTACTAAGCTGTTTAATATTATTGATCCTGATCGGGCTTACTTTGGCCAGAAGGATGCCCAACAGGTATTAGTAATCAAGAGGTTAGTTAAGGATCTGAACTTTGATTTAGAGATAGTAACAGTGACAATTCAGCGTGAAGAAGATGGCCTGGCTATCAGTTCGCGTAATAAATACCTGGACTCTAAGGAAAGGGAAGCAGCGACAATTCTATATCAGACTCTACAGCTGGCTAAAGACTTAATTAATCAGGGAAAAAGAGATGCTGAAGCTGTTAAAGAAAGATTAATCAATAAGATTGAGGCTGAACCATTAGCAGAGATCGACTATGTAGAGATAGTAGACCAATCTACTTTAGAGCCATTAGTAGAAATTAAGGGCGAGGTATTGATGGCTCTGGCTGTCTATATCGGCGATACTAGATTGATAGATAACTTAATGCTGGAGGTGAATTAGACTCATGATGCGGATGATGCATAAATCGAAGATCCATCGGGCAAGAGTGACTGAAGCAAATCTGGATTATGTGGGCAGCATAACTATTGATAGAGACTTAATTGAAGCGGCAGATATTTTACCTAATGAGAGAGTGCAGGTAGTTAATAATAATAATGGAGCTAGATTTGAAACCTATGTCATTGCTGGCGAACGCGGTTCGGGTGTTGTCTGTCTCAATGGAGCAGCAGCCAGAAAGGTTCAACCGGGGGATGAAGTCATAATAATCTCTTATGGTCTTATGAAGGATAATGCTGCTCGAGACTTAGAACCGAAAGTGATCTTAGTAGATGAGAATAACCGAATTATTAAATCTTAAGTTTAGTTGACAGAATATCAGTGATTATATATAATTGAAGCAAAATTAATTAAACTGTAGGTGAGATATAATGTCCCAAACTTCTAAGCGTAAACAACGAGTACTTAGGATATTACATAAGAATCGAGACCAATATATTTCTGGCCAGGAATTGAGCGATAGGCTGGAGGTATCACGGACTGCTGTCTGGAAGTATATTCAATCCTTGCGTGAACAGGGATATGTAATTGATTCTTCTTCTAGACTGGGCTACTGTCTAGTAAAAGCTCCTGATATTCTGTCGCCAGAAGAGATAAAGAAGGATTTAAAGACTGATCTATTAGGCTGTGAAGTGATCTATCAAGAAGAAGTAAAATCTACTAATTCACTAGCAAAATCAGAAGCTAGACAGGAAGCTGAGGAAGGAACAGTTATTGTGGCTAAAGAGCAGGTTGGCGGCAAGGGCCGTTTGGGCAGAGAATACTTCTGTCCGCCGGGAGGGATCTGGTTTTCAGTTATTCTCCGGCCTAATATGAAGCCGGACTCTGCTTCTCAATTCAGTTTTGTAGCAGTAGTGGCTTTAGCCAAAACAATTGATGAATTAACTGATTCAGTTCCAGAAATTAAATGGCCGAATGATGTGTTGATTAATGGGAAGAAGGTTAGCGGTATTTTAACTGAAATGAGTGCTGAAATTGATCAGATAGATTATTTAGTACTTGGAATTGGAGTTAATTTGAATATAGCTGTGGATGAATTTCCATCAGACTTAAAGAATAAAGCTACCTCTATTCAAGAGGAATCAGGACAACAGATTCCCAAATTGAATTTCTTTTTATCTCTTTTAGAGCAATTAGAGGAGGAATACTTTAAATTACAAACGGAGGGGTTCGAAAAGATTATAGAGGGCTGGAAAGAATATAATATCACTTTAGGAAATGAAGTAACAGTTACCAGTAATAATGAAGTGTTGACAGGACAAGCAGTAGACGTTGATAATAAAGGTAGATTATTAGTAGAATTACCTAATGGTACTATGAAGAAAGTGGTTGCTGGTGATGTAACTTTAAATACTGAATATAATTAAGGTTAAAAAATGTAATCAAGAGAGTTTGAAGGGGAGACAGAGATGATTTTAGCTATTGATGTGGGAAATACTAATACTGTATTAGGGGTTTTTGCTGATGAAGACCTATTAGTAGATTGGAGAATATCTACTGATCGGTATAAAACAGCTGATGAATATGGAATGTTATTCTTTGATCTCTTTAATTATAATGATTTAAAGGCTGATGATATAGAAAGGATAATTATTTCCTGTGTAGTTCCCTCAGTAGTAAATGCTTTAGAGGAGGTAGCCATCAAGTATTTTGGAGTTGAACCTCTAATTGTAGGTCCCGGAATTAAGACCGCAATGGATATTAAAATAGAGAATCCCAAAGAGGTAGGGGCTGACAGAATTGTTAATGCTGTAGCTGCCTATAACTTATATGGAGGACCAGTGATTGTAGTTGATTTTGGAACAGCTACTACTTTCTGTTTAATTTCAGAGCAGGGGAATTACTTAGGCGGTGCTATTGCACCCGGAATAGATATTTCTATGGATGCCTTATTTAGCTATGCTGATAAGTTACCTAAAGTGGAATTAGAAAAGCCGGAGAGTGTAATTGGTAAGAATACTTTAGACAGTTTAAAGGCGGGAATTATCTATGGTGCTGTGGGACAGGTTGATGGTGTAGTAAGAGAGATTAAAGCTGATTTAGACCAGGAGGCTGAAGTTATAGCTACTGGTGGTTTGGCAGATTTAGTTAGCGATGAGTCTGAAGAGATCGATCGGACCAATTCTTTGCTTACTTTACAGGGTCTGCGCATGATTTCAGAATTAAATAGCTAATGATGGAGGGAGTAATTGATGGAGATAGGAGAAGTGGAATTGGATAATCCGGTTATGTTAGCACCTATGGCTGGAGTAACAGACCTGCCTTTCCGCAGAATAGTCAAGGAGTTCGGTTGTGGATTAGTCTGTACTGAGATGGTCAGTGCTAAAGGATTGGTTTATGGCAGTTCGCGAACAGAAGAGTTATTGACTATCAGTGATCAGGAGCGGCCAGTCTCACTACAGATTTTTGGTTCAGAACCAGAGATAATGGCTGAAGCAGTAGAGAAGATTGAAGAATATAGACCGGATATTATAGATGTAAACTTAGGCTGTCCAACTCCCAAAATTGTCAAGGGTGGAGCTGGGTCTGTCTTAATGAAGGAACCTGATTTAGTAGGCCGAATCGTAGATGCTTTAGTTAGAGCAACTGAGATTCCTATTACTGTTAAGATGAGAAAAGGCTGGGATGAGGATCATGTTAATGCTGTAGAGATTGCTCAAACTGCTGAAGAAAGTGGAGTCCAGGCAGTAGCAGTCCACGGTAGGACTAGAGAACAGTTTTATAAGGGAGAAGCTGATTGGAATATTATAAAAGAAGTGAAAGAAGCAGTAGAAGTTCCAGTGATCGGTAATGGAGATATCTTTAGCCCACAGGATGCTGAAGAGATGATTGATACTACAGGCTGTGATGGGGTAATGATTGCGCGGGGAGCACAGGGTAATCCCTGGATTTTCAAGCGTACGCTTCATTATTTAGAGACAGGCGAATTATTGCCGCCGCCTACTATTCAGGAAAGAATTGAGATGGTAGTTAGGCATTTAGAAGCTTTAGTTGACTATAAAGGAGAATATATAGCCGTTAGAGAGATGCGCAGACATACTGTCCAATACATCAAAGGACTATATAACTGTACTGAAGTTAAACAGAAGGTAAATCAGGCAGAAACAGAAGAAGAGTTAAAAGAAATATTACATAATTATAAAAGAGAACTTATGGATTAAATTAAGCTCTGATGTAGGCTATCTACATTAGAGCTTTTTTTATGATATGGGAAATTATACTTCTTGCAAGTTGTAGATGACTTTCATCATAAAATTAAATTGATATATTGTTGCAGTTTAGAGTTGATATCTTGCAAACGCTCCGGAAATCAGCCCTAGTTACTCAGCAGTAAATAAATCTTAGTGTTATGATTTAAAGATTCCGCTTTATATATTAACTATTCTCTCTTGTGGGACTGCTTTAAAGTCGCTTTTTGCAAGATATCAACTAAATTGTGCAAAATTATTCGAGGGACGTGTTTAAAACCAGATCAATGAAATTTCTATGCTGGATATGTTTATAGCGATTCTCATTGGGGATAACAATAGCAATATATCCTATTACAAATAGTCAACATTTCTCTGGAGCGACTCTTAAAACTGACTCGGAACCAGGGATGGTGGAGAGTCAGTTTTTGAGAATGAGTGAGACAGGACGTCGAACGAATGGCAAGCGTAAGAGATTTGTTGACTATAATTTGCAATATCATGAAAGAAACTATATTAGCTGCAAATGAAAAGTGACACAATATATCAATATCCTTTCAAAGAATAGTAGAGTTAAACCTATAAAAGCGTACTCAGCAGACCATTTTTTCGGTATAATTATCCTCAAACTTCACATATTAAATAAAAGCTTAATTATAATAGGATAAATGTAATCAGAGGTGTGAAGTATGAATAAAATAGTTAGTGTTAGTTTAGGCTCTTCTGCTAGAGATCATGTAGTAGAAACAGAAATTTCAGATGAGGTCTTTCGATTAGAAAGAATAGGAACTGATGGCGACCTGCAGAAAGCCAAAAAACTTTTTACTGAATTAGATGGGGAAGTAGCTGCTTTGGGAATGGGCGGTATAGATTTACATATCTATACCCAAGATAGTAAATATAAATTACAAGATGCTGCTAAATTAATAGCTGATGTTGGAGAGACGCCGGTGGTTGACGGCAGCGGTTTGAAGATGACATTAGAAAAGAGAATTATATCTGATTTGAAGCAGGATTATGGTTTGGATTTAGCAGATAAGAATATTTTACTGACTAGTGCGGCAGATAGATTTGGCATGGCGTCAGTTTTTGATAAATTAGGAGGTAATGTTTATTATGGAGACTTAATATTTGGTTTAAATTTACCGTTACCTATTAAGTCTCTAAAGACTATAGATTATGCTATTAAATTATTAGGGCCGGTTATAAGCAGACTTCCTTTTAAGTTATTATATCCAACAGGAAGTAAGCAGGAGACTACAGGAAGTAATAAATATCAGAAGTATTATCAGTGGGCTGATATAATTGCTGGAGACTTTCATTTAATTAAGAAGTATCTTCCTTATAATTTGGATGATAAGATAGTAATTACCAATACAGTAACTGATGATGATATTGCTATGTTACAGAAAAGGGGAGTAAGACTATTAATTACTACTACTCCAGAATTGAAGGGGAGATCTTTTGGAACCAATTTATTAGAAGCAGTGTTTGTTTCTCTAATAGATAAGCCTGTTAGAGCAATCAAATCCAATGATTACCTTGCTCTAATGGACCAATTAGATTTTAAGCCTAGATTAGAAGTTTTGAATAGCTAAAGGTAAGATAGGGAGGGGATTTTTTGGAGCAGTTTGGTTTTTTGCTACATCCTTTGCAAGTAAATGATTTAGCTAGAAAATTTACTATTAGTAAGCAGATTCCAGATAGTATTTTAAGACAGATAATTAGATTTATGCCTCAGATTGAACTTTCTCATGTTACCGGAATAGAATCTGAACTGGGAAATAAAGCTGAAGGATGGTTAGTGGGCTGCACTTTAACATCTGAACAGATGTTAAAGCTTCCAGTGGAACATGTGCTTAAACAGATAATTAGTGCTGCTAAAAAAGCAGAAAAATTGGGGGCTGAGATTGTAGGATTAGGGGCCTACACTTCTATTATCGGAGATGGAGGTCGGAGAGTTGCCGAAAAGTTGGATATTCCAGTGACAACAGGTAATAGCTATACAGTTGCTACGGCTGTTAAAGCAGTAAAAAGGGCTGCTGATAAATTAGGAATTGTACTGTCTGAGACCCATTTAGCAGTTATAGGTGCCACCGGTTCTATTGGAGAAGCCTGTGTGCAGCTTTTAGCTGATGAAGTTAATGATATCTCGTTAGTAGCTAGAAATGAACCAAAGTTAAGAAGATTAACTACATCGATAAAGAGTAATTATCAGTTAAATAGAGTGAATTATTCTACAGATATTAATAAAGCATTATCCGAAGCTGAAATTGTTATTACAGTTTCAAGTGCTATAGATAGTATTATAGATCCTAATAATTTGAAGCCGGGGGCTATTGTCTGTGATGTGGCCAGACCTAGAGATGTAGCTAAGCAGGTTAATGAAAGTAGAGAGGATATTTTAGTAATTGAAGGTGGAATAGTCCAGTTACCAGGACAGGTGAGGTTGAATTTTGATCTTGGTTTACCGCCGGGAAGGATTTATGCCTGTATGGCAGAAACAATAATTTTAGCTTTAGAAGGTCGGTATGAAAATTATACCTTGGGCAAGTCAGTGTCATTGGAAAAAGTAAAAGAGATACAGCAGTTGGCTGATAAACATGGGTTTCAATTAGCTGGACTGCGTTATGTTGGAGAAAAGATAGGCCAACAGCGCTTTAAACAGGTGAGACAGGCAGCTTCAAGGGCTTGACAAAACTTAATAATTAAATTATAATATTTTATTAATAAGTTGAATGATTAAATTTCTTGACAGTATTTTATATTTTTGAAATAATTAAGTGTGGTTAGTATGGATTTATTTCAATTTTATTAAAATTTAGAAAGAGGGAGCGAAACTTATGGCTGAGAAAGTAATTTTAACAAAAGAAGGGCTTAATAAACTGGAAGAAGAATTATCATATTTGAAAGGTACTAAACGGAGAGAAGTTGCTAAACGGATTAAACAGGCATTAGAATTTGGTGATATCAGCGAAAATTCAGAGTATGATGATGCTAAAAATGAACAGGCCTTTGTAGAGGGTAGAATTAAAGAAATTGAGAATATGTTGAATAATGCTGAAGTAATTAATGAAGACGAAGTAGAAACTACAGAGGTTAATATTGGAACAACTGTTACAATTAGGGACTTGGATACTGAGGAAGAGTATAATTATAAAATAGTCGGAACTACAGAAGCAGACCCGTTTGAGAATAAAATTTCGAATGATTCTCCTGTAGGAAACGCATTACTCGGTCATAAGATAGGCGAGGAAGTGGAAATCGATGCTCCAGCAGGAAAGATTGTTTATAAGATTTTAGCAATTCAGAAGTAAATATTGATTTATTAAATTGTAAAATTATATAAAGTAGTACTTGGAGGTTGATATTTAATGGAAGAAGAACAGGACTTAAATGATTTGATGTTAGAACGAAGAAAGAAATTAGATATGCTAGAAGAAAAAGGAATCACAGTTTATGGAGAAAAATATGAACGAAGCCATGTTGCTCAAGAAGTTATAGATAATTTTGAGGAATTAAAGGAAGATGAAACAGAGGTTAGATTGACCGGTAGATTAATGGCAGTTAGAGAACATGGTAAAGCCAGTTTTGCTGATATAGAGGATATGTCAGGGCGGATTCAGCTGTATGCTAAAGAGGATAATTTAGGTGAAGATCTGTATGAATTATTTATGTCTCTGGATATTGGTGATCAGATTGGAATAGAAGGACTTTTATTTAAAACAGGACGCGGTGAGGTTACTGTCCAGATTGAGAATTTTGAATTATTGGCTAAAGCGTTGCGTCCGCTGCCGGAAAAATGGCATGGTCTAAAAGATGTTGAAATGAGGTATAGACAGAGATATGTGGATTTAATAGTTAATTCCGATGTAAGAAATACTTTTGTTTTACGGAGTAAGATAATTCATACTATGCGTGAGCATTTAGAGGAAGAAGACTTTTTAGAAGTTGAAACTCCTTTGATGCATCCTATTGCTGGCGGGGCTGAGGCAAGGCCTTTTGTTACACATCATAATGCCTTAGATATGGATCTTTATCTACGGATTGCTCCGGAGTTATACTTAAAGCGGTTGATTGTAGGCGGTTTTGAAAAAGTTTTTGAAATCGGTAAAAACTTGCGAAATGAAGGTATTTCCACTAAACATAATCCTGAATTTACTTCAATGGAATTATACCAGGCAAATGCTGATTATGAAGATATGATGGAGATTACTGAAAGTGTAATTGTTAATATTGCCCAAGAAGTATTGGGTACATTAGAAATTGAATATGATGGACAAGAAATTGATTTAAGTCCAAGCTGGACAAGGATGACAATGAGAGAAGCTATTAATGAATATGCGGGAGTTGACTTTTCTGAAGTTGATGATTTCAAGACAGCACAAAAGTTAGCCGAGGATCATGGGGTAGACTATGAAGAGATTACTTCTGTCGGAGAACTTATTAATGAGTTCTTTGAAGAGTTTGTAGAGGATGAGTTGATTCAACCAACCTTTATTACCGAATATCCAATTGAAGTTTCGCCTTTAGCTAAGCGGAAGCCTGAAGATTCAGACTTTACAGAGAGATTTGAATTATTTGTTGCTGGAAATGAATTAGCTAATGCTTTTTCAGAGTTGAATGATCCTATTGATCAAAAGCAACGATTTAAGGAACAGATGGAACAACGAGAAGCAGGTGATGATGAGGCTCATATGATGGATTATGATTATATTAGAGCTTTGGAATATGGAATGCCTCCTACGGGAGGATTAGGAATTGGTATTGATAGGTTAGTTATGTTATTAACGGATTCTACTTCCATTAGAGATGTGATTCTCTTTCCACATATGAGGCCCGAACAATAAATCTCAAGCAGTTTAATTTAGGTCACATTATAGTGACCTAAATTTTTCTTTTAATCCACCTCCTGCCACACGGGGGGGATAGAGGGTGATAAAATGCATAAAGAAGAAGCAAAAAAGGATTTATTGAATCGGCTGAAGACTTTAAAAGGACATATTGGTGGTATCGAAAGAATGATTGAAGAGGAGCAAGACTGTATTGATATTTTAGTTCAGATAGCTGCTATTAAATCTTCTATTGATAAAGTAGGACAGTCAATTATTGAAGATTATGCCCATGAATGTATTCTTTCTTCAATAGATGAGGAAGATGATATCGAAGAGGCAGTTAAGGAAACGATCAAGACGATTTTAAAGTTTTCTAAATAACTCTTATGCTGCTACTAATTACTAGTATACTCCGTGGCTAACTTATGCTATACTTGATTAAAAGGGTTAGCTAAGGAGGACAACATTGAAAAAAGAATTTATAGTAGTAGTCATATTTGTGCTGTTGTTCAGTGTTGGAATCACGGCTCGTAGTTTGGATTATAATAGTTCTGTGAATGATGTAAATTTACATAAAAAGAATAATGGGGAGGAACAATTAAAGGATAGTCAAGAACTAAAGCAAGAAACTAGTGAACCAATTAAAGGTATTTATTTAACCGGTTGGGTAGCAGGCAGTCCAAAAAGATTTAACAGGTTGTTGAATTTGATTACAGAGACAGAATTAAATGCAATGGTTATTGATGTAAAGAATATAGAAGGAGAAGTTAGTTATAATTCAAAAGTTGACTTAACTGAAGAGATTGGAGCTAATGTAGCAAAGATAAAGAATATAGATCGATTACTGGATAAATGTAAAGAGAATAATATTTATAGTATTGCCCGGATACCTGTCTTTAAAGACTATAAATTAGCAGCTTATAAAGAGTATGCATTAAAATATTACGATCTTCAGCAGAGTAATTCTGAAATATTCAGTAGTCCTGAATGGGTCAATCCTTACAGTAAGAAGGTATGGAAATATAATGTTGACTTAGCAATTGAAGCAGTTAAACATGGATTTGATGAGGTTCAATTTGATTATATTAGATTTCCGGTCTTCTTTAATCGCTCTCGCTATAATTTAGCTGTAGCCCCTTCAAATTCAAAAGTTCGGATAATTGATGATTTTTTGAGATATGCTAAAAATAGGTTAGATAAGTTGGAGGCACCTGTTTCTATTGATGTTTTTGGGCTAACTACGACAGGTAATGATTTAGGAATTGGACAGAATTTTGCTTTAATGGCCCAGAGAATTGATTATATTTCACCTATGGTTTATCCATCTCATTATCAACCAGGAATTTATGGATTAACCTTACCGGAACAGACTCCCTATTCTACTGTTTTTAATAGTATGCAGGAGGCTAAGGAAAAATTAAATGGTGAAACAGGTCAAATTCGCCCCTGGCTGCAAGATTTTTCGTTACGATATAAGTATGGAGTTGAAGAAGTTCGTGAGCAGATTGCAGCAGCAAAGGCATCAGGGTTGGATAGCTGGCTGCTGTGGAATCCGGCTTCAAATTATACTTGGCAGGCTTTTTTGGATAATGAAATTGTTATAAATAAAAAGAAGAGACTTATTGATATAATAGATGATATTGAAGGTGATAATGATGTTAGAGTTAACAGAAGAGAGAGTAATGCCCAGGAAAATGAATCCAGAGAACGGCCTTTTGATCGAACATAAGGTTCGTTATAGATTTGCCAGTCAATATTGTCAGGGACGAGTATTAGATATTGCCTGTGGCGTCGGCTATGGTTCTGAAATGATCTTAGCACTAGGAGAAGGAATCACGGAAATAATAGGGGTAGATAACGAACAGAAAGTAATAGAGTATGCTAGAAAACATTATTCTCATCCTCCAATTACGTTTAAAACTGGTAACGCTAATGATAAAGAATTGGCTGATAAAATAGGAAAATTTGATACTATAGTTAGTTTAGAAACAGTAGAACATATTAAGGATGATTTCGAATTTATTAATAATCTCAATAGATTACTTAAGCCAGATGGTAGAGTAATTATTTCTACTCCCTTCGGAAGAGGTAGGGAAGAGCCCTGTTCTAATCCCTATCATTACCGACAGTATCGGGAAGAGGAATTTAGAGAGTTATTATCGTTATTTTCAGATGTAGAGCTCTATTGTCAACTTAATGAGACTATCGAAATACCTAAACCGGATAAAAAGTATTATTTAATGGTGGCTGTCTGTCAAAAATAGTTCAATTAATTATTATAATTTTGAATAAATCAATTATAAATTGGGTAAATTAAGCTTAGCAATTATTAAGATAATATTTGAATGAATTAAAATTTGATTTTTCCTTGACAAAAGAGCTAATAGATGATAAATTATAAAGCGTCGCCTCAAAAGCGGCTGACAAATTAATTCATTTTTCCCTTGACAAAGTGAAGTTTTGATGTTAGAATGTTTAATGTCGCTTGTAAGAAAGCAGTCTTTTCTGCTGCAAAATCAAATAATTTGAGATTTCTTCTTGACAAGTGACTGGATTTGTGTTAATATATTAATTGTCGCTTGAAAAGAACTGAATCTTCTTGAGATTCTTGAATTTGTTCTTGACAAGCTACAAGAAAAATGTTAAAATACTTGATGTCGCTTATTTGCGACTACTGATCTTTGAAAACTGAACATTGTCCATGCCAACGTCAATTGAGAATGGTAGTAATCCTTTATTCTTATTTGAGCCATATTAAACTCAACTTTTAGATCTGCTTTGCAGATTTAAATATATTCTTTTATCGGAGAGTTTGATCCTGGCTCAGGACGAACGCTGGCGGCGTGCCTAACACATGCAAGTCGCGCGAGAAAGCTGCTCTTTGAGCAGTTAGTAAAGCGGCGGACGGGTGAGTAACGCGTGAGTAATCTACCTTTAAGTCTGATATAACTTCTCGAAAGGGAAGCTAATTTCGGATATTATGCTGCCTGGATAACCAGGCTGCATCAAAGGCGGCTTTTTGCCTCCGCTTTTAGATGTGCTCGCGTCCCATTAGCTTGTTGGTGAGATAACAGCTCACCAAGGCTGCGATGGGTAGCCGACCTGAGAGGGTGATCGGCCACACTGGGACTGAGACACGGCCCAGACTCCTACGGGAGGCTGCAGTGGGGAATCTTTCGCAATGAGCGCAAGCTTGACGAAGCGACGCCGCGTGAGTGATGAAGGCCTTCGGGTCGTAAAGCTCTGTCCTCAGGGAAGAACATCTTAGTAGTGAATAACTGCTAGGCTTGACGGTACCTGAGAAGAAAGCTCCGGCTAACTACGTGCCAGCAGCCGCGGTAATACGTAGGGAGCAAGCGTTGTCCGGAATCATTGGGCGTAAAGGGTGCGCAGGCGGTCTGGCAAGTCAAGTGTGAAATGTATCGGCTTAACTGATACACTGCGCTTGAAACTGTCAGACTTGAGGGCAAGAGAAGAGAGCGGAATTCCTAGTGTAGCGGTGAAATGCGTAGATATTAGGAAGAACACCAGTGGCGAAAGCGGCTCTCTGGCTTGACCCTGACGCTGAGGCACGAAAGCTAGGGGAGCGAACGGGATTAGATACCCCGGTAGTCCTGGCTGTAAACGCTGGATACTAGGTGTTGGGGGTTCAACTCCCTCAGTGCTGCAGTTAACGCGTTAAGTATCCCGCCTGGGGATTACGACCGCAAGGTTGAAACTCAAAGGAATTGACGGGGGCCTGCACAAGCGGCGGAGCATGTGGTTTAATTCGAAGCAACGCGCAGAACCTTACCAGGGCTTGACATCCCGTGACTATCTGTCAACAGCAGAATTTGGTCCTTTGGATCACACGGTGACAGGTGGTGCATGGCTGTCGTCAGCTCGTGTCGTGAGATGTTGGGTTAAGTCCCGCAACGAGCGTAACCCCTATCCTTAGTTGCCAGCATTAAGTTGGGGACTCTAGGGAGACTGCCAGTCAAAAACTGGAGGAAGGTGGGGATGACGTCAAGTCATCATGCCCCTTATGCTCTGGGCTACACACGTGCTACAATGGCCTGTACAGAGGGCTGCTATACCGCAAGGTTTAGCCAATCCTCAAAACAGGTCCCAGTTCGGATTGCTGGCTGCAACTCGCCTGCATGAAGCTGGAGTCGCTAGTAATCGCGGATCAGAATGCCGCGGTGAATCCGTTCCCAGGCCTTGTACACACCGCCCGTCACACCACCCGAGTTGGATGCACCAGAAGTCGTCTACGGGCGCCGAAGGTGTGTCCGATAAGGGGGGTGAAGTCGTAACAAGGTAGCCGTATCGGAAGGTGCGGCTGGATCACCTCCTTTCTAAGGAGTACTTTTAAACCATTCTATTGCGTTTAATGGACAATGTTCAGTTTTGAGAGATCAATTCTCTCTGAATAAATGTGGGTCTATGGCTCAGTTGGTCAGAGCGCGCGCCTGATAAGCGTGAGGTCGGTGGTTCGAATCCACCTAGACCCACCATTTTCAAAATTATAATCTGTGGGGGTATAGCTCAGTTGGGAGAGCGCCTGCCTTGCAAGCAGGAGGTCAGCGGTTCGAATCCGCTTACCTCCACCATTTTAAACTAATTAAACTTGTACTTTGAAAACTGCACAATACCTGCATCAACAGATCAAATTACTAAGGGCATACGGTGGATATCTAGGTGCCGGAAGTCGATGAGGGACGTGGTAAGCTGCGAAAAGCTTCGGTTAGCTGCACACAAGTGTTGATCCGAAGATTTCCTAATGGGAGTACCCGCTTTGGAGTAATATCCAAGCATCTAAGCCTCAATTCATAGGGTTTAGAGGACATACCAGGTGAACTGAAACATCTCAGTAACCTAAGGAACAGAAAACAACAGTGATTCCCCTAGTAGCGGCGAGCGAAAAGGGAAGAGCCCAAACTATAACAGTGTAAGCTTACAGGCGTTGCTGTTATAGCGTCGTAGGAGTTATCAGGTAGTGCTGTAACACTACAAAAGTTGATTCTTTTCTAGTCGAATCATCTGGAAAGATGAACCATAGAAGGTGATAGTCCTGTAGACGAAAGAAAGGATAGACTTGATAACTTCCTGAGTACCATGAGTCACGTGGAACCTCGTGGGAAGTAAGGAGGACCATCTCCTAAGGCTAAATACTACCCGGCAACCGATAGTGAACCAGTACCGTGAGGGAAAGATGAAAAGAACCCCGGGAGGGGAGTGAAATAGAATTTGAAACCGTATGCTTACAAGCGGTCAGAGGACTATTTAAAGTCTGATGGCGTGCTTTTTGCATAACGAACCGGCGAGTTACAGATTGTGGCCCAGGTTAAGCTTTAAAAGCGAAGCCACAGCGAAAGCGAGTCTTAAAAGGCGCAAGTCGCAGTCTGTAGACCCGAAACCGAGTGATCTATCCTTGGTCAGGTTGAAGCACGGGTAAGATCGTGTGGAAGACCGAACCTATTGGCGTTGAAAAGCCATAGGATGAGCTGAGGATAGGGGTGAAAGGCCAATCGAACTCGGAAATAGCTGGTTCTCTCCGAAATAGCTTTAGGGCTAGCCTTAAGTATCTGTCTTGGCGGTAGAGCACTGATTGGACTAGGGGCTTAATCAAGTTACCGAATCCAGTCAAACTCCGAACGCCATTACAGTAAGCTTAGGAGTCAGACTACGGGGGATAAGCTGCGTAGTCGAGAGGGAAACAACCCAGATCGCCAGTTAAGGTCCCAAAGTATAGACTAAGTGGTAAAGGAAGTGGAGTTGCATAGACAACCAGGATGTTGGCTTAGAACCAGCCATTCATTTAAAGAGTGCGTAACAGCTCACTGGTCGAGTGACTTTGCGCCAAAAATGTTCGGGGCTTAAGTCTATCACCGAAACTGCGGATTGGTTTTACCAATGGTAGGAGAGCATTCTATTTGGACCGAAGCTGTACCGAAAGGAGCAGTGGACTGAATAGAAGAGAGAATGCCGGTATGAGTAACGATAAAATAGGTGAGAATCCTATTCGCCGATAGTCTAAGGTTTCCTGAGGAAGGCTCGTCCGCTCAGGGTAAGCCGGGACCTAAGCCGAGGCCGAAAGGCGTAGGTGATGGTTAATCGGTCAAGATTCCGATGCCGCCTTTAATCATTTGAGTAAAGGAGTGACACAGGAAGGTATGTCAGCATGGTAATGGATATTCCATGTTTAAGCAGTCAGGGAGCTAATCTAGGTAAATCCGGATTAGTGTTAATCCTAAGCTGTGATGACGACTCTCTACGGAGAGGAAGTGACAATTCCTCGACTGTCAAGAAAAGCTTCTAGCGAGATTAAAGGCGCCCGTACCGCAAACCGACACAGGTAGACAGGATGAGAATTCTAAGGCGCGCGAGAGAACCCTTGTTAAGGAACTCGGCAAAATGACCCCGTAACTTCGGGAGAAGGGGTACCTGTCTTTGACAGGTTGCAACAACCAGGCCCAAGCGACTATTTACCAAAAATACAGGTCTCTGCTAAGACGCAAGTCGAAGTATAGGGGCTGACGCCTGCCCGGTGCTGGAAGGTCAAGGGGAAGAGTTAGTCATCTTTTGATGATGAAGCTTGGAACTTAAGCCCCAGTAAACGGCGGCCGTAACTATAACGGTCCTAAGGTAGCGAAATTCCTTGTCGGGTAAGTTCCGACCTGCACGAATGGCGAAACGACTTGGGCGCTGTCTCAACAAGGGACTCGGTGAAATTGAAGTGTCTGTGAAGATGCAGGCTACCCACGACAGGACGGAAAGACCCCGTGGAGCTTTACTGCAGCCTGATATTGAGTTTTGGTACAATATGTACAGGATAAGTGGAAGGCATTGACACCGGAGCGCCAGTTTCGGTTAAGCCATCCCTGGGATACCACTCTTATTGTTCCGGAATTCTAACTTTGTAGCGTTATCCGCTATGGGGACAGTGTCAGGCAGGCAGTTTGACTGGGGCGGTCGACTCCCAAACAGTAACGGAGTCGCCCAAAGGTTCCCTCAGTACGGTTGGAAATCGTACGTAGAGTGTAAAGGCAGAAGGGAGCTTAACTGCAAGACATACAGGTCGAGCAGATACGAAAGTAGGGCTTAGTGATCCGACGGTAGAGAGTGGAATTGCCGTCGCTCAACGGATAAAAGTTACCCCGGGGATAACAGGCTTATCTTTCCCAAGAGTTCACATCGACGGAAAGGTTTGGCACCTCGATGTCGGCTCGTCGCATCCTGGAGCTGGAGCAGGTTCCAAGGGTTGGGCTGTTCGCCCATTAAAGCGGTACGCGAGCTGGGTTCAGAACGTCGTGAGACAGTTCGGTCCCTATCCGTCGTGGGCACAGGAGACTTGCGAGGATCTATCCCTAGTACGAGAGGACCGGGATGGACGTACCTCTGGTGAACCAGTTGTTCTGCCCAGAGCAGAGCTGGGTAGCTAAGTACGGATAAGATAAGCGCTGAAAGCATCTAAGCGCGAAGCCAACCTCAAGATAAGGTTTCCCATAGAGTAAATCTAGTAAGATCCCTGAAAGAAGATCAGGTAGATAGGCCAGAGGTGTAAGGACAGTAATGTTCTAAGCTGACTGGTACTAATAGATCGAGGATTTGATCTGTGGAAGGTATTGTGCAGTTTTGAAAGTGCAACTAGAAAGCACTTGACAATAAATAAGAAAGATGATATATTGTTAGGTGTGAGTAAAAAATAAACAAGTAAATAAATTTTCCGGTGGTAATCGCGGAGGGGCTACACCTGTTCCCATTTCGAACACAGCAGTTAAGTCCTCCAGCGCTGATGGTACTATGGGGGTGACCCTATGGGAGAGTAGGTCGCTGCCGGAAATTAATTAATATATGTTCCATCTGTGTTCCCCGATAGCTCAGTTGGTAGAGCGAGTGGCTGTTAACCACTTTGTCGCAGGTTCAAGTCCTGCTCGGGGAGCCATTTAAATTTGCCCCCATCGTCTAGAGGCCCAGGATACTAGGTTTTCATCCTAGCGGCAGGGGTTCGAATCCCCTTGGGGGTGCCAATTTAATCTAATTAAAGGCACTTAAATGTATTGTAAGTAAGCAACTTAAACTTAAGTGTAGTAATTGCATGTGCCACAGCAAGGCTTGGTTTGTAGCCTGGCTGAGGGTGCCACTTTAACCTATTAAGTTAAGGGCGAATAGCTCAGTTGGGAGAGCACCTGCCTTACAAGCAGGGGGTCACAGGTTCGAGCCCTGTTTCGCCCACCATTTAAGGGGATGTAGTAGAGCTGGTCAACAACGCCGGCCTGTCACGCCGGAGGACGCGGGTTCAAATCCCGTCATCCCCGCCATGTGCTGACGTAGCTCAATTGGCAGAGCAGCTGACTTGTAATCAGCAGGTTACCGGTTCAAGTCCGGTCGTCAGCTCCAAGTAAAGTGGGCCATTAGCTCAGCTGGAAGAGCATCGGACTTTTAATCCGAGTGTCGGAGGTTCGATCCCTCCATGGCTCACCATTTATATTGAACTATACATATAGTAGAAAGTAAGCTCTTCATACTAAACAGGTATGAAGAGCTTTTTTGGTTTTTAATTGTAGATTATTGAAATTCTTCATTAGTTTCCTGTGCTTTTTTAATTACCTTCTTTGCTTCAGGATACTTGAGAAATTCAGCATGGATTTCTGCAAAAGCTTGACGAAACTCAGGACTTTCTTTTAATATTTTAATTCCTACCTCTGTTGCTGCTATAAATGCTTTTACAGTTTTATTGTACTCTTCAGGATCTGATTCTTTCAATTCATTAAGGTTATCTAATGCTATTTTGGCTGATAATTCTGTAGTGAATTTTTCAAACATATTTAGTTCCACCCTTGTCTAGATTTTAAATTATTATATGTAGGCCTTATTTATTATATTCTGAGATCTAGTTGAAAATTGAATTAAGTTTTATGTCCTGACCTGATAGATTTAATTGGTCAGGTATTTTTATTTTGTAATTTATTGAATTATTGAATATTTTTAGAATCATTTTAAAATAATATTCAAGAATAGATTTAATTAAACGAGGGAAGACAGGATTAAAAATTTAATAATTAATACTTGTAAGTAAACATTATAGTTAAATAGAGAATATTATATTTATGAGGAGATAATTAGGTTTAGTACATTATAATTTTCATAAATTAGCTTTAGAATTATTTGCAAATAATAAAAGATGATGTATAATAAATTTAAAAGGTCAAGAATAGTCAAAGTTAAAAAGGGGGGGCAATGATGAGTAGCCTGTCTGATAGAATAGAATATTATCTTAAGAATTTATTGACAGAAACTGAAGCCAAGAATATTATTAAGATTCAGAGGAATAAGGTAGCTGAGAAGTTTAATTGTGTACCGTCACAGATTAATTATGTATTAAAGACTCGTTTTAATATGGCAAGCGGTTACGTGATTGAAAGCCAGCGAGGCGGTGGAGGTTATGTCAAAATTATTAAAATAGATCATGATTCTAAACTGAAAATATTGAAATTAATGTTGAATAAGATCGGGGATAGTATTTCACAGCGGGATGCTAATAATATAATTCAGCGCTTATATGAAGAAGATATTATGACAAAACGAGAAAAAGAATTATTGGAAACAATGCTTCATCGGCAAAATTTAAATCTTAATTTGCCTGACCGTGATATTTTAAGAGCTAATATGTTAGGTTCGGCTTTGCAGGTGTTGGCTAAGGCTGAAGAGACTAATAAGGAGGGATGAGATATGCTTTGTCAAGAATGTCAAAAACGGGAAGCAACAGTTCATTTAACTAAGATAATTAATAATAAAAAGAAGGAAATCTATCTCTGTGATAAATGTGCGCAGGAAAAAGAAGAACTAAATTTTGGTAAGGAAGGCTTCTCTTTTAATAATTTATTAGCCGGTTTATTAAGCAGTGAGTCTGGTTCTAATACACCTAACTCTAATCTGAATTTAAGTTATAATAAGGCTCAAGCAGAGTGTGAAGATTGTGGTTTAAATTATGCTGAGTTCAGCCGTCAGGGAAAGTTAGGCTGTAGTGAATGTTATACAGAGTTTGAAGATAAAATTAATAAAGTATTGAAGAAAGTTCATGGCAATAATCGGCATACAGGTAAGGTTCCTAAAAGAACTGGCGGAGTAATTAGAACTAGAAAGGAAATTCAGAAGCTGCGGAAAAAAATGCAGGAGGCAGTCCAAGAGGAAGAGTTTGAAGAAGCTGCTAGGCTGCGGGATGAAATAAAGGAACTAGAAGAAAAAATTGAGGAGTAAATGGAGGTGGAAATATGTCCATGACAAGCAGAATTAATAACACTTTAAATAAATGGATGAAGGCTTCAGGGCCTGACTCCGATGTAGTAATCAGTAGTCGGATTCGGTTAGCCAGAAATCTTATGGAGTTATCATTTCCTAATCATGCTTCTGATAAGGAAGCTAGAAAAGTTATTGATAAGGTAGAGGAGTTGCTAGCTGAAAAGGAGAGCGAATTAGATTTTAAATTACTGGATTTGGAAACAATTCCTACTTTAGAAAAGAAGGTAATGGTAGAGAAGCATTTAATTAGTCCTGAACATGCTGAACCGGGGCAACATAAAGGTTTAATATTGACTGACGATGAAAGTGTCAGTATTATGATTAATGAAGAGGACCATATTAGAATTCAGATCTTATTTTCAGGATTACAGTTAGAAGAGGCTTGGGATTTAGGTGATCAGGTTGATGATTATTTGGAATCTAAGTTGAATTTTGCTTTCAATGAAGAATACGGTTATCTAACAACCTGTCCTACTAATGCAGGAACGGGAATGAGGGCTTCGGTAATGGTTCATCTACCAGCATTAAATTTAAGTAATCAGATTAATGATGTTCTGCGGGCTATTTCCCAATTAGGATTGGCAGTAAGAGGACTATATGGGGAAGGGACAGAAGCATTAGGTAATATTTATCAAATATCCAATCAAGTGACTTTGGGGCCTTCAGAGGAAGAGATTATTGAGAATTTACAAGGAGTTATTAAACAGATTATAAACCAGGAACGGAATGCCCGCAAAAGATTGATGAAGGAGAATAAAATAGAATTAAAGGATAGGATTTATCGTAGCTATGCAGTTTTAAAGTATGCACGTAAAATATCAAGTAAGGAAGCTATGAAATTATTGTCTGATGTAAAATTAGGAGTAGATTTGGGAATAATAGATGATGTTTCTGCTAGCATCTTTAATGAATTGATGGTTTTAATTAGCTCACCTGCTTTACAGCGACTAGAGGAAAAAGATTTAAATTCTTCACAGCGAGATGAAAAAAGAGCTGATTTAATCAGAAAGAGAATTAGAGAAAAATAAAACTGGAGGTGTCAAACTTATGATTTTTGGTCGCTTTACAGAAAGAGCTAGAAAGGTATTAGTCTTAGCCCAGGAAGAAGCTAAGGATTTAGGCCATAGTTATGTAGGTACGGAACACCTATTATTAGGTTTAATATCAGAAGGAGAAGGCATTGCCAGTAAAACATTGGAAGATTTTGATCTTAAATCAGAAGAGTTAAAAGTAGAGGTTAATAAATTAATCGGTGACAAAGGCAGTCCAGTACAAGCAGATAAGCTGAACTTTACGCCGCGTACTAAAAAGGTTTTAAACTTAGCAATGGAAGAGGCTAGACGATTAGGACAGAATTATATCGGAACTGAACATCTTTTATTGGGATTGGTTAAAGAAGGTGAAGGAGTAGCAGCAAGAGTCTTGAAGAATTCAGGAGTAGAACTGGATAAATTACGAAAGAAGATCATGAATGAATTAGGAACTACAGAGAAAGCAGGTAAATTTAATCAACAAGGCAGAAAACGAAATAGTAATACTCCTACGCTGGATGATTTCAGTCGTGATCTAACTGCTTTAGCTGAAGAGGAAAAATTAGATCCAGTAATTGGTCGAAAACAGGAGATACAGCGAGTAATTCAGGTGTTAAGTAGAAGAAAGAAGAATAATCCTTGCTTAATTGGGGAACCGGGAGTAGGTAAAACAGCTATTGCTGAAGGTTTAGCACTGATGATTGCTAACGATGATGTTCCGGAAACATTGACTGATAAGCGGGTATTGGCTTTGGATTTAAGTTCATTAGTAGCAGGTTCTAAATATAGAGGAGAATTTGAAAAGCGGTTAAAAGCAGTTATGAATGAGATTAATGAAGCCGGTGACATAATCATCTTTATTGATGAACTCCATAATTTAGTTGGAGCTGGCGGGGCTGAAGGAGCTATTGATGCAGCTAATATTCTAAAACCGGCTCTTGCGCGAGGAGAACTACAGTGTATTGGAGCTACTACTTTAGATGAATATCGCAAGCATATTGAAAAGGATTCTGCATTAGAAAGAAGATTCCAGTCTGTATTAGTTGAAGAGCCGTCTATAGAAGAAACAGTATCAATCTTAGAAGGTCTGCGTGATGTCTATGAAGCCCACCATCGGGTAAAAATTACTGACGAAGCTATTAAGGCAGCTGCTAATCTCTCACATCGATATATTACTGATCGCTTCTTGCCTGATAAGGCAATAGATTTGGTAGATGAAGCAGGATCTAAAATAAGGTTACAGGATAATACAGTTCCATCTGAAATTAAAGAGTTAAATAAAGAATTGGAAAGTGTTGAAAAGGAGAAGGAAGCTGCTGTTAAAGCCCAGGAATTCGAAAAGGCTGCTAACCTGAGAGATAAAGAGAAGCAGTTAAAAGAGGAATTAGAAGAAACTAAATCAGAATGGAAAAATCAGAAGGGGAGAGATGAATCTCTAATTACCAAAGAAGATATTGCTGAAATTGTCTCTGACTGGAGCGGAGTGCCGGTAACTAAACTGACTGAAGATGAATCTAAAAAATTACTGCGTTTAGAAGAAGAGTTACATGAAAGAATTGTGGGCCAGGATGAAGCTATTGAGGCTGTATCCCAAGCAGTCCGCCGAGCTAGAGCAGGACTTAAGGATCCTAAGCGGCCTATCGGTTCCTTTATCTTCTTAGGGCCTACTGGTGTAGGTAAGACAGAGCTGGCAAAGACATTAGCTGAAGCAATGTTCGATGATGAGGAAGCTATGATTAGAATTGATATGTCTGAATATATGGAAAAGCATGCTGTTTCTAGATTAGTAGGAGCACCTCCAGGATATGTAGGCCATGAAGAGGGAGGACAGTTAACTGAACAGGTAAGACGCCAACCTTTCTCTGTAATCTTATTGGATGAGATTGAGAAAGCCCATCCGGAAGTCTTTAATATGCTGCTGCAGGTTTTAGAGGATGGCCAGTTGACGGATTCTCAGGGCAGAACTGTAGACTTTAAGAATACAATCATTATTATGACTTCTAATGTTGGAGCCAATTTAATTGAGAATCAGTCCGGTGTCGGTTTTACACCTAGTGAGAAGAATGCTGAAACTTCTTATCAGCGGATGAAAGAAAAGGTAACTTCTGAACTGAAGAAACAGTTTAGACCTGAATTCTTAAACCGGCTGGATGAAACAATTGTCTTCCATGCTTTAGAGTTAGAGCATATTAAGGAGATTATTGATTTGATGTTAGAAGAGGTGTTTGAGCGGTTAGATGAGAAAGAGATTACAATAGAAGTAACTGATGATGCTAAAGAAGTTATTGCTGAAAAAGGATTTGATAAAGAGTTTGGCGCTAGGCCGCTAAAACGGACTATTCGCCGGATGATGGAGAATCCTCTGTCGGAAAAATTAATAGCTGGTGAATTCAGTGATGGTGATCACATTGTAGTGGATGTTGATGAAGAAGAAAATCTAACCTTCATTGAAGCATAATTAATCAAGCTAAGTAGAGGGATATCCCTCTACTTAATTATTTATATAGCTTGTTAAATTTGTTTAAAAATGTTATAATAAAATTTAGGTTCAAGTAACTAAAGAAAATAATTTTAGGTGATAAAGAGTGGCTAAAAAGAAAGTAAGATATGTTTGTGAGGAATGTGGTCATGAAGCTTTGAAGTGGAATGGTCAATGTGCTGGCTGCGGCAGTTGGAATACCTTAGTAAAGAAAATTCATGATAAACAAGAGAAAAAAAAGCAGGAAGAGAAAAAGAAAAAAGCTGAAAAAGGAAATCCCCCTCAACAGATTGATCAGATTACAACAGCAACAGCTAATCGACTGAAGACAGAACTTAGTGAGTTAAATCGCGTTTTAGGGGGAGGTATCGTTCCTGGTTCGTTAATTTTGATCGGTGGAGCTCCAGGAATAGGGAAATCTACTCTTTTATTACAGTTAGCTTATCAGATTAGCTGTAAATATGGGAAAGTATTATATGTATCTGCCGAGGAGTCAAAACATCAGGTCAAATTAAGGGCTGATCGGCTGCAGGTTAACAGTTCTGAACTTTATGTCTTAACAGAAACTAATTACTTTACTATAGAAGAAGAAGTTAAAAATTTAGCACCTGAATTAGTAATTATAGATTCAATCCAAACTATCTATGATCCTGATTATGATTCGGTGCCCGGCAGTATAAAACAGGTCCGGGAATGTACTGGAAAATTGATGAGGTTAGCTAAGACAGAAGATATACCCATTTTTTTAGTCGGACATGTAACCAAAAAGGGATCTATTGCTGGGCCAAAGATGTTAGAGCATATGGTTGATGTTGTTCTTTATTTTGATAGTGAACAGCAGCAGCTCTACCGCATTCTGCGTTCAGCCAAGAATCGCTATGGATCTACTGATGAAATAGGTATTTTTGAAATGAAACAGCAGGGGTTAATAGAAGTTTTGAATCCGTCTCGACATTTTATTTCAGAGCGTCCTAGTGGTGTTTCGGGTTCAGTAATTGTACCTTGCTTAGAAGGCACCAGACCGATATTGGTTGAGGTACAGGCTTTAACTAGCACAGCTAATTATGGTTCACCAACTAGAATGACTTCTGGGGTTGATCATAGACGTGTTTCTTTAATTCTGGCTGTATTAGAAAAACGCTTAGGGCTTTATTTGCAAGGTGAAGATGTCAATATAAATATTGCCGGAGGTATGCAGATAGAAGAACCCGGTATTGATTTAGGTATTGCTGTAGCTATTATTTCCAGCTTCCGGGAGCTTCCTTTACCGGAGGATTTATTAGTTTTAGGAGAGATAGGTCTTTCGGGAGAGGTAAGGGCAGTCAGTAGGATGGAAAGTAGAATTCAAGAAGCTATAAAACTAGGCTTCAAGCAATTTATAATTCCGGATGGTAATTTATCATCTTTAGAATTAGATGTAAGTGATCTAGAAATAGAAGTCTGTGGAGTTAAGCAGGTTTCTGAAGTATTGGATCTAATTTTGGGAGGTGAATAAGAAGAGTGGATACTGAACATGATGAATTTAAAGAGGTATTTGATTTTTTGGCTCCAGGAACTTCTTTTCGTGAAGGCTTGGAGAATATATTGCGGGCTAAAACTGGTGGATTAATAGTAGTTGGTGATAGCAAAGAAGTTTTAGGAATAGTAGACGGTGGTTTTAATATCAATAGCGAGCTGACAGCAGCTCGGTTATATGAACTGGCTAAGATGGATGGTGCTATTGTATTAAGCAGTGACTGTGAGCGGATTTTATGTGCTAATGCTCAATTAGTACCTGATCCCGGAATTTCATCAACTGAGACAGGAACGAGACATAGGACTGCTGAACGGGTTGCTAAACAGACTGGAGAATTAGTAATTTCAATTTCGCAGCGCCGGGATATAATCTCGTTGTATAAAAATGAGGAGAAGTATGTTCTAGAAGACATAAGAGTTATTTTAGCCAAGGCTAACCAGGCTATTCAGACTTTAGAAAAGTATAGAAGTGTGTTAGACCAGACTTTAAATAAATTAAGTGCTTTAGAATTTCAGGATTTAGTCACAGTTTCAGAAGTAGCAACTGTCCTCCAACGAACGGAGATGGTATTACGAATTGGAAAAGAGATTGAAAGGTATATTCGAGAATTAGGTACTGAAGGGCGCTTAATTAATATGCAGTTAGAAGAGCTGCTGGCTAATGTAAAGGACGAAGGAATTTTATTAATTAAAGATTATATTACTCAGTCACAGATTGAATCAGAGGAGGGGGCTGAAGGAGAGGAAGATGATGAAAATGTGATTAACTCTCCAGAAGATATTCTGATTAATATATCTGATTATGCTTCCGATGATCTAGTTAGCTTGACAACTATTAGCAAAAGATTAGGCTACGGCGGAAATATGAGTGTGCTTGATCTGTCTGTGTCTCCACGCGGATATAGACTGCTGCGTAAGATTCCTAGATTACCGATGCCGGTGATCGAAAACTTAGTTGATAATTTCAGTGATTTTCAGGCTATCTTAAATGCTTCTATAGATGAGCTGGATGATGTCGATGGTGTTGGGGAAGTAAGGGCCCAAGCTATTAAAGAAGGACTGAAACGTTTACGAGACCAGTCTTTATTGGAACAGAGGATGTATTAATTGATTTTTTCAGTGAAATATGATATAGTGTAATAGGCTTATTATGCTTTGAATGGAGGGGTATTAATGTTTGAAACTGGCGATAAAATAGTTTATCCCAATCATGGTGCTGGAACTATTACTGATATTGAAAAGAAAGAAGTCTTAGGTGAAACAAAGAAGTATTATGTTATGCAGCTGCCTATCGGAGAGATGAGGGTAATGATTCCGATGGATAATGTAGATGATATTGGAATTAGAGAGGTTATAAGTTCAGATAGAGTAGATGATGTATTTCAGATATTAAAAGGTGAGAAGAGTGAAATGTCTCAAAACTGGAACCGAAGATATAGAGCCAACACAGAAAAAATTAAAAGTGGCGATATTTTTGAAGTGGCAGAAGTAGTTAGAAATCTTACCCTGCGGGATATAGAAAAAGGATTATCAACAGGTGAGAAGAAGATGTTGAGTAATTCAAGACAGATTTTAATCAGTGAATTGGTGTTAGCTGAAGATAAAGATAAAGAGGAGATTGAAGAAGAAATTGATGAAATATTTTTTGATACTGAAGAAGAGAATGAAGAGGACGAAGAATAATGGCGTCAGGTCTTCCTGACGTTTAATTGCTTGGAAGGAGGTGGCGAAATGCTGAAGCGAATTTGGCGCGGAATATGTACTATTTTAGGTGCAGTAGTTGGTTATCAGATCATTGAAGTATTAGGGTTGGCAGAAAAATTTGATTTTAGTTTAAATACTATCGATCAATTATTAACCAGTAATCAGATTTATGGAATAGTAATTGGAGGAATTATTGGGTATCTTTTATTACCAGTAGCAGTTGAGAGATTATTCCAGATTATTTTAAACTTTGAAGATAAACTGGAACGAATCCCCTTTCAAGATATAGTTGCTGGAATTGCCGGTTTGATCATTGGTCTAATAATTGGAATTCTTTTAATATTTGCTTTTCCCTTATCTTCGATTCCGCAGTTTGGACTTTCGTTACAGGTGTTAGTTAATTTAGTTTTAGGTTATTTAGGTGTTAATTTAGCTATAAAAAAACGGGAAGAGTTTTTTAGATTATTCGAAAATCTTCCTAATATCTTCAATAAGGATAAAATTTTGAGCAGCAGTGACCAAGAAGAAAATCAGGAATCAACTCCACCTTGTAAAATCTTAGATACTAGTGTAATTATTGATGGTAGAATAGCAGATATCTGCCAGACTGATTTTATTGATGGGGTATTTGTTATTCCTGAGTTTGTGTTAGAAGAATTACAGCATATAGCTGATTCTTCTGATATATTAAAACGGAATCGAGGGCGCCGAGGACTTGAAATTTTAAATAAAATGCAGAAAGAATTAGATGTACCGGTTGAAATTTATGAGGGGGATTTTGAGGATATAGATGAAGTGGACAGTAAATTGGTTAAGCTTGCTAAACTGCTTGGGGGCAAGGTAATAACTAATGACTACAATTTAAATAAGGTATCAGAGCTACAGGGAGTATCAGTTTTAAACATTAATGAGTTGGCCAATGCAGTAAAACCAGTAGTCTTACCGGGAGAAGAGATGACAGTTGAAATTATTAAAGAAGGTAAAGAACCAGGACAAGGTGTAGGTTATTTAGATGATGGCACTATGATTGTGGTAGATGATGGTAAGCAGAATATAGGTGATGAAATAGACGTCTTGGTAACTAGTGTATTACAGACAGCAGCCGGAAGAATGATTTTTGCTAAACCTAAAGCAGCCGAACAGGCTCTATAATCAACTTATTATCGGCAATTATAATTATATTTATAATATTTCTTAACATCACCACCTTTGGAGAATTAACAATTTATATTTTTAAGACATAATATTAAAAATAAAGATAGGTGACTAAATAGAATGGAATCTATAACTGCTATTATTCCTGCTGCTGGGCAGGGGAAGCGGATGAAGAGTAAGTTGAATAAGCAGTATCTTTCTTTATTGGATAAACCGGTTTTGGCCCATACTGTAGAAGTATTTCAGAATTGTGATCTGATTACTGAAATTATTGTTGTGGTTAAAGAGGACGAAATAGATTATTGCCGGCGGAAAGTAATTGAAAAGTATAATTATAATAAAGTCAAGGCTCTTATCAGAGGAGGGCAGAGTAGACAGAAGTCGGTTCACAATGGGCTGCAGTCAGTTGATAATGCTGACTATGTCTTGATTCATGATGGAGCTAGACCGTTGCTGACTGAAGATATGCTGTGTAGAGCTGTAGACCAGGTAAAGGATTACAAAGCAGTAGGGGTAGCAGTGCCTGTAAAGGATACAATCAAAAGAATAGATAATGATGGCTATGTAGCAGAGACTCCTGTTCGAGATAAACTCTGGGCCATTCAGACCCCTCAGGCTTTTGAATATAGTTTGGTGTCTGAAGCTTATAATAAAGCAATGAAGGAAGGTATCAGCGGAACAGATACTTCAATATTAGTTGAAAGATTAGGCCAAAAAGTTAAATTGATAAGAGGGAGTTATGAGAATTTGAAGATAACTACTCCTGAAGACTTAATCAATGCCGAGGCAATTATTAAAAGGAGGCAGCAATGAGAGTTGGAATCGGTTATGATGTTCATCAATTAATTAGTGGTGAAGATTTAATCTTAGGAGGCATCAAAATAGATCACAGTTCTGGCTTAAAAGGCCATTCTGATGCTGATGTATTATTACATGCAGTGATGGATGCTATGTTAGGGGCTATTGGCGCCGGGGATATAGGAAAGCATTTTCCGGATTCAGATCCAGCCTATGAAGGAATTTCTAGTTTGAAGCTTTTATCAGAAGTTAATTCTTTATTAACTAAGCAAGGGTATTCTATAATTAATATAGATGTTACTATTATTGCCCAAAAGCCTAAATTAGCTTCTTATTTAGAAAAAATGGAAAAAAGGATAGCTGAAGTATTGGATATATCTTTAACTAAAATTAATTTAAAAGCTACTACGACAGAAGGATTAGGGTATATAGGAAATGAAGCAGGGATTGCAGCCCAAGCTATAGTCAGCTTAGAATCAGCAGGGTATGAGTAGGAAGAAGGGGTGTTAGCTATGATAGTTAAAGACATAATGATTAAAGATGTAATTACAGTTAATGAGAATGTAACTATTTCAGAAGCAGAAAGAATTATGACTGTTAATGATATTGGTAGACTGATTGTCGAAGATGATCTAGGAAAAGTAGTAGGAATGATCACTGATGGTGACTTAGTTAAAGAGCGTAATTTTGATCTTAAGGTCAAGGAAATAATGACTACTGATTTGATTAAGGGGTATCAGACACAGAGTATTCAGGAAGTGGCTCAGATAGTTTCTGATAATCAGATCGGCGGTGTACCTATCTTTGATGAAACAGATAATTTGGTAGGGATAGTAACTGTTGATGATATTGTATCAGGTTATATGAAGGAAGAGAATACTGCTAAAATAAGTCCTGAAAGTTCAGCTATTTATCTATCTATGACTAGAAGTAGAGAGTATGAGAATTACTGGCTGGATAAAATCAATGGCTATGGCTACAAAGCCGCTATTACTCAAACGGGAGCCAATGCTGAAGATTTACCTATTAAATTAAGAGAGAGTGCAACAGTAGCAGCTATTGCCCGTAAAGTAATTAAGGAACGGGCTAAAGAGAAGGTAGCCGTTTCTAATGCTGTAAGGGATGCTTATAATCAGTTAAACCTGATTAATCCTGGTTTAGGCGGTGGGTTTAAAGTTGCCATTGTTAGAGGAGAAGGAAAGGTAGCTGTTTCTGCTTTTGGTAAGTTCGGCCATGCATTAGTTGATGGTCCGGAACAGATTGCTTTAGGTACGAGCATAATCTAAGTATTAGTTAGGAACCAATCTTGTAATAATTAGCAATTTGCTTTATAATATTTGTAGTTAATGAACCTTGTTAGATTAAAATTAATAAGATAATTAAATAGGAAGGGGAAGACTATGAGTGATATTAGAGTAAGATTTGCACCAAGTCCTACGGGACAGATTCATATTGGTAATATTCGTACTGCTTTATTTACCTGGTTATATGCTAGAAAGCATAACGGAACTACAGTCTTAAGGATTGAAGATACTGATCAGGAACGTTCTACGTCTGAATTTGAAGAGATTATTCTGCAGGAAACAGACTGGCTCGGCCTGGATTGGGATGAAGGTGTGCGGGCTGGCGGTGATTATGGTCCATATCGTCAGAGTGATAGGCTTGATATATATGATAAATACATAGATAGGTTAATCGAAGAAGATAAAGCTTACTACTGTTATTGTACTGACGAAGAATTGGAGCAAATGAGAGAAGAGGCAAAAGCTAAAGGCAAACCGCCTAAGTATAACGGAAGATGTCGTAATTTATCTGAAGAAGAAAGAAAAGAATTAGAAGCTGAAGGAAGAGAGCCTGCTGTTAGATTCAAGATGCCTACGGAAGAAATAAAGATTGTAGTTAATGATCTAGTTCATGGTGAGGTAGAGTTTAGCAGTGAAGTTTTAGATGATTTTGTGATTGTAAAGTCGGATGGACTACCGACTTATAACTTTGCAGTAGTGATTGATGATCATTTAATGGAAATTAGCCATGTGATCCGTGGAGAGGACCATCTGTCCAATACTCCCAAGCAGCAGTTGATTTATGATGCTTTAGATTGGGAAATGCCTGAATTTGGTCATCTACCGATGATTCTAGGTGAGGATAAATCTAAGTTAAGCAAACGGAGTGGAGAAGCCTATGTTTATGTTAGTGAATACCGCCAAAAAGGTTATCTCCCGGAAGCATTGATTAACTTTTTAGCCTTATTGGGTTGGTCTTCTGCTGATGATGAAGAATTATTTACTGTAGAAGAAATTATAGATAACTTTTCAATGGAGAGAGTAAATAATAGCCCATCAGTTTTTGATGTAGAGAAGTTAAATTGGATGAATGGACATCATATTAGAGAGTCTGAGCTGGATAGAATAGTAGACTTAGCAATTCCTTATCTGCAGGAAGCAGGTTATATTGCTGATGAGCTAAGTGATGAGGAGTATAACTATGTAGCCCAAATAGTTGATGTAGTCCGCGATTCACTGGATTATGTAGCCCAGATTACGGACCATGTAGATATCTTCTTTGGTGAATTGGAATATGAAAACAAAGAAGAAGTTATAGACTGTTTTCAGCAGGAGGATGTTGATTTAGTACTGGAGACTTTAAAGGACCGCTTAGCTGTATTAGATGATTATAGTCCGGATTCGGTTTTAGAAGAAATGAGGGCTATTTTGAATGATTTACCGGTTGGAGGCAGACTCTTTTATCATCCTACTCGCTATGCCTTGACTGGCAAGGGATCAGGACCTGAATTATATCAAGTAGTTTCTATTCTAGGTAAGGAAGAAACCATTAATCGACTTGATAAAGCCCTTAATTTAGTTTAAACTTATAGTTAAATTTTAAAATTAAATACTTTAAAGGCTCTGAGCAGAATTAAGTAAGTCAGTAGTTTCGCCAGAGAGAAGATGCCGGAGGCTGAAAGCAGCTTCATTAAACTGACTGAATTGCATCTGTGAGCTGTATGCCCGAAGCAGTAAGTAGGGTGTAACGTTTAGTAAGCGTTAATTACTTTAAGTGAATCAGATTTGATTTCTAGTCTGATTAAACAGAGTGGAACCGCGCCCTTACGTCTCTGTAGTTAACAGCTATGGAGTGTAAGGGATTTATTAATTGAGGAGGTAGTAAGTTAGATGTTAAAGATGATTAAAGCAGATATTGATGCTGTGTTTGAGCGGGATCCAGCAGCGAGGAGTTTAGTAGAAGTATTGTTGACTTATTCAGGTCTGCATGCCATTATTATGCATAGGATTGCCCACTGGCTGCAGAATAAGAATCTATCACTGCTAGCCAGAATTATTTCTCAATTCAGCCGTTTTCTGACAGGGATTGAGATTCATCCTGGAGCTGAAATCGGAACCGGCTTCTTTATTGACCACGGAATGGGAGTGGTAATCGGTGAAACGGCTGAGATTGGTGATGATGTTACCCTCTATCAGGGAGTGACCCTCGGTGGTACAGGTAAGGAAACCGGTAAGCGCCATCCGACTTTAGGGAATAATGTGATGGTCAGTGCTGGAGCCAAGGTTTTAGGATCGATAGAGATTGGGGATAATGTTAAAATAGGTGCTGGGGCAGTAGTTTTAGATCCGGTGCCGGCCAATACTACGGTAGTAGGAGTGCCGGGTAAAGTGGTAGTTCAGGATGGGGAACGGATTTGCGGAGAGATAGATCTTGAACATGGAAATCTACCGGATCCTGTAGAAGAGATGCTGCGGTGTATGAATAATAGAATTGAAAAATTGGAAAATAAGCTTAATAATTCAGACCAAAAGTTTAGTGAATCTAAAGACAAGAAGGAGTGATCGGAAATGACACTACAGATATATAATACTTTAACCCAGAAGAAGGAAGAGTTTGAACCACTTGACCAAGATGAGGTTAAACTTTATTCTTGTGGTCCAACGGTCTATGATTATTTTCATATCGGAAATGCTCGTGCCTTTATTCTACCTGACATTTTAAAGAGATATCTAGAATACAAAGGCTATAATGTCTTACATGTTACTAATTTTACCGATGTTGATGATAAAATGATTAAGCGGGCTAATGAAGAAGAAATTGAAATTGAAGAGTTGGCTGATAGATTTATTACTGCTTATTTTGAAGATACTGAAAGGTTAAATATCAAACAAGCAGATGTTTATCCTAAAGCAACGGAGCATATTTCTGATATTATTGAGTTGGTAAAGAAGTTAGAAGATAAGGGATATGCCTATGAGGTGGATGGCGATGTCTTCTTTGCTGTTAGAAAGTTTGCTGACTATGGGAAACTGTCTAATCAGGAGTTAGAAGAGTTGACATCAGGATCTAGAGTTGAAGTTAATGATAAGAAGGAGGATCCGCTGGATTTTGTTCTCTGGAAGAAGAGTAAAGAAGGAGAACCGTCTTGGGAGAGTCCCTGGGGTACAGGCAGACCAGGTTGGCATATAGAATGCTCAGCTATGTCGATGTGTTATTTAGGTGAAGAATTTGATTTTCATACCGGAGGTGTTGATTTAGTATTCCCCCATCATGAGAATGAGATTGCACAGAATGAAGCAGGAGTTGGCAGTCAAGTAGTTAATTACTGGCTCCATAATGGGTATATCAATGTTGATGGCGAAAAGATGTCCAAGTCGCTAGGTAATTTCTTTACTACGAGAGATATTCTGCAGGATTATAGTGCAGAAGTACTGCGCTTTTTCTTGATCTCTAAACATTATCGGAGTCCGATAAACTTCAGTGATGCTGAACTTGATAATGCAGCCAAAAGTCTACAGAGATTACAGAATACAGTCAATAAGTTAAAGGATTTATTAGATAGGGATAGAGCCGATTTAAAGCCGGGGAATAAAGAAGAATTGCAGGAATTAGAGAAAAAAATTAAAGCTAAAAGAGAGAAGTTTGAAGAGGCTATGGATGATGACTTAAATACTGCTTTGGCTATTGGAGCCTTACATGAGCTGGCTAAGGAGTTAAATATTGTAGTAAATGATGCGGATTTTGAATTAAATCAGGCCAACATTATAGTGCTGGAGAAGGCCTATGATACATTTAAAGAATTAAGCCAGCAGGTATTAGGAATCAATCTGGAAACCGAAGATGATATCAGTGATAATTTAACTTCTGATTTAATTGGACTTTTATTGGAAGTTAGAAATAAGGCTCGACAGAATCAGGATTGGGAATTGGCTGACCAAATTAGGGATGAATTGTCTGAATTAGGAATTATTCTTGAGGATACGCCGCAGGGTACAGACTGGAAGTTAGAGTAAGTAGGGGGTTGAGTAATGTTTAATGATATATTGGAACTGCCTGAAAGGCCACGGCTGTTTTCACCAGAGACTATGGCCTATATCGGTGATAGTATCTATGAAGTCTTTATTCGTTCTTATTTGATAGAGCAGGGACTGCGCAAAGGCAATAGCCTCCATCAGCAGGCTGTTAAGTACGTTAATGCCGGGGCTCAGGCAGAATTATTGCAGCAACTGGAGAGCTATCTTACAGAAGAAGAAGAGGCAATTGTCCGGAGAGGGCGGAATTCCAATTCCGGTAGTGTACCTAAGAATGCAGATGTGGTTGATTATCGCTACAGTACTGCCTTTGAAGCCCTGCTGGGATATCTTTATTTGGAAGGGAAAAAGGTTAGATTAGAAGAAGTATTGACAGAAATTAAAGGAATAATTGATGAAATAGAATAGGAGTTGAGGATAATGGAAAGCAAATTAAATGTTAAACTAATCAACCATACTCCAGAACCGGAGCGAACTGCTGCTAGTGCTGCCAGGCTCTGTTATTCGCCGGTAGGGGCTGAAAAGCTAGTTGAAGATATGACAGATGAAGAAATCGAAGACTTATTAAACATTATTTTAGGAAATGGACATTATTCTACACTAGAACATGTGACCTTTACTTTTGCTATTGAGGGAATCAGTCGTGTAACTAGCCATCAATTGGTTAGACATAGGATTGCCAGCTATAGTCAGCAGTCACAGCGTTATGTAAGAGAAAAGGATCAATTCAATTATATTATTCCTGATAAAATTAAGGATAATGAGGAATTAACGGAACTATTTATTGAAAATATGAAGCAGCAGCAGAAGCTGTATAATAAATTAACTGCTGGTTTAATGGAAGATGGCTATGAAGAGAAGGAAGCCATCGAAGCGGCCCGGTATTTACTGCCCAATGCTACTGAGACTAAGATTGTTGTGACAATGAATGCCAGAAGCTTACTCCATTTCTTTGAAGTTAGATGCTGTAATCGGGCCCAAAGAGAGATTAGAGAGATGGCTAATGAAATGTTGAATCAGGTTAAGGATATAGCTCCAATTATCTTTAATAATGCTGGTCCTACCTGTGTTACTGAAGGCCGGTGTGCTGAAGGGGCTATGAGCTGTGGAAGAATTAATGAACTTAAAGAGGAGTAGATAAAACCAATGAAGAAAATAGAAGGCCGTAATCCTGTTATGGAAGCATTGAAATCCGAAAGAAGAATAGATGAGATATTAATCTATCAGAATGCTGAAGGGGTTAATGAATTATTAAAGAAAGCCAAAGCAGAAGGGATTAAACTCAAACGAGTTGCTAAAGAAAAGCTTGATAACTTAGCTGATTCTTATTCTCATCAAGGAGTAATTGCTTTTGGTGAACCTATTAAGTATTTATCATTGGACCAATTAATTGATAAGGCATATAATAAGACTGATGATCCATTATTTATTCTGTTGGATGAGATTAAAGATCCCCATAATTTCGGTTCTATTCTGCGGACAGCTGATGCTGTTGGAGCTCAGGGAGTAATTATTCCTAAACGTAGAAGTGTTGGTCTAACATCGGCTGTCGGAAAGGCTTCAGCAGGAGCTATTGAACATATACCGGTAGCTCAGGTAACTAATTTAGTCCGGGCCATGGAAGAATTAAAAGAGAATAGATTCTGGATTGCAGGTGCTGATATGGAGGCAGAAGGCTTCTGTTATCAACAGGATTTGACAGGACCATTGGGGATTGTTATCGGCAGTGAAGGAGCTGGAATGCGCAGGTTAGTTAAGGAAAGATGTGATTTCTTGATTAAATTACCAATGAAAGGTAGAATAAATTCTTTAAATGCAGCAGTAGCAGGGGCTGTTTTAATGTATGAAGCCTTGCGGCAGCGAAATTATAGCGATTAATCGTTAGTTGAGGAGTTAGAGAATGAAGAATAGTCTATTAGCAGCATTAGTTGCTTTGACATTACTCTTTTCTATAGGTTTAGGGATATATATTGGAAGCTATTTCTTTTTCAAACAGCATGAAGATGTGATATTTTCAGGAGTTATGATCGAAGGATATGATTTCAGCGGTTTAACTAAGAAGCAGGCTAAAGAACGTTTGAAGAAATTGACTGAACCGCTTTTGCAAGAACCGCTTGTTTTAGAGAGGGATAATGATAAATGGCTGCTTAGACCGGATGATATAGAGTTGAAATTCAAGAATAGGGGGGCATTAAATAAGGCTTTTGGGATTGGAAGAAGCGGTACTCTGTTACAGAGAAGTATAGCAGTTTGGCAGTCTGCAGAATATGGTAAGAGCTTAACAGTAGATATAAGCTATAATGAAGATAAGCTAGATGAGAAGCTACAACAGATTGCTAATGAGGTTAATATTAGTTCCAGCAATGCCTATTTAGATTTAGAAACTGAAGAGCTGATAAGTTTTCAGTTGGGCAAGAGATTAAGGTTAGAAGAGTCAAAGCAAAAGATCATTAGTCGCTTCAATAATTTTAAAAAGATTCCGGTTAAGTTAGTGATTGAGAAGAAAGTGCCGGAGGTGAATAGAGAAAAACTAAAGGAGTGGAACTTAACCAATCAGTTAAGCAGTTATAAAACTAGTTTTGATACTGAAAAGGAGAATCGGGTTCATAATATCAAACTGGCTGCTCAAAAGATCAATGCTACTCTGTTAAAGTCGGGAGAAGTATTTTCTTTTAATCAGACTGTAGGAAGGCGGAGTTTAAAAAACGGCTTTAAACAGGCTACGGAGATAGTAAATCAGGAATTTGTAACAGGAGTAGGCGGCGGTGTTTGTCAGGTGTCGTCAACCCTTTATAATGCTGTTCTACTAGGAGATCTTAAAGTACTAGAACGACATAATCATTCACGGCCAGTAGGCTATATTCCTTTAGGCCGGGGAGCTGCTATTTATAATGGTTATCTTGATTTTAAGTTTAAGAATACAAGTTCTGATCCGATTATGATTTTAGCAAAAGTGTTAGAGAATAGCTTGGAGATTGCTATTATGGGCCAAAGTAAAGATTATCAGATAGAAATCTCTACTTCTCAACCAAAAGTACTGGATTATGGCCAAGTAAAGAAGAAGGCTAAGGTGGAAGAAAGGAAAGTAGTTAAAGAAGGTAAACAAGGCTATCAAGTTAAGGTAGTCAAGAAAATTATTGTTGATAATGAATTAATCAATAAAGAAATTATTTCTCAAGATGTTTATCAACCGGTTGATAAAGTTATTAAAGTTCCCGTCAAATGAGGTATGAGTAAATAAGTAAAAAAGTTACAGTTTTAATTTCTTGACTTCATAAAATGACGTAGGTTATAATTAAGGATATAATAGAGGTTATTAAAGTTAGTTTTAAAATATTAGGAGGGATTTGGTTGGGGATAGAGTTAACGGAGGATAAATATGAAGAATATACTGAATATGATCAACTAACAGATGATGAATTGGTTCAGTTTGCCCAGGATGGTAATCAATTGGCTATGGAGTATTTACTTAAAAAGTATAAAAATTTTGTTCGTAATCGGGCTAGATCTTATTTTTTAATTGGAGCTGGTAGAGATGATCTAGTTCAGGAGGGTATGATCGGTTTATATAAAGCTATCTGTGATTATAAAGTTGAAAGATTAGCCTCTTTTCAATCTTTTGCTGAATTATGTATTACCCGGCAGCTAATTACTGCTATCAAGACGGCTACTAGACAGAAGCATCAGCCTTTGAATTCATATGTTTCCTTTGATCAGCCGATTTATGATCAAAACTCTAAGCGAACTTTATTGGATGTTTTAGAGGGAAGTGAATTAAATAATCCTGAGGAACAGTTTATCAGTTATGAAGCTTATAAATTATTAGAAGAGAATATTAAAGAAAGATTAAGCGGGTTAGAATTAAATGTTTTACTGGAATATTTAAAGGGGAAGACTTATCAAGATATAGCCGAAGCTTTAGATCGGCATGTTAAGTCAGTAGATAATGCTCTACAGAGAATCAAGAAAAAACTGGAAGATTTTCTAGAAGAAAATGATATTTAGAGAAAAATTGATTAAAGTAGAGAATGATTGATATAAAAGTAAGTATTGAGTTATATTAAATGATAAAGCAGATAAAAAGAAAAATATTTTTCTTGATTTCTATTGCTAAAAAGCATATAATGTATATTGTGGTTATTGTTAGAATGCTAGTACTGTCTTATAGATTATGGGCCCACGTAGCTCAGTGGTAGAGCACATCCATGGTAAGGATGGAGTCACCGGTTCAAGTCCGGTCGTGGGCTCCAGTATTAATATCAGAGTTTATTTTTATTTTTTAATACATAAGCCCAAGGGAAATCTAAAGGAGGATAAGAAAGATGGCAAAAGAAAAGTTTGAACGAGATAAGCCGCATATGAATATTGGAACTATTGGACATGTTGACCACGGTAAGACAACAACAACTGCTGCAATTACTAAGGTGTTATCCAAAGGAGAAGAGGGTTCTGCAAATTTTGAGGATATCGACAACGCACCAGAAGAGCAGGAACGCGGAATTACAATCGCTACTTCTCATGTGGAGTATGAAACAGAGAACCGTCACTATGCTCACGTAGACTGTCCAGGACATGCTGACTATGTTAAGAATATGATTACTGGTGCAGCTCAGATGGATGGAGCATTATTGGTTGTATCTGCTGCTGATGGACCGATGCCGCAGACAAGAGAGCACCTACTATTGGCCCGTCAGGTAAATGTACCGAATATTGTAGTCTTCTTGAACAAGGCAGATATGGTTGATGACGAAGAATTAATCGAATTAGTAGAGATGGAAGTAAGAGAACTACTTAATGAATATGACTTTAACGGTGATGAAGTACCAATTATTGTTGGTTCCGGTCTTAAAGCATTAGAATGTGGTTGTGGAGATAGAGACTGTGAATGGTGCGGACAGATTCTAGAATTGATGGATGCTATTGATGAGTATCTGCCTGAACCAGAAAGAGATACAGACAAGCCGTTCTTACTACCAGTAGAGGATGTCTTTACAATCAAAGGACGCGGAACAGTTGCTACAGGGAGATTAGAACGAGGAAAGCTACATCCTGGAGATGAAGCAGAGTTAGTAGGAGTTAAGGATACACAGGAGACAGTAGTAACCGGAGTAGAGATGTTCCGTAAGATGTTAGATGAAGCAGTAGCTGGAGATAATATTGGTGCCTTACTGAGAGGTGTTGATAGAGAAGAGATCGAGAGAGGCCAGGTTCTAGCTGAGCCGGGATCAATTACACCACATACTGAATTTGAAGCAGAGGTTTATGTACTAAGTAAAGACGAAGGCGGAAGACATACACCATTCTTTGATGGATATAGACCACAGTTTTATTTCCGAACTACAGACGTGACAGGAGATATCAACCTACCAGATGATGTAGAGATGGTAATGCCTGGAGATAATGTAGAGATGGGAGTTAAATTGATTACACCGATAGCTATGGAAGAAGGTCTGCGCTTTGCAATTCGCGAAGGCGGTAAGACTGTAGGAGCCGGTGTAATTACAGAGATTATTGAATAATTGAATAAAGTGGAGATGAATTTTATATTATAAAAAGCGGGTAGATTACTACCTGCTTTTTCTTTAGAATCATAGAGTAGTAGATAGCAAAGAAAAATTTTGACTTTTAACTTGAAGTATGATACATTGAAAAAGTGTTGATTTGAAGCTGTATGTTTTCTGGTTTGAGGAGGTGGCATCAGTGAGAGAGACTATAACTTTAGCCTGTACAAAGTGTAATCAGCGTAATTATTCTACTACTAAGAATAAGTCCAATACTCGCGATCGTCTGGAAGTAAAGAAATTCTGTAAATTCTGTGGAGAACACACCATCCATAAGGAAACTAAATAAGTTTTAAATTATGAGGATGTGAAATAATGGCTGAAGATAGTATATTTGGCAAGATCAAAAAATTTTTTCGGGAAGTTAAAGCTGAACTAAAAAAAGTAAACTGGCCTAATCAAAGTGTTTTACTTTCGTATACAACAGTGGTAATTGTTACTGTTTTAGCAGTAATGCTGTTCATTGGAGGAGTGGATTTGATTTTTTCTAGAATTATAACTCCTCTGATCCTAAATTAAGGGAGGTGTAGGTCCTTCTAGAGGGCTCCCTTTTCATGAGTAAAAAAGAACCAGAATGGTATGCTATTCATACTTATTCAGGACGTGAGAATAAAGTTAAGTCAAATTTAGAACAGAGAATTAAGACTATTGATATGGAAGAAAAGATAATTGATATCTTAATTCCATCTAAAGATGAGGTTAAGGTTAAAGATGAAGGAGAAAAGAAAGTTTCGGAAGAAAGATTCTTTCCTGGTTATGTCTTAATTAAGATGATTATGGATGATGAATCCTGGTATGTTGTTCGCAATACTCCGGGAGTAATTGGATTTGCTGGGGCTTCAGGTACTAAACCGGTTCCGGTATCTGATCCGGAAGTTAGGACAATTAAAAATGAAATGGGACTACAATCTCAAGTTGATATAGATTTGGAAGTTGGCGATGAAGTGAGAGTAGTTGATGGTCCATTTGAAGATTTTGCAGGTGAGATTCAGGAAATTAATCTGGATAAGAGCAAATTAACTGTATTAGTATCAATGTTTGGTCGGCAGACGCCGGTAGAGTTAGACTTTGATCAAGTTGAAGATATTTAAGGAGGTGTGTAGTGATGGCGAAGAAAGTTGTAGGTGAGATCAGTTTACAGATTCCAGCTGGTGAAGCCAATCCAGCTCCTCCAGTAGGTCCGGCTTTAGGACAGCATGGAGTTAATATTATGGAATTCTGTAAAGCTTTCAATGCTAAGACAGCTGATAAGGCCGGTAATATTATTCCGGTAGAGATTACTGTTTATGCTGATAGGTCTTTTGATTTTATTACTAAGTCTCCTCCTGCTGCTGATCTATTAAAGAAAGCAGCCGGAATTGATAGCGGGTCTGGAGAGCCTAATATAAATAAGGTAGGTACTGTAACTAAAAAAGACCTAGAAGAGATTGCCAAGACTAAAATGGAAGATTTGAATGCTGCTAATTTAGAAGCCGCTATGAGAATGATTGCAGGTACTGCTCGTAGTGCTGGGATTGTAGTAGAAGACGAGGAATAATTTTAAATTGTGGGAGGATATTATCCTATTACCACAGAGGAGGAGATAGAAATGTCCAGAAGATATGAAGAAGTGTTAGCTGAGGTTGACCGCGATAAAGTTTATCAGCCTGAAGAAGCATTGGAGTTAGCTAAAGAGACAGCAACAGCTAATTTTGATGAAACAATTGAGATTGCTTTTAAGTTAGGGATTGATCCCGGTAAAAATGATCAACAGTTAAGAGATGCTCTTGTTCTACCGCAGGGTACTGGACAAGAAGTTAAAGTTGTAGTTTTTGCCCAGGGAGAGAAAGCCAAAGAAGCTGAAGAAGCAGGTGCCGATGTAGTAGGCAGTGAAGATTTAGCTGAAAAGATTGAAGAAGGCTGGTTAGACTTTGATGTAGCTATTGCGACTCCTGATATGATGAGTGTAGTCGGCAAACTAGGACCGATTTTAGGACCAAAAGGTTTAATGCCTAATCCTAAGGTAGGGACCGTAACCTTTGAACTAGAGAGAGCAATAGAAGATATTAAAGCAGGGAAGATTGAATATCGAGCTGATGATGGTGGAAATGTTCATCTTCCCCTCGGTAAAGCTTCTTTTGAAGTTGAGGAGCTGTTAGAGAATCTTGAAGCTGTCTGTGATGAAATTGTTAGAGCCAGACCTAGTGGTGCTAAAGGTCGTTATATCCTAAATATGACTGTTTCAGCTACAATGGGGCCGGGGATTAAGATTGATCCTCAGTTTGCTCGGGATATGGTTTAACGGAATAATCTTTGCTGAACAGAAAAAAATATTGACTTAATTATAAAGTTATGTTATAATCTAACCTGTTGTGGGTTGAAAGTTGAAAATTGAATATTAAATTATAGCTGTAGACAGTAGGTGCCAGAAAGGCTTAAATCTGCCTGCCGAGGCTGGAGATAGATGAAGTTATTAGACTGTATAGTCTCCGGCTGTCTGCGGAGGCTTTTTTTAGTTGTAAAAGGAGGTGGAAGGATGCCTACTCGCGAAAAAGAAATAATTGTGGAAGAATTAACTGATAAATTTAGTAATGCAAAATCAGCTGTTTTAACTGATTATTGTGGACTAGATGTTGAAACAATGACAGAGCTTAGAGCTAAGCTGCGTGAAGCTGGTGTTGACTATAAGGTGGTTAAGAATACGCTGGCTCGTTTAGCAGCAAAAAAAGCAGAGTATGATGAGGTTGATGACTACTTAACAGGACCAACAGCAATTGCCTTTTCTGATGAGGATCCTGTAGCTCCGGCTAAAGTTTTGGCTGACTTTGCTGAAGAGCATGAGGAGTTAGAGATCAAGGCTGGAATTTTGCAAGGCAGTTTAATTGGACAAGAACAGCTTGATTCTTTAGCTGATATTCCACCGCGTGAAGAATTGATTGCTCAGGTATTAAGAAAGATGAAAGCACCGGTTAATGGTTTAGTAAATGCCTTGAATGATCCGTTAAAGAGTTTAGCCCATGTTTTAAATGCTATAAAAGAAGAAAAAGAAGAATAAATGTAACTGTTTTAAGGAGGTGAAGATAATGGATAAAGAAGAAATTATGGAAGCTATTGAGAATATGACTGTTCTTGAATTAGCTGAATTAGTTGAAGAATTAGAAGAAAAGTTTGATGTTTCTGCTGCTGCACCAGTAGCAATGGCAGGAGCTCCTGCTGCCGGTGGTGATGCTGGTGATGAAGAAGAACAGACAGCTTTTGATGTAGAGATTACTTCTGGTGGAGATAAGAAGATTAAGGTAATCAAAGCTGTACGAGAAGTAACTGATTTAGGCCTTAAAGATGCTAAGGCTTTAGTTGATGAAGCACCTAACACTGTTAAAGAAGGTTTAGAAAAGGAAGAAGCTGAAGAGATTAAGGAACAGCTTGAAGAAGCTGGTGCTACTGTAGAACTTAAATAATTATCTAAAGTACTTAATATAATTAAAAAATAGATGTGCATATAGATAATAAAAAGCACTCTGTTAGTTACTAACAGGGTGCTTTTTAGCTTATTATAAAATATTTCTTGACATTATTTTAAGATTATGTTACCATTATTAATTGTTATGAGAATGTAAAATGAGATTAATATACCTTCTATTAACTGTTAAGATAGATTATCTGTTAGAAATTAATAAAAAATGTATATTTAAAATCCAGTTTAACCAAAATATTATTGTTATTATGCTTACAATAATTTACTTATATATAATGATAGGCTGTAATAGTTTCTGTAGGTTGAGAAAATTAGCGGGGGTGAATTTTATTCATGGCCAAGCCGGAGAGTTCTCTTAGGCGGAAGCGAAGGAGCTTTGCTAAAGTAGAAGATGGAATGGAAGTACCGTATTTACTTGAGACGCAGAAAAGTTCTTATCAGTGGTTCTTCGATAATGGAATCTTGGAAATGTTTGATGAAATTTCACCGATTCAAGATTTTTCTGAGAATTTAGTATTGGAATTTCTTGATTATAGTTTAGGGGAACCTAAATATGATGAAGTGGAAAGTAAGCATCGAGATGTAACTTATGATGCACCTTTAGAAGTTAAAGTTCGGCTAATTAATCAAGAAACAGGGGAAGTAAAAGAACAGGAAGTCTTTATGGGAGATCTGCCATTGATGACTGATAAAGGGACGTTTATCATCAATGGAGCAGAAAGAGTAATAGTTAATCAGTTAATCAGATCTGCTGGAGTCTATTTTGGAGAAGAGAGAACAAAGGATGGACGACAGTTAATTGATGGTAGTATAATTCCTAACCGTGGAGCCTGGATCGAGTTTGAATATGATAAGAAGAGGATAATTGCTGTTAGAGTTGACCGTGCTCGTAAGATGCCTTCCACTGTATTATTTAGGGCTTTAGGCTATAGTACAGATTCAGAATTGATAGATTTGCTTGGTGACCATGAGATAGTTCATGATACAATTGATCGTGATAATACTGAAAATAGGGAAGAAGCTTTAATAGAACTTTATAAGAAACTGCGGCCGGGGGAACCGCCGACAGTAGAAAGTGCGGAGAATTTAATAGAATCATTATTTTTTGATCCTAAGCGGTACGATCTGGCTGAAGTAGGGCGTTACAAGCTCAATAATAAGTTAGGTCTTGATACTGATCTTGACCAGAGAACATTACAAAAAGAGGATATTGTAGAGACAGTAAAGTATCTAATCAAATTAATTCATGATGATGATGATGCTTATATCGATGATATTGATCATCTCGGTAATCGACGTTTAAAGACAGTAGGTGAATTGCTGCAGAATCAATTTAGAATTGGGCTGTCGAGAATGGAGAGAGTAATTAGGGAAAGGATGACGATTCAGGATATTGATGTGATTACTCCTCAGGCTTTGATCAATACTCGACCGGTAGTAGCAGCAATTAAAGAATTTTTTGGCAGTGGTCAGCTGTCGCAATTTATGGATCAGACTAATCCATTATCAGAATTGACTCATAAACGTCGGATGAGTGCTTTAGGGCCCGGAGGTTTAAGCCGGGAACGAGCTGGATTTGATGTGCGGGATGTGCATCATACTCACTACGGGAGAATCTGTCCAATTGAAACTCCGGAGGGGCCGAATATCGGGTTAATTGGTTCGCTTTGTCTGTATGGAAAGACCAATAAGTATGGATTTATTATGACGCCGTATCGCAAAGTGGAAGACGGTCAAGTAACAGGAAAGATAGAGTATCTGACAGCTAACGATGAAGAAGGAAATGTTATTACTCAAGGTAATGTTAGTTTAGATGACGAGGGAAATATATTAGATGAACGTCCAAGGGCTAGATATCGAGAAGATATTCTGGAGGTAACTCGAGATAAGATAGATTATGTGGATGTATCGCCGGGTCAGATTGTTAGTGTGTCTGCAGCTTTGATTCCTTTCTTAGAGAATGATGATGCTAACCGGGCTTTGATGGGGGCTAATATGCAGCGGCAGGGTGTTCCACTGCTGAAGACAGATGCTCCCTATGTAGGAACAGGGATTGAGTATAAAGCTGCTAAGGATTCCGGAGTTGCAGTAGTAGCTAAAAATAGCGGTGAAGTAATGAGAGTAACTGCTAAAAAGATCTTGGTTAAGACTGATGATGGTGATGTAGATAAGTATGAACTGGATAAGTTTGTCCGTTCTAATCAGGGGACTTCCTTTACTCATAAGCCGATTGTCCGAAAAGGTGATAGAGTAGAAGCCGGTGATGTAATTGGTGATGGTCCAGCTATGGATCAGGGAGAGCTTGCTTTAGGCCGTAACTGTTTAGTAGCCTTTATGACCTGGGAAGGATATAATTATGAGGATGCTATTTTAATCAGTGAGAAATTAGTTAAGGATGATAGCTTAACTTCTGTCCATATTGAAGAACATGAAGCAGAGGCTAGAGATACCAAGCTTGGTCCTGAGGAGATCACTAAAGATATTCCGAATGTTAGTGAGGAAGCTCTAAAAGATTTAGATGAGCGCGGTATTATTCGCCCTGGAGCTGAAGTTAGACCGGGAGATATCTTAGTGGGGAAGGTAACTCCAAAAGGTGAAACAGAACTGTCGGCTGAAGAGAGATTATTGAGAGCAATCTTTGGCGAAAAAGCTAGAGAAGTTAGAGATACTTCCCTTAAGGTACCACATGGGGAGAAGGGGATTGTAATCGATGTTAAGGTCTTTACTCGTGATGATGGTGATGATCTAAAACCAGGAGTAAATAAATTAGTTAGAGTCTATATAGCCCGCAAAGGTAAGATCGAGGTTGGTGATAAGTTAGCCGGACGCCATGGGAATAAAGGTGTTATTTCCCGAGTTTTACCGGAAGAAGACATGCCGTATCTGCCGAATGGTGAGCCAGTAGAAATTGTACTTAATCCCTTAGGTGTACCATCCCGAATGAATTTAGGCCAGGTATTAGAAACTCATCTAGGCTGGGCAGCAGAAGAATTAGGGATTCATGTTGAAACTCCTGTCTTCAACGGAGCAACTGAAGATGATGTTATGGATATGCTGGAGGAAGCAGGTCTACCTCGTGATGGTAAGGTGCAGCTGTATGACGGACGAACTGGAGAAGAGTTTAAAGAGAGAGTTACAGTCGGATATATGTATATCTTGAAGCTACATCATTTAGCTGATGATAAGATTCATGCCCGTTCAACCGGCCCTTATTCTCTAGTAACACAGCAGCCGCTAGGAGGTAAAGCCCAGTTTGGAGGTCAGAGGCTTGGTGAAATGGAAGTTTGGGCCTTAGAAGCATACGGTGCTGCTCATTGTTTACAGGAGATGTTGACTGTTAAATCTGATGATGTAGTAGGTAGAGTAGAGGCTTATGAATCAATTGTAAAAGGTGAGAACATACCGGAATCCGGTATTCCGGAATCATTTAAGGTATTGATTAAAGAAATGCAGAGTATTGGACTTGATGCCAAGGTTTATTCTGATGAGGATGAGGAATTAGAGATTGAGGAGAATGAGGAAGCTGTCAATGATACTACTAAGAAGCTAGGATTAGACTTAGATGAAGACGAGGATGGTCAATAAAGCCTTGCTTTGATTTTAAGTTATTAAAATCTAAAGGAGGGAGTACAGCCCTTGCTTAATGTAAATAATTTCGATTCCATGAAGATTGGTTTAGCTTCTCCAGAACAGATTCGTAACTGGTCTAGCGGAGAGGTTAAGAAACCTGAGACGATTAATTATAGAACTTTAAAACCGGAAAAAGAGGGACTCTTCTGTGAAAAGATATTTGGACCGACTAAAGATTGGGAATGCCACTGTGGAAAGTATAAACGGGTTAGATATAAAGGTGTTGTCTGTGATCGCTGTGGTGTAGAGGTTACTCGTTCTAAAGTAAGGCGGGAACGAATGGGCCATATTGAGCTAGCAGCTCCTGTCTCTCATATCTGGTATTTTAAGGGGATACCTAGTCGGTTAGGATTAGTTATGGATATGTCGCCGAGATCTTTAGAAAAGGCCTTATACTTTGTTTCTTATATTGTTATTGAACCTGGAGATACTCCTTTAAGTGAAAAACAACTGTTGAGTGAAGATGAATATCGAGAAGCAAAGATAAAGTATGGCGATAGCTTTAAAGCAGGTATGGGTGCTGAAGCTGTAAAAGAGATTCTGAAGAATATGGATCTGGATAAAGAAGTAGAAGAATTAAGAGCTGAAATCAAGGATATTTCTGGGCAGCGGCGCAAACGTGCTGTCAGGCGGCTTAAGGTAGTAGATGGACTTCGGAAATCCGATAATAAGCCTGAATGGATGGTTCTCGATGTTATTCCGGTAATCCCGCCAGAGTTAAGACCAATGGTTCAGTTAGATGGTGGCCGGTTTGCTACTTCTGATTTAAATGATCTTTATCGTAGAGTTATCAATAGAAATAATAGATTAAAGCGCTTGTTGGATTTAGGTGCTCCTGATATCATTATCAGAAATGAAAAGAGGATGCTCCAGGAGGCTGTTGATGCCTTAATTGATAATGGACGTCGGGGTCGGGCAGTGACAGGTTCCGGTAATCGACCGCTTAAGTCCCTAAGTGATATGCTGAAAGGAAAACAGGGGCGCTTTAGACAGAATCTGTTAGGTAAGCGTGTTGATTATTCCGGCCGTTCAGTAATTGTTGTTGGTCCGGATTTAAAGATGCATGAGTGTGGTCTACCAAAAAAGATGGCGTTAGAATTATTTAAACCGTTTGTAATGAAGAAGTTAGTTGAAGAAGACTTAGCCCATAATATCAAGAGTGCTAAGGGGAAGGTCGAAAAACTGGATGAGGAAGTCTGGGATATTTTAGAAGAAGTTATCAAAGAACATCCTGTTTTATTAAACCGGGCTCCAACACTGCATAGGTTAGGTATTCAGGCCTTTGAACCGGTCTTAGTAGAAGGAAAGGCGATCAAGATTCATCCTTTAATCTGCCCACCTTATAATGCTGACTTTGACGGTGATCAGATGGCAGTACATGTACCACTGTCTGCAGAGGCCCAGGCAGAATCCAGACTTTTGATGTTATCCACTTACAATCTACTATCGCCAGCCGATGGTGAAGCAATTGCAGTGCCATCACAAGATATGGTCTTAGGTGCTTATCATATGACTATGAAAGAGGAAGGCGTGAAAGGTGAAGGTAAGTTCTTTGGCGATGTTGATGAAGTTTTGAAGGCTTACGAGAATGATGTTGTTGATATTCATGCCGAAATTAAATATAAACTGGAAGAGGAATGGATTGAAACCACAGTAGGAAGGGTCTTATTCAATGATATCTTCCCTGAAGAACTGGAGTTTCAGAATGAAGTATTTGATAAAGGACGCTTATCTGATTTAGTAGGTAATTGTCATGATAAATTTGGTCCTAATCAGACTGCTGATCTTCTGGATGATTTAGAGGAGATAACATTTGAATACTCTACTAAATCCGGAATTACTATCGGTGTTACCGATGTGCGGGTACCAGAGGAGAAACCGGAAATCCTGCAGAAGTCTGAGGATAAAGTTCATCAGATTGAGGAACAGTATAAACGCGGTTTGATTACTGAAAAGGAAAGATACCAGCGGGTAATTGATATCTGGGGAACAGCCAAAGATAGAGTAACAGAAGAGATGGTAGATGGTCTACCAGAGACTAACTCCATTTATATGATGGCTACTTCCGGAGCCCGAGGTAATACTTCTCAGATTACTCAGTTAGGCGGAATGCGCGGTTTAATGACTGATCCGTCTGGGCAGATTATTGACCTGCCGATTAAAGCTAACTTCCGGGAAGGTTTAACAGTATTGGAATACTTCATTTCTACTCACGGTGCTCGAAAGGGTCTAGCTGATACAGCTTTAAGAACAGCTGATTCCGGTTATTTAACTAGAAGGTTAGTTGATGTTTCACAGGATGTGATAGTCAGAGAAGAAGAATGTGGAACTGATGATGGTATTCTGGTTGAAGCTATTAAAGAAGAGGGGGAAGTAATTGAACCGCTAGAAGAGAGAATAGTCGGTAGACTGGCTAATACTGATATTGAACATCCTGAAACAGGAGAGACAATTGTTGAAAAGGATGAAATGATTACTGAAGACACTGCCGCTGAGATTGCAGAAGCTGGATTGGAAGAAGTAGAGATTAGGTCTATCTTAACTTGTAGAACTAAAAACGGTGTCTGTTGTAAATGTTATGGTGAGAACTTAGCCACTGGTAGATTGGTAGATGTTGGTGAAGCCGTAGGAATTATAGCTGCTCAGTCCATCGGTGAACCGGGAACTCAGTTAACAATGCGTACTTTCCATACTGGTGGAGTTGCCGGTGATGATATTACACAGGGTCTACCTCGTGTTGAAGAGTTATTTGAAGCCAGAACTCCAAAAGGACAGGCAATTGTAACTGAATTGAGCGGTAAAATTAAATTGGTAGAGACGGCTAATTCTCATAAAGCAGTAATCAAAACAGATGATGGCAAGCAGAAGACTTATAAGCTGCCTTACGGTTCAACAATGAAGATTGAAGATGGAGATTATGTTGAAACGGGACAGAGATTAACCAAAGGACCGCTGGATCCGGAGGATATCTTGAATATTCGCGGTGCAAGAGCAGTACAGAAGTATCTGCTCCGTGAAGTTCAGGATGTATATAGATCCCAGGGAGTAGAGATTGATGATAAGCATATGGAAGTTGTCATTAGACAGATGTTAGATAAAGTTAAGGTTAAAGAAGCTGGAGATACTGACTTACTGCCAGGTAAATTAGTTAATGTCTTTGAATTTGAAGAAACTAATAATGAAGCCATTACTGAAGGTAAAGAACCGGCAACGGCTGAACCTGAATTGTTAGGAATTACGAAGGCTTCTTTAGCTACTGAGAGTTTCTTGTCTGCTGCTTCTTTCCAGGAAACGACTCGTGTCTTAACTGAGTCTTCACTGGATGGGCAGAATGATTCATTAGTTGGATTAAAAGAGAATGTGATTATTGGGCAGTTGATTCCAGCCGGTACCGGAATGAAGCGTTATAGGGATATTGATATCGATATTACTGAAGAAGAGGACCAGAAGGATGAAATTGCTGAAGTAGAAAAGGTAAAGTAGTAAAAAATCAGTATATTCCTTGACAGTTAAGAATTAAAGTGTTAAAATACGTAAGTGTGTTATGGTACTAAGTTAATTCTGGATTTTCTGATGATAGATTCTTTCTAGTGACTAGTGAGAGGTTGTTAGGTATTGAGAAGAGGTGGGGGTGCCCACCTCTTCTTTAAGGAATGATACTTGTTTAAATCTGCGGAAGGGGGTGTAGCAATGCCTACTATCAATCAATTGATTCGTAAAGGAAGAAATAAGGTAAAGAAGAAACAGACTGCTCCGGCTTTGGAAGGGGCGCCACAGAAGCGAGGTGTCTGTACCCGTGTCTATACTGCAACGCCTAAAAAGCCTAATTCTGCTTTAAGAAAGGTAGCCCGTGTTCGATTAACTAATGGAAAAGAAGTTACTGCCTATATTCCCGGCGAAGGACATAATTTGCAGGAACACTCTGTAGTTTTGGTTAGAGGTGGAAGAGTTAAGGACTTACCAGGGGTTAGGTATACTATTGTCCGTGGTGCTTTAGATACTGCTGGTGTTGAAGACAGAAAGCAGGCTCGTTCTAAATACGGAGTTAAGAAGCCCTAAATCTAAAAAATAATATTTTATGAAGGGAGGAGAATCGATGTCACGTAAGAATATAGCTGGCAGAAAGGATATTACACCTGATCCAGTCTTTAACAGTCGTTTAGTTACTAAGGCTATCAATAAGGTTATGTATGATGGCAAGAAGAGCTTAGCTGAAAAAATCTTTTATAAAGCAATGGCTGTAATTGAAAAGAATACTGGAGAGAATGCTTTAGAGGTATTTAAAGAAGCTTTAAATAATGTTATGCCTGTCTTAGAGATTAAGTCTCGTCGAGTTGGTGGTGCTAACTATCAGGTACCTGTTGAAGTAGATAATGACCGTCGTTTAACATTAGGACTGCGTTGGCTTATTGAAGCAGCCCGCAGCCGTGGTGAGAGACGAATGGTAGCTAGACTTGCTAATGAAATTATTGATGCTTATAATGAAGAAGGTGGAGCTGTTCGTAAAAAAGAAGAAATTCATCAGATGGCAGAGGCTAATAAAGCATTTGCTCATTATAGATGGTAAAACTAGTTAAGACCAGTGTACAACTAAGGAGGGTAAATAGTGGCTAGACAATTCCCACTGAAGAAAACAAGAAATATTGGTATTATGGCGCATATTGATGCAGGTAAAACTACTGCTACTGAACGTATTTTATTCTATACAGGCCGCGTTCATAAGATGGGAGAGACACATGATGGTGCTTCCCAGATGGACTGGATGGACCAAGAACAGGAACGTGGAATTACAATTACCTCTGCTGCTACTACTTGTCAGTGGCGAGATCACAGAATTAATATTATAGACACGCCAGGACACGTGGACTTTACTGTAGAGGTAGAAAGATCTCTGAGAGTGTTGGATGGAGCTATCGGTGTCTTCTGTTCAGTTGGCGGTGTTGAGCCTCAATCTGAAACTGTCTGGAGACAGGCCGATAGATATAATGTACCGCGGTTTGCTTTTGTTAATAAGATGGATAGAACAGGAGCCGATTTTTATAATGTAGTAGATATGATGGAGGAGCGAATAGATGCTAATCCGGTTCCAATTCAACTGCCGATTGGTAAGGAAGATGACTTTATTGGTGTAGTTGACTTAGTAAAGATGAAGGCCATCGTTTATAGAGATGAATTAGGAGTTGACTATGAAGAAGAGGAAATTCCTGAAGATTTACAGGAACAGGCAGAATTATATAGAGAAGAGTTATTGGAAGCTATTGCAGATGTCGATGAAGAAATAATGATGAAGTATTTAGAGGATGAAGAGATCACTGAAGATGAGATTAGGGATGGTATCAGACAAGGAGTTATTGAAAATGAATTTACTCCTGTAATGTGTGGAACAGCACTCAAAAATAAAGGTATCCAGCCAATGCTGGATGCAGTTGTGGATTACTTGCCATCACCTGTGGATATCCCGCCGATTGAAGGTGAGGTTCCAGGAACGGAAGAGACTGAAGCTCGTCCAGCTGATGATGATGAGCCGTTTTCTGCTTTAGCCTTTAAGATTATGACTGATCCTTATGTAGGTAAATTAGCCTTCTTTAGAGCTTATTCTGGAATTTTAGAATCAGGTTCTTATGTTTATAATTCTACTAAGGAGGAGAAAGAAAGAGTTAGCCGGATTTTACAGATGCATGCTAACCACCGGGAAGAGAGAGATCAGGTCTATGCTGGAGACTTAGCAGCAGCTGTAGGACTTAAGAATACATCAACTGGAGATACACTCTGTGATGAAGATAATCCAATCATCTTAGAGTCTATGGAATTTCCTGAACCGGTAATTGCAGTTGCAATTGAGCCTAAGACTCAAGCAGATCAAGATAAGCTAGGTCAAGCGCTGCAGAGTCTAGCCGAAGAGGATCCAACATTCCAGGTTAAGACTGATGAGGAAACAGGCCAAACAATTATTTCCGGAATGGGTGAATTACACTTAGAAGTAATTGTAGATCGCTTAACGCGTGAATTTAATGTAGAAGCCAATATAGGAGCTCCACAAGTTGCTTATCGTGAAACTATTAAGGAGGAAGTAGAAGCTGAAGGTAAGTTTATTCGTCAGTCTGGAGGTCGAGGCCAGTACGGTCATGCTGTGATTGAAATTGAACCGCTAGAAGCCGGTGGAGGATTTGAGTTTGAAGATAATATTGTTGGTGGAGTCATTCCTAGAGATTATATTCCTGCTGTTGAAGATGGAGTTAAAGAAGCCATGGAGAATGGTATTTTAGCTGGATATCCGATGGTTGATATTAAAGTTAGCTTGAATGATGGTTCTCACCACGAAGTTGACTCTTCTGAGATGGCTTACAAAGTTGCTGGTTCTAAAGCCTTCAGACAGGGAACTAAAAGAGCTAATCCGGTTCTGTTAGAACCTATTATGGAAGTCGAAGTTACTACTCCTGAGGAGTATATGGGAGATGTAATTGGAGACTTAAATGGACGCCGAGCCCAGGTCGAAGGTATGGAACAGCGCGGTAATGCTAAAGTGATTAAAGCCTATGTACCGTTAGCTGAGATGTTTGGTTATGCTACTGATCTTCGATCAAAGACTCAGGGTCGAGCCAATTATGTAATGCAGTTTGATCATTATGGTGAAGTTCCAAATAGTATTGCTAAAGAAATTATGGATAAAGAGTAATTTATCAATTGAAGGAGGATGAGAAAGATGGCAAAAGAAAAGTTTGAACGAGATAAGCCGCATATGAATATTGGAACTATTGGACATGTTGACCATGGTAAGACAACAACAACTGCTGCAATTACTAAGGTGTTATCCAAAGGAGAAGAGGGTTCTGCAAATTTTGAGGATATCGACAACGCACCAGAAGAGCAGGAACGCGGAATTACAATCGCTACTTCTCATGTGGAGTATGAAACAGAGAACCGTCACTATGCTCACGTAGACTGTCCAGGACATGCTGACTATGTTAAGAATATGATTACTGGTGCAGCTCAGATGGATGGAGCATTATTGGTTGTATCTGCTGCTGATGGACCGATGCCGCAGACAAGAGAGCACCTACTATTGGCCCGTCAGGTAAATGTACCGAATATTGTAGTCTTCTTGAACAAGGCAGATATGGTTGATGACGAAGAATTAATCGAATTAGTAGAGATGGAAGTAAGAGAACTACTTAATGAATATGACTTTAACGGTGATGAAGTACCAATTATTGTTGGTTCCGGTCTTAAAGCATTAGAATGTGGTTGTGGAGATAGAGACTGTGAATGGTGCGGACAGATTCTAGAATTGATGGATGCTATTGATGAGTATCTGCCTGAACCAGAAAGAGATACAGACAAGCCGTTCTTACTACCAGTAGAGGATGTCTTTACAATCAAAGGACGCGGAACAGTTGCTACAGGGAGATTAGAACGAGGAAAGCTACATCCTGGAGATGAAGCAGAGTTAGTAGGAGTTAAGGATACACAGGAGACAGTAGTAACCGGAGTAGAGATGTTCCGTAAGATGTTAGATGAAGCAGTAGCTGGAGATAATATTGGTGCCTTACTGAGAGGTGTTGATAGAGAAGAGATCGAGAGAGGCCAGGTTCTAGCTGAGCCGGGATCAATTACACCACATACTGAATTTGAAGCAGAGGTTTATGTACTAAGTAAAGACGAAGGCGGAAGACATACACCGTTCTTTGATGGATATAGACCACAGTTTTATTTCCGAACTACAGACGTGACAGGAGATATCAACCTACCAGATGATGTAGAGATGGTAATGCCTGGAGATAATGTAGAGATGGGAGTTAAATTGATTACACCGATAGCTATGGAAGAAGGTCTGCGCTTTGCAATTCGCGAAGGCGGTAAGACTGTAGGAGCCGGTGTAATTACAGAGATTATTGAATAAATCAAGCAGCGAAAAGAGAATGAGGAGATATAATTTCTCTCCTCATCTTTTTTCTGTGTAATATTTCTCCAATGGAGGTGTAAGCATGGCAAACCAAGCTCAAGAAAAGATTAGAATCCGATTAAAAGCATATGAACATCAGGTTTTAGATAAATCGGCTACTAAGATTGTAGAGACTGCTAAGCGAACCGGAGCTGAGGTTTCAGGTCCTGTACCGTTACCAACTAAAAAAGAGGTATTTACTGTTTTACGTTCACCTCATGTTCATAAAAAGGCTCGTGAACAGTTTGAGATGAGAACCCATAAAAGATTAATTGATATCTTAGAGCCGACTTCTAAGACAGTTGATTCTCTGATGCGGTTGGATCTACCAGCAGGTGTCGATATTGAAATTAAATTATAATTCTTAATTTAAAATGGAATAGAGACTGTTGGATTTATGAGGAGGTGCAGAAAAGATGACAAGAGAAATTTTAGGTAAGAAAGTAGGTATGACACAGATCTTTGATGATGAAGGAGAGGTTATTCCGGTTACTGTAATTGAAGCGGGACCCTGTTCTATAGTTCAAAAAAAGACTGAAGAAAAGGATGGATATAAGGCCATTCAATTAGGTTTTGGTGAAGCTAAAGAAAGTAAGCTTAATAAACCGTTAAAAGGCCATTTCGATAAATATGGCGTTGAACCTAAGGAATATATTCGAGAAGTTAGAATTAATGAGGAAGATGAATATGAAGTAGGCGATGAAATTAAAGCCGATATCTTTGCAGTAGGAGACAGAGTTGATGTAACAGGAACTTCTAAAGGTAAAGGGTTTGCTGGAACAGTTAAACGCTGGAACTTTAACTTAGGACCTAAGACACATGGTTCTAGAAATTATAGATTACCGGGATCTATTGGTGCGTCTGCTGACCCGGCTCGAGTCTTCAAAGGTAAAAAGATGCCGGGGAGAATGGGACGAGAGCAGGTTACTATTCAGAATTTGAAAGTAGCTAAAGTGGACCCAGAGAAGAATATTCTCGCAGTTAAAGGTGCAGTACCAGGACCTAAGAAAGCTTTAGTGCGGATTAAAGAATCTGTTAAAGGATAAGTTGGTTAGAAAGGAGGAGAAAGAATGCCTGAATTAACATTATTTGATGCAGAAGGTAGCCAAGTAGGTGAAGTTGAGCTTAATCAGAGTATATTTGATGTAGAAATCAATGAACATGTTGTCCATGAGGCGGTAACAGCCCAGTTAGCTGCTAAGCGGGCAGGAACTGCTTCGACTAAGACTAGAGCAGAAGTAAGAGGCGGTGGCCGTAAGCCTTGGCGTCAGAAAGGTACTGGTCGGGCTCGTCATGGTAGTATCCGATCCCCAATCTGGGTCGGTGGAGGAACTACTTTTGGCCCTCAACCGAGAGATTATTCTAAGGATATTCCTAAAAAAGTAAAAAGATTAGCTGTTAAATCAGCTTTAACTGCTAAAGTTCAAGACGAAGAATTAACAGTTGTCGATGGGTTTAATTTTGATCAGCCTAAGACTAAGCAGATGGTTAAGGTCCTTGAGGCTTTAGATGCTAAAGATAAAAAGGTGTTAGTTATTACTGCTGAAAAGGATGATAATTTATATAAATCTGCCCGGAATATTCCAGATGTTAAAGTTTTATTAGGATCAGCAGTTAATGTCTATGATGTCTTAGATAATGAGCAGATAATTATTACTAAAGAAGCAATTAAAAAAGTAGAGGAGGTGCTGGATAAATAATGCGTGATCCAGAAGATGTAGTTATCCAGCCGCATATTTCGGAGAGGGCAATGCAGGATATTGAAGAAGAGAACTGGTATACTTTTAAAGTAATTATGAATGCTAATAAGCCTGAAATAAAGCGTGCTATAGAGGAATTATTTGAAGTGAAGGTCAATAAAGTAACAACCTGTAGAATGCCTAGTAAAAAACGGAGAATGGGCGTTCATGAAGGAACTAGACCGGAATGGAAAAAAGCAAGGGTTAAATTAGCTGAAGGAGATAGAATCGAAATCTTTGAAGGTATGTAATTTTTAGTGTACAAGGAGGGAATTAAGATGGCAATTAAGACATTTAAACCGACATCACCGTCTAGAAGATATATGACTGTAGATACTTTTGAAGAAGTTACAACTGATGAATCGGAAAAGTCTCTACTGGCTCCACTAAAGAAGAGTGGAGGACGTAATGTAAATGGTCGTATTACTTCCCGACGGCGCGGTGGCGGACATAAACGCAAGTATAGGATTATTGATTTTAAACGTGATAAAGACGGAGTTCCAGCTAAGGTTGCTACGATTGAGTATGATCCCAATCGTTCTGCCTACATTGCATTATTAAATTATGCAGATGGGGAAAAGAGATATATCTTAGCTCCACGGGGAATTGAAGTTGGAGAAAAGATCATGTCCGGTCCTGAAGCAGAAATTAAGCCGGGAAATGCTTTACAGATGAAGGATATGCCGGTAGGTACTATTATTCATAATTTAGAACTGCAGCCGGGCAAAGGCGGTCAGTTGGTTCGTTCAGCTGGAGCACAGGCAAGACTGATGGCCAAAGAAGAACAGTATGTTCATGTTAATCTACCTTCAGGAGAGGTAAGATTGATTCCTGCCGAATGTAAAGCAACAGTTGGGCAGGTTGGAAATATTGAACATGAGAATATCACACTCGGAAAGGCAGGACGCAGCCGTTGGTTAGGACGTCGTCCAAGTGTTCGCGGTGTAGTTATGAACCCACATGATCACCCACACGGCGGTGGAGAAGGTAGGAAGCCTGCTGGAAGACATCCGGTTACTCCTTGGGGTCAGCGTACTATCGGTAAGAAGACGCGCAAGTCTAAGAAGTCTGATGAATTAATTATTCGTCGGCGAAATGAAGAGAAGCAAGAATAAATTCAGTGACAGATAAAGGAGGGATTTATTGTGGGTCGTTCAGTTAAGAAAGGACCATTCGTAGAAAAAAAATTACTAGATAAAATTGAAGAGCTGAATGAATCTGGGGAGAAAGAAGTAATTAAGACTTGGTCGCGAGATTCTACAGTCTTTCCCCAGATGGTGGGCCATACGATTGCTGTATATGATGGTCGCAAGCATGTACCTATCTATATTACTGAAGAGATGGTAGGCCATAAATTAGGTGAATTTGCACCAACTAGAACATTTAGGGAACACAGCCGTCATACAGAGAGGTCAACATCGTTAAAATAAGGTATTATTCAAGTAAAAAGGAGGTTAGAAGATGGAAGCGAAAGCAACTGCTAAGGAGGTTCGCATTTCTCCACGAAAGGCTAGATTGGTAATTGATCTAGTCCGGGATAAAGAGATTGGTAAAGCCTTTGGAATTTTGCGCAACACTCCTAAGAAGGCAGCTGAAATTATTGAAAAAGTGCTTAATTCTGCAGTAGCTAATGCAGAGAATAATCATGATATGATTCCGGATGAACTATATATATCTGAAGCTTATGTTAACGAAGGACCGACGATGAAGAGATTTAAGCCGAGAGCAATGGGGCAGGCAACTCCGATTAATAAAAGAACTAGCCATATCACTATTAAAGTTAAGGAACAGAAGGAGGGATAATTAGTGGGACAAAAAGTAAATCCCCACGGTTTAAGAGTTGGAGTTATTAAAGATTGGGATGCTAAATGGTATGCAGAGAAGGATGAGTATGCTGATGTGTTACATGAAGATTTAGAAATTAGAAACCATGTTAAAGATAAAATGTATAATGCAGGTATTGCGCGAATTGTAATTGAGCGGGCTGCTGATCGAGTTAAGTTAGATGTTCATACTGCTCGTCCAGGAATGGTAATCGGAAAAGGTGGTTCTGAGGTAAATGCTTTACGTAATGAACTACAGGATATAACAGGAAAACAGATTCAGATTAATGTAGTTGAGGTTAAGAATCCAGAAAAGAATGCTCAATTAATTGCTGAAGGTGTAGCCCAACAGCTTGAGCAGCGGGTTTCATTCCGTAGAGCTATGAGACAGGCAATGAATCGTACTCTGCGCCAAGACGGTATAGAAGGCTTTAGAATTGAATGCAGCGGACGTTTAGGTGGAGCAGAAATGGCTCGCCAGGAAGGTTATAATAAAGGAAATGTTTCCTTGCAGACTCTAAGAGCTGATATTGATTACGGATTTACAGAAGCCTATACGACTTATGGTAAGATCGGAGTTAAAGTCTGGATCAATAAAGGAGAAATTCTGCCTGATGTTGAGGATGAAGAATAAGGATTAGGTTTAGAAAGGAGGTAACAATATGTTATTACCAAAACGGGTTAAGCATAGAAAGCAGCAGCGTGGTCGAATGAAAGGTAAAGCTACTCGCGGTAATAAAGTAAATTTCGGTGAATATGGTCTACAGGCCCTAGAACCGGCCTGGATTTCAAATCGTCAGATTGAAGCAGCTAGAATTGCTCTTACTCGTCATGCTAAACGAGGAGGGAAGGTCTGGGTTAATATCTTCCCTGATAAACCTGTAACAGCTACTCCTGCTGAAACTCGAATGGGTTCCGGAAAAGGAGATCCTGAATACTGGGCTGCAGTAGTTAAGCCTGGTCGAATCATGTTTGAAATTGCTGGTATTCAAGAGGAGGTAGCTGAGGAAGCAATGCGTTTAGCTTCTCATAAATTACCGATTCAGACGAGATTTGTAAAACGCGAAGGAATGGATGGTGACAGTGATGAAAGCTAATGAATTGCGAGAGTTAACTTCGGAGGAATTAGAGCATAAATTATCAGATCTGAAAGAAGAATTATTTAACTTGAGATTCCAGAATGCGACTGCTCAACTGGATAATCCAGCTCGTATTCGTGAAGTTAGAAGATCAATTGCTCGGGTTAAGACTATTCTACATGAGAGAGAATTAGAAATTAGACATTAGTGAATAATGTCTGGCAAAGGAGGGTATCTAATGTCAGAGGAAAATAATAAAAAGACTAGAATTGGTAAAGTTGTTAGCGATAAGATGGATAAAACAATAGTTGTTGCTGTTGAACGTAAAACACAGCATGATTTATATAAAAGAGTAATCAATAGAACAACACGCTTTAAAGCTCATGATGAAGATAATGAATGTAGTGAAGGCGATAAAGTAAGAATTATAGAAACACGACCGATCAGTAAGGAAAAGAACTGGAAAGTTGATGAGATTCTGCGGAAAGCTAAATAGATAATTTATCGGTTGTGATTGTAGAAAGGAGGGTGCTGTCAAGTGATTCAGGTAGAATCAAAATTGAATGTAGCTGATAACTCTGGAGCACGGGAACTGTTATGTGTAAAGATATTAGGCGGTTCTAAGAAAAAGTATGCTACGATTGGCGATATAATTATTGGTACTGTCAAAGAAGCCATTCCTGATGGTATGGTCAGTAAAGGAGAGGTTGTAAAGGCAGTTGTTGTTAGAACTCAAAGAGAGTATCGCCGCCCTGATGGTTCATATATCAGCTTCGATGAAAATGCAGCGGTAATTATTGATAATAATGATAATCCTACAGGCACAAGGATTTTCGGTCCGGTAGCTAGGGAATTAAGGGATAAGAAGTTTACTCGAATTATTTCCTTAGCGCCAGAAGTATTATAAATGGATTCAGTTTTAAGTTTTGAGAGGAGGTAGTTAAGTTGGCCCTTTCTAAGTTACATGTAAAAAAAGATGATGAGGTTATGGTTATTGCCGGTAATGATAAAGGGAAGCGCGGTAAAGTATTAAAGGCCTTTCCCAAAGAAGAAAGAGTAGTTGTGGAAGGTATCAATATTAGACATAAGCATCAACAGCCTAGTCAGGATATGCCCCAAGGAGGCATTGTGGAAAAAGAAGCTCCGATTTACAGTTCTAATGTAATGTTAATCTGTAAATATTGTGACCAACCAACTAAAACCGGTACAGAAGTTTTAGATTCCGGTGAAAAGGTTCGCGTCTGTAAAGAATGTGGAGAGATTATAGACTAATAAATAATTTTTGTCTGTAGTTGGAAGGAGGGTAAATTAATGGTAGTGTTAAAAGAACAATATAAAGATGAAATTGTTGATAAATTGATGGATAAGTTTGAGTATGATAATATAATGCAGGTGCCTGAGCTAGAAAAGATTATAGTTAACATGGGGATCGGTGAAGCATCAGAGAATGTTAATCTGTTGGATGATTCTGTAGAACAACTGAAAGCAATTACAGGACAGAATCCTGTAGTTACTAGAGCTAAAAAGTCTATTGCCAACTTTAAGATCAGAAAGGGAATGCCGGTTGGCTGTAAGGTAACATTACGCGGTGAAGTAATGTACGAATTCTTATATAAATTAGTTAATGTTGCCCTGCCGCGGGTGCGAGACTTTAGAGGTTTATCTACTAAGTCATTTGATGGCCGAGGTAATTATTCATTAGGTCTTGATAATCAGACGGTCTTTCCTGAGATCGATGTTGATGATGTAAATAAGATTCAAGGTATGGATATTACAATTGTAACTAGTGCCGAGACGGATGAGGAAGCAAGAGAGTTATTATCACTGATGAATATGCCCTTTAAACAGTAAAATAATAATCTAAAGGAGGGAAGATAGTGGCACGCAAAGCAAAAGTAGAAAAATCCAACAAAGATCAAAAGTATTCCACTCGAGGGGTACTACGTTGTCGTCGATGTGGCCGAGCTAATGGTGTTTTACAGAAGTTTGAACTCTGTAGAATCTGTTTTAGAGAATTAGCCCATAAAGGCGTTCTTCCAGGCGTTAAGAAATCAAGCTGGTAATCGTTGAATATAGAAAGGAGGTTCTGTTATGTCTGTGACGGATTCAATTGCGGATATGTTAACCCAAACTAGAAATGCTAATATGATGGTGAAAGAGAAAGTCGATATTCCTGCCTCTAATTTAAAAGAAGAAATGGCCCGGGTTTTAGAAGAGGAAGGATTTATTAAAGACTATAAACGAATTGAAACTGATGCTCAGGGGAAAATAAGACTTTATTTAAAGTATGGAGCTAATAAAGAAAAAGTAATTACTGGTTTGAAGCGAATCAGTAAGCCAGGACTTAGAGTTTATGTCGACAAAAATGAGATTCCTCAGGTGTTAGGCGGACTTGGAATTGCTATTCTGTCTACATCTCAGGGAGTCATGACTGATAAAGAAGCACGCAGCCGAGGAATCGGTGGAGAAGTACTCTGTTATGTATGGTAAGCTAAACTGGTAAGTTAAATTAGAGCAGGAGGTGGAATAAAGTGTCACGGATTGGACATTTACCGATTGAAATTCCGGATAAGGTAGATATAACTGTTGATGATAATGTAATTACTGTTAAAGGTCCAAATGGTGAGTTAAGCAATAAGATTGATGAACGATTGGATGTTACTCTTGATGAGGATACCATTACCATTAATCGAACTGGAGATTCTAAAGAAGATAGATCAATTCATGGTTTGAATAGAAGTTTAGTTGTTAATATGGTTCAAGGAGTAACTGAAGGTTTCAAAAAAGAATTGGAATTGAATGGTGTTGGATATAGGGTGCAGAAGAAAGGCCAGAATCTTGAGCTGCAGGTTGGATACTCTCATCCTGTCGTAATTGAAGCTCAAGATGGTATTAAATTAGAAATAGAAGGCAATGATAAAATAATAGTTAGTGGTGCTGATAAACAGAAAGTAGGAGAAGTAGCTGCTAATATTAGGTCGGTTCGCGAACCTGAACCTTACGGTGGAAAAGGAATTAAGTATGTTGATGAGCATATTAGGCGAAAAGAAGGTAAAACTGCTGGTTAATAGTTTTTATAGTTAAGGAGGGAGGATTCAGATGAGCACAAGTAGAAAGAAACGCCATCAAAGGATTCGAAATAAAATTAGTGGAACTCCTTTTAAACCTCGATTAAGTGTTTATCGTAGTTTAAAGCATATTTATGCCCAATTAATCGATGACTTATCCGGTGAAACATTAGCTGCAGCTTCTACTCAAGATCCTGAAATTAGAGATGAGATCGATAATGGTGGAAATGTAGAAGCAGCTCAGATGGTAGGAGAACTAATAGCTGAACGTGCCTTAAAAGAAGATATTAAAGAAGTTGTCTTTGACCGCGGAGGCAATAAATATCATGGTCGAGTAAAAGCTTTAGCTGAAGCAGCTAGAGAAAACGGTTTGGAATTTTAATCAGAAGGAGGGAAGAAAGTGGCTATTAAGAAAAATATGATTGATCCCGATGAATTAGAATTAGATGAAAGAGTTGTTAATATTAATCGTGTATCCAAGGTTGTTAAAGGTGGTCGTCGGTTTAGTTTTAGTTCCTTAGTAATTGTTGGTGATGGTAATGGGCATGTTGGAGCCGGAATTGGTAAAGCCAATGAGGTTCCAGGAGCTATTCAGAAAGGAATTGCTGCTGCTAAAAAGGAATTAATTGAAGTTCCGTTAGATGATACTACTATTCCTCATGAAGTTACGGGCGTCTTTGGAGCCGGGCGAGTCTTATTTAAGCCTGCTTCTGAAGGTACCGGAATAATTGCCGGAGGGCCTATTAGAGCAGTAGTTGAATTAGCTGGAATTAAAGATATTTTAACTAAGTCTTTAGGTAGTGATAATCCGCTTAATATGGTTAATGCTGCTATTCAGGGATTAAAAGAGATCAAGGATGTTGAAAAAGTTGCTGAATTAAGAGGAAAAAGTGTAGAAGAGCTATTAAACTAACTTCCAATATAGAGTAATTATTTAGAGGGGGGTGACGATAATGAAGCTTCATGATTTACAGCCTGCCGAAGGATCTAAAAAGAAACGTAAACGTAAAGGACGCGGTGTTGGTTCCGGTAGCGGTAAGACAGCCGGCCGCGGTACTAAGGGACAGAATGCCCGCAGCGGCGGTGGAGTAAGACCGGGATTTGAAGGAGGCCAGACTCCTTACTTCAAACGATTCCCTAAATATGGATTCACAAATAAGTTTAGAACAGAGTATGCTGAAGTGAATGTTAAAGATTTAAATAGATTTGCTGAAGGAACCGAGGTTACTCCTGAAGTCTTAGTAGAAGCTGGATTGGTATCCAAGATCAAAGATGGAGTCAAGATTCTAGGCGATGGTGAGCTAGATGTTGAACTGATGGTCAAAGCACACGGTTTTACTAAATCAGCAGCAGAAAAGATTGAAGCAGCTGGCGGTGAAGCTGAGGTGATTTAAAATAGAGGTGATTTTAAATAATGTTATCCGCTTTAACTAATTCGCTAAAAGTTAAAGGATTACGGGAAAAGATATTCTTTATATTAGCCATGATTGCTGTGTATAGAATTGGAGCCCATATTCCAGTTCCCGGTGTTGACCCGTCTAGATTGAGTGAATTATTCCAGCAGGGCGGTCTATTAGGATTTTTAGATATGTTTTCTGGGGGAGCTCTGCGTAGGTTTACGATTTTTGCTATGAGTATTAACCCCTATATTACCGCCTCGATTATCATGCAGCTGCTGACAGTCGTAATTCCTAGATTGGAGGAACTGTCTAAACAGGGACAGGAAGGTAAAAAGGTTATAGCCCAATATACTAGATATGCAACGGTAGTATTGGCTTTAATTCAGGGATTTGGAATTACACTCTGGATAAAAAATTTAGGTGCTATTGCTAATCCAACTTACTTTACTCTATTTACAATTATCATTACTTTAACTGCTGGGACTGCCTTTTTAATGTGGCTTGGTGAGCAGATTACTGATAAGGGAATTGGAAATGGAATTTCCATTATTATCTTTGCTTCAGTTATTTCTCGGGCTCCATCGGCAGTTATAGGTATAGTTCGTAAATTACAGGTAGGAGCTATCAGTATCTTTAATGTATTTTTCTTCCTGATAATTGCAGTTGTAATAGTAGCAGCAATTATATATATTCAACAGGGAGAGCGTAAGATTCCGGTACAGTATTCTAAGCGAGTAGTGGGCCGTAAAGTATATGGAGGACAGAGCACCCATATTCCACTGAAGGTTAATCAAGCGGGAGTAATTCCGGTTATCTTTGCTTCATCAGTGCTTTTATTCCCGGCAACTATTGCTAAAATACTGCCGTATGGTTGGGCGCAGAGCTTAGCTGATGCTTTGAGTCCAGGTTCAGCACTCTATACGGCTCTTTATGCTTTGTTGATTATCTTCTTTACGTACTTTTATACAGCAATCCAGTTTAATCCGCGTGAAGTTGCTGATAATATTAAGCAGAATGGCGGTTTTGTACCGGGGCGCCGTCCAGGTCGACCGACAGCTGAATATCTGGATCGGATTTTGACTAGAATTACTTTAGCAGGAGCAATCTTTTTAGCAGCGGTAGCAGTTTTGCCGAATTTTGTAATGTCCATTACGGGAATAGAGGTTAGATTTGGCGGAACAGCACTGTTGATTGTAATTGGTGTTGCTCTGCAGACTATGAAAGAGATTGAAACCCAATTACTGCAGCGCCATTACCAAGGATTTATGGAATAATAGTTTGGTAACCATATCTAGAGGAGTTGATTGAGGTGCATATAATCTTAGTAGGACCTCCTGGAGCAGGAAAAGGTACTCAAGCAGCTAGACTTGTTGATGAGTTTGGAATACCACATATTGCTACTGGTGATATCTTCAGATCTGCAATTAAGAATGAAACTCCGTTGGGTAAGAAGGCAAAGGAATATATTGACCAGGGGCAGTTAGTGCCTGATGAAGTTACTGTTGGAATGGTTGAAAATAGATTGGCCGAAGATGACTGTCAGGAAGGATTTATTCTGGACGGTTTTCCTCGAACTGTTGCTCAGGCTGATGCCTTAAAGGATATCTTAACTGATTTAGGTATTGAACTTGATGCTGTGTTAAATATTGAAGTAGGTGAAGAAGAAGTTGTTAAAAGATTATCCGCCAGAAGGGTCTGTAGTGAATGTGGTGCTAGCTATCACTTAGAGTTTGATCCGCCACAAAAGGAAAATACCTGTGATAAATGCAGCGGTGAGCTTTATCAGCGGGATGATGATGAGCCTGAAACTATTAAAGAACGTCTTGAAGTCTATAAAGAAAAGACAGAACCGCTGATTGATTACTATCAAAAAACAGGAGATTTAAAATCCATTGATGGAGAAGCGGCTCCTAAAGAAGTCTTTACTAGAATAAAACAGGAGTTATCATAATGATTGTCCGCAAATCAAACCGAGAGCTGGATTTGATGCGGACTCCTAATAAGATAGTAGCCGAAACTCATGAATTTTTAGCCGAAAAGATTGCTCCGGGAATTACAACTGAGGAGATAGATAGATTGGCTGAAGAGTTCATTCGTGATTATGATGCTGAACCTGCTTTTAAAGGCTATCGAGGCTTCCCCAGTACAGTCTGTGTAGCAATTAATGAACAGGTTGTACATGGGATTCCTGGCCCAGAGCGCCTTAAATCAGGTGATATTATAGGATTGGACTTAGGTGCAGTCAAGCGCGGCTACTATGGAGATGCTGCTCGGACTTTAGCTGTAGGAGATATTTCAAAGCAGGCTCAAAAATTAATCGAAGTAACTAAAAAGGCTTTGGAGCTGGGGATTGAACAGGCAGTAGCTGGAAATAAGTTATCCGACATCTCCCATGCTGTTCAGACACATGCAGAAGAGGCCGGATTTTCTGTAGTCAGAAGATTTGTAGGCCATGGAATTGGCACTGAAATGCATGAGAGTCCGCAGATTCCTAATTATGGTCCTTCAGGCCAGGGTCCGACTCTAAAACCAGGTATGACTTTGGCTATAGAACCAATGGTTAATGTTGGGGGTTATGAAGTGGAGACGCTGGATGATGGCTGGACGGTTGTTACTAAGGATCGTGAATTATCGGCCCATTTTGAAAATACAATTGCTGTGACTGATAGTGAACCGGAAATCTTGACTTTAATTTAGATTGCATATTGGTAATGATTTGTGGTATAATACAGCATTGAGATTAATAAGGAGGTTGAATCGGTTTAATGTCAAAAGAAGATCCTATTGAAGTGGAAGGTACAGTTGTTGAGCCGTTGCCTAATGCTAAATTTCGAGTAGAATTGGATAATGGTCATAAAGTCTTAGCCCATGTATCGGGTAAGATGCGGATGAATTTCATTAGAATTCTGCCAGGAGATAAAGTGACAGTCGAATTGTCGCCTTATGATTTAGATCGTGGTCGAATCACTTATCGCCATAAATCCTAAATGAGGAGGGTAAAGTATGAAAGTTCGACCATCAGTGAAGCCTATTTGTGATAAATGTAAAGTTGTTCGCAGAAAGGGTAGAGTCTATGTAATCTGTGAAAATCCTAAGCATAAACAGCGCCAGGGTTAATTAATTATTAAATTAAGATTTGGAGGTGTAAAATATGGCCCGAATTGAAGGTGTTGACCTACCGCGGGATAAGAGAGTTGAGATTGGATTAACTTATATTTATGGAATTGGACGTTCTACTGCTCAGGATATTATTGAAGAAGCAGGATTAGATCCTGATACTAGAGTGAGGGATTTAACAGAAGAAGAGGTTGCTAAGTTAAGAAGAGTAATTGATGAAGAATATACTGTTGAAGGTGAATTAAGACGAGAAATTCGCAGCGATATTAAGCGATTAAAAGATATCGGTTGTTACCGAGGAATCAGACATAAAAGAGGACTGCCGGTTCGAGGACAGAGAACAAGAACTAATGCTAGAACTCGTAAAGGACCAAAACAGACAGTAGGAACTAAACGAGTTACGTAATTAGAGGTGCGTAATTATTTGAATAAGGAGGGTATTTAATGGCACGCCGAAAAAATGAAAGAAAAGCTAAACATGTGACAAAAGGCCAGGCCCATATTTGTTCTACTTTCAATAATACAATTGTAAGTTTGACAGATGATAAGGGTAATGTTATTTCCTGGTCCAGTGCTGGGAATCTAGGTTTCAAAGGAACTAAAAAGAGTACTCCCTATGCAGCTCAGATGGCTGCTGAGGATGCAGCTAAAGAAGCTATGGAGCATGGTTTAAAGAAAGTAAAAGTTTTTGTTAAAGGACCAGGAGCGGGTAGAGAAGCTGCAGTAAGAGCTCTGCAGTCTACTGGTTTAGAAATTGATTTAATTAAAGATGTAACACCTATTCCGCATAATGGCTGCCGGCCGCCGAAGCGCCGCCGCGTCTAAATAAAATATTAAAGTAATTGGAGGTGTAATGAAAAAATGGCACGAGATACTAAAGCAGTTTGTCGTAAGTGTCGCCGTGAAGGAGAAAAGTTATTTTTAAAAGGAGAAAGATGTTTTTCTGATAAATGTGCTATTGAACGACGTCCTTATGCACCAGGAGAACAGGGTAATAAAAGACAGAAGCTATCTGAATTTGGAGTTCAGTTGAGAGAAAAGCAGAAAGTAAGACAGATTTATGGAGTTTCTGAAAGCCAGTTTAAAAAGTATTTTGAAATGGCAGATAACAAACCGGGAATTACTGGCGAAAACTTCTTGAAGATTTTAGAATCTAGACTGGATAATATAGTTTATAGATTAGGATTTGCTGCTTCTAGAAATGAAGCAAGGCAGCTTGTCCGCCATGGACACTTTTTAGTCAATGGAGAGCGGGTAGATATTCCTTCTTATTTAGTAGAAGAAGGAGATGAAGTTGAAGTTAAAGATTCCAGTAAGGATATGAAGCGAATGCAGGAGATTGTTGAATTTACTGGCCAGCAGAATATTCCAGCTTGGGTAGAAGCTAATCTGGAAAACAAGACAGGTAAAGTTCTAAAAGAGCCTGAACGAGAAGATATTGATCTTCCGGTCCGAGAACAGTTAATTGTAGAGTTCTACTCTAGATAATTATAGAGAATTTCGTAGACTTTTATGTTACCTCCTTTTTTATTCAGGTAACTTTGATTTAGGCCCTCAATAGCTGTTAGTAAATTTCTGTACTTTAAGGGAGGGGTTTAATAAATAATGATAGAATTTGAGAAGCCTGCGATTGAAAGAATAGAGTCAACTGATACCTATGGTAAATTTGCAATTACTCCGTTGGAGCGGGGCTACGGTATCACGCTCGGAAACTCTCTACGCAGAATTATGCTGTCTTCATTACCAGGGACAGCTCCTACATCAGTAAAGATTGAAGGGGTAGAACATGAATTTTCAACTATATCAGGCGTAGTAGAAGATGTAACTGATATTGTATTAAACCTAAAAGAACTGGTTCTTAGAATGGAATCAGAAGAGCCAGAAATTTTACGTTTGAATGCTTCTGGAGAAGGAGAGGTTACTGCTGATGAATTTACTGTTAGCGGGAATATAGAAATCCTTAATCCTGACCAGCATATAGCTACCTTAAGTGATGATGGACAATTGGATATGGAAGTAACAGTTGAGAATGGTAGAGGTTATGTTTCTGCTGAAGAGAATAAAGATGATGAAGAACATGTTATCGGAGTAATTCCTATGGATTCATCTTTTTCCCCAATTAAGCGTGTCAACTTTGATGTAGAGGATGTCTGGGTAGGCAATAGAACTGATTTGGATAAATTGGTTTTGGAAATTAATACTGATGGGAGCTTAACTCCTGAAGAAGCAATCAGTTTAGCTGCTAAAGTGCTGGATGAACATCTAGATCTTTTAATTAATCTGAATGAAGAGATTACTGATGTGGATTTAATGGTGGAAAAAGAGGAAGAAGAGAAGGATAAGGTTCTGGAAACAACTATTGAAGAACTGGATCTGTCCGTACGTTCATCTAACTGTCTTAAGCGGGCCGGGATTGATAACGTAGAAGAGTTAACTGAACAGACTGAAGATGACTTAATGAAGGTTAGAAACTTAGGCAAGAAATCTCTACAGGAGATCAAGGATAAATTAGACGAATTGGATCTTTCCTTAAAAAAGCCTGAGATATAAAGCAGTAAAGGAGGGATAGAATGGTACAGAGAAAGTTAAGCCGCAAAGGAGCAGAACGCAAAGCTTTATTAAGAAGTCTGATGATTTCACTATTTAAAAATGACCGCATTGAAACAACTGAACCTAAAGCAAAAGAAGCCCAGCGTTCAGCAGAAAAGTTAATTACAACTGCTAAGGATGATACTCGCAATGCCCGTAAAAAAGCAATGAGTATTTTGAATGATAAAGAAGCTGTAACTAGATTATTTGAAGATGTTGCTCCAAGGTTTATGGAGCGACCTGGAGGATATACAAGAATATTAAAGTTAGGACCACGCCGCGGTGATGGCGCTGAAATGGCCATTTTGGAGTTAGTAGAATAAATAACTTCATAGTTTCAAATCCTAGACAGCCATGATATAATATATCACTTTGTCTGAGATAATAACTGCGGCCGAAGCTGTGAATTTCGGCCGTAATGTTATTGCTTTCTAAATGGCTGTTTTTTGTATGGAGTAAGGGTGAAAATTAATGGAACCGTTAATTGAATTAAATAATCTTTATTATAAGTATGAAGACCAGTCTGATGCAGATTGGGCTGTAGATAATATTAATCTGGAGATTGATGCTGGTGAATTTATAGCTGTTGTTGGCCATAACGGATCTGGCAAGTCTACCTTAGCTAAATTACTAAATGGACTATTGCTTCCTACTAAAGGAGAGGTTATGGTAGGCGGAAAGTCTACTGCTGATGAAGAAGAGTTATGGGAGATTAGACAGCAGTTAGGTATGGTTTTTCAGAATCCTGATAATCAGTTAGTAGCCAATATCGTAGAAGAAGATGTTGCCTTTGGCCCGGAGAATTTAGGTCTGCCTTCTAAGGAGATAAAGAAGCGAGTTAAGGAAGCTTTGGAAGTAGTGGGAATGGCTGAGTATGCTCGTCATGCTCCGCATAAGCTATCAGGTGGCCAGAAACAGAGAGTGGCTATTGCAGGAGTTATTGCTATGCGGCCTGACTGTCTTGTTTTTGATGAACCAACAGCTATGTTAGATCCTGTTGGTAGACAAGAGGTAATTGAGACAGTAGAACAGCTTAATCGAGAAGAAAATTTAACAATTATCTATATAACCCACTTTATGGATGAAATCGTTAAAGCAGACCGTATTCTAGTCTTTGAAGAGGGAGAAGTAGCCTTATCAGGTACTCCTGCTGAAGTCTTTTCCCGGATTGATAGGATTAAAGAACTTGCTTTAGAAGTACCTCAGGTAACTGAATTGGCTTATGAACTTAAGAAATCAGGACTGGATATTAATGGAGATATATTTAGTATTGACAGGTTGGTGGAAGAAATATGTTCATTGAACTAGAATCAGTAGCCCATTCTTATGATGATACTGACGAAAAGGTGTTACGGGATATCAATTTTTCTATTTCCGAAGGTGAATTTATTAGTCTGATCGGCCATACTGGATCAGGTAAATCAACTTTAGTCCAGCTACTTAATGGGTTGATAACACCAACTGAGGGAAGAGTAATTATTGATGGAGACGATATAACTACTGAAAATGTAGATTTAAAATCAATTAGGCGTCAAGTAGGGTTGGTCTTTCAGTATCCAGAGCATCAGTTGTTTGAAGAGACAGTCGGTAAGGATATTGCCTTTGGACCCAAGAATCTGAACCTGTCGGATAAGGAAGTGAATAGGCGGGTAAAAGAGGCATTGGATTCAGTAGGTCTGGATTATGACAGCTTCAAAGACCGTTCACCTTTCAATTTAAGCGGTGGACAGCAGCGGAGAGTAGCTATTGCTGGTGTTTTGGCTATGCGTCCGAAGGTTTTAATTCTTGATGAGCCGACAGCAGGGCTAGACCCTAAAACTAGATCAGAATTAATGGATGAGATAATCAAGTTTAAAGATGAATTCGGTTTAACCATTATTTTAGTTTCTCATCGAATGGAGGAAGTATTCCAGCTAGCTGATAGGATTTTAGTTCTTCATCAAGGAAGATTGGCTTTTGATGAAGCACCAGAAGAATTAGCTAATAAATATCAGCAGTTAGAAGAGATAGATTTAGGAGTTCCTAAAGTTACAGAGGTTTTAGTTGCTCTGCAGAAATGTGATTATGATCTGGATTCTACTTTATTTAATGTCCAGGCTGCTAAGGAAGAAATTATTAAGGCATTGAGGGGTTAGAACTATGCTAAAGGATATTATGCTGGGACAGTATTTAGAACGAGACTCTATAATTCATAAATTAGACCCCCGAGTTAAGATTCTGTTAGTTATTTTTTATATTGTTATTCTCTTTGTTAGTGAAACTTTTTTTGGTTATTTAGCATTGGGAGTCTTTATAGCTGTTAGTACTCTGGTATCTAAGATTGAGTTTAAATATATTCTAAAGAGCTTAAAGCCGCTATTATTTATTATCAGCCTAACATTGATTATTCATCTTTTCTTAACTAAAGGAGGAGAAGTCCTCTGGCAGTGGAAGTTTCTATCGATAGAGAAGAAAGGATTAGAGTTGGGGCTCTTTATGGCAGCCCGTTTAATATTTTTAATTACCTTTACTTCATTATTGACGTTAACTACTTCACCGATAGAATTAACTGATGGATTAGAGCGGTTGTTAGAACCTTTTAAGAGATTTGGGGTTCCTGCTCATGAACTGGCAATGATGATGACGATTGCATTAAGATTCATCCCTACTCTGCTAGAAGAGGCGGAAAAGATATTAAAGGCCCAAAAAGCCAGAGGAGCTGATTTTGAAAGCGGTAACTTGATACAGAAAGCTAAGAACTTAATTCCCCTGCTGGTTCCTCTCTTTGTTAGTGCCTTTAGACGGGCGGATGAACTGGCTTTAGCTATGGAAGCACGCTGCTATCGGGGAGGCGAAGGAAGAAGCCGAATGAATCAGTTAAAGTTATCAACTAGCGATTATTTAACGGGAGTTATAGTTTCTGGTTTTTTAATTATCGTTGCAATTTGGGCCTAGATTGAAGAAGGATTTAAAGTTTTCGGAGTGATTAGATGCGCTATTTGAAAGCAATTATAGCTTATGATGGAACCAATTATTACGGTTTTCAGCATCAACCTGATGTACCGACAATTCAGGATGAGCTAGAAGAGAGTCTACGGATATTGACTAAAGAAAAGAATAAAGTAATTGTAGCAGGCCGGACTGATAGGGGTGTCCATGCTCAAAATCAGGTAATTAATTTTAAGACTGAATCACCGATACCGCTGGAGAATATTCGGTTCGCTTGGAATAACTGTCTTCCGAATGATATTCTAATTAAAGAAGTAGAAGATGTTAATGCTGATTTTCATGCCCGCTATGATGCTGAAGGGAAGATTTATGAATATCGTATTTTAAATCAGCCTCTGCCTTCAGTATTTAAACGGAATTATACTTATCATATTAAAGAAGAGTTAGATTCTGCGGCAATGGCAGAGGCAGCTGAGTGCTTGATTGGGACTTATGATTTTTCTTCCTTTCAGGCTTCAGGCAGCAATGTACAGACTACTGTTAGGACTATTCAGCAGGCTGAAGTTACACAACAGGATAGATTGGTTATCTTTAGAATAGAAGGCGATGGTTTTCTGTATAATATGGTTAGAATTATTGTTGGTACTTTAATTAAAGTAGGTACCGGAGAATGGGAAGTGCCGAGAATGTCTAGAATAATAGAAGCAGAAGATAGACTGGCTGCTGGACCAACAGCTCCAGCCCAGGGATTAAGGTTGATAAAGGTTAAATATTGATATAACTTGACAGTCTATTATTCATGTAATAAAATTAACTTATGAAGTCTTATTTTAGCTCTGTTAATAGGCCCCGAACTAATATTAATATAGATATTACTCTGTTAGAAGGAGGGAAAGAAAGATGACTACTTATATGGCGAAACCAGAAGAAATCGAAAGAGATTGGTTTGTAGTGGATGCTGCCGGTGAGAGATTAGGTAGATTAGCCAGCAAGATTGCAAATGTTTTGCGCGGTAAACATAAGCCGACTTATACTCCTCATGTTGATACAGGGGATTATGTAATTGTTGTTAATGCTGGTGAAGTTGTGTTGACGGGAAATAAGTTAGACCAGAAGATGCATCATACACATTCTGAGTATCCTGGAGGTCTAAAGTCTACTAGTTATCGCGAATTATTAGAAGAGAAACCAGAGAAGGTAATTGAGCTAGCTGTCAAAGGTATGGTACCTAAGAATAAATTAGGCCGTAAAATGATGAAGAAGTTAAAGATTTATGCTGCTAGTGAGCATCCTCATGAAGCTCAGCAGCCGGAAGAATTAGAAATATAACCGAAAATATAGTTAAGAGAGGAGGATAATCATGGCAGAGGTAGAATATTTAGGAACAGGACGCCGCAAAACTGCAACGGCTAGAGTTAGACTGCGGCCTGGTAGTGGTGAAATTGTAGTTAATGACAAGCCTTTAAATGAATATTTCAGCCGTAAAGTATCTGAAGAAAAAGTTAAGCAGCCTTTACGGGCTACTGATACTTTAGGAGAGTTTGATATATTAGTTAATGTTAACGGCGGCGGTCTATCCGGTCAAGCAGGAGCGATTCGTCATGCTGTTGCTCGTGCTTTACTGGAAGTAGATAAAGATTACCGTTCTACACTTAAAGAACGCGGATTCTTAACTCGAGACCCAAGAATGAAAGAACGCAAAAAGTATGGACGCAAGAAAGCCAGAAAGTCACCTCAATTCTCTAAAAGATAATCAAGCTAATCACCGGGAAGAGTATATGCTCTTCCTTTTTCTTTTATTTACTTATTTTCACAGTTAATTTGCTTAAAACATAATTGATATAATGTTGCAGTTTAGAGTTGATATCTTGCAAACGCTCCAGAAATCAGTCCTAGTCACTTAGCAGTAAATAAATCTTAGTATTATGATTTAAAGATTCCGCTTTATATGTTAACTATTCTCTCTTGTGGGACTGCTTTAAAGTCGCTTTTTGCAAGATATCAACTAAATTGTGCAAAATTATCTGAGGGAAAGCGTTAAAACCCAAACCAATGAAATTTCTGTTCTGTAATACCATAAATAGTCAATATATGCTTTCAATAACTCTCATTGGTGATAATCACAGCAATATATTTTATTATCAATAGTCAATATGTGTCCAGAGCGACTCTTAAAACTGGCCCGGAATCACGGACGATGGAGGGCCAGTTTTTGACAGTGAGTGAGACAGGATGTCGAACGAACGGCAAGCGGCGGATACATATTGATTATTCCCGCAATATCATGAATGAGATTATACCGATTATGATAGAAAATTACAAATAAAGGGTATATACGGAAACATTGTAGAGTGACACAATATATCAATAAAGCTGTAGATTTCCTCCTAAATTAACTCCTTGAAAATATTAAAATCAATTTAAGAATAATATTAATTAAATAACAGCAAATAATATAAGAAATAGATTACTTAGGAGGATTAGCATTGAAGATTGGAATTATTGGCGTTCCTATGGACTTAGGTGCTAGTCGACGAGGAGTAGATATGGGACCTAGTGCTGTTAGATATGCTCATCTAGCTGCTAGAATTGAGGAGCTTGGATTAGAGGTAACTGATTTTGGTGATATAGATGTTCCGGTGATTAGGAGTGAGCTGGAGAATATAGACAGAAGTAACTTTATTCCTGAAATTAGAGATGTCTGTACTTCTTTAAGTAAGAAGGTACAGGAAATAATGATAAAAGGCTTCATTCCTTTAGTTATTGGTGGGGATCACAGTATTGCTATTGGTACTTTTGGTGGTGTAGCTAATGCTGGTAAGAATGTAGGATTACTCTGGTTTGATGCTCATGGAGATTTTAATAATTTGACTACTAGTCAAACGGGTAATCCTCACGGAATGCCGCTGGCTGTTATTAATAGTGATGGTCCTGAAGATTTAGTTTCTATAACTGAGGGTTATGATTTATGTGAAGATAATATAGCCTTGGTTGGAATTAGGGATCTGGATTATAAGGAAAGGCAGAGACTAAAGGATACTGATATAGATGTATATACAATCAGTGATATAGACCGGCAGGGTATAGAGGAGATACTGGAGAAGGCAATTCAGTCTGCTGGCTGTGGTACGGAAGGAGTCCATGTCAGCTTTGATGTAGATGTCTTGGATCCATTGACTGCACCGGGAGTAGGTACAGCAGTGCCGGGCGGGCTTGATTATCGAGAGGCACATCTAGCCTTAGAGATGATTGCCGAGGCTGGAGTTTTGGCTTCACTGGAATTAGTAGAGGTTAATCCTATTTTGGATGAACGAAACAGGACGGCAGAGTTAGCTGTAGAATTAATTTTATCCTGTTTAGGAAAGAATATTCTATAAAGAAAGGGGATAGCTGAAATGAGTGGAATTGTATTTGCTGGTTTAAGTCCTCATCCTCCTGTAGCAGTACCGGAGATTGGACGCAGCAGATTAAATGAGATTGAAGATACAAGGACAGCCATGAAAGAACTGGCCAGTAAAGTTAAGGAATCAAATCCGGATTTAGTAATTACTATCAGCCCACATGGTCCGGTCTTTTCTGATGCGATCAGTATTCTGAATCTTGAGGAGTTGAAGGGAGACTTTGGACAGTTCGGGCTGCCGGAAATAGAGCTTAGTTATGGACTCCAGGAGGATGTTGTTGAAGAATTAGTTAGGGTTACAAAGCTGGAGGATTCGACTGGCGGCAGAATTGAAGTAGCTAGAATTGATGAACAGACAGCTAGAAAGTTTGAGATTGATCCTAAGCTTGACCATGGTGCTTTGGTACCGCTGTATTATCTGGCGGAGGCCAGCCTAGAAAATTTACCGTTAGTTCCTATTACTATGGGAATGCTGCCTTATGAGGATCTGTATGAATTTGGTAAGATAATTCAGCTAATAGCAGTAAAACTGGATTATGATATAGCAGTAATTGCCAGTGGTGATTTATCACATCGTTTGACTCCTGATGCACCAGCTGGTTTTAATCCGCAGGCTGAAGAGTTTGATCAGCAGTTAATTAAAGCATTAGAAAAAGATAGAGTAGAGGATATCTTTGAGTTGGATCAGGATTTGATTGAAAAAGCAGGAGAATGCGGTCTGCGGCCAATTATTATTATGTTAGGGGCCTTAGACGGCTTAGCTGTTGAACCTGAGTTACTATCCTATGAAGGCCCTTTTGGAGTAGGGTATGGGGTAGTCAGCTATAAAATTAATGGTGAAGATAAAAGCAGAAAACGGCTGGATGATCTATTGGATAAACGCCAGGCTAGACTGGAAAAGCAGAAGGCTGAAGAAAGCGAGTTAGTCAAGTTAGCCAGAAAAACAATAGAGGAGTATGCTCTCAACAGAGAAGTGATCGATTCGCCCCAAGAATTGCCACCGGAAATGGAGGCTAAAAGAGGCGTTTTTGTTTCTATCAAAAAACATGGACAGCTTAGAGGCTGTATCGGGACTACGGCTCCGACCGAGGATAATGTAGCGGAAGAGATAATTAGAAATGCTCTTCATGCTGGATTCAAAGATCCTCGCTTTGAAGAGATTGATATCAATGAGCTTGAGGATTTAACCTATTCAGTAGATGTCTTAGAAGAACCTAAGCCAGTCGATACTTTAGATGAGTTAGACCCGCAGGAGTACGGTGTTATAGTCCAGAAAGGACAGCAAACTGGATTACTGCTGCCTAATTTAGAAGGAGTTGAAACTGTAGAAAAACAGTTAGAGATTGCTAAACGCAAGGCTGGTTTGTCGCCGACAGAAGAGGATGTAGAGCTTAAACGGTTTAAAGTAACCCGCTATAAATAGAGGTGACAGATAATGAAGGAAGCCCGATGGTATGAAAGGTTAGATGAGGAAGAGATACGCTGCAATCTATGTCCCCACAGCTGTCTTATAACTGCTGGCCAGACAGGTATCTGTCAGGCAAGGGAGAATCAAGAAGGAAGATTAGTCAGTAAGACTTATGGCCAGGTCAGTGCAGTGGCAGTTGATCCTATTGAGAAGAAGCCGTTATTTCATTTCTATCCCGGTAGTGAGATTCTATCCTTAGGGACTGTAGGCTGTAATTTAAGATGCCAATTCTGCCAGAATTATCATATTGCTCATAACCAGGAGGCTGAGACAAGAAGATTAGAGCCTGAAGAGATAGTTACTCTAGTTAAAAAACATAATTCTATCGGTGCAGCCTATACCTATTCGGAGCCATTGATCTGGTATGAGTATATTCTGGATACAGCTCAGTTAATACATCAGACGGGATTAAAGAATGTATTAGTAACCAATGGTCTGATTAATCCTGAGCCCTTGGCTGGATTATTGTCCTATATTGATGGTTTAAATATTGATTTAAAAGCATTCAGTGAAGAGTTTTATCGTGATATCTGTCAGGGCTATTTAGAGCCGGTTAAAGAGAGCATTAGACTGGCTAATCAGGAGGCTTTAGTGGAGGTAACTACTCTATTGATACCAGGATTGAATGATTCAAGGGAAGAGATTGAAGAATTAACAGCCTGGCTGGCCGATATTAATCCTGATATTCCGCTCCACTTTACTCGCTACTTTCCTAAGTATAAATTACAGGCTGAGCAGACATCGATGGAGACTTTGCTGCAGGCCAAGGAGATAGCTGAAGAAAAGTTGAACTTTGTTTATCTAGGTAATGTAAGGGAGCCGGAGTATAGTAATACTTATTGTTATGAATGTGGTCAACTGCTTATCAAGCGAAGTTGGTCTCAGCCGGAAATATACTTGCAAGATGATATATGTCCAGAGTGTGGAGCTGAGATTAATATTCTGCTGGCGGATTAATATATTATCTCAGTTGAGAGTTTATATATTTCAAACGCTGCCAAAATCAGCCCTTATCAATTAGCAATAAATTATATTTAGGATTATAACTTAAAACTTCTACGAATATCCCCGGCTGGATAATGCACTGTAATAACTTGCAGTATTGTGTTTAGGTTCACATCTGTAAACCAGCTAATAAAAAGAACAAATTTGGATACACTAGGTGATGAATAAATGAAGAAAGGAGTGTCCGGCATGAGACCGACTACTTGGAATCCCTTTAGCGAAATAAAGACGCTGCGTGATCAGATGAATAAGTTTTTGGATGAAACTTTTCATTCGCCTGAAGGAATTGAACTGCAGCCTTCAGTTGATATCTTTGAAGAAGGTGAAGAAATAGTAGCCAAAGTAAATATTCCCGGTATTGATCCTGAGAAAGTAGAGATTATGATCAGTGAAGATACCTTGATTGTTCAGGGAGAAGTAACAGAAGAACGACAGATGGATGAAGAGGGTTATCATAAGCTTGAACGTCAGACTGGTAGATTCAAAAGAACGATATCACTCCCCTTTAAGGTAGAGCGTGAAGCAGCCAGTGCTTCTGCTGAACATGGTGTTTTGGAGATTAGAATGCCTAAGAGTGAAGAAGAGATTGAAAAGATAACTCGGCTTGAAATCAATGATTAAATTTTGAATAATGGCTTGACAATTAGCTAAAAGTATTATATAATATTTCTTAAATTAATCTATGAGCATAGAAACACAGAGAAAGGGTTAAGAATTAATCTGACTATCAGAGAGGAGTTTCCAGAGGCTGAAAGGAATTCCAGTCATTATTAATTCATTCTGCCGCCCTGGAGTGGTGAGGTCGAATCAGCAGTAGGCCTTGACCGTAGCAGCTGCGTTAAAGTTGAGAGAGGTTAAGGAAGTTTTTCCTTAATAATTAGGGTGGTACCGCGAGATAACAACTCTCGTCTCTAAAGTTTACTTTAGAGACGAGAGTTTTTTTGATTCTTATAGAATTTATTAAAAATTAAGAAGGGAGTAGATTAGTATGTTTGAAGAGTATTTTTCTGATAATGCCAAACAGATGCGTAGTTCGGAGATTAGAGAATTTTTTAAATTAACAGAAAAACCGGAGGTTATCTCTTTTGCCGGCGGCTTTCCCAGCAAAGACTGTCTTCCGATTGATCAGGTACAGGAGGTAAATAAAAGATTATTGTTGGAAGCTGAAGAGGAGATGCTGCAGTATAGTCCTACTGAAGGTCAAGAAGATTTAAGAAAGTATATTGTTGATTTTATGGCTCAGAAAGGAATAGATGTAGGAGTAGATAATATTCTGGTTACTAGCGGTTCCCAACAGGGGCTGGATTTAGTCAGTAAGATCTTTATTAATCCTGGAGACAAGGTAATAACAGAATCTCCAAGTTATGTAGGTGGATTAGGTGCTATTAGAAATTATCGGGGTGATATACTCAGTATTAAGGTAGATAATAAAGGCTTGCGGCTTGATCTTTTAGAAGCAGAATTAGAAAGGCTAACTAACAATGGACAGCAGATAAAGTTTATTTATCTTGTTGCAGACTTCAATAATCCAACCGGCTTAAGCTTAGCTGTTGAGCGTCGTGAAAAATTAGTAGAGTTGGCTGAAAAGTATGAATTCTTAATTTTAGAGGATGATCCTTATAGTAAATTAAAATACGATGGTCCTGAAAGACCGGCTATTAAGAATTTTGATAAGCAAGGTCGTGTAATTTATCTGGGTTCCTTTTCTAAGATATTCATTCCCGGTATTAGAGTTGGCTGGGTAGTAGCAGCTGAGGAAGTAATTCAGAAGTTAATTTTAGCCAAACAGTCGACTGATCTCTGTTCCAATTCTATGGGGCAGCGGTTGATTGCTGCCTGTGGAAGAGAAGGAATAATAGATAATCAGATTAAGAAACTATGTCGACTATATCGCCGCCGTAGAGATAAAACAATGGAATCACTGAATAAATACTTTCCTCCAGAAGTAAATTGGACTGAACCGGAAGGTGGATTCTATACCTGGGTAGAATTACCGCCCTATTTGAATAGCAAGGACTTATTATTTAAAGCAATTGAGCAGAATGTTGCTTATGTCAGTGGGGAGGCCTTTAGCAGCAGTGGACAGAAGCAGAATGCTTTTCGCCTTTCTTTTAGTCAGCCGACATTGGAGGAAATAGAGGAAGGAATCTATAGATTAAGCGAGGTAATTAAAACAGAATTAAATTCTTTTGAAGCTAGAAACCAAAGATGTATAAAATAGTTGTAGCTTGGTAGAAACTCTGCCAGATAATTGAGGAGAATAGATTATTATTTCGTTCATAGAGATAAATAGAGATACCTCCAACTATAAAATTGCTCAGCATAAGACCAAAACTGAACTGTAATGAAGCTAAGGAGTAATAGACACTGCTGAGTAAAGCACCAAACATGAGTCCTAATCTTTCTTTAAAGAAATTATAGATAATGGTTCGATAAAATAATTCTTTAGCTGTAGCTGGAATTAAGGCTATTGAAACTAAGACTATAAAGTACAGAAAGCTGGTAATTAATTCATTAAATGAAGTAATCTTAATTAATGGTTCGAAGAGCTGATTAAAATCTAAATGATGATGCTGTAGATTAATTAGAATGATAGTCAAAATTGGCAGCGGCAGACTTACTTTGATACCTAATGTAAAATCAGCAAAGTAATTATTCGATGTTAATCCTATCTGGTTTAAAGTAAAGCTTTTTTTAAAAAGCAGTATATAGATTAAATAAGCAATCATCAATAATTTAATAGGAATTCCAAATAGATAATGGAATAGCGAATCTATTTGGGGTAGATTAGGAAAATTATATCTCTGAGTTAGAGAAAATAGAAATAGGCTTAGATACCAGAGTAGTTGATATTTAATTAATTCATAGTTTGTCCAGGTATACTGTTTATCTTTTTTATTTATTAATTCTATTATATGTTTCATATAAGTCCCACCTTTTTATTATTTAATTCTTACTGTAAAAGTTATTTCCTCCAACTGTTTGGAAATAAATTGAAAAAATATAACTTGTAGTCTGGTTGTAGAAATAAAAACCATGTGTTATAATTACTTAAAATTAAAAATTTAGGAGCAGCCAGTAGTAAGGAGGAATTATATGACCAATTTAAAATTAGAAGAGCAGATGGATGAACTGAATTCGTTAATTGATGGTGAGGTGCTGACTGATGAAACAAATCGTATTCTGTATAGTACCGATGCCAGTATTTATCAGATTGAGCCGTTAGGAGTAGTCTTACCTAAGAATAAATCTGATGTACAGAAGGCTGTAGAGTATGCTTCTAATAATGGTTTATCGATTATACCTAGAGGAGCCGGCTCTGGTTTATCAGGTCAAACTTTGGGTCAAGGAATTGTAATAGATTTTACTAAGTATATGGATAGAATTAAAGAGATTAATATAGAAGAATCCTATGTTCGACTAGAACCGGGCGTTACTTTAGGTGTTTTGAATCAGACTTTAAGTCAAGATAATAAATTCTTGCCGCCTGATCCTTCCAGTGGTAATTACTGTACTTTAGGCGGTATGCTGGGTAATAATGCTTCAGGCGGACATTCAGTTAAGTACGGCAGTACTATTGATTATGTTCTGGAATTAGAAGTAGTGCTGGCTGATGGAGAAGAAATTAAAGTGGAGAACTTGGAGATAGGAAGCCAGCAGTTTAAAGCGAAACTGAATCAGTCCAATAAAGTGGGGGATATTTACCAGCAGATCCTTGAATTGGTTAAAAATAATAAAGAATTAATTGCTGAACATACTCCAGATGCTAGAAAGAACTGTAGCGGCTATAGATTGGATGAGGTTTTGGCTGATCAGCAGTTTAATTTAGCAAAGTTATTGGTTGGTTCGGAAGGGACTTTAGCTGTGATTACTGAAGCTAAATTAAGAATTGCTGAACTGCCTTCAGAGCAGGCAATAGCTCTGTTATACTTTGATGATCTGGATAAGGCAGGTAGAGCTGTAGATAAGGTTTTAGAACTGGATCCCAGTGCTATTGAGATTATGAATTATGGCTTTTTGGAACTGGTACGCAAGAATCATGCTGATATCGACCAGCGGCTGCCGGATGATCTCAAGACAGCATTATTAATAGAGTTTGACGGTGATAGCCAGTCTGAAATTGAAGAGAAAATTCTACAGACAGAAGAGCTAATCTGTGATGAATTGGGTTTAGCCTTTGAAATAGATACTGCTCATGAGGAAGCTGAACAGAAGAAATTATGGTCTGTTAGAAAGTCAGCAGTTCCGATTTTAAATAAGTTAGAAGGCCCGAAGCGGATTACAGGCTTTGTTGAAGATGTGGCAGTTGCTCCTGCAAAATTACCTGACTATATCCGCCGGTTTAAAGAAATTATGGATAAGTATGAAGTTGAAGCAATTATCTACGGACATGCCGGCCATGGAAATACTCATCCCCGTCCGTTATTGAATCTGAAGCAAGAAGAAGATATCGAAAAGATGGAGGCCATTGCTCAGGATGTTTATGAGTTAGTCAATGAGTTGAATGGAACTATCAGTGGAGAACACGGTGATGGTCTGCTGCGGACAGACTTTATAGAAGAGATTTATGGTTCGATGTATGATCTGTTTCAGAAAACAAAGGAGATCTTTGATCCTGAATATATTCTGAATCCGGGAAAGATAGTTGTTGATACCACCGATTTATTAACGGAAAATCTTAGATATGGTGCTGATTATGAAACTATTGGAGTTGAATCTGATTTAGAATTTGCTACTGAATACCAAAAAGAAGTGGAGAAATGTCACGGCTGTTCGAAGTGCCGCTCAGTAGTAGGTACAGATATGTGTCCTGTCTTTAAAGCTTTAGGAGAGGAAAAAGCGGCTCCAAGGGCGAAGGCTAATATACTGCGGGGGCTTATTTCAGGCAGACTGGATTATAATGAATATTTAAAGTCACGGGCCTTCCAAGAGGTCTTTGACCTCTGTCTTAACTGTAAAAACTGTTATTTAGAATGTTCATCAGAAGTTAATATTCCTAAATTGATAATGGAAGCCAGGATTCAGCATTATAGACAGACTGGGCAGCCGTTAGTTAATAGATTCTTAGGAGCAAGTGAAGTATTGGGTAAGCTGGGTAGTATTACTCCTAAACTGACTAATACCTTTCTTGATGCTGCTCCTTTAAGAGGGATGATGGAAAAGATGACCGGAATTGCTAAAAAACGCAGCTTACCTGAATTTACCGATAATACCTTTAAGGAATGGTTTGCAGGTAGAGAGAATAAAGCAGACAAGAAGGTAGCTTACTTTGTGGGCTGTTCAACAAATTATTACCATCCGGAAGTAGGAAAAGGTTTAGTACAGCTGTTAGAAGCAAATGGCTATCAAGTAATCATTCCAGACCAGAAATGTTGCAGTGTAGCCAACTTAAATTATGGTAATCTAGAAGGTGTCCAAGAGAATATCAATTATAATCTGGAATCTTTAGTTGAAGTAGTAAAGGAAGGCTATGATATTGTAGCTGACTGTCCTAGCTGTAGTCTAATGTTAAAAGAAGAACAGCTGGATGTAGTTGATACCAAAGAAGCCAGATTAGTAGCCGAGAATACTTATCATATAAATGAGTATCTGTTAAACTTAAAAGAAAAGGATGAACTGAAACTGGACTTTAATCCTAATGAAATTGACTTTTTATACCACACTCCCTGTCATCTTAAGGCCCAGGGCTTAGCGAGCTCTACTGAAGAGTTGTTAGGTTTTATTCCTGAACTGGAGATTAAAGAATTGGATGCTGGCTGCTGTGGTATAGCCGGAACCTTTGGGTTAAAAAAGGATAAGTATGACCTATCAATGGAGATAGGTGAGAATCTATTTAAGAAGATAGAGAGCAGTAATTTAGAAAAGGTATTGACTGATTGTGATGCCTGTCGAATGCAATTAGAAGAAGGAACTGGTAAAGCAGTAAGACATCCGATAGAGATTTTAGCTGAAAATCTTAGTGATTAGAGGGGGAGAATTATGAGAAGTGATCAAGCAACTAAAGGAGTTAATAAAGCACCACACCGTTCATTATTTAAGGCTATGGGATATACTGACAAGGAGATTGAAAGACCATTAATCGGGATTGCCAATGCTCAAAATGAAGTAATTCCCGGCCATGATCATTTAGACCAGATTGCTGAAGCAGTTAAGGCTGGAGTGAGAATGGAAGGGGGAACCCCTATTGAGTTCGGCGGCATCGGCGTCTGTGATGGAATTGCTATGGGCCATCAGGGAATGCATTATTCGTTAGCCAGCAGAGAAGTGATTGCTGATTCAATTGAGATTATGGCCCAGGCCCATGCTCTGGATGCTTTGGTTTTGATTCCTAACTGTGATAAGATTGTGCCGGGCATGTTGATGGCAGCAGCCAGAATTAATATTCCTACAGTAGTAGTCAGCGGCGGACCGATGTTGGCCGGTAGACATCAAGGGGAAAATATAGATTTAAAGACGGTATTTGAGAGTGTAGCTGCTGTTCAGACCGGAAAGCTGGCTGAGGAAGAGCTGTTAGAGGTCGAAAATAATGCCTGTCCAGGATGTGGTTCCTGTTCGGGGATGTTTACAGCTAATTCTATGAACTGTCTTACTGAGGTATTAGGCTTAGGTCTGCCTGGAAATGGAACTATTCCGGCTGTCTATGCTCAACGGAGAAGATTAGCCAAAAGGGCCGGTATGCAGATAATGGAGATGCTGGATAAAGATATTAAGCCCTTGGATATTTTAACCGAAAAGTCCTTTGAGAATGCTCTGGCAGTGGATATGGCTTTAGGATGTTCGACGAATACTGCTCTACATTTGCCTGCTATTGCCCATGAAGCAGGAATAGATCTTGATCTGGAGTTGATTAATGAGATCAGTGCTGAAGTGCCGCATTTATGTAGTTTAAGTCCAGCCGGAAAGCATCATATTGAGGATCTCAATGAAGCCGGCGGAATACCAGCAGTGATGAAGGTATTAAGCAGTGAAGGAATTCTGAATGAAGGCTTAAGAACTGTAACTGGAGTGACAATTGAGGAAAACTTAGCGGAAGCAGAAGTCTTAAATGAAGATGTAATTCGTAATTTTGAAACTGCTTATCATCAGACTGGCGGTCTGGCTGTCTTGAAGGGTAATCTTGCTCCTGATGGTGCAGTTGTTAAACAGGCAGCAGTAGCTGATGAGATGTTGGTTCATGAAGGGCCGGCTCGGATATTTAATTCAGAAGAAGAGACTGTTGAAGCTATTCACAATGGTGAGATTAAAGCAGGTGATGTGGTAATTATTAAGTATGAAGGACCTAAAGGCGGTCCCGGTATGCGGGAGATGTTGACACCTACTTCGGCTGTAGCAGGGGCTGGACTTGATAAAGAGGTAGCCTTAATTACAGATGGACGCTTCTCTGGAGCTACGCGAGGAGCTTCTATCGGCCATGCTTCTCCGGAAGCTATGGAAGGAGGACCGATTGCTGTTGTTGAGGAAGGAGATATAGTTGAGATCGATATTCCTAATCGTCAGTTGAATGTTAAATTAAGTCAGAAAGAGATTGAAAATAGACTGGAGGACTGGTCTCAGCCGGAGCCTAAGATTAAGACAGGATATCTGTCCCGTTATGCTAAGTTAGTTAGTTCTGCCAGCACCGGTGCAGTCTTTAAGTAACAATTAGATTAAATCCTGATATAATGCTTGACAAAGTATTCTAAGTGACATATACTGTGTATTAACAAAATTTAATAATTCGAAAGTAGTGATGGAGACTGAAGTAATTAATTAGGACTACAGAGAATCGGGGTAGCTGAGAACCGAAGTCTGAGTGGTTATTTCTCTCACTCCTGAACTGTTATCTGAACGGAATTATTTAAAAAGCTCTTGACAAACTTTAAAAAATTAGTTATAATTTGGGATAAATGATTTTTGAATAGCAAGTAGATCTGAGAATAATCAATAAAATTTAGTAGTCAAAAGTGTTGAAAGGGGCAAGTAAGTTATTTAATTCTATCTTTAGCGAGCTGGGATTGGTGAAAGCCAGCGATAGAAGGAATAATTGAAATCCCCCTGGAGCTGCAGATTGAACGGTGATTCCAAGTAGGTTGTGCCGGCTAGTATCCGTTATCCAGTACTGGAGTATGGAGCATATCTGAACTTTAGATATGTGAGTACTTACTAAGGCTATTGCTGTAAGGCAATGGCAAATTTGGGTGGTACCACGTGAGCTTAAACCTCTCGTCCCGATTAATGGAGTACATTAGTCAGGATGAGAGGTTTTTTTGATTTTAAAAACAACAAGATGAGTAGTTAGCAGCCGGGGATTATATAATTGATGTTAATTATAAGGGGGAGTATACCTTACATTACTTATAATTGACTTTTATTGAAAATAATGGCTCTGGAGCTAACTAATTAGTTTCAGAGCCTTTTCTAAAGAGGGGTGAGAATTTAGTATGGAATTTACTGGGGCAGAAATTTTTGTTAAAGCATTGTTGGAAGAAGGGGTTGACAAGATATTTGGTTATCCAGGTGGTGCTGTGATACCTATTTATGATGCCTTATATGAGGCTGATATTGAGTGTGTTCTGGCTAGACATGAGCAGGGTTCAGCTCATGCTGCTGACGGTTATGCGCGGAGTACCGGCAGGCCTGGTGTCTGTCTTGCTACTTCTGGACCGGGAGCAACCAATTTAGTTACAGGGCTGGCTACTGCTCATATGGATTCAATTCCGTTAGTAGCCTTTACCGGGCAGGTACCAACAGGAATGCTTGGTACGGATGCTTTTCAGGAGGCAGATATCACGGGAGCTACTCTACCGATGACTAAACATAATTATTTAGTCCAACAGGTAGAAGATCTACCTAGAATCATCAAGGAGGCCTTTCATATTGCGACTACAGGCAGACCGGGTCCTGTTTTAATTGATATACCTAAGGATGTTCAGATGGATAAAACAGTTTTTGAATATCCAACTGAAGTAAATCTGCCCGGTTATGATCCTACTTATAACGGTCACGGCTTACAGGTGAAGAAGGCAGCAGACGCAATCAAGCGAGCTGAAAAGCCGGTAATCTATGCTGGAGGGGGAGTAGTAGCCAGCGGTGCTGCCGAAGAACTGCGGGAGCTAGCCAGAAAGGCTGAAATCCCTGTAACTACAACTTTAATGGGATTAGGAAGTTTTCCAGAAACTGATGATTTAGCCTTAGAGATGTTGGGTATGCATGGTACTGAGTATGCTAATTATGCTGTGTCAGAGACTGATTTATTGATTGCAGTTGGAGCGAGATTTGATGATCGAGTAACAGGAGATCTGGAGACTTTTGCTAAGGGAGCAGAGATTATTCATATAGATATTGATCCAGCAGAAGTTTCAAAACGGGTTACAGTTGATATTCCGATAGTTGGTGATGTTAAGAATGTATTACAGGATTTAAATCAGCAGGTTAAAGAACAAGAACATAGTGAATGGTGTAAAAGGATTCAAGAATGGAAGGAAGAGTCAATTATATCCAGTGATAAGGGCTCTGAAGCCTTGACTCCGAAGCTTGTGATTGAAACCATCGATGAGGTAACTGGTGATGATGTATTGCTTGCTACTGAAGTGGGGCAGAACCAGATGTGGGCTGCTCAGTATTATAAATATACTAAGCCCCGAAGTTTTGTTTCTTCGGGAGGTTTGGGAACTATGGGCTATGGTTTTCCGGCCAGTTTAGGTATTCAGATCGGAAATCCGGAGGCAACAGTCTTCTGTATAGCTGGTGATGGAAGTCTACAGATGAATTCCCAGGAATTGGCCACTGCTGTTCAGCATGAACTGCCGGTTAATGTGGCAATACTGAATAACAGTTACCTGGGAATGGTTAGACAGTGGCAGGAAATATTCAATGAAAAACGTTATGCGTCTACTTGTTTAAAGAAGCGCCAAAGCTGTCCAACTGAGTGTTCTGGACCTGATTCTGACAGAAGCTGTCCAGAGATGACGCCTGACTTTGTTAAACTGGCTGAAGCCTATGGTGCTTTGGGAATCAGAGTTACTGAGCCGGAGGAAGTAAAACCGGCGCTAGAAAAGGCAGTTGCTAGTTCCAAATCGGTAGTAATAGACTTTGTGATTGAACGGGAAGAAAATGTATTCCCAATGGTTCCAGCCGGAGGAAGTCTGGATAATATGTTAGTAGGAGAGGATAATTAATGAAGCATACAGTTTCTGTATTAGTAGCAAATAAGTCTGGAGTTTTGGCCCGGATTGCAAGCCTCTTTAGCAGAAGGGGATTTAATATCGATAGTTTATCAGTAGGAACTACAGAGAATCCTACAGTCTCCCGGATTACTATTGTAGTAGAAGGTGATGAACATGTTTTAGAACAGGTTACTAAGCAGTTAAATAAATTAATAGATGTTCATAAGGTTAGTGATATTACTAATGATTCTTCTGTAGATAGAGATCTGGCTTTAATTAAGGTAAAAGCAACTCCCAAAGATAGATCAGAAATCATGCAGGTTGTAGATATCTTCAGGGGCAAGATAGTAGATGTTGCTTCAGATTCATTAATGATTGAGATTACTGGTGATGAAGAAAAGGTGAATGCTTTAGAAGAGTTATTAAGACCTTTCGGTATTGTAGAGTTAGTGAGAACAGGAAAGATTGCTATGGTACGCGGCGATAAGGAATAGAGAATTAATTTAATTCAAAATATAAATCATATAAGGAGCTGATTTTAATGAAAATGTATTATGATGAGGATGCTAATCTGGAGTATTTAGAAGGAAGAACAGTTGCAGTTATAGGTTATGGTAGCCAGGGCCATGCCCAGTCACAGAACTTAAGGGATTCTGGTATAGATGTTATTGTATCTGAATTGGAAGGAACAGAGAATTATGAGTTGGCAGTCGAGGATGGATTTGATCCTGTAGGTGCTGAAGAGGCTGCTAAAGAAGCAGATGTAATTCAGATTTTATTACCTGATGAGGTACAGAAGAAGGTCTATTATAATGATATTGAACCTCATTTAGAAGAAGGAAATGCACTTGTCTTTTCTCACGGATTTAATATTCACTATAAGCAGATTGTGCCGCCAGAGAATGTAGATGTCTATATGGTAGCTCCAAAAGGACCGGGACACTTAGTTAGAAGAGTCTATAAAGAAGGCGAAGGAGTTCCTAGCTTAATTGCTATCTATCAGGATGCTACAGGTAAAGCTAAAGATCTTGCACTGGCCCATGCTAAAGGCGTTGGCGGTACTCGTGCTGGCGTAATTGAGACTACATTTAAGGAAGAAACTGAGACTGATCTCTTTGGAGAACAGGCAGTACTCTGCGGCGGAGTAACTGAATTGGTTAAAGCCGGTTTTGAAACTCTGACGGATGCAGGCTATCAGCCGGGAATTGCTTACTTTGAATGCTTACATGAATTGAAATTAATTGTTGATTTGATGTATGAAGGCGGTCTAGCCAAGATGAGAAATTCTATTTCTGATACTGCTGAGTATGGAGACTTAATTGCTGGTGAGAAGGTAATTAATGATAAGTCCAGAGAGGCAATGCAGGAGCTTTTAGATAATGTTAAGAATGGAGAATTTGCTAAGCGCTGGTTGCTTGAGAATCAGGTAGGCCGTCCAGCTTATTTGAAGCGTAAAGAGATTGATGCTAATCATCAGATTGAAGAGGTTGGTAAGGAGTTAAGAGAGATGATGGACTGGATTGAAGACTAAGCAGGAATTCTTTGTAGATTTTAAATGCTTTGGAGGGATTAGTAAATGAGCGAAAGTGAAATTAAGATTTTTGATACTACCTTAAGGGATGGTGAGCAGTCGCCGGGAGTTAGCTTAAATATTGAAGAAAAACTGGAGATTGCTCATCAATTGGCCAACTTAGATGTAGATGTAATTGAAGCCGGGTTTCCTATTGCTTCTGAAGGGGACTTTGAGGCTGTTAAGCAGATTGCTAAGGAAGTCCAGGGGCCAGTGATTGCTGGCCTGGCCCGGACTACTAAAGGAGATATCGACCGGGCTTGGGAGGCTTTAAAGTATTCTGATAAGCCCCGGATTCATACATTTATTGCTACTTCTCCAGTTCATATGGAGTATAAATTACAGAAGTCTCCTAACGAAGTACTAGAAAGTGTTACTGAGGCTGTTGAATATGCTAAAAGTTATACTGATGATGTAGAATTTTCAGCCGAAGATGCCTTCCGCAGCGATAAAGACTTTCTCTGTCAGGTAGTGGAAAAGGCAGTTGCAGCAGGAGCAACTACAGTTAATATTCCTGATACTGTCGGTTATGCAACTCCAGCAGAGTTTGGAGGCTTAATCGAATATATCTGTAATAATGTTCCTAATATTGAGGAGACGATCATCAGTGTTCATTGTCATAATGACCTTGGTTTAGCGGTAGCAAATTCCTTAGCGGCTATAGAAAAGGGAGCCCAACAGATAGAATGTGCTGTTAATGGAATTGGTGAACGGGCTGGTAATACTGCCTTAGAAGAAGTAGTGATGGCTTTGAATACCCGGTGTGATTACTTTGATCAAACACCGGAGGTTACTTTAGATCAGATCTATAAAACCAGTAAATTAGTTAGTTCATTGACCGGAATGTCGGTTCAGGCTAATAAGGCTATTGTAGGGAAGAATGCTTTTGCTCATGAGTCCGGCATTCATCAGGATGGTGTAATCAAAGAACGAACTACTTATGAGATTATGGATGCCAAGACTATCGGGCTAAGTGAGAATCAAATTGTGTTAGGCAAGCATTCAGGCCGTCATGCCTTCAAGGAGCGATTAGCAGAATTAGGTTATGAACTGGAAGGAGATAACTTAGAAAAGGCCTTTAAGCGGTTTAAAGAATTAGCCGACCGAAAGAAATCGATTACTGATAGAGATTTAGAAGCATTAGTAGAAGATGAACTGAAAACAATACCCCAGGTTTATGAATTGATGGAGACTCAGGTTACCAGCGGCAATGAAGTACTGCCGACGGCTACTTTGAAGCTAAAGTTTGATGAGGAAGTAATTATTGATTCTGCCTGCTGTGAAGGCGGACCTATCGATGCTGTCTATGAAACTATTAATCGGATTACTGGCCTGGGCTGTGAGTTAGAGAGTTATGCAATTGATGCTATTACTAGCGGTAAGGATGCTTTAGGAGAAGTAACAGTTAAATTAAATTATAATGAAGAATTATTTATTGGGCGTGGAGTCAGTATTGATGTAATTGAAGCCAGTGCTAAAGCTTATTTGAATGCAGTTAATAAAATATTATATAAAAATGAAGAGTTAATTGGAGATAAGGAGGACAATTAAGATGGGAATGACAATGGTAGAAAAGATTTTAGCTGACCATGCTGGAAGAGAAGAGGTTCAGCCTGGAGAATTAATTAATGCCAGGCTGGATATTGTTCTCGGTAATGATGTAACTACTCCTGTGGCCATCAAGGAATTTGATAAGATAGGTGTAGATGAGGTATTCGATAAAGAACGGGTAGTAATTGTACCTGATCATTTTGCTCCTAATAAGGATATTAATTCAGCTGAGCAGTGTAAGTTTATTAGAGGCTTTGCTGAGGAGAAAGAATTAGTTAATTACTTTGAAATCGGTGAGATGGGAATTGAACACTGTCTTTTACCGGAACAGGGTTTAGTTCTGCCGGGGGATGCAGTTATTGGAGCTGACTCCCATACCTGCACTTATGGTGCTCTAGGAGCCTTTGCTACTGGTGTAGGAAGTACAGATATGGCCGCCGGTATGGCTACTGGTGAAGCCTGGTTTAAAGTACCGGAGACAATTAAGTTTGTCTATAATGGTGAACTGAATGACTGGGTCGGCGGTAAAGACTTGATTCTATATACTATCGGTGATATCGGAGTCGACGGCGCATTATATAAGGCAATGGAGTTTACCGGTGAAGTGATTGAGAATTTACCGATGGATCACCGCTTTACTATGTCCAATATGGCTATTGAGGCCGGCGGTAAGTGCGGTTTGATTGAGCCGGATCAGACGACTATAGATTATGTAGAGGATAGAGCCCAGCGTGATTATAAACTCTATCAGAGCGATGAAGATGCAGAGTATGATGAGATAATTGAGTATGATGTCAGCCAGATAGAGCCACAGGTGGCCTTCCCTCATTTACCTGAAAACACAAGAGGTATCAGTGAAGTAGGCGAGGTAGAGATCGATCAGGCGGTAATCGGTTCCTGTACCAATGGACGGCTTGGTGATCTGCGTTTGGCTGCTAAGGTACTGGAAGGAAAGAAAGCAGCTGATAATGTTAGGTTGATTGTCTTCCCTGGTACGCAGGAGATCTATAAGCAGGCTATGAAAGAAGGCTTAATCGAGACCTTGATTGATGCTGGCGCTGCTGTCAGTACACCAACCTGCGGCCCTTGTTTAGGCGGACATATGGGAATTTTAGCTGAAGGTGAACGGGCAATTGCGACTACTAACCGTAACTTTGTGGGCCGGATGGGCCATCCAGAAAGCGAAGTCTATCTGTCCAATCCAGCAGTGGCTGCGGCATCGGCTATCAAAGGAAAAATTGTCAGTCCGAAGGAGGTAATATAGATGGAATTAAAAGGCCAAGCTTGGAAGTACGGTGATGATGTAGATACTGATGTGATTATTCCGGCCCGTTATTTGAATACTTCAAAGCCTGAAGAACTGGCAAAGCATTGTCTTGAAGATTTAGATGAAGACTTTGTAGATAAGATGAAGCAAGGAGATATGATAGTTGCTGAGAAGAACTTCGGCTGCGGCAGTTCAAGGGAGCATGCTCCTTTGGCTATCAAAGCAGCAGGTGTCTCTTGTGTTATAGCTAAATCTTTTGCTCGTATTTTTTATCGGAATGCTATCAATATCGGACTGCCTATTCTGGAGTCTGAAGCAGCAGTAGACGGTATTGGTATCGAGGATGAAGTAGAGGTTGATGTTGAATCGGGAGAGATTAAGAATTTAACTAAAGATGAAGTCTATCAGGCGGAACCATTTCCTGAATTTATGCAGAATATCATTCAAGCAGGCGGTTTAATTAATTATGTAGCAGGGAAGGTGAATAATTAATGTATAAAATAGCAGTAATTCCAGGTGACGGTATCGGACCAGAAGTAACTGAGGAAGGAATTAAAGTACTGGAAGCTCTAGCAGCTGATTCAGAACTGGAGTTTGAATTTGAGTATTTCAATTTAGGTGCTGATCATTATTTAGAGACAGGTGAATTAGTAACTGATGAAGTTAAAGAAGAATTAGCTCAGTTTGATGCTATCTATCTTGGAGCAGTTGGTGATCCTAGAGTTGAACCGGGCGTTTTGGAGAAGGGCATTCTACTGGATCTGCGGTTTACTTTTGATCAGTATATCAATCTACGTCCGATTAAGCTATTGAATGAAGACTTTACTCCGCTTAAGGATAAGGCAGGAGGAGATATTGACTTTACTGTTGTCCGCGAGAATACTGAAGGACTATATGCTGGCTTTGGAGGAGTCTTAAAGAAGGATACTCCTGATGAAGTTGCTACTCAGGAGATGGTCAATACCCGTAAAGGTGTAGAGAGAGTAATCAGGTATGCTTTTGATTATGTTCAGGATAGGGATGAGGTTGATAAAGTAACTGTCTGTGATAAGCGGAATGTTCTAACCTATGCCCATGGTCTCTGGCAGCGTGCCTTTGATGATGTGGCTAAAGACTATCCTGAAGTAGAAGAGGATCATATGCTAGTGGATGCTATGACAATGAAGATGGTGCGGAATCCGGAGGATTTTGATGTAGTTGTTACCTGTAATATGTTCGGTGATATTATTACTGACTTAGGTGCTGAAATACAGGGCGGTATGGGTCTGGCTGTATCCGGTAATATCAATCCGGACGGTGTTTCTATGTTTGAACCGGTCCACGGCTCGGCTCCGGATATTGCTGGCGAAGATATAGCCAATCCGACGGCTGCTATTTTAGCAGCAGCAATGATGGTTGAAGTCTTGGGTCATGCTGAAGAAGCAGACAGAATTGAAACAGCAGTTCAGCAGGCTTTAACTGATAATAAAACAACGTCTGATATGGGCGGAGATTTATCGACTGCAGAAGCTGGAGATTATATCAGTAGTTTATTATAAGTAGTTAGTAGAGAGTTAAGAAGTGGGGTGTGTTTAAAAATGGTTGAATTATATGATACAACGCTGCGTGATGGGACACAGCGGGAAGGAATCTCTTATTCAACTGAAGATAAATTAAGAATAACTAAAAAATTAGATAAGTTGGGTATTGATTATATAGAAGGCGGCTGGCCGGGGTCGAATCCTAAGGACATTGAGTATTTTCAACAGGTACAGAAGCTGTCCTTAACTAATGCTACAGTAGCTGCCTTCGGTAGCACCCGCCGGCCCGGAATAGAAGCTAAAGAGGATAGTAATTTGGAAGAGATTATTACCTCTGGAGTAGAGATAGCTACTATAGTTGGGAAGAGTTGGGACTTTCATGTGATTGAGGCTTTAGAGACGGAGCTAGAGGAAAATTTGGCTATGATTGAAGAGACTATCAGTTATCTCAAAAGTAATGGATTACAGGTTTTTTATGATGCGGAGCATTTCTTTGATGCTTATAAGTCCAATACTGAATATGCTATAGAGACGATCCAAGCGGCCGATAGGGCTGGAGCAGATAGAATTATTCTCTGTGATACTAATGGTGGGACTTTACCGCTAGAGCTTAGAGAGATAATTGAGAAGGTTAAAGATAAGGTAGATACATCTTTAGGAATCCATGCCCATAATGATTCGGAAGTAGCAGTAGCTAACTCCCTTCTGGCAGTTAAGTCGGGAGTAGTTCAGGTACAGGGAACGATTAATGGCTATGGAGAACGGTGTGGAAATGCCAATTTGAGTTCTATAATTCCTAATCTGAAGCTGAAGCAGGGAATCGATTCTGTTACAGAAGAGCAGCTGAAGCGGCTAACAGGAGTGTCTCGGTTTGTCAGTGAAGTAGCTAATCTAACTCCCCCGACACATAAGCCGTATGTAGGGGATAGTGCTTTTGCCCATAAAGGTGGAATCCATGTTAGTGCTTTGATGAAGGATCCGGAAACATATGAACATTTAGCACCGGAAACAGTAGGCAATCGTCGAAAAGTATTGGTCTCTGAATTATCCGGCAAAAGCAATTTAATGTATAAAGCAGAAGAATATGGTATTGAAATTGATAAAGAAAATGGAGATTTAAAACAGGCGTTAGAGAAGATTAAGGAGCTGGAGCATCAAGGTTATCAGTTTGAAGGGGCCAAGGCTTCTTTTGAAATCTTAATGAAGAAAGCAACTAATAGTTATGAGAAGTTATTTGAGTTAGAAGGCTGCCGGATTATTACTGAAAAGGCTTCTGGATTAACTCCACTTTCTGAAGCTACAATTAAAGTGAAGGTTAATGGCCAGATTGTTCACACAGCTGCCGAAGGAGAAGGACCGGTTAATGCTTTGGATAATGCGCTGCGGAAGGCATTACTTGAATTCTATCCTGCTCTAGAAGAGATCTATCTAATTGATTATAAGGTCCGAGTTTTAGACGGCAATGATGGAACATCAGCTAAAGTCAGAGTCTTAATTGAATCCGGTAACGGTCATGAGAGTTGGGGGACTGTAGGTGCTTCAACGAATATAATTGAAGCCAGCTGGCAGGCCTTGGTGGATAGTATAGAATACGGGATAAAACTAAGCCAGGATAAAGAGTAGCTAGATAAATCTAAGTAGTTAATCACTTTTTCACGTCAGCCTGCTGATTTATGCAGGATATAAATGGATAGTAGAGAAATTAATTATTATGGAAGCAGAGTTAATTCTGCTTCCAATTTTTGTGAATAAATTTGTTAGATAGAAACAGAAGAGTTGGAAGGGGGACTTTAGATATGTTCGGACAGCTAAAGAAGTTAATTGCTGCTTTTGGTATTCTGATTTTTACTGTTATTCTACTACTACCGTCTCCGGAAGGACTATCGACAGCCGGTAAGAATTCTTTTGCTGTCTTTTTTCTCTGCTTGGGTTTATGGGTCAGCCAGATGCTTCCGCTGTCTGTTACAGGATTGCTGGGGATAGCTTTGATGCCGCTGTTGAATATCCTGGGTCCGGAAGAGACCTTTGCTTTATTCGGTAATAAGGCGATCTTTTTTATTTTGGGTGCTTTAATTCTGGCAGCCGGACTCTACCAGACAGGCTTGGGAACCAGAATTGCTGCCAAGATTATCGGTGCCTTCGGGAAGAGTCCGAGACATCTGTTAGTTGGTGTTCTGCTGTCTTCAGGACTTTTATCCTGTATTATGCCTGAACATGCTGTAGCTGCGTTATTATTTCCGATTGTACTGGAAATAGCTACTATTTTGGAGTTGGAGCCGCTTAAGAGTAATTATGGTAAGCTGCTCTTTTTCGCTATGGCCTGGGGGGCTATTGCCGGTGGAATTACGACTTTTTTAGGCGGAGCCCGTAATTTACTGGCTGTCGGCTTGTTGGAGAAGCAGTATAATATCTCTATCGGTTTCTTTGAATGGATTAAGTACTCCTGGCCGATACCTGCTTTACTTCTGGCAGTTGTTGCTTTTATGATGACGAAAGTATTTGAAATTGATATATCCAATATAGATAAGGCGAATGAAGAATTAAAAAAACGCCTACAGGAAGCAGGAAAAATGTCTGTTAGAGAGAAAAAGTTAAGTATGGTTTTAGTTTTAGTTATCTGTAGTTGGTTATTTCTATCCCAGGTAATTGATATCTCTGTGACTGCTATTTTGGGCGGCGTTTTAACCTTTGTTGTCGGGGTAGTAGAGTGGCAGGATATTGAGGAATATATTAACTGGAGTGTGCTGTTGATGTACGGAGGAGCAATAGTTGTTGCTACCTCCCTAGTTAAGACCGGCGCTACAGACTGGTTATCCCAGGCTGTTTTTGCTCGGGTGGAGCTGCCTCCATTTATCTTTTTAGTCTGTCTAGTGATCTTTACTAATCTGCTTACGGAAGGGGTCAGTAATGTAGCAGCAGTAGCTATTGTTCTGCCTCTGGCCTATAGTGTAGGAGAGGCTTATAGCCTGAATCCGATTATAATTACTCTGTCAGTAGCTCTGCCGGGTGGACTAGCCTTTATGTTGCCGATGGGAACACCGCCTAATGCAATTGCCTTTTCTTCCGGTTTTTACCGGGTGCAGGATGCTGTTAAGCTGGGGATTATGCTGGATGTTATTGCTTGGTTGATCTATATACTGGTAGCTAGATTCTACTGGCCGTTGATCGGTTTGAAGATTACTTTATAAATTCAGGAGGATATGTAATGAAGAGAATAATGCTTATCTTATTCAGTTTTGCAAAAGCAGAGAAAGTAATCTCCCGGAGTTTTGAACTATTGGGAGAAGAGGATGAATTATATGTAGCCGGCTTTGTAGACCACAAACTTCCTGAATCTTTATCTGATTTGATCTCAGATGTAGGATTTTTAGGCGATAAGGTGACTGAAGATGTGGAATCAGCAGTTATTGCTGAGTATAAGAAGCGGGCTGAAGGAAAGCTTGATTTAATCATAGAGCAGGGAGAAGAGTATTCTGGAACAGTCAAAGCAGAGATGTTATCTAAGGATGAACTGGCTGATCTAAAGTCCCGGATTGAGCAGGGAAAGGCAGACTATTTACTTATCAATTATACCGATGATCACTTTTTAGCTGAAGAGGTGTTGGATTATCCTTTGGATGAGATTTTAGCCAGAATAGATATTCCATATGAAGTCTATTATGATGGTGAATTAAGCAGACAACAGGATGAAATTTAAAGTTAATGGATGAGGTGTTGCAGTGCATTATCAAGTCGGGGAAGTTTCGCCGTTCCAGATCTTTTTTCTATTTTGTTGATATATTTCAAAAAGCAACTTAAAGCAGCCCCAAAAGAAAGAATGATTAAAATATAAAGCAGAATTTTTACGCTATAGCTCTAAGTATGGTTTAATGCTAGTTGACTAGGGCTGATTTTGGCAGCGTTTGAAATATATCAACTCTTAATTGCAGCATTATATTCATAAAAATTGACCTACTCCCCGCCCGTTCCTATCGTCACAAACGAGGATTCTTATTAGATATAATCCAACTTCCTAACCAATGTTACGCTGGGATACCCTGCCCAAATGGGCTAGTATTCCAATTAGTTAGGCAACTGATGGAGTTTGAATCATATTTAACTCCATAGGACGAGGTCAAAACGCCTTCTAACCTAGAGGACTTATCTAAGCTGCCCCTAGTATACTTCTTGTATATGTTAAAAGCTCCTACAAAATCTCGGTGAAAACTAACATTACAATTTGGGCAATCAAAATTTCTATCACTTGGTTTGTGTTGATAACCGCATTGAGGACAGGTTTGACTAGTGTAGCTTTCATCTATAAATTTAACTTTAATACCTATTGCTTTAGCTTGATACTTTATTATATCTATCAATTGCCCAAATAACCATTGATGCATTTTTTGATTATCTTTAGTACCGAAATTAATTTTTTCTCTAATACCTTTTAGATCACCGATAACTATTGTAGAAATTTCTCTCTTTAGGCAAAAACTAATAAGATGGCTTGCGTATTTTTTCAACACATCCATAATTTTGTTTTTGCTTTTAGAGAGCAACTTCTTTTTAGCTCGGTTTAACTTTTTCCAGCGGTTAGAGTATTTTTGACACCTAGACATCTTTTCTTGCAGTTTAGCTAACTCTTTATTTCTAAAGCGAATAAAAGAATTTAATCTACCGCCATTATAAATAATACTTTCTTTAGTTTGGTTATTATAAGTTACCATAGGATGCTTTTGGCCTAGATCAATTGCTAAAACCTTATCGTTATCATAATCAATCTTTTTATTTTTAACTTCAACTGTTATATGAAGTTTATATTTATCTTCGTTATGATGATAGATCAATTCTGCATATTTAGGTTTTTTAGTTAAACTAGGAGCTTTAACCTTAATTGCTTTACCTTTTCTACCATTAGATAATCTTAATACACCATTATCTTTTAGCTTGATTGCTGACCTTTTATATATAACTTTATTATACTTTCTAGTCTTATAAGGTGGTTTGGCATTTTCTTGGTTTTCTTTAGCATTAAAGAAAGATTTAAGATTATTATAATATTGTTGAACTATACCTTGTTTAGTCTGTGAATGAAGCCTAAATTCACTAGCATATAACTTAATTAGTTTCTCCATACCATTTTTGCTTAACCATATATTTTTATTTTGCTTTAACTTAAATATTGTACTAACTACTTTAGAATAGATTCTACCACTTTGTCTGGATAGTTGTTTAGCTAGTTCTTGTTGATTGATAGGTAGTATATAGGTTTTATTCACTTGTTTCACCTCCTCCAACTCATTTTTATTATATCATACACTTCTAGAACTTGCAAGTTTATTCTATAAATGATATACTAACTTTGGAGGTGTTAACATGTCCTTAAAAAATAGAACTAAAATAGGCACTACTTTAGATAATGATGTTAATGAGAAACTGGAAAAATTACATCAGGCAACTAATATCCCTAAGTCTAAATTGTTTGATGAAGCAATTGAAGATTTATACAAAAAGTATAGAGAGAATTTTAATTTTCAGATTGACTAAAGAATTAAAATAGCCAATTCATCCCCGCCCTAATTCAAGGGGGAGGCTTTCTTGGCTACAATTTGGTAACTGATGGAGCTATTTAAAATGTAATTTCATCAATCTTTGTTTCAGCAATTCCATCAGCTGCCAATCGAGCTGCAAATTTATCTATATCAGAAACAATATATATCCGCAGCACTTCTATCTCGCCCTCAAGCTGATAACTATCTAGGCAGGCTGGAATTAATACTGTCTCTCCTCTGCTTACTTTAAGTGTACCTTGGTTATAATTAATTATAGCCTGTCCAGCTAAAGGGAGCAGAACTTCAAACCGCTTCTTGACTGGCTCTGCTGTGAAGCTGTCCTTAACCTTTATCTTTTCAGTAATAAAGTGTTCAGAGATAGATAGAATCTCTCGCTGGTAATTATCTTCTTTAAGCTTAATACTCTGACACTTAGCATGACTCTTTCGGCTGAAATCAATTGCTTTTAGTGCTTCTTTGATATTGAGCTTTCTCGGCTGACCGTTATTGTCTACACGATTCCAGTCATAGATGCGGTAGGTAGTATCGGAATTCTGCTGAATCTCTGCCAGTAGGATGCCCTCTTTAATGGAATGGACGGTACCAGCAGGAATAAAGATTACGTCCCCGGATTCAACAGGAATGCTCTTTAATTTATCTATCACCTGGCCTGTCTCAATGCTAGCAGCCAGCTCTTCTTTAGTTACCTCCGGCTGTAAGTCGTAGATCAGCTCTGCCTTCGGCTTAGCATCGATGATATACCATAACTCATTCTTTCCGGAGTCTCCTATCCTATATTTAGCAGCATATTCATCATCGGGATGGACCTGTACCGACAGTTTATCATTTGCATCCAGCAATTTAATCAACAGCGGAAATTTATCATAATCACTTCGTTTAATCTTCTGTCCCATAATTTCAGTCCAGTACTTATCAATCAATTCAGGTAGACTTTCTCCTTTAAAGTAGCCATTGCTGATAATACTGGTTCCATTCTTATGAGCGGCTAACTCCCAGCTTTCTCCGATTCTATCTGCTGGTAGATTACGGTCGAATTGTGCAGCTAATCGATTACCGCCCCAGATCTTTTCTTTATAGATTGGTTTAAACTTTAGCGGATAAAACATCTTGATTCCTACCTTTCATTTTGACTCTCGTATGTATTGTATCATTTTTAAGGAATTAGTCAATTTCCATATTGGCTTTCCCTGCAATTACTTTAATTTTACATATTTATACTATTGTTAATTACAGCTTAATCCTATATAATTTAAGTAGATGAAATTTTGGAGGGATCAGCTTGACAAAAGATAAAAAGAAATTATATTTATTAGTTATAGGAGTAGTCTTCTGTTTAGTAACTTTTACTGTAACCTTTGTTTTTAAAGCTGAAAACCACGATATTACCACAGCTAAACAGCATAACTTAGATAAGTTAGAAGAAAAGGCTAGAACAGAGTATTATAACGGAGCATACCGGGAAAGTATTAAACTCTATCAGGAAGTGCTGGAAAAGAGCAGTGCCAGAATAGATACTCGTAAGAATCTGGCTGTAGTCTATGAAACAGTAGGTGATTATAAATCAGCAGTTAATCAGTATGAAGCAGTACTTTCTACAGATTCTGATGAGCATTCAGTCTATTATGACTTAGGTGAGCTTTATTATAGCTTAGGAAAGTATAATCAGGCCCTGAAGAATACCAAACAAGCCGTTGAGTATATAGAGAATGAAGCTATTTTGAAGCTGGCTTATTTAAAGTTAGCTCAGATTCATAAAGAGCGCAGTGATTACCATCTGGCTTTATCTGCAGTTAAGCAAGCGTTAAAGCTGGATCCTGATTCAGCAGTAGCTTATTATTATTCCGGTCAGATAAAGGACAGGTTGGATCAGCTTCAGGAAGCTGTAGCTGATTATAAACAGGCTCTTAATAAGGACGGCAGTTTTGTTGAGGCCCAGCTGGATTTAGCTGATGACTACTTCAAGTTAGAGAAGTACAAAGAGGCTAAAAAGCTTTATAAGAAGATTCTGGAGCGTAATGGTGAGTTTAAGATAGCCCAGACAAGGTTAGATAGGATAGAAGAAATCAAGCCTGATCTATTTAAAACAGAAGCAGGGGAAGAAAGAAGTAAAGAGGAAACAAGGGAGGAGCTGTTAAATAAAGAAGTAACCTTTGCCCAAATAGAGCCGATTGAAGCTAAAGACAGTCTATCTCAAGTAAGAATCGGTCTGGCTGATGGTAGGGAGTATTTAGCTTTTAGAGCAGCTTCTGAGTTTGTAATTAAAGATAAGGCTAGCAAGAAGGTTTTATTTACAGGAGCTGCCCAAATTCCCTGGCAGTTAGAAATTATGGATACAGGAGAAATCGGTCTATTCAATAAATCCGGCCAGCTGAAAGAGAAACTAACAGCTCCGGTGGCTATTGAGACTAAACAGGATGAGGCTCCTATCTTACTCCATAATATCGATTATGGACAGGGCTATTACTGGGCCGGTAAAGAGGATCGGCAGTATCGAGGACAGATTGAGATTAACCCCAATCAGGATACATTTACTGTGGTTAATCCAGTTAATCTGGAGGCCTATCTCTATTCAGTAGTACCTTCGGAGATGTCAGCTTCCTGGCCGATAGAAGCCTTAAAAGTCCAGGCAGTGGCTGCTAGAAGCTATACCCTATTCCATTTAGGAAAGCATGGATATGAAGGTTATGATCTCTGTTCTACTGTCCACTGTGCTGCCTACGGTGGAATTACCAAAGAGCATCCTCGGACTATTCAGGCAGTTGATGAGACTCGTGGTGAAATCTTAACTTATAACGGCCGGCCGATCAATGCCGTTTATAGTGCAAATTCCGGCGGACGGACAGAAAGCAGTGCTGCTGTCTGGGGGGGCGAGGTTCCTTATCTGCAGGGAGCTTCGACAGCATTAGCTTCGCTAGGAGAAGAAAACTTACAGCAGAAGTTCCCGTTTGAGCCTTATCAGCTCCAGAAGTGGTTATCGACTGCCCCTAAATCTTACTCTGATCACTTGGAGTACGGGCGGGCTAATCGCTACCGCTGGCAGCGGGTAATTAGAGCCGATGAAATTGCTGCTAAGCTGGATATCGGTAAAGTTAAGAAGCTAGTACCGACAGCTAGAGCAGAAGGCGGTACTGTTGAAGCTATCAAAGTAGTAGGTGCTACCGGAGAGGAGATTATTGATCGCGGACTCCGTTCCTTCTTTGGCGGCCTGCGCAGCAGCAGATTCATAGTTCAAACTGAATATGGTTCCGACGGTCTGGCGGATAATTTCATCTTTTACGGTAGCGGCTGGGGACATAATGTCGGTATGGACCAGGTAGCAACAGCCAATATGGCTCATTCTGGCTACAGCTATGATGAGATACTGCTCCACTTCTATACAGGGGTTAACTTAACTTCTAAATATTAAATCTAACTAACCGGCAGTCTCAAGGAGGCTGCCGGTTTTCTTTAATTGACAACTATTATGCTGACTGGTATAATATTCAAAGACATAGGTAAAAAATTGTAGAGAATATTATGACATATGGATAGATTACATTTCATAGGCGGAGGTTATTAGCAAATGAGGAATGTGGATTTACATTTACATACGACAGCTTCTGATGGTTCCTATACTCCAGAGGAGCTGGTAGAAAAAGCAGTAGGGATGGGATTAGAGACAATAGCAGTTACCGACCATGATACAGTTGGCGGTGTGGCTCCGGCTTTAACTGCTGCTAAAGAAGTGGATCTAGAAGTCATTCCCGGCGTCGAATTTACTACTTACGTCGGTCAAGAAGAGGTCCATATTTTAGGTTATTACTTTGATTATCTTGATCAGAATTTTTTAATGGAATTAACTAAGCTGAAAGAAGCCCGCGAAAATCGGGGTAAGAAGATAGTTGAGAAGTTGAATAAATTAGGCTTAGAGCTTGAGTGGAAATCAGTAATAGAGGTGGCCGGTTCAGGTGCTGTAGGTAGGCCGCATATTGCCCGGGCTTTAGTCAATGAAGGCTATGTAGCGGATGTATCTGCTGCCTTTGAGGATTATCTCGGTGACCGCGGACCGGCTTATGTCCCCAAGACACAGCTTACGCCCCAGGATGCAATTGAGGCTATCAATGAAGCAGGCGGTGTTGCCGTTTTGGCCCATCCTGGCCATCTATCGACTAATGAGTTAATAGTTGAGATTATAGAAGCCGGCATTGATGGTATCGAAGCTTATTATTCCGGCCATGATGAAGAGGAAACTAAACAGTATATCAAGTTAGCAAATCGGTATGATCTAATAATCACCGGAGGCTCTGACTGCCATGGTCCCAAGATTAAGGAAGGTATTCTGCTGGGGACTGTTGATATTCCGGATAATGTTATCGATAACTTAAAGGTAGCCTATAGGAATAGATATAATATTGAGTCGATAGATTTTAAAAAGTACTTAAAGGTATATCCTGAGACTTCAGGTCTATATCCTGAGAAGCTGCAGGAAATAGGGGAGAAGTATCATGATAAAGGATATTTAACTAAAGAAGAATTATATGAACTGGCTTATCTGAATTCTACCCGCAGTTCTTATCATGTCAAGAAGAATTCTCCGGATCGCGTAAAGAAAATAACCGAGATTGTCTATAACTTAGCTGATGAATTTTCTCAGCTGACACTCTTAACCGGGTTACTGGGAGTAGGAATTCCAACAGCTTCAGCAATCTTAACCAGTCTAGATGAGGCCAGCCATACAGTAATAGATACCAGAGTCTGGGCGACTCTCTATCAAATGGGTTATTTCGATACCAAAAAGGAATCTTTTAGTGCCGATGATTATATCAGAATTATCAATATTGTAAGAAGATTAGCTAATGAGACGGACTTAACCACAGCTGAGATCGGTTATGCTCTTTTTGCTTATGATGTAGAACACCGCGAAGGAACTCTCCATTAAGCGGACTGAAGGGAACTGCAAAAGAGTGATCGATAAACGAGAAGAAATAAGCTAGAATTGGAGGTCCAGTTATGAGAAAAGTTTTGACTGAAGATCTAAAGGCGGGAATGAAAGTAGCTAAACCACTGTATTTAGCAGACGGAACCGTATTACTTAATGCTGGAGTTACATTGAAGGAAAGCTATATTCAACAGTTAAAAGAAAGGAATATTCCGGCTCTTTTTATTATTGATGAAGATCTGCCGGACGTAGAAGTTCCAGAGATGATTTCTGATCAAACAAGGCTGCAGGCGACACAGACACTGCAGGAATGTATGAATGATATCAGTTTAGGTAATCAATTCAATGCCCGTAAAGTAAAGAAAGCAGTTAATAATATTGTTGATGAATTGACATCAAAGCGTCATGTTGTAGTTCATTTGAATGATATTAGATCCTATGATGATTATACCTTTGGCCATTCAGTAAATGTGACTTCTTTGGCGATTTTGACCGGCATGAGTATGGGCTATAATAAATTAGAACTGCGTGATCTCGGAATTGGAGCTTTATTACATGATGTAGGTAAGATTACAGTTGATGAAGATATTCTATTGAAATCAGAGGGGTTGACTGATGAGGAGTTTGCAGAAGTTCAGAAGCATGCTCGGCGGGGCTATGAAATTGTCAGAGAGACAGATGGTATTAGTTCCTGCTCAGCCCATATAGCCTTTCAGCATCATGAGCGCATCAACGGTTCAGGTTATCCCCGCGGGCTGACAGGGGATGAGATGCTGGAGTTTGCCCAGATTGTAGCTGTAGTCGATGTCTATGATGCAATCACTTGTGACCGGGTCTATCGTGATGCACTTGAGCCCCATGAAGCTTTAGAGATTCTAGAAGATATGATGCAGGCTAAACTGAACCATGAGATTGTGCAGGTCTTCTTTGAAAATGTAGCAATCTATCCAATCGGTACTCTAGTTGAATTAAGTACCGGCCAGATAGGAATAGTGGTAGATGTCAATAAAGAAGATCTATCATCTCCAGTAGTTAGATTAATTAAAGAAGATGATGATGTTGAGATTGAAGAGATTGATTTAATGCATAATGAAGGAATAGAGATTGCCGATGTAATTACTGATAGCAAAAGGGATGAATATATAAATACTTAACTACTGAGCGGAAGGGAGAAAGAGATTATGAAGGATTTAGCTGATATAGCAGTCTTTATGGATCGTGATGGGACAGTAAGTAAGGAGATAGGCTATGTTAATCATGGTGATCGGTTTGAATTACTGCCGCGGACCAGTGCTGCTGTTAAACTGTTGAATAATGTAGGAATCAAGGCTATTCTGGCTACTAATCAGGCTGGGGTAGCTCGGGGATATTTTCCGGAAGAGAGGATTAATGAGGTACATGATAAACTAAAGCAGCTTTTAGCAGAGGATGAGGCTTATCTGGATGCTATCTATTACTGCAAGCATCATCCTGATGTCGGTGAAGGCGAGTACAATAAAGACTGCAACTGCCGGAAGCCTAAACCCGGTATGTTAAAGGAAGCAGCTAAAGATTTTGATTTAGACCTGGAAGAATCTTATATGATTGGTGATAAGATCAGCGATATAGAGATGGCTAAACGGGTGGGAGCAACAGGGATTCTAGTTCTGACCGGTTACGGTCAGGGAGTCTATGAGTATGAGCAGCAGGACTGGCCGGTAGAGCCGGATTATATAGCAGATGATCTATTTGATGCTGTAGACTGGATCTTAAAGGAGCAAGGTATATGGAAGAGATAGTATCTTATCTATCCAGATTTTCTCAACAGAAGATTTTAGTAGTTGGTGATATTATTGCTGATGAGTTCATTGAAGGAGAGCCGGAGCGTATTTCGCGTGAAGCACCGGTTTTAATTTTAAACCAGAATGATCGGTCGGTTCTACCCGGCGGCGGGACCAATGCTGCTAATAATGTTGCTGCTTTGGAAGGACAGGTTTATCTGGCAGGTGTTATCGGAGATGATGACTTAGGAATTCAACTGAAGGAATATTTAACCGGACAGAATATTAAGACAGATGGCTTAATAGTAGACCAGACTAGACCCACTTCGGTTAAGACTAGAATCTTAGCCGGCGGCGGTCAGACAGTAAAACAGCAGGTGGTCAGAGTTGATAGGCTGAAGAGATCCAATATTGATTCTGAAATTGAAGATAAACTGCTGGAGTATATTGAAGAGATACTGCCCAAGATGGATGCTGTTATTCTCTCTGACTACGGGAATGGAGTCTTAACCCCGCGGGTAAAGAGGGAAGTGATCAGATTAGGCAATGAAGCCGGTAAGATCATAGCTGTTGATTCTCGATATGAACTATTAAGCTTTAAGAATATAACAGTTGCTACTCCTAACAAAGAAGAGACCGAAGAGGCTTTAGGAATTAAGCTGGATAGTAAAGAGAAGATAGATGAAGCCGGTCGGCGGCTGTTAGAAGAGATGGAAGCCGATTCAATGTTGATTACTCTAGGCGGCGAGGGAATGGCTTTCTTTAATCAAGCAGGATTAAAGAAACATATTCCGGCTGTAAACTATACCGAAGTCTTTGATGTAACCGGTGCTGGTGATACAGTGATTGGGACTTTAGTCTTGGCCTTGGCTAGTGATGCAGATTCGGTATCAGCTATGCGTTTGGCCAATCATGCTGCTGGGATAGTGATCAGAAAAGCAGGAGTAGCTACTACTAGCTGTGAAGAAATGAAGAAGTATTTAACAGAATAGAGAAAGGATGCTGTTATGTTAAAGAAAGTAACTGCACTATCAGACTTAAAGGAAATTCTACAGGATAAGACAGATGAAGAGATAGTATTTACCAACGGCTGTTTTGATATTCTCCATGTCGGCCATATTAGATATCTACAGGAGGCCAAAGCTAAGGGTGACTTCTTGGTTGTAGGGATTAATAGTGATAAGTCGGTCCAACAGTTAAAGGGAAAAAAGCGTCCAATAGTACCGGAAATGGAACGGGCTGAGATGTTAGCTGCTTTAGAGATGATAGATTATGTAGTTATCTTTGCTGAAGTGACAGCTAAAAGTATAATTAGTGAGCTTAAGCCTGATATTTATGTCAAAGGCGGCGATTATAAGATTGATGAACTACCTGAAGCTGAGGTAGTAGCCGAATACGGCGGCAGGATAGAATTAGTTAAGGAGGTCAAAGGTGCTTCAACTACCAATATTGTAGCTGAAATTTCAGAAAGATATTAAGTGAAAAACAGCCGCAATTGCGGCTGTTTTTATAATTAAATTTATTTAACTTTGTTTTTAACTTCTTCTTTTACTTGATTAGGTGATAAGTTTTTAGCATTGATTACTTTACCTTGAATTTCATTAGCTGTTTTTACTGCCTCTTGGTTCTGTCCATTGACAATTACTGCATCTGCCTTTTGAGTAGTATCAGTGTCACCTTTAGCAGTTGCATTAGCTCCTAAAGTAGCTACTTCAAAACCTGACTTTTTTAATTCCTGAGCAACCTCGGATAATCCTTCTTCGACAGCTACTTTCTTCTTACCTTTATTTTTCATTAATAGATTCCTCCTTAGATAAATATCTTATTTCCACTACTATTATGGTCATTAAAATAAGTTATGATACATTTAAATTTTAATTAATTTGGAATTCTTATAAACATGATGATATAATAAACATGATTACATCAGTTGGATTTTTAACAAAAATATTAAGAGGAGGAGATTCTATGGGGAAGATATGCCAATTTTTTAACAACAGTATTAGAAATAGATTAATTATATTATTATTGGTTATTGGATTAGTTCCTGTCGCTGTAATGAGTTACTTTCAAGTTACAGAGACTAAAGAGACATTAGAAGATAACTTTGTTGATTCAACTACGAAGGAGATTAAACAGGTTGATAATGCTATTAATCTTTACTTTGACACAGTAAAGAGAAACTGTGAGATGTTGGCGGCCGATTCTACTGTACAGCAGGCTGATGAAAGTATTACTTCTTATCTGAATAAAACTAAGGAAGAAAATTTGAATTTAACTCCGGTTGAAAACGGCGGGGTTGAGACTGAAATTTATAAGGAGTATCTCCATTTTGCTGAGACTCATCCCAATGCTGCCTATGTATATATGGCGACTACTGATGGAGGATATATTCAGTGGCCGGCTAATTCAGTTCCCAAAAATTATAATCCTGCTGAGCGTTCTTATTATAAGGAAGCTATGCAGAACAAAGATCAGGTTATAAGAACTAGCCCCTATTACTGGTCGGCAGATGATGCAGTGATAGTAAGTACAGCTACTACAATCGAGGATGATACTGGAGAAATTATAGGAGTTCAGGGACTTGATGTTAGCTTAAAAGGATTGACAGAAATGGTGAAGAATATAAGTGTTGGAGATACAGGCTACATAATTATGACCACTGCCGATGGTACTATTCTGGCCCATCCTAAAAAGCCGGAGTTGAATTTTAAAAATATTGAGAAACTTGGCATTAATAAGTTAAATAATATATCTCAGATAGAAGATAAAGAATTTACAACAGCAATGGACGGTAGAGAGTATCTGATGAATCTATACACTTCATCTGAGACCGGTTGGAAGTTTATAGCAGTGATAGAGAAGTCAGAGATAGACAGCCAGATTGGTGCCCTGTATAGAAAAATAGGACTGATAGCCTTAATCTGTGTAGTTATAATTATAATTGCTGCTGGAATTATCTCTAAACGGTTTACCCAGCCGATAACTGCAGCTACTAGATTTGCTAAAGAGATTGCTAAGGGGAACTTAAATGCAGCACCACTGGAGAGTAATTCACAGGATGAAGTGGCAGACTTAATTCAGGCCTTAGAGAAGATGCGGCATAAATTAAAGGATATGCTTACTAGTTTAGTCGATACCATCGAAGATTTATCGGCCTACAGTCAGGAATTATCGGCTTCCTCTCAGGAAGGTAATGCAGTAATTGAGCAGAATACAGAGAATATTGAAGAGATGGCATCAAGTATTCAGGAAATTTCAGCCAGTAGTCAAGAAGTAACCGGTTTGGCTCAAGAGACAGACTCTCAAGCAGAGGAAGGGAAAGAAAAGATAGATGAATTAACTAATGTAGAAAAGGTTAACAGGGTAGTAAATAATGCAGTAGAGAGTATTCAAGAGCTGAATGCTAATTCCAAGGAGATCGGAAAGATAGTAGAGCTGATTTCTGATATAGCTGAACAGACTAATCTGTTAGCGTTAAATGCTGCTATTGAAGCAGCTAGAGCTGGAGAAGATGGTCGGGGATTTGCAGTAGTGGCTGAAGAGATTCGTGAATTGGCTGAAGAAACCAATCAAGCTACTGCAGAAATAGCTGAATTAATTCAGGATACTCAGAATAAATCACAAGTCAGTCTCGAAGCTGTACAGCAGATGGAGAATAAGGTCCAGGATAGAAAAGAATTTTTAAGAGAGACTAATGAAGCTTTTACTAAAATTAAACAGAAAATTGAAGATACATCAGCCCATATCCAGCAGACTGCTGCTTCAGCCCAGAACTTAGCTGAAAATAGCGAACAAATGCAGCAGGCTTCTGAAGATATGAGGAATATGTCTCAGGAAGTAACTAACTCTTCTCAAGAACTGGCCAAAATGGCCCAGGAACTTCAGGAAGTAGTAGAACAGTTTAATATATAATAATCATAAAAGCAATCGCAATTGCGATTGCTTTTTTCTATTTTAAGTTTAATAAATCCTAGAATCTTCGCGGGCTTGCCCCGAGGAAAGTCAATATTGACAAACAAATAAATTTATAATATAATCTCTTTGAAGGAATATAATGAATGATATAAGTTTCCAAAATTGTTTGAAAATTCATACGAGCCAAAAAATTAAAATTTTATAAAATATAGGAGGTGAAATTTAATTCTTTAAGGGCTGGTTAGGAAAGTAATAGTCAGAAAATAAAGTAAATAAACGGGAGGTATTAGCTGATGGGAAAAACTGAAGAAAGAGGTTCTATTGTAGAAGAGATCCCCGAGGAATTACTGCTAGATAAGCTGCATCGAATTCAAAATGAATTTGGCTATCTACCGGAGGAAGAGATTGCTAAGCTGGCTGAAGAAGAAGAGATGCCTAAAGCTCACCTATACGGAATTATTTCTTTCTATTCTAGATTCTATACAGAGCCAGTGGGAGAATATATAATTCGGGTCTGTAAGTCTGTATCCTGTGGAATAGAAGGTGGAAAAGAAATTCTGCAGGCGATTTCTAATTTAATAGGAATTGAATCTGGAGAAACGACCGATGATGGCTTATTTACTTTAGAGGCTGTCGAGTGTTTAGGACACTGTGAGGAAGGCCCTGTAATTACAGTTAATGATAAGATATATGGAGAAATGACTAAGGCCAAGGCCTTAGAAATCATAGATGATTATAGAAAAAGAGGTGAGCAATGTGAGTGAGAAAAGATATCTAAAAGAACTTGTTGAAGCTGATATAACAGCAGGTTGGGATTATGAATTTTTGAAGCAGGCTATCTCTGTTGGTAAAGACAAGGCAGCCGAGGAAATGGAAGCATCGGGCTTAGTCGGTCGCGGAGGTGCAGCTTTTCCTACTCCTTTGAAGTGGTCATTTACTAAAGATGAAGAGGTAATCTTAATCTGTAACGCTGATGAGGGAGAACCAGGAACCTTTAAAGACCGTTATATAATGGAAAATAACCCTTATTTATTAATCGAAGGAATCTTGATTTCAGCCTTTATTTTAAGAGCCCAGCAGGCCTTTATCTATATTAGAGGAGAATATAGAGAGTCAATTGAAAAGGTACGCCAGGCTATTGAAGATAGTCAGGAAGCTTTGGATTTATGCCGCGAAAATATAACTCAGGACTTTGAGTTAAAAATAGTTGAAGGAGCTGGAGCCTATATCTGTGGTGATGAAACTTCATTGATCAATTCTGTTGAGGGAGTTAGACCGGCTTCACGGATTAAGCCTCCTTATCCGGCCCAGGACGGATTATTCGGCCATCCTACTATCGTCAATAATGTCGAAACTCTAACTAACCTTCCCTTCATTATCAGAGACGGCGGTGAGAAGTATGCTGAGATGGGGGTTGAAAATAGCTGTGGAACTAAGCTGATTGCCATCAGCGGTAAAGTTAATCAGCCCGGTGTTTATGAGATTGAAATGGGTCAAGTAACGATGAATGAATTGATTTATGATTTAGCCGGTGGAATTAAGCATGGTAATGACTTGAAGTTTGTAATTCCTGGTGGAGTTTCTACTCAGATCTTAACTAAGGATGAACTTGATGTACCGCTGGATTATCCGAGTCTCTATGAACAGGGTTCTTCTTTAGGTTCAGGAGCAGTTATTGTAGCTGATGAAACAGTGGATATAGTAGAAGTAGCCCAGGAAGCAGCTGACTTCTTTAAAGACGAAACTTGTGGAACCTGCTTTCCCTGCCGGGAAGGAAATAGACAGATTCATTATCTGCTAAAGAAGATAGCTAATGGCGAAGGTAAAAGAGATTATTTCGAATTAATTAAAAAGATTTCAAATGCCACTAGTAAATCAGCTCGCTGTGGATTAGGAGAGACGGCTGGAAATCTGGTTGTGAGCAGTATCGAAAAGTTGAAAGGCGAATACCTGCAATATTTATAAATAAGGAGGGAAGGCTAGATGATAAAGCTAAAAATCAATAATGAAGAGATAGAAGTAGAAGAGGGAACGACGATCTTGAAGGCGGCTGAAGAGTTAGGGTATAAGATACCTACTCTCTGCTATCAAGAAGATTTAAGCATTACCGGCAGCTGTCGGATCTGTGTCGTTGAGATCAAAGGTCAACAGAAGCTGGTTCCATCCTGTGCTACGGCTGTAGAAGAGGGAATGGAGATTATAACTAATTCGGAGGAAGTCAAGCAAGTTAGACGGGATATCTTTGAGTTAATCATTGCTAATCATCCCTTTGACTGTAAATTAAACTGTCTTACCTGTGCTAGACACGGAGACTGTGAACTACAGGAGGTAGCCCAGGTAATCGGGGTAGAGGAAATCGAGTATGAATTCATCGAAAAGGAATGGGATACAGATACTACTTCTCCTAGTGTAATGCGGGAGAATACAAAATGTATTACCTGCGGTAGATGTGTCAAAACCTGTGAAGAGATTCAGCATGCTGGAGTATTGACTTTAACTAATCGAGGTCCAGCAACTGAAGTATCTACCTTTATGGACAAAGGAATGGGTAATGTAGACTGTACCAACTGTGGTCAGTGCTTGACAGCCTGTCCAACCGGTGCAATTCATGAAGTGTATCGAATTAATGAAGTTATTTCTGCTTTACATGATCCAGATAAGCATGTAGTAGTCCAGACGGCACCGGCGGTTAGAGTTGCCTTAGGCGAAGAATTCGATATGGAATCTGGAATTAATACTGAGGGTAAGATGGTTACCGCAATGAAGAAGATGGGCTTTGATAAAGTCTTTGATACTAACTTTACCGCAGACTTAACGATTATGGAAGAAGGCTTTGAATTTATCGATAGATTAAAGAATGACGGTCCACTACCATTAATTACTTCCTGTTCTCCCGGCTGGATTAAGTTTGCCGAGCATAATTATTCTGATTTGTTGGATAATATCTCCAGCTGCAAATCACCACAGCAGATGTTCGGAGCTTTAACTAAAAGCTTCTATCCGGAGAAGGTAGATGTTGATCCGGCTGATGTAGTCTCGGTTTCCATTATGCCCTGTACGGCTAAGAAGTTTGAGGCTGAACGGGAAGAAATGACTGATACAGGATATCAGGATGTTGATCATGTCTTAACTACTCGAGAATTAGCTGAGATGATTAAAGAATACGGCCTTAATTTTGTTAACCTAAAAGAAGAAGAATATGATGATCCGTTTGGTATTTCTACTGGAGCAGCAGTTATCTTTGGTGCTACAGGAGGAGTTATGGAAGCTGCTCTGAGAACTGCTTATGAAGTATTGACCGAAGAAGAATTAGGTAATGTAGATTTAGAAATGGTGAGAGGCTTTGAAGGAATCAAAGAAGCAGAAGTAGATATTAATGGGCAGACAGTTAAGGTAGCAGTAGCCAGTGGTTTGGAGAATGCTCACCAGCTGCTGAAGCACAAAGATGACTATCACTTTATAGAGATTATGGCCTGTCCCGGCGGCTGTCTCAACGGCGGTGGTCAGCCGATTTCTAATGATTCCGATGTTTTAGAGAAGAGAAGAGAAGGACTATATAATACTGATAAAGAGCGAGAATTTAGAAAGTCGCACGAAAATCCGGCTATTCAAAAGCTTTATGATGATTATCTAGAAGAGCCGTTAAGTGAAGTTTCGCATAAATATCTCCACACTCACTATCATAAAAGAGAGGAATAAAGGTTAGTAAACGGGCACCCTATTAATAGGGTGCTTTTTTCTTATACTTTATTCACGATAATTATAAAAACTGGTTGACATAATTTAAAAGAGACGATATAATGTGAACAAGAAAAGTGCTAGAAAATTAAACTACATAATATTCATCCCCTCAAAAAAGGCACACTTGCTGAAAAGTAAGGTCGCAAAGTCTTGAGTCTAAAGCATAAAGCCATGACTGTCGGACTGCTGAACTGGGAAGAAGTATGGCTAATTTCCCTATTTCTCATGCCTTGCTGAGGAATAGGGTTTATTTATTTTGGGAATAAATTGCTTAGAAGTTACATAATTCAAAATTAATTGAGGGAAAATTATGACAGAAGAGTTGAGTGTTGATTCGCTGGATCAAGTAGTGGAAAAGATATTGATTAAAATTGAAAATAGTCAGAATGAAGTCTTTGAGATTGCTGAAACTGCCCGGCAGGAGTATGAAGCAACTAAGCAGGATCTACAGGAAATCAGAGATGAAACAGCAGAGACAATTCAGAAAGTAGACCAGCTTAGGCTAAAAAACCAGCGGACTAGAAGAGAACTAATGGAAGTAAGCCGGGATTTGAATAATTATGATGAAGAGACGATTAAAGAGGCCTATGAAGAGGCCAAGGAGGTTCAAGTAGAGCTGTCGCTGCTGCAGGAAAAAGAGAAGCGGCTGCGTAAGAAAAGGGATGAATTAGAACGGAGACTCCAGGAATTAGAACAGACAGTAGAGAGAGCAGAAGATTTGGTTTCCCAGATCGGAATTGTCAAGGATTATTTAACCAATGACTTACAGAAGTTCAGCACTCAAGTAGAAGAACTGAAGCAGAAAGAAGAATTGGGGATTAGAATCATTGAAGCCCAGGAGGAAGAGCGCAAACGGGTTGCTCGCGAGATTCATGACGGTCCGGCCCAATCGATGGCCAATGTAGTCTTTAAATTGGAATATTCAGAGAAATTGTTAGAAAAGGATCTTGATCAGGCTAAAGAAGAATTAAATGAATTGAAGGGTTTAGTAAAACAGAGCCTGCAGGATGTAAGAAAGATAATCTTTGATCTGCGGCCTATGTCGCTGGATGATCTAGGCCTGGTTCCTACTTTAAAGCAGTATATTGAAGACTTTATAGATAAGACTGGTTTAGAAGTTGAGCTGACTGTGATAGCCAATGAGGCAGACTTGAAGTCTTCTTATGAAGTAGCAATCTATCGGATAATCCAGGAAGCATTGAATAATGTTCATCAGCATGCCCAGGCAAAGCAGGTTGATGTTAAACTGGAGTTAAGGTCTGAAGTGGTTAATGTAGTAGTTAGTGATGACGGCTGCGGTTTCAATGTTGAAGAGGTGCTTAATACAGCTGATGATGATTCTTACGGCTTATTGAGCATGAAGGAGAGAGCAGAATTACTGCAGGGCAGCGTAGAGTTTAGTTCTCAATCCGGCCGGGGGACTAAAGTGAAGTTAAGAATTCAATTATGAGGAGGAATAATAATGCTTAATATCTTAAAGCGTTTACTCACAGAAGAAGATGGACAAGGTATGGTGGAGTATGGTTTGATTCTGGCTTTGATTGCTGTGGCAGTGGTTGCAGCATTAACTACTATGGGAGAGGATTTAACGACACTCTTTGAAAATATCACTGATGATTTAGGTGTTGGTGGTGGAGGTAGTGACGGTTAATAAAATTAAATTAATAACGTGAAGAAGTAAGATGGGATTACAAGAAAAAATTAACTGAATTAATCAAAAGGTTTCAAAGACGACTCTTAAATTAGCCCGAAAACAGGATGTTGAGAGGGCTAATTTTGAGAATGAGTGAGACAGGAAGTCGAACGAATGGCAAGGGCTTGAAACCTTTTGATTTCAAGTTGCTCAGAAGTTTCTTAAAATTAATCTGCTGGAAGAACTAAAGCCCTACTTGATATTAATATCAAGTAGGGCTTTAATACATCACAGAATTTTGCAGAAGTGAGGTAGGAGCCATGATGAATATATTATTGGGTATCATTTTAGCAGTAGCAATGTGGATTGATATTAAAGACAAGATTATTCCTAATTGGCTGACCTTTTCGTTGATGCTGTTGGGACTTATAATTAATCTATCTATAGACGGCTGGTCCGGATTATTATTTAGTCTGCAGGGCTTAGGAGTAGGTCTAGCTATCTTCTTAATTCCGTTTGTTCTCGGCGGTTTAGGGGCTGGTGATGTTAAATTAGTAGCGGGAATCGGAGCAGTCAAAGGAGTTAAGTTTGTGTTACTCGACTCGCTGGTAATTGCTATAGTAGGAGGAATTATTTCGCTCTTTATTTTGATTCAAGAGAAGAAACTAGGTAGAATGATAAAAAAAGTAATCTATCGACTGCCGTTTAAAAGTCTATCCGACCGAGAAGACCAGGAGGGAAATGATGCTTTTCCTTATGGAGTAGCAGTAGCCTTCGGTACCTGGTATACATTATTTTTGCATTAGTGAATCTCTAATAAGGTGGTGGATAAGATTGGTTATGCAGTTAATACGGCGCCGGCGGGGACAAGCTCTAGTGGAGTTAGCTTTGGTGTTACCGGTTCTGCTGTTAATTCTGTTTGGAATTGTGGAGTTCGGCCGCATCTTTCATGCCTATTTGGTAATTGCTAATGCTGCCCGGGTAGGTGCCCGGGAAGGGGCAATTACTAATGATGATACTGATATTAAAGATGCAGTTAGAACAGCAGCAGACCACAGCCTTGATCTGAATAGATTAAGTATTGCTATCTCGCCTGATCCGGCTAATAGAAATAAAGGGGATTCGCTGACAGTGGAAGTGGATTATGATGTGGAGGTATTTGCTCCTATTATTGCTCAGTTAGTCCCTGATCCTTTTCCTATTAATAGCACTATGGTAATGAGAATTGAGTGATATTCAAAAGAGGTGACAGCTATGTCTTTGATTAACTCTCAGAAGGGAACGGTAATTGTAGTAGTGGCCTTGATGATGACTGTGTTTATCTCTTTTTTAGCTCTAGTAATTGATATAGGGAGTCTGTATCTAGAGCGGATTAGGTTAGTAAATACTCTAGACGCGGCAGCCCTTGCTGGAGTTCAGGATCTGCCGGATGATTCCCAGCAGGCAGAGACTGTGGCTCTGGATTATGCGTCCCGGAATGGGCTAGATAATAATGTAACAGTGGAGATAACAGATGATGATCACCAGATCGGCCTATCCGGCAGTAAACAGGTAGGAATGAACTTTGCTGTTATCTTCGGTATTGATCAGGTAGAAGTAGCAGCTTCTTCCAAAGCGAGAGTAGGCCATGTAACAGCGGTTACAGGGGCGGTTCCTTTTGGAGTAGTCAGTCAGAATTTTGTCTATGGCGATAAGTATTATCTCAAATATGGTGCCGGAGGCGATGAGGTAGCTAGTGGGCGGAATGGAAACTTTGGTGCTCTGGCTTTAGGCGGTACTGGAGCCAATAATTATGAGGATAATATCAAGTATGGATATGACAGCAGCCTGGAGGTAGGCCAGGATGTCACTACTGAACCGGGAAATATGGCGGGGCCAACAACAAGAGGCGTTGAATATAGAATGGATCAGTCTAGGACAGTACCGGCTTGCAGTTATGATTCAGTTGAAGCAGACTGTCCTAGGTTAGTCATGGTACCGGTGATTGATGAATTGGGTAAAGGAAGAAGTACTTCAACTATTGTAGGCTTTGCTGCTTTTTTTTTAGAGGGATTAACGAATGAGCAGGGGAATAATGCTTATGTCGAAGGTAGATTCATAAGCTGGCTGACTGAATCTGGTAAGTTAGGTTCGGAAGGCGAAGATTTCAATTTAAGAACAGTTGAATTAATTGAGTAGGCAGTTCAAGGAGGTGAAGTTATGTGAATTTTAAAGTAGTCATAGTTATAGCTGTGATTTTAGGATTAATTACTTCCGGAGCAGTTTACTTTATGATGGATAATATGCAGCAGGAGGCTGTTAAGGAGCAGCCTAAGGCTTCCGTGGTAGTGGCTAAACAGAATATTGAGCCTCGGGAACAGATAACAAGGAGTAAGGTCCAGCTTAAACAGGTGCCCCAGGAAACAGTTCATTCACAGGCTGTAACTTCCATTTCTCAGGCAGTAGAAAAGTTTGCCCTGAAGGATATTATTAGCGGAGAACAGCTTCTAAAGCCGCGGCTGTTGGGTAAAGAAGAAGTAAGTTCAGGGCTGGCCTTTAATTTAGCAGATGATAAGCGGGCTGTAACAGTGCCAGTAACTGAAGTATCAGGAGTAGCCGGGTTTTTGACTCCGGGTGATTATGTCGATGTAGTCAGTGTTTTCAGTACCTACGAAGCTCAACAGACAGTGGCCAAAACAGTACTACAGAAGGTGAAGGTTTTAGCTGTAGCCCAGGATATGGTGCGTGAGAGGGACCAGAAGCCTAAGGTAACTAAAAGTGTTACTCTTGGTGTTGGTTTAGCTGAGGCAGAAAAACTGGTTTTAGCAGATAGAAAAGGCGAAATCAGATTAGTTCTCCGTTCGGCCCAGAATGAAAGCTTTTCTATGAGCAATGGAGTTAAGTTTGAGGAATTAGTAGGAAACTTAGAGGAAGAAGGAACAGATAATAAAGAGCAAATAGCAGATAAAGATATTAACCAGAAATCAAGCAGTCAGGATCAAGAAGGAATAGAGGTTATTCGAGGCAGTGAAAGGAGTTATCAGAAAGTATCGCCGTAGTAAGAAGGGAGTGATTAGGATTGCAGCTAAAGAAGAAAATAATTATTTCTATTATAGTTATCTGTTCTTTATTATTTATTAGCTCCGGCTTACTGGCCCATAAGAGCCAACAGAAGATATTACAGCTGGGAACCGGTAAATCAGAATTATTAAAGGTGGTTGATTTAGAGCGGGCAGCAGTAGCCGACCCTGAGGTTGCGGATATAGTTACAATTTCGCAAGAAGAATTACTGATTAATGGTAAAAGCGAAGGAACTACTACCCTTCACCTCTGGGACCAGAAAGGACATCGGAGTTATCAGGTGGAAGTCTACAAAGAAGAAGCAAGGGTGATTAAACAGATAAAAGAGCTGATTGGAACTGATACTGTTAAGGTGGCCAAAGTAGAAGAGAATATCATTCTAAGCGGTAAAGTCAGAGATCAGACTCAGCTGCAGAGGGTTAAAAAGATAGCAGGAGTCTTTGGCGAAAAAGTAATTAATGAACTGCAGGTTACTAATTCACTACAGGTGTTGTTAGCAGCCCAGGTGTTTGAAATTGATAAGGCTGTCAGTGAGGAACTAGGATTTGATTGGTATAGTACTAATTCTGGAGGTGTAGAGTCAGGTACAGCAACTTTAGGAGAGACTACTACTTCGCGGTTTGGAATAGGCCATTATGAGCGGTTGTATCAGCTCCGGACCAAATTGAAGGCATTGATAGAAGATGGTAAGGCCAAACTGCTGGCTAAACCTAAATTAGTAACTAAGAGTGGCCAGAAAGCCAGCTTTAATGTCGGCGGTGAGATTCCGGTGGTAACTGCTGATAGCTCCGGTGAGCAGACTGTAGTCTGGAAGAATTATGGGGTTCAATTTGAGGTAGAACCGACGGTTACGCCAACCGGCAAGCTGGAGACTTACTTACATCCCAAGGTCAGCCAGCTGGACTGGGCGAATGCTGTTGATTACGGTAATAGCGGCCAGCTGCCGGCAATTAAGAGCAGCGAAGTAAAGACACAGGTGGTTATCAAGGATGGAGCTGCTTTAGCCATCGGCGGACTGCTCCAGCAGTATCGTTCTGAGGATATTAAACGGATTCCTCTTTTAAGCCAGCTGCCTATTTTGGGCGAATTATTTAAGAGTAAGTCCTTTAGAGAAGAGAAATCAGAGTTAATTATTTTAGTAACACCCAAGATTATAGCTTCTGAATCGGACAGCAGAGAAGCGATGGAGATGGAAGAAACTCTAGAGAAGAAAGAAAATGAAGGTTCGAAGCGGGGTGAGTAGAGATGGAGGACCAAATTGAGATCTTACTGGCCGATGATATTGCGGAGACCAGGGCTAATATTAAAAAGTTAATTAATCTAGAAAAGAACCTCGAAGTAGTGGCCGAAGCTGTAGACGGTAAAGATGTAATTGAGCAGGCTAAAGAGATCAAACCGGATATTATTCTAATGGATATCAATATGCCCAAGATTAAAGGAATTAAGGCTACGGAGATAATTACCCGGGAAGTGCCGGAAACATCGATTATTATGATGTCAGTCCAGGAAGAACAGGATTATCTCCGCAAGGCAATGGTAGCGGGAGCCAGAGAGTACTTGATTAAGCCTTTTAGTGATGATGAATTAATTACTGCTATTAATCAGGTGTATGATCTGGAAGTAGAACGCAAAAGCAGTTTAAAACAGAGTAGAGAAGAGACTGAAGAAGCTGTAGAGGAGAAAACAATATCCATCTTTAGCAGCAAAGGCGGAGTGGGCAAGACTCTACTGGCTACCAATTTGGCTGTTTATCTCCAGCAGAACAAAAAAGGAGATGTTGTCTTAGTTGATCTTGATCTCCAGTTTGGGGATCTGGATGTCTTGTTGGACTTGACGCCGCGGATTACTATTGCTGATGCTGTTGATGAGCTGGATAATCTCAATGTGCAGAATATTGATGATTACTTACTAAGTTATGAGAATGGTCTGCAGGTTCTTGCTTCTCCCCTGCGGCCGGAGGAAGCAGAGATGATTAACGGCGAGCAGATTAAGAAACTGCTTAGTATTTTAAGCGAGAAGTTTAATTATGTTATTATCGATACAGCCCAGTCCTTCTCTGAACATATTCTGGCTGCCCTTGATAATTCGGAGCTGATTCTGTTGATTGCCATGTTGGATTTATCGACTATCAGGAATGTCAGGCTCTGTCTGGAGGTTATGGAGGAGCTGGAGTATCCTGAAGAGAGTATTAAGTTAATCTTAAACCGCTATTCTAAGGATATAGGAATTAGCATTGAAGATTTGGAGGAAAATCTCAATTATTCTGTTGATATTAAGATTCCCAGTAATGGCAGTTTAACAATAGATTCTATTAATCAAGGAGTGCCCTTTATTCTGGAAGAACCGCGAGCCAAGATTTCAAAACAGCTTATTAAACTGACCGACCTGGTAACAGGAGAAGAACTAAAACCGGAAGATAAAGAAGGATGGTTCAATAAGATAACTGATTTCTTGAATAATTAAAGGAGGTCGCGGAATGTCACTTAAAGAACGGCTTTCCCAGCAGAAAGAGCAGGAGATAGAACCAGGTTCTGAAACAGAAGCTGCTAATACTAAAACTTCTGCTTCTACTCTGGAAGAGGATCCTTACCGGGGATTAAAGACCAAGATTCATAATCATCTGCTGAATGAACTGGAGCTAGAGGTCTTATCTGAGGATAAGAAGGAGGCCGAGGATCAGCAATTAAAGCAGGATATTAAGGATTTAACCCAGGAGGTAATAGAAGCTGAGGAGGTCCATATTTCTCCCGGGGATAGACGGAAAGTGATTCAGGATATTATCGATGAAATCATAGGTTTTGGCCCCATCAATGGTTTGCTGGAGGATCCAGAAGTAACAGAGGTAATGGTTAATGGTCCAGACCAGGTCTATGTAGAACGGGACGGCAAGCTGGTCTTGACTGATGTAAGGTTTCGTGATGATGAGCATGTGATTCATATTATCGAAAAGATTGTAGCTCCCTTAGGCCGAAGAATTGATGAAAGCAGTCCGATGGTTGATGCCCGGCTGCCTGATGGTTCTCGAGTGAATGCAATTATTCCTCCGTTGGCTTTGAATGGTCCGACAATTACAATTCGTAAGTTTGCCGAAGATCCCTTTACCGTCGAAGATTTAATTGGTTTCGGGACTATGACTGAAGAGATGGCCCAGTTTTTAGAGGCCTGTGTTGAAGTCAGGCTGAATATAGTGGTGGCTGGAGGTACCGGTTCCGGTAAGACCACAACCTTGAATGTGCTGTCTTCTTTTATTCCGGAAGAGGAGCGAATTGTAACGATTGAGGATGCGGCTGAATTACAGTTAGTCCAGGACCATGTTGTTTCCCTGGAGACTAGGCCTCCGAATGTGGAGGGGAAAGGGGCTGTGACAATGCGGGAGTTAGTTAAGAATTCACTTAGAATGCGGCCGGATAGAATAGTAGTCGGCGAGGTGCGGGGCGGTGAAGCTTTAGATATGCTGCAGGCGATGAATACCGGCCATGATGGTTCTTTAACTACTGGCCATGCCAATAGCCCGCGGGATATGTTATCCCGACTGGAGACAATGGTGATGATGGCAGGAATGGAGCTGCCGGTGAAGGCGATCCGTGATCAGATAGCTTCGGCAGTTGATCTGATTGTTCATCAGTCGCGGCTTAGAGACGGCAGCCGGAAGATAGTTAAGGTCACAGAGGTGCAGGGTATGGAAGGAGAGATAATTACTCTCCAGGATATTTTCAGCTTTGAACAGGAGGGCTTTGATAATGCCGGCAATGTTCAAGGAGAGCTTAAAGCAACCGGAATTAGACCTAAATTCTTTGATCGCTTTAAGGCGGAAGGGATCGATCTACCGTCTGATATCTTTATGGCTTATTAGATAGAAGGGAGGGGAGCTGATGGAGATAATAATTCTGCCGGCAGTTTTTTTGGTTGTTACTACTGCAGTAGTAGTTAGTTATAAGTTATTAACTGCCAGAGAGGCCAAAGTTAAAGAGAGGCTGGATAAGTATTCGGCTATAGAAGAGGGGAGGATAGGACAGAATACTGCTTTAGATAGAGAAGAAGATGTAGGCGAGAGGAAAAGCCTAAAGAAGAGGCTATTGGAGAAGTTTAATCAGTTTTTAACTTCTTTTTCGCTGGTAGCTAGCCTGGAAGCTGAACTGCAGAAGACAGATCTGCCGCTTAAGGTTTCAGAATTTATTATTATCAATCTAGTTTCCTGTGTTATTTTAGGCTTAATAGGAATCTTAGTCAGCAATAATTTATTAGTTCCAGTTCTACTGTTGTCGTTAGGCTTGATAATTCCTTACTTTTATCTAAAGTACAGCCAGAAAAAGAGGCTGGATAAATTCAATGAACAGATTAATGATTCGCTGACGATTATTTCTAACTCCTTAAAAGCAGGATATAGCTTCTTTCAGGCTCTGGAGATGGTAGCTAAAGAGATGCCCCCTCCAATTTCAGAAGAGATCACCAGGGTTCTAAAGGAGATGAATCTAGGTGCTTCGCCGCAGGATGCTCTAACGGCTTTGACTGACCGGGTAGAAAGTGATGATCTTGAGTTGGTAGTTACAGCGGTTTTGATTCAGCGGCAGGTAGGGGGTAATCTATCCGAGATACTGGATAATATCTCTGATACGATTAGAGAACGGATTAAGATTAAAGGTGAGATTCAGACCTTGACAGCCCAGGGGCGAATGTCAGGGCTGATTATCGGTCTGCTGCCGGTCGGTCTAGGCGGAATGTTATTTCTGATCAGTCCTGATTATATGGCTCCTTTGTTTGGCCATCCCCTAGGGCAGACAATGATTGGAGTAGGGATTATCTCTCAGATTTTGGGAGCAGTATTGATCAAAAAGATTATTGATATCGAGGTATAAGGAAGGGATTTAGATGTTATTAATAGCTGCTGTCTTTATAGCTGTAGCTGGTTTAACTCTGGTGGTAGGCTATTATCTTAGTCAGCCCTCAAAGCGAGTACAGAACCGTTTACAGAAGTATGCCCAACTGCAGCGGGAGGTACTGCCCCGCAGAGAAGAGTTAGAGCTTTCGTTTTGGGAGCGGGTAATAAGGCCAGGACTGCAGAAGATGGCTGTCCTATTTGTCAAGCTTACTCCGCTGGGAGTTAAAGACAGTATCAGAAAGAGACTGATCTTAGCCGGCCGGCCTTTTGATCTGGAGGCTAAAGAATTTCTTGCTCTGCAGGGGAATTTGATGGCTGTACTGCCTGGAATTATTCTGGGCGGATTGATGATAGCAGGAGTCAGTTTGAATACAGCTTTAATGTATAGTTTGATCTTCGGTTTTGCTGGTTTTGTAATTCCGAGATTCTTACTCAGTAAGAAGATTTCTGAACGACAGAAGAAGATGCAGCAGGCACTGCCGGATGTGCTGGATTTATTGACGGTTAGTGTGGAAGCAGGATTGGGATTTGATTCTGCTCTAGTAAGAGTGGTAGATAAGATTGCTGGTCCTATCAGCGAAGAGTTTGAGCGGTTATTACAGGAGATTAGAATGGGCAAACCCCGCCGTGATGCCATGCGTGATCTAGGCGAGCGGACTAATGTGGAGGATCTGACTAACTTCATTACGGCTATAGTTCAGGCCGATAAGCTCGGTGTCAGTATCGGTAAGGTGCTGCGCGTTCAGTCAAAACAGATTCGACAGAAGCGCCGCCAGCGGGCTGAAGCCCAGGCCATGAAGGCGCCGATCAAGATGTTATTACCGCTGGTCTTCTTTATCTTTCCAACGCTGTTTATTATTCTGTTAGGTCCGGCGGCAATTAAGGTTATGAATTCACTGATGGGATTATAAATAAATGAAATTAATCAATCGATCTAAAGATATAGAGATAATAGGAAAGTTATCTAAAGCAACAACATTCTGGCAGCGGCTGGTGGGATTGTTAGGCAAGGAAGATATTTCATTGGATGAAGGGTTATTAATTACTCCCTGTAAGATAGTTCATACCTTCTTTATGGAGTTTTCGCTGGATCTTATCTTTTTAGATGATGATAACCGGGTGGTTAAGCTGGTTACTTGCTTACAGCCTAATCGGATTTCTCCTGTTGTATTTTCAGCTGTAAAGGTGATTGAATTAAAAGCCCGGACAGATTTAGAGACATTAGTAGAGGAAGGTGATCGATTAATTATATTGGATTGAGGTTGTATAAGCCAGTAAAAAACTGTATAATTAATAATGGAAGATACAATTTACGCATATAATGTAAACAGCAGAAAGGAAGTCCCCAATTATGGTTTCGGTAGCATCAATTAGCTGTGATAGGTATCAGGAAGAGGTAGTACAGGAGGCTGTTCGGAAGGCTGTAGCTGAATTAGGCGGGCTGGATAGCTTTGTTTCTCCGGAGGATCGGGTTCTGATTAAGCCTAATCTATTGGGGCCTAAGCCTCCGGAAGAGGCGGTTACTACACATCCTTTAGTGTTGAAAGCAGTAATTGAGCTGGTCCAGAACACAGGAGCTAAACCGGTAGTGGGTGAAAGTTCAGGCGGTTTTCTGGTAGAGGAATCGCTTACAGCTAGGGCTTTTAAAGAGACCGGGACTGAAGAGGTCTGTAAGCAGTTAGGAGTGGAGATGATTAACTTTGACCGGGTAGCAGCTACAGAAATTATTAATCCCGGCAGTACTGTTGACAGCTTTAAATTACCATTGGCAGTTCTGGAAGCTGACTTTATTATTTCGCTGCCTAAGCTGAAGACACACGGTTTGACTTTATTTACTGGAGCTGTTAAAAATTTCTACGGTGTAATTCCTGGTTTAGAGAAGATGGAGTACCACCGCCGCTTTCCTAATGTTAACCGGTTTATGGAAGTGATTGTGGATATCTTTGAGTTAGTGACAGCTGACTTTGCTATTATGGATGGAGTTGTAGGTCTGGCAGGTGATGGGCCTGGAAGCAGTGGGATTCCCTGTACTGTAGGGAGTATATTGGCCAGTGCTGATCCGGTTGCTTTAGATACAGTAGCTGCCGGTTATCTAGGCTATAGTGACAGCCAGATAAGATATTTAAATTTGGCTGCCCAGCGCGGTTTAGGTAGAGCTGATCTGGATAGAATTGAAATCAAGGGTAATTTTAGTCAGTCGGAGTATAAAAAGTATGATCTACCGTCGAATGCTGTTCTGTCCCATCTACCGAATTTTATTCTGCGTCCTCTATTCCAGGGGCTGATGTCGAAGCCGGTGATTGACCAGCAGAGCTGTACCCAATGTAGAACCTGTCTGGATAGCTGCCCCCAGCAGGTGATTATTGAACAGCAGGATGGAAATAATACCTATTTGGAGATTGATGAAAGTGAATGCAGCAAGTGTCTTTGTTGTCAGGAAGTTTGTCCGTTTGATGCTATCGAGTTAAAGGAGAATTTCTTGTTTAAGCTTCTTCGTTATTTCAAGTAGATCTGAAAGAGATTAGACTTTGACTACCTATAATGATTATGGTATAATTGTAGGGAGTAAAAAAATGTATGAGGGTGGGGGATAAATCAATGGGTGAGCCTGAGCAAAAGTTCAAGAGTAAATATGATGAAATGCCTGAACAAGAAGTGATTGATTTAGCCCAGAATGGGGACAAGCTAGCAGAGGAATATCTGCTTGATAATAATATTGATATAGTATATGCTAAATCCAAGTTATTTTATATTAAAGGATTGGACAAAGATGATGTAATTCAGGAAGGTTTAGTTGGACTCTATAAAGCAATTCGGGATTATAAAGAGCAGCGGGCAGCATCATTTAGGGGTTTCGCTCATTTATGTGTTAGTCGGCAGTTGATTTCGGCTATTAAGACTGCTAACCGCCAGAAACATATGCCGTTAAATACTTCCACTTCAATTGACAAGAAGCTGAAGTATTCTAAGGATGACGGCGGACGAGGCCGTACCTTGCTTGATGTATTACCCGATGATAATAATGATCCCCAGGCTGACTTGGTTAATCGTGAGTTAGTTGATGAAGTTACATACGAATTGCGGGATATGTTGACTGAACTGGAATGGAATGTCTTCAGTAGTTACCTGCAGGCTAAATCATATAAAGAGATTGCCCAAGAGATTGACGGTAGTGTCAAGACAGTAGATAACGCCCTCCAGAGAGCCAGAAGAAAAATCGATGAATTAAAACAGAATCTAGAAGATGAAGTAGTTAATCATGCTTAACTAACTTATATCTTTCATTCCAACACTGATTATTATAAAAAATTAATTAATATACCGAACGCTGCTTTCTTATTTTCTCAAGAGAGCAGCGTTTTATTATTCTTCGGCCTGTTGTCTCTTCAAGATATTGCAGATATAGTCAACAAATCTCCTACGCTTGTCATTCGTTCAACGTCCTGTCTCACTCATTTTCAAAAAAGAACTTTCCGCCGTCCATGGCTCCAAGTTCTTTTTAAGAGTCGCTTCGGAGAAATGTTGACTATGTTATCTATTTTTAAATATTTGCTTTGAAATTACATTGATTTTATATGTTAAATAATTTCATAGTCAATATGTGTCTGTAGCGACTCTTAAAACTGGTCCGGAACCATGGACGGTGGAGGGCCAGTTTTTGAAAGCGAATGAGGCAGGAGGCCGAATGAGCGGCAAGCGGAAGATACATATTGACTATGCACTGCAGTTACAATTTAAGCCAACGACAGGCCGAAGAATTACATTCGAGGTGAAGAGAATGAAGAAAGCAGGCTGTGTAATCTATCTTTTATTCGTAAAGGATGAGAAGTTCAGTATCAATCTAGCTTTTGATCCCAAATTTGAGTTAAGCTATTTTTTACAGACTAGGGAATGGTCGCCAGGAAATGTAAAAGCATATAGATTAACTGAGCTGTTGCCGGTTGGGTTGGCTAATTATATTTACCGTAAGTTAGGTAGTTGTTCGGGACAGCAAGAGCTGCAAGAGATAAAGCAGGATGGAAATCTTTTCGATAGTCTAAAGGAGAAGCTGGGTTTAAAGAAGCCGGGGATTGAGGGAGTAGTAGCTAATTATAGTCAGCAGGTGGAGAATATTCTGGCCTATTATGGTTTAGCAGATTATAGTCAGGTAAGTAAAGTGGAGTTGGATTATCATTTTGATTTTCCTGCGCCAGATGAGTTGGCCAGGGTTCAGGAAGCTTTAAATGGTCGGCTGCTCTTTTATAAGGAGATAAAGCAGGCTTTGGGCGAGAACAGGGTTAAGTTGACGGCTTCGCTGTCTATTCTGTTACAGACTTTGAAGCTGGAGTCTAAACTGGAAGTTAAGTCCGGAATAGCCTACCGCAGTCGGAATGATTTGGTCTGCCGCCGCTGTGGCCAGAGTGGAAATCTAGTGGAGATAGACTGTAATTACTGTGGATTAACGGATTACTACTGTGCTAACTGTCTGCAGATGGGAAGGTCAAGGATCTGCCGTCCGTTGTATGCTTTTCAACTAGCGGAGAAGAGGAGCAGCTCAATTACTTTAAGCAGGCGGCAGGAACAGAGAGTAGATCCTAAACTGGAGTTTGAACTAACGGCTGCTCAGCGTGATGCTGGACAGGAATTGATTCAGTTTATCTCCAGCCGGCAGGCGGAGGCACTGGTCTGGGCTGTCTGTGGGGCCGGCAAGACTGAAGTTTCCTTTCAAGCTATTGCTGAGGTATTGACAGAAGGCGGTCAGGTTCTGTTTGCTATTCCGCGTAAGGATGCCGTAATTGAGCTGGCTCCTAGACTGGAAGAGAGTTTTCCGGATTTTGAGATCAGTCTGCTCCACGGCAGTTCGGAGAATAAGTATCGAGCAGCCCGGATAACAGTGGCTACTACCCATCAGGTTTTGCGGTTTGAGGATAAATTCGATTTGGTAGTGCTGGATGAGATGGATGCCTTTCCCTATCAGGGCAGTGAAATGCTTAAGTATGCTGTCTACCGCTCCTGCCGCCCGGAGGGAAAGATTATATTTATGACAGCAACGCCAGGGGATGAATTAATGGCCTTTAGAGATCATAAGGATAAATTACTGGTCAAGATTCCGGCTCGCTACCACGGTCATCCTGTTCCTGAACCTGAGCTGTTGACTGCTGAGCTGGATTATAAGCAGGAAGCCCAACAGGTGGAGCTGCCCGAAAAAGTGATGAAGCTGATCTACCGCTCGGTTAAGAAGGATCAGGCCCAGCTGTTTGTCTTTCTGCCGACAAGGGAACTGGTAGAGCTGGCTGGCAGAGAGCTACAACAGAGGCTGCCTGAGGAGAATAATCATCCCTGGGTGGAATACAGCCATGCTCAGGATGAGGCCCGGGATAGAAAGCGGGACGGCTTCTGTGATGGGGAGTATCCTATTCTGGTCTCTACAACTATCATGGAACGGGCCATCACTGTTCCTAAGGCCAATGTATTGGTCTTATTTGCTGACTGGAAGTCTGTCTTTACTGTATCAGCGTTGATCCAGATGGGCGGTAGGTCTGGTCGGTCGCTGGAGCATCCTGAGGGTAATGTCTGGTTTGTGGGCCAGAGGGTTACTGCGGAAATGAGACAGGCTAAAAGCAGGATTAAGAGTCTGAATCAGGAAGCTCAACAAAAGGGCTACATAACAGAGCAAGATTACTAGGAGAGTGAAATTAATGGAATTATTACAGAGTTTATGAAGCGGAATACTGGATTTAGTCTATCCTGAGCCGGCCAAATGTCTCTATTGTGATGAGGATAATCTAGTTTCAGACCAGATTCAGCTATGCAGGGACTGTCTGGAACGGATTGACTATATTACTGATAATTACTGTTCAAAATGCGGCAAACTATTAGATGAAGGCCCAGAATGCAGCACCTGTCAGGAACATAAATATTACTTTGATCAGGCCCGAGCAGCAGCTCTGTACAGTGGAGGTTTAGTCGATTATATTCATCAATTTAAATACCAGGGAGAACAGATACTGGCTAAACCGCTGGGGAGGCTGCTGGCGGTCTGTGGTTCTAATTTCTATAAACAAGAAGAGATAGATGTGATAGTACCGGTGCCGCTGGCAGTAGAGAAGTTTAAATCACGCGGGTTTAATCAGGCCTATCTTCTGGCTCTGGAGGTAGGAAAGTACTTTGGGCTGTCTGTTGATAATAGAGTTCTTCAGAGAGCAGTCGATACTGTAAGCCAGAGTAAGCTGTCCCCGGAAGAGAGGCGGAAGAATGTCAGTAATATCTTTTATTGTGAACCGGATAAATTAGGAGTGGTAGAGGATAAAGAGATATTATTGATCGATGATATCTATACTACAGGGGCTACGGTGAATGAATGTGCTAAAGTACTCTTGCGGGCAGGGGCGGAGAGTGTTTCAGCCTTAACTCTGGCTACTGGACGGCAGAGGGGAGATAATTAATGCAGTTTAGAGTTGATATCTTGCAAACGCTCCAGAAATCAGTCCTAATTAATTAGCGATAAATTGATATATTGTGCCACTTTCCATTTACAGCTAATATGATTTCATTTATGATATTGCAGATTATAGTCAACAAATCTCTTACGCTTGCCGTTCGCTCAACATCCTGTTTCGCTCACTCTCAAAAAACAGTTTTCCGCCCTCCATGGCTCCAAACTGTTTTTAAGAGTCGCTTCAGAGAAATGTTGACTATTTGTAGTTCAATATATTCTATTATCAATAGTCAATATGTTTCCAGAGCGACTCTTAAAACTGACCCGGAACCATGGACGGTGGAGGGTCAGTTTTTGAGAACGAATGAGGCAGGACGCCGAATGAGTGGCAAGCGGCGGATACATATTGACTATCCCCCATAATATCATGAATGAGATTATATCGGTTATGCTAAACAACTACAAATAATGAATGCATGTGAGAAGACTGCAGAGTGACACAATATATCAATTAAGATGCATTCTCAACTTTAATCTATCAAAATTTAGATTAAGTTGATGCGCAAGCTATGTTAATAATCAATATTTTCAGGAGTATATTGATCGAACTATTTGGACTTATCCTAGAATGCAGGAAAAATGTAGTTAATTGTTGAAATTATAGAATATAAGTAAGCTAATTATCCTTATCTTAAGGGGGAGTTAGAATGGGATTGAAGAATTGTGAACGCTGTGGTCAGGTATTTGCTTCTGATCGAAAGGAGATTTGTCGGGACTGTGAACAGGAGGTGGAGGAGAATTTTGGGAAGGTAAGGGATTATATTTATGATCATGGACAGGCTACTATTCCGGAGGTTCATGAGGAAACTGGGGTTAGTGTTAAGGAGATTAAGCAGTTTATTAGAGAAGGTCGGTTAGTAGAGTATGATATGGATATAAGTGTGGAATGTAAAAGATGCGGTACAGATATTAAGAGTGGCGATTACTGTAGTGACTGTAGGGAGGAGCTATCCCAGGGACTAGCTAGTAAGAAAAAGAAGATCAAGCAGGATTTAGAGGGAGAGACTAAGACAGGTAAGATGCATACGCGGAGGCGTAGGGATAAGTAAAGTGATTAATAGTAGGATTAATTTAGAGCTAATCACTATAAATTACCTTTAATACTGATTAATCTCGGATTATAGAGGTTAATATATCTTCTGTTTTTGTCGATAAAATAAATAGAAGATAAAAACATTAGACACAGAAGACACAGACTGACTCAGACAAAAAAGAGACTAAAGCAAAGAATGTAAGTATATTTATTAATTAGATAGGGAACTTTTGAAGTTTAAATATGTCTTGTGTGAAGTCTAGTGTAAGTCTAGTGTCAGATGATTAAATGATTTTAAGTTTTAAATAGAGAAAGCGGGTGGTTAGCTATGAAGATTTCTAATGAACAGTTAAGTCAGGTGCTTAAGACTTATAATCAAAAGAAGGCTTCTAAGTCCAATTCGGAGGCTAAGAAGAGTAAAAATAAAGGGGATAAGCTGTTTATTTCCAGTGATGCTAAAGAGATGCAAGAGGCTAAAAAGGCTTTGGAAAGTCAGCCGGAGGTTCGTAGGGAGAAGGTTGAAAGATTAAAGAAGCAGATTAAGACGGGTAATTATAATGTATCGGGGGAAGAAGTAGCGGACAAGATGTTATCCCGGACTATTGTTGATAATCTAGTCTAGTTAGGAAGTGAGATAGCCTATGGTTACTAAATTAATAGAGATTCTGCAGGCGGAGTATCAGATCTATCAAGAGCTTTACCGGTTAAGTGAAGAAAAACAGGAGATCATTATTGATAATCGAGTTGAGGACCTGTTAGAGATAATTGAAGAGGAACAAAAAGAGGTACAGAAAATTGATCAACTGGAAGGTAAACGGATAGATATCTTAGAAAAGATTGCAGCAAAGAATTCACTTCAAGAAGGTGAGCTTTCGTTTGATAAGCTGATAGAGTTAATTAGTGAGCCCCAAAAAAGCCAGCTGCAGGAAATTAGAAGTGATATTCTGGAACTGTTAGAAGAACTTCAGGAAATAAATGAAATCAATGCTAACCTAATTAGAGAATCTTTACAATTAACTGATTATACATTGGAGTTGTTAACTAACAGTAATATCGGGAAGACTAATACATATCAGAAACCGGGCGATAAGGGGCAGGATAGTAGTGATCAACAGCGGAGGATTATCGACCAGAAAGTGTAGGAGGGACAGCTATGGGTTCTACTTTTAGCGGTATAGAACTAGGTAAACGTGCTCTACAGGTACAGAGAAAATCACTTGATGTAACAGGCCATAATATTTCAAATGCTAATACAGAAGGCTATAGCCGACAGGAAGCAATTCATGCAACCAATCGCCCCCATACTATTCAACACGGCACGGGAGCTGGACAAGTAGGGACCGGGGTTAAGATAGATGAGATCAAGCGGGTTAGAGATGAGTTTATTGATGGGCAGATTAGAGAAGAAACCAGTGCTCAGGGTAAGTGGGAAGTAAAGAATGATGCCTTAGAGCAGATAGAGTTAATCTTTAATGAACCGTCGGATAAGAGTCTGCGTAACTCAATGGATGAGTTCTGGAATTCGCTCCAGGAGTTGAATAATAATCCAGAGAGTGAAGCGGTACGGGCTACTGTACGGCAGAGGGCCCTGTCTTTGACGGATACATTTAATCATTTGGATGATCAGCTGCGGGATTATCGGACGTCGCTTAATAATCAGCTCAAGACTAAAGTAAATGATATAAATTCTTACGGCCAGCGGATTGCAGACTTGAATGCCCAGATCAGCAGAATTGAGAGTATGGACCAGAATCCGAATGATCTGCGGGATAAACGGGACTTACTGGTTGAGAAGCTATCCAAGATTACCAGCGTACAGACTAATGAAATGGATAATGGGGCGGTGACAGTCAATATTGAAGGCCAGTCGTTAGTCTGGCAGGATGAGGTAAGTAAACTAAAGACAGTAGAGACTGCAAGTTCTGATTCTAAATTCGATAAGACAGTGGAAGTTAGATGGGATAAGACCAATGAAGAAGTTAACTTTACTAATGGAGAGATGCAGGGGTTACTGGAAGCCAGAGATGAAGAAGTTCCTAAGTATGTAGAGCAGTTGGATAATATGGCTCAAGAGTTAGCTGCTACCTTTAATGATCAGCATCATCAGGGTTATGGTTTGAGTGATACGGAGATGACTGAGCTGGAGTCGAATGTTCAGGCTACTCCTAGTGATCCATTAGATGGAGCTACAGGTAAATTTAATGTAGTAGTTAATGGCAGTGTTGAGGATTCTGTTACAGTTAATAGCGGTGATGGTCTTAACACTATTGCTAATAAGATAGATGGTGTGGCTAAGGTAGATTCTTTTACTGTAGATAACAATGGAGATGGTGCAGCTGATACTTTGAAGGTTCATAGTTCTCTTTCGGGGACTGCAATAGACTTAGTGAATACAAGTGATACTGAAGCTGGCGCAGTTAATGTTGTGCAAAAGCTAGGTCTGAAGGGGACAGGAGCTGGACGGGATTTTTTTACTGGTAAAACTTCGGAGGTTGCTTCTGGAAGTACTGCTGGCAAAGCAGATATAGTATTTGTAGTAGATAATACCAGTAGTATGGATAGTATCCAAGAGGAAGTTAAAGATAATTTATCAAACTTTATCGATACCATAAAGAGTAAAGGCGTTAATGATATTCAAATGGGAGTAATTGAGTATAGAGATTCTAATATAATTCCTAAAGATTTTTCTGGCAGTAATTGGACATCGGATCCGGATAAGGTCAAGGCTACCCTTGCTAATTTGGACTCTTCAAGTGGTGGATCAGAGGAATATGCTATGCAGGCGGTTAAGGATACTATTAATAATTATGATTTTCGGTCCAATGAAGCTGGGCTTCAGGTTAAAAATGCAGTTTTGGTTACAAATGAAGATGCTGATGATGAAGGTCAGCTTAGTTCAACAATAGATAATGCTAATATAGAAGGATTACAAGTACATGGAGTTTATCATGAAGGTACTGATATATATGGGGAAGATACTTCAGAATTTGATAATCTTACAAGCAGTACTGGAGGAGAAAGTGTTGATTTATCCGATTCTTCCTGGGGTTCAAAGCTTGCTAATGTAGTAGGAGGAGCAATAGGTTCAGCAGCAAGTAGTAGCGAAGATAATGGCGAGATTACAGCTAAGAATATAGATTTGGCTAAGGCTATTAAATCTGAAGGCGGTTTAGCCAAGATAGCAGCAGCTACTAAGGCTTCCGATAATGCCGATAGTAATGGAGTTAATGATTATGCTGGCGACGGTGGAAATGCTTTAGCTTTATCACAGGTAGATAATAAGAAGGTATTTAGTTCTGGAACGGCTGATTTTGGTGATTATTATGAGTCCAATATCTCCAAATTAGGAGTAGACAGCCAGCGGGCAGGAAGAATGGTTAAGAATCAGGAAGTGTTAACTAAGAATTTAAAACAGCAGCGTGATTCGATCTCTGGTGTTTCGCTGGATGAGGAGATGTCGAAGATGATTAAGTACCAGCAGTCCTATACTGCGGCAGCTAAGTTTACTTCTACGATGGATGAGATATTGAATACATTAGTGAATGGGATAAAGAGGTAGTGTTTAGTGTCAGGAACTAGTGTCGGGAATCAGTAAAAAGATAACTGACACAGACAACTACCACAGATAACTGAAAATGGAGGTGAAGATAAGTGCGGGTAACGAATGGAATGATGGTTAATAATTTATTAGGTAATCTTAGTGATAGTAAAGAAAGACTTGATGAATATAATCGGCAATTATCTACTGGTAAGAAGTTTGATATGCCATCTCAGAACCCAACTGGTACAGTGCGAAGTATGGATTTAGAATCTACTATCAGTAGTAATAAACAGTATACTCGAAATATAAATCAGTCATTGACCTGGATTAAGTCTACCGAAGGTACTTTAAGTCATGCTAATGATATATTACACCGAACAAGGGAATTAGCCGTTAAAGGGGCTAATGGTTCATTAAATGAAACTGATAGACAGTCGATTGCTGATGAAGTAAAAGAACTTAAAGCTAATATGAAAGGAGTAGCCAATACCTCTTATAACGGTAAGTATATTTTTGCCGGTCATAAAGTAAATATTAAGCCTTATTCTGATAATAGTTCTAAGTACCAAGGTGATGATGGTAAAATTATTCGAGAAATTAGTCAAGGAACAGAAGTGAAGATCAATCAGAGTGGTGATTTTTTTGAACCTATCTTGGATCGAATGGAGAAGTTAATTGATAATTTAGAAACAGGAAATATAGATGGAATTTCTAATAATATATCTGATTTAGATGAAAGTCTAGATGAAGTTATAAAAAAGAGGTCGGAAGTAGGTGCTAAGCAGAATCGGTTGGAATTAACTAAGAATCGCTTAGAAGACGATAAAATTAAGTTCAAAGAGTTGTTATCACAGAATGAAGATGTCGATATTGCAAAGACGATTATGAATCTAAAGATGAGTGAGAATGTACATCGAGCGGCTTTATCTTCAGGGGCAAGGATAATTCAACCTAGTTTAACGGATTTTCTAAGGTAAGGGGCGGATGAGGATGAAGTTAAGGTTAGAGATTAATCAGAGGCTGGCTAAGATTGGTCTGCGGACAACTCCGCCTCAAACAAGTGTTAAACAGAAGCCGGCTGAAGTTAAGCAGAAAACAGTGAATGGAGAGTTGAAGATTGAGTCTAAGCCTGTTAAAGTAAAAATTGATCAGAAGAAAGCACGGGCTGCTTTGAATTATAAACATTACAAGATTTATGGTAAGGATATAGCTAAACGAGGGAAGCAGACAGCTTTAAAAGCTATAGCTGAATACTCTAGTCAAGGAGATCAATTAGCAAGGATTGAAAAGAAAGGTAAGCCTTTAATTGCTCAGGCTAAAAAGAATGCCTATGGTGATAAAAAGAAAGTAGGATTGAAATGGAAGCCGGGACCTGAAATCAGTGTTACTCCTGGGCAACAGGATATTAATTTTGAAGTCAAGGATTTAAATGGGATTAAATTAGATACAGAACCTAACTGGCCGCAGATTGATTTACAGTGGGGGAAGGTTGAAGCATATCAAAAGCAGAAAGCTGAATTAGAGATTAAAGCTGTTGATAAAAAAGTGTAATTAAGGAGGAGCAGAATGGAATTAGAAACGACTCGATTTGGTAAGTTAGAAGTAGATGAAGAAGAGATAATTACTTTTGAAGATGGGTTGTACGGTTTTGAAGATAATAAACGGTTTACATTAGTAGCTGATGAAGAGCCCTTTTTCTGGCTGCAGTCAATGACTGATCCGGATTTAGCTTTTGTAATAGTAGAGCCTGGAGTTTTTTGTCAGGATTATGAATTCAGTTTGAATGATAAAGTAAAAGATGAGTTACAGCTTGAATCGAAAGCAGAAGTATTAGTAATGAATATTGTAGTTGTTCCTGAGAATCCTAAAGAGATGACAATGAATCTTAAAGCGCCGATTATAATTAATGAAAAGAAAAGAATTGCTAAACAGATTATTCTCGAGGAAGAAGAATATCCAGTAAAGTATCGATTATTTGAAGAAGAAAGTATTTCAGCTTAATAGGGAGGAAGAGGATGTTAGTCTTAACTAGAAAGAAAGAGGAAAGTATTATTATTGATGATCAGATAGAAATTAAAATAGTAGATATTGATGGAAATAGAGTTAAGTTAGGGATTGATGCTCCCCAAAAGATAGATATTCATCGCAAAGAAATTTATGAAGAAATAGTAACTGAGAATAAACAGGCTTCAGATATTAAGGCAAGCAATCTAGCCAGTATAATAAAAGAAGCTGCAAATCAAAGTAAAAAGGGGGAATGAAGTAATAAAATAGAGTTATTCTACTTTAAAAATAGGTAGTGATGATTAAAGTACTATAACTAAAATTAAATTATTTACTAAATTATCGATAATTATTAGTGAAGAGTAATGATTAGTGAGCAATTAGTAGTTAGTAAGGACTGGTGCTTTAAAGTTAAATTTAAAGTAGCAGTGGTTACTAACTTTCATTAGCTATCACTAGATTAGCCTACTAGGATTAGTTGATGATTAGTAGCCAAAACCACTTCCTATCAGCAAGGAGGCTGAAGGAAGTAAAACTATTATCAAGGAGGAAGATAAAAATGAGAATTAATACTAATGTGACGGCTTTGAATGCTTATAACCAATTAAAATCTACTAATGAAAACATGAGTAAATCTTTAGAAAGATTATCTTCTGGGAAGAGAATCAATAGTGCTGCTGATGATGCTGCTGGCTTGGCTATCAGTGAAAAGATGAAGGGGCAGATGAATGGTCTGGCTCAGGCACAGCGAAATGCTCAGGACAGCATCTCTATGATTCAGACTGCTGAAGGTGCTTTACAGGAAACTCATAGTATTTTGCAGCGGATGCGTGAACTTTCTGTTCAGGCCGGTAATGATACTAACACGGCTGATGACCGGGCAGAGATTCAGGAAGAGATCGATCAGTTGAAGGATGAAATTGATAATATTGGTGAAACTACTGAGTTTAACACCAAGAAGTTGTTAAATGGTGGAGCTGGATTGGAAACGACTACAAATACTGAAACTGTTGATGGAACAGATAAAGAGTGGGCTAGTGTACAAGGTGGGTCTGCAGATACGGAAACTGGAACTATTGATATTACTTCTGCTACTGCTGCTAGTGCTGGAAGTTATGACCTTACTGTAAGTACTGGTGAAGGTACTAATGAGTCAATTACTGTTAATGGGAATACAGTTAATTATGATGCTTCTGCTTCTAGTGCCACAGTATCTGCAAATAATTTGCAAACTGTGCTTAATGACAACGCTGATAAGTTAGGTATTGAAGAAGTTGAAGATGCTGATGTTACTAGTAGTGGAACTATGACAATTGAGAATGCAGCTATTGGTTCAGCGAATGAACTTGATATTTCTGCTGGTTCTACTGCTGTAGCAACTAGTACTGCTATTGATGTAAGTAATGAAGGCACGGATATTGATATTACGGCTGGTACTAATGGTGGTAATGCTACTGCAATAGCTGATACAGACTATGTTTCTAGTGGGAATTCAATTGAAGTTACTGGAGGTAAATTTGAAGGATTAAAATTAGAGTTTGATGGAGAAGAGATGAGTACTACTGCAGGTACTAATAAATTTAATGTTGAAATTGAATCCAATGGTGTAGTACAATCACAGATTGGTGCTAATGATGGACAGAATATGAGTATTTCTATTAATGATATGAGATCAGAGGCATTAGGAGTCAGTAATCTTGATGTAACAAGTGCTGAGAATGCTAATGAGGCTATATCAACATTGGATGATGCTATTCAGAAGGTATCCAGTGAGCGTTCTAAGCTCGGTGCTAAGCAGAATCGATTAGAACATATTACAAATAATCTCAGTGCTGCCGAAGAAAACTTAACTGCAGCTAATTCTCGAATTCGTGATGTAGATATGGCCAGCGAGATGATGCAGATGAGTAAGACGAGAATTCTTTCTCAGGCTGGTACTGCTATGTTAGCTCAGGCTAATCAGAAATCACAGGGAGTAATGCAGTTACTTGGATAATTAGTAATCAGTTTTAAAGATAAATTTAGAAATAAGGTAAGAAACTATTAGTGAAGTCAAAGCCGGCCGGTTTTTCCGGCTGGCTTTAATAATTAATATGGAGGTGAAAGAATGGCTGATTTGAGTTTGGATGGTTTGGCCAGTGGAATGCCGACTGAAAATACGATTAATCAGATATTAAATGCAGAGTATGGAACAAAGTTGCAGAATTTAAATCAGGAAAAGAGTAATTTGGAAACACAAAAGAATGCCTGGCGGGATGTTAATTCTAGAATAGATAAGTTAGAACAAAAGGTAACACAGTTAAAATTGTCTTCTACTTTTGCGTCTAACAAGACAACAAGTAGTGATGAAGAAGTAGTTACTGCTACTTCTACTACAGATGCTACTGAAGGCACTTATGATATAGAGGTAGTAAAGAAAGCTCTAGCTCATAGAATAGCTGGAACAGATCAGTCTGCTAAAATCGATAGTGCTACTTCTGCTAATAGTGAGGATATTTCTGAGATAGCTATGCAGAATGGGGGAGAATATACAGCAACCCAGTTTAGTTCAGGGGAAACAATTGATGGTACAACTTATGATTATGGTTTGAAAAATAGTGATGGAAATATTGTTGCTGTGAGTACTAACCAACAAGTCTATACTTCCTTAGATAAGGCAACTGCCGAAGGGGATTTGGGCAGTTTAACTTCTTCAAATTTAGGTGAGAGTTATGATTTTGGTTCTGCGATAGCTAATAATACAGTGGTAAGGATGGATGGGACTGGGGCTAATGAAAAGAATAATTTAGCAACTGCAATTATGATGAATGATGATACAGTAACTATTAATGGTACTGATATTAGTGTGTCTGCGACTGATACTCTTGAAGATTTTGTGATTGCAGTTAATGATAGCGATGCTGGTGTTAACGCTAGTACTGTATCTAATCGGTTAATACTAGAAAGTAATGAAACGGGAACAGATAATGAAATTACTTTATCTGATAATGGGAATAGTAATGGACAGCATTTATTGGAAGACTTAGGTCTTATCGACGGTAGTGATAATATTATTACTAGTAATGATGGTTATCAAGCGGCACAAAATGCTGAAGTAACTGTTAATGGGATTACTGGCATTACAAGTCAGGATAATACTATTGATGAAGCAGTAAGTAATGTTACTTTTGAAATTAGTGATGCTGCTCAACCTTCACAAGAGACAGAAACAGCTACTGTTACTGTCAGTCAAGATACTGAGAAAGCTACTTCTAAAATTCAGGCTTTTGTTGACCAATATAATAGTGTGCAGGATTTTATGAATAAAAAGCTTGATTATAATTCAGAGACTGAGGAAAGCGGTGCATTACAAGGGGATGGAACCTTAATGCGTCTACAGTCTAGGTTACGGCAGTTAGTAATGGAACAAGTAGATAGCGGTAATGAATATAATAGTTTGATGTCAGTTGGAATTAGTAGTAAGAAAAATGGAACACTTGAATTTGATTCAGGCAAATTCGAAACTGCTTTGAAAGAAAAGCCGGAGCAGGTGAAAAATCTCTTTACTAGTGAAGAAGATGATGGTTCTTTTGATGGGGTAGCTACTAAATTAGATAGCTATTTAGATATGGTGATCCAAACTAATATAGGAGTAATTCCTGGGAAAATAGATTCTTATGAAAGAATGATGGAGGATGTGGAGCAAAGTATTGCATCTACAAATGATCGATTGGAGCAGGAGAGAGAAAGATTAACTCAGGAGTTTACATCTATGGAGCAATCTATTTCAGAAATGAATAATCAGATGAGTTGGATGCAGAGTCAACTGGGCAGCATGGGCGGAACAAGTAATATGTTAAGTTCTATGATGTAATAGAATTAGTTAAATTGGGAGGCTAGTAATATGAAGTTAAGTATAGGAATGATGGTTAAAAATGAAGCAAAGTATCTTGAAGAATGCTTAAAGAGTTTACAGCCAATTAGAGAAGCGATAGAATCTGAATTAGTTATAGTAGATACTGGATCTGACGATGGGACAGTAGAAATAGCCAAACAGTTTACTGATAAAGTTTATTTTCATGAATGGAATGATCATTTTTCGGAAATGAGGAATACAGTTATAAGTTATACTAAGGGGGATTGGTACTTTTCTATTGATGGAGATGAAGTAGTTGAGAATCCAGAGGGATTCATTCATTTCTTTCAATCTGGTAAATATAAAGAATTTAATTCAGCTCTAGTTACTCAGAAAAATTATATTAACAAAGAAAAGACTAACGTTTCAAATTTATTAGTACCACGAGTTTTCAAAAATGATGAAGATTTTCATTTTGAAGGAGCAATTCATAATCAACCTGTAGTAAAGAAACCAGTATGTACATTGGATACCGTTTTAGAACATTATGGTTATTTACAAAATGATCAAGAATTAATGGAAAGAAAATTTAATAGAACTAGTAATATATTAAAAAGAGAGTTAGAAAATGATCCGGAAAATATTTATTATAGATTCCAATTAGCAAATAGTTATGGGATGCATGGGGATTATGATAAAGCTATAGAGAATATTGAAAAGACTTATGAGGTAGTAAATCAAAAGAAAACTGATTTAAGCTCTTATTTATATATACATAATCTGATGGCTAAAATGTATCTTGGTCAGAATAGGTTAAGTGAGGCAGAAAAGATATGTAAGGAAGCTATTGGCCTTGCAAAAGGTTATTATTCTGATTTATATTATTATCTTGGTAAAGCTCAATTAAAATTAAATAAAAATGAAGAAGCAATAGAAAATTTTAAAATTTATCTGGATATAGTTGAAAAAGATGGGCCTTTAGAACAAATAAATGATACATCTTTTATTTTTTATACAGAGGATAATTTAGAGCAGGCATATCTATTTTTATTAGTCTTATATGAAAGAATAGAAGACTACGAACAGATTATTAATGTTAGTTATAAGATAAAGAGTAAAGATAATATAAAACAAGTTATTCCTAAGGCTATAAAAGCGTGTGTTGAAACAGATAGATTTAATGAAATAAAAAATTATTATCAGAATAAAATATTGACTGAATTTAAAGATTTATCTGGTAAATATCTAGCTGAATTAGAGTCTAAAATGATGACTATGAATAAAGAGAAAAAGTATAATATTTTTAATGTTTTTTCAGTAGAAAAAAGTAGTTATGGAATCCTTAATAAAGTAAGGCTGCGGGAACTAAAAGATAATAAATTAGTTAATCTGATAACAAAAATGAATTTTAATTCTTTACCTAACTATTATGGTGATATAATTTATTATTTGTTACAGAACAAATATTTTTTAGTAGATGTCTGTGGAGTTATACAAGAACAAAGATTAAATAAATTTTTGCAGTATGTACTGGATGATAATAAAGAAGAAAATATAAGTTCTGTTCTTTATGAATACTTAGAAAATAGATTTAATGTTGAAACTTTAAGTCATCTTAATATCAATAAAGTACTAGAACGATATATATTAGTGTTAGATGATCTCAATAATGAGAAGTATTTTAATATTTTTCGAAGGTACATTGAGGATGGTACTAAATATATAAAAATGGTATATAGTGATGAAATAATTCAGAATGAAATGACTCAGTTTGTTAAAAATGATGAGGAAGTTTTCTTATTATATATTTATCTTGCTAATCAACATAAAGAAAATAATCCCAAAAAATATGTTCGATATTTACGAAAAAGTTTAGATGCTTTTCCAGCGATGAAAAAAGGTATTCAAATGTTGTTAGAAAGATTTGAGAAAAAAGATACTTTAAATGGTGGATTAGAGAACTATCAAGAAAAGATTAAAAATAATATAGATAAATTAATTAATAATGGTAATTTAAAAAAAGCAGAAGAATTAATTAATGAGTATGAAGATACTATAGAAGATGATGCTGAAATTTATTCAATGAAGTCTGTTATTGCAATTATGAAAAATAATTTTAAAAAAGCTAAAAAAATTATAAAGAATGGACTAGAAATTGAGCCTGATAATTTTGATTTGCTTTATAATTTGGGATATGTATATGAAGAGTTGAATCAATATAATCAAGCTAAGGATTATTATTTACAAGCAAAAAATTCTATTAATTCTTCAAAGCAAAAGGATGATTTAGCTCAAGCATTGAAGCGAATAGAAGAAAAAACAAAAGAGGTGGAAGAAAAGTATGGACTATAACAAAATTAATAAATTAATAAACCAAGGACAATTTGATCAGGCAGAAAAAGAGATAAGAAAAATAAAAGAAGAGACTAAGAAAAATAATTTTTTTGGATTATTAAATTATCATAATAATAAATTTGAAATAGCTAGAAATTATTTTGAAAAAGGATTGGAAAGAAATCCAATGGATATGGAGCTCTTGTATAATTATGGATGTTGTTTGAAGGATTTAGGAGAAGATATGGAAGCTTGGCGTTATTTTATGAGAATTTCTAATAAAGATTATAAAGTTTATGACCATTTAGGGGATATTGAATATCAAAATAGAAGTAAAGTTGCTGCAATTAAATTTTATAAAAAAGCTTTTGAATTGAGTCAATTCAAGGAAATAGAAACTAAATATAATGAAGTAAGAAACTTAATGAAAAAGAATACTAAAATCGTATTTCTTACGGTACCTGGTATAGGCTGGGGATTTATTGATAATAAAGTAGAAGCTTTGTCTTTGATTTATGATGTAAAGTTTGTAGTTTCAACTGATGGAGAAGAAATAAAAGAAGCAGTTGAATGGGCGGATATTGTTTGGTTAGAATGGGCTAATGAAATGGCAGTTCACGTAACAAATAATGTTTCATCTATAAAAGATAAAAAAGTTATTTGTAGGTTGCATGGTTATGAAGTGTTTAGTGATTATGGTAAAAAAATAAATTTTAATTATATAGATAAAATGATTTTTGTAGCTGAACATAAGAAAGAGCTTCTTATTGAAAAATATGGAGAATTAATAGATGAAGAAAAAATTGAAGTTATAAGAAATGGTGTAGATTTAGATCAATTCTATATACCAGAAAATAAAAAGAAAAATAAGAAGATAGCTTTAGTAGGAAATATTAATTATAGAAAAGGTTTATTATTATTATTAAATCACTTTCATGAGTTATTAAAAGTAGATAATGAATATAAATTATTTATTCGAGGGGAACATCAAGATTTCAGATATAAAATGGCTATAGAGACTATGATTGAAGAGTTAGGATTAGAAGATAATATAGAATTTATATTTGAAAGAGTTGATGACATAAATAAATGGTTAGAAGATAAATCATATATTATTTCTGCTTCTGTTGAGGAATCATTTCATTATGCATTAGCAGAGGGAATGGCAGCTGGCTTACAGCCGGTTATACATGCTTGGCGAGAAAGTAGAGATATATGGCCTGGTAAATATATATTTAAGGAAACCGAAGAATTTAAAAAGCTTTTTTTGGAAAGAGAATTAACTCCATTAGAATATCGTGAGTACATTGAAAATAATTATTCTTTGGAAAATCAATTATACGAAGTAGAAAAAATAATAAGTAAATTATTAGAAACAAAAACTACTAAAGGCATTAAACAAGATTATAATTCACTAAATAAAGTTAATCGAACAGATGCTGTACAACTTATTAATAATTTTATTCCATATTCTGAGCAATTTTTTAGTAATATATCTTTTGATAAATTGAATTTAGTAACTTTAAAAGCGGAAAAAATACAGGAAAAATTATTTCATTTAGAAATGTTACTGGCAAATAAAAACAATAATATATTTATTCAAAATGTTATTTTTAATAAAAATGTTAATTCACTTCAAATTCCAAATAATTATAAAAAAATTAAGCCATTAATTAAAAAGATAGTTAATGGATTAGATTTTAATTTTGAACAAGATATTAAAACATATATATATGATGAAGATTTAAAGAATCATATAGAAAGTAATTTTAAAAATTATTTATGGGAGAGGGCATATCCTGGGACACAATTTATGAGATTTCATGGAGAATTAAGAATAGTTTGTTATTATACATTTGCAGAAGACTTAGTGAAAAATAAAAAAGTTTTAGAGGCTGCTTCTGGATTTGGTTATGGAGCTGCTTATTTTTCAAAATATGCTAAGGAGGTAACTGCTTTAGATATTCTTGAAGAAAACTTAGATTGGGGAAAGAAAACTTTTGGGTTCAACAATGTGAATTGGAAACAAGGAGATGTAACTAATTTACCTTTTGAAGATAATAGTTTTGATATTTATACATCTTATGAAACAATTGAACATTTAAAAAGTAAAGATATAATAAGTTACTTAAAGGAAGCTAAGAGGGTTGTTAAAGATAAGGGTATCTTTTTATTATCTACTCCTAATAAAAGAGTTCGAGAAGGAAAAATAGATAATCCATTTCACATTTCCGAAATGTATTTTAAAGAATTTAATGAGTTTTTACAAGAGGTTTTTGAAGAAATTGAATATTATTCGTATCAGGAATTTAAAATTCATCCAGGAGTAAAGGAAAATAGTGCAGAAAATTTTATTGCCATATGTAAAGTATAATTTATTTTAAAGTAAGGAGATATAAAAATGGAGTTAAAAATTGATTTACCTGATAAAAAAATTAGTGAAGAACAATTAGAAAAGATTTTAATAGATTTTACTAAAAAGATGTATATAGAAGGGTTTATGAAGAATAGTAACATTAATATTGGGAATTTAAAATTGAGATTTATAGTTTCTACAGGGAGGACAGGGACAAAGTTTTTTGCTAAATTTTTTAATTCTTTAGATAAGATTATATCTTATCACGAACCATACCCGAATTTATTTGGACTTAGTAAAGACTTTGTAATTAATAGAATTAATTCTCAGGAAGTAATTAACACCTTTTTAGTTAATAGAGCTTATTATTTAAATCAAGCTCGAAGAATGAAATTTAATTATTATATTGAAAGTAATTCAGGAGGGTTGTGGGGGATAATACCAGTCCTTGGAAAACAATTACCAAATTATAAAATATTACATATAATTAGAGATGGTAGAGAATGGGTCAGATCTGTCATGAATAGGACTCTCTTTAGAGATAAAGATCCTTTAGATGATATTCGTTTTAAGGCTAATGATTTACCTAATAGCCCTTATTTTAGCAGATGGGAAGAAATGAGTAGATTTGAAAAAGCATGTTGGAGTTGGGTAAAAAAGAATAAAATAATGAAAAGAGATGTTTTGCAGGATAAAAATTGTCTTACTTTAAAATTCGAAAAATTATTTGATAAAAATGATTATGAGAAAATATTAGTAGAATTATTAAATTTTTTTGAGATAAAAGTAACGGATGAAATAATAGATAAATATAGAAAGCATTTAGAATCTCCAGTTAATGAAAATATAAATGATTCTTTTCCGGGATTTGAAGATTGGACTCAAGAACAAAAGAGACAATTCAAGAATATTTGTGGGGATTTGATGGAATATTATGGGTATGAAATGAGTGGGATCGAATATAATAAGCCAAAAATTAATACCCAGAAAAAGAAAAACTTAATTGTAACCGGGATACCTAAAAGTGGAACAACTTTATTCTCTTATTTAATAAGTTCTTTACCTAATGCTATTTGTCTTGATGAAATATTTTATAATATAAATGAACTGCCTGATAAATTTTCTGAAATTAGAAAAAGATTAATATTAAAGAAACCAATTCCTAATAGTTTTAAAGAAAATGGTGAATTGTCTACGAATAAAAGAGGAGAGAAGCGAGAAAAAAAGTTAAAAGTTATTGAAAAGGATTTTGATAAAAATGCAATTGTTGGATCGAAAGTTAATGTTCCTTATTTATTTCAAATAGAAAAGTTAATAAGTTATGGATATAAAATTATTGCAATAGTTCGAAATCCTCTATATACTATTGGTAGTTGGAGGACATGGATTTCACAAATAGGTAAGCTAGTACCGGAGACTAGAGTTACAGAGGAAGATATGCATGAACGATATAAAGATTTTCCTTTTAAATCAGATATAGCTGTAGAAAGACAAGCAGAGGTATGGCAATTTTTAGCATCAATTATATGGGATCATAGACAACATATTAATATAATTACTTATGAACAGCTTACAGAAAACACCAAAGAAACTTTAAAAGATATTTGTTCTTATTTAAACTTAGATATGCCAAATGAAAAGTTTGAATTAGATAATATGAATGAAGAGGAAAGGTATTCTAATTTAGATGCAATAGAAAAAGCAGTTAAAAAATATGCACCTATTAGAACTGTTTTTGGCTATGATTAATATTTTATAGAATAATAAACTTATTTGCTTTGATTTAGGAAAGAAGTTAAAAATACTGATTTCTTATTTTTAAAGGAGGAAATTAAAATGACTAACAATCCTTATCAAAAATATAAAAACACCCAAGTTGAAACTGCAAGTCAAGAAAAATTACTTTTAATGCTTTATGATGGTGCAATTAAGTTTCTTAAGCAGGCTATCAAAGGAGTAGAGGAAAATGATTATGAAGCAGCAAACAATTATTTAGTCCGCACTCAGGATATTATTCATGAATTGATGGCTACTTTGGATATGGAAAAGGGAGGAGAAATTGCTAGAAATTTAGAGAGTTTATATGATTATATGAACCGTAGGTTAATAGAAGCTAATGTTAATAAAGATATTGAACCTATGGAAGAAGTGCGTGATATGTTGGCAGAATTAAGGGAAACATGGCAGGAAGCAATCAAAAAAGTAAAGCAGAATAAAGCTGATCAGCCTTCAAAAGATGAAACTAATAAGAGGCCGCAGAATCTGTCCGGAGGGATTAATATTGAAGGATAACAATGATAATTTGAGTATTGAAAATTTAATAAAAAAACTTACAAATAATTACGAAGAAGAATTAAATTACTATAAAGAAATGTTGAAATTAACTAATCAACAACAGCAGGTTATTGAAGATGATGAGTGGCAGAGTTTAAATCAACTTGTGAGTAGGAAACGAGAATTAATGAAGAAAGTTGATGAATTGGAAAAACAGATCCTGTCTTATCAAGAGAAAATTTCGGCTGAATTAAATCTGCAGATCGGTGATACTTTTTACCCTGAATTATGTAATAAGGACTTACCGGGAACGAAAAAGTTGAAGCAAGTTCTAATAAATGTTTATCGGCTTATGCAGCAGATAGGTGAATTAGATAAAGTAAATCAAGCTAGAATGGAAGAAAAGAAAAAGCAAAAGCAGCAGGAATTAAATGATGTTAACCAAGGTTTAAGTGTTAACCGCGCTTATAGTGGAAAATCCGATAGTTCTGAAGGCAAATTCATTGATCAGAATAAGTAAGTGAATTTAAGGAGGATAATGTTGTGGAAGTATACATAAATGAGGACCAACTAGAAGGAGTATCAGGTGATATTGAAGAAATCATAAGTAATGTTCATTCTAGATTGGATAGAGAAATTGTAGAACAGATTTATTTAAATGATATGAGAGTTAATGAAGATTTACTATTGAGTAGTGATTTTGAGTTTGATGAAGAGTCTATATTAAAATTTGAAACTAAAGAAGTTAATCAATTAATAGAAGAAACTTTATCGGAGATTGATATGTATTTACCTAAGCTTAAAGAGGGAGTTATAAATACTGCTCAATTATTTCGACAGGAAAAACTAGAAAAGGGTAGAGCAAAATATGAGTCCTGTCTTGAAGGCTTGGAATGGTATATTAATGTATTACAAAATATTTTATCACTACTTGATAGTGAAGAATTAACAAAGCAGGGAGAAGAAATATTGATAGAGTTTAACAAAAGGTTAAGAGATGTAATGAAGAAAATGCAAATTAAAGATTTTGATTCAGCGGCTGATTTATTAGAGGACGAAATTGTTGATTATATTGGGCAGTTTAATGAACTAAATGATAAACTGACTAATGTAAAATAATAATTATTATTTTTAATTCCATTTAAATCAACCATATTTATTGGGGGTGATAACTTGAAAGTTTCTGAAGTTAGCAACAATCAACCAACTAGTTCAGAACAATCGAAAACAAGGCAGATTGAAAGTACTTCACAGAAAGATAAGGTTGATCTTCAGGCTGGGGAAGAAGAAACTAAAGAACAGAAGACAGATGAGAAGAAAGTAACTGAAGAAAATGTTAAAGATGGCATAGAGAAATTAAATGAAACAGTACAGACCTTTCATGAAGAATTAAAATTTGAAATGCATAAAGAAAGTGAGCGGATGATGACTAAAGTAGTAAATACAGAAAAGCATGAAGTAATTAAAGAAATACCACCAAAAGAAGTTCTCGATATGATTGGTCGAATCAAAGATATGGTTGGTCTTATATTGGATGAGAAGATATAACTTCATATTTAACTTATTCTAATCGGGAATTCTCCCGGTTTTTCTTTTATTATGATAGTCTGGAGGAGTCTAAATTGCATACTAAATCATTGAATGTAGCAGCGATAAACCAGAACCTTGATTGGAACTTTGCAGTCCATTATGGAGTAGTAGAGTATCTAGCTGGCTATGACCCAGCCGAAGCTTGGAATGTAAGAGGAATTTCCGGCCGCGGCGGTTCTTCACAGAAGTATTTTGACTACCGCCAGGAGAAGGTAGTGGAATTAGAAGACCAGTTGAAGAACAGTCAAGAGCTCCAAAATAAATTAGATGACTTTTTAGAGGAATGTTTTACTCTATTCAATGCCTTCAGAGATGAAAATCAGCAGATGATTGACCAATATCTGGATAAAGAATTCTACTTTATCTTGGGTGCTGATCGAACCGGCGGAACCTTTATGTTAAAAGAGCTAAGTCGAGCACTGGATTGGTCATATCAGAACTTACATATGTCTATTCTCCATGAACATATGCCGGACTTTGATATTGAAGAGCCTGATGCTATTGGCTGGCGTAAGCCGGATAATTACTATTATCTCCTATTTCAGATAGTCCAGTTCTTAGTCTACATCAACCGCGTAGTACCGGAGGAAGAGTATGTAGTCAAGAAGACTCGATTCAGCAAGTGTATGCAGCTAATAGACTACATCTTTGGTGATAAAGCCTACTACATAGTGACAGTTAGACATCCAGCGGCCATTAATGCTTCCCGGATGGAGACAGGAGCAACAGGAGAAGTAGTAGATGATGTCAAGCGGGAAGGAAAGCGCACACTTTATCTCTGGCAGACTGTCTATAGAGAGATAGTTAGAGATGGCCAGCCCGAGGGCTTAATTCTGCCGATCCAGTTTGGCTCAGGGATGGATGAATTTTTGGCCGACTTCTTTGCTCACCATAATGCCTCCGTAGAACCTGATAAGTGTCATATAACTGAGAGGGATTATGATTATGACTTCTGGACCAGCGATTATGTGGTAAATTCCATGGAATGGGTAAGGATGCTCTGGCAGCTTCATGAGCTTGAATTTCCGGTGCCGGAGGAGATATTGTAAAGTTGAATTTATTGGTAAGAGGCTTTAATTCTTTATTCTATCAGTGAGGAGGTTGCAAGTCATGAAGGTGAATTCTGCAATGCAAAGTCAGATAGCAAGTGTTAGGCAGGCATTGAGTACCGCTAGTCTCCAGTAGGCTATGAATCAGGATGGGGCTACAGTTAGTAAACTACTGGAAGGCATGGAGGAAGAGACAACAGAATCTATTCGTCAAGCAGCAGAACCTTATAAGGGTATTAATATTGATATCCAGTTTTAGTCATATCTGTTAATAAATGATAAACAGGAAAATTATACTGCTGAGATAAAGGTTATTATATAAATTTTGTCTAAATTATATTAAAAAGGAAGTAGAATTTTGGATTGTTGGTAAGGGAGGCGACAAATTTGAGGGTATTAAATAATGCAAATGCTCTTAAAGCCTTAAATCAATTAAAAAAGAATGATAAAAAACGCACTAAATCATTAAAGAAATTATCTTCTGGAAAGAGGATAGATACCGCAGCAGATGACGCAGCAGGGATGGCAATTTCTCAAAAAATGAGAGCTGAGATAAATGGTTTACAGCAGGCACAGGAGAATATTCAGAATGGAACTTCTCTATTACAGACTGCCGAAGGAGCAATGGACAGCATTCAGGATATTCTTCACCGTATGAAAGAGCTTACTATTCAGGGAGCTAATGATACATTAAGTGAGACAGATAAAGAGAGTATTCAGGCTGAACTTGAAGAATTAAGGTCTAAAGCTGGCAGAATTGCTAATGAGACGAAGTTTAATGGAATGCCGCTGATTGACGGGACCTTTAGTCAGAAACAAGAACAGGTTGCAGGAAATTCTAGTCGTGACTTTAATGTTCCCGATGACGGAACTACTGTAACTCGTCAGATTGAGATTGGGGACTTTATGGTGGACTTTAACTTTACTAAATTATCCGAAGAAGAGGTTAGAATTGATGTTAAGCATGAAGATAAACTGCTAGCTACTAAGACTATTACTCAGGACCCGCTAAAGTGGGAGAAGAATCTAGGCGGTAGTTTCTATGACAGTGCCCAGGATATAACTAAGACCAGTGATGGAGGCTATGTAGTAATTGGACGAACTGAATCTATAGATGAAGATCTAGAGGACAAGAAATCTAGCTTTGATAGCGATATGTGGGCTGTAAAGCTCGATGAAGATAAGAATATAAAGTGGCAGACAACCTTAGGAGGCAGTGATTTTGATGAGGGAAGTACAGTTCAAGAAACCAGCAGTGGAGATATAATAATTTCCGGAACTGAAACCTCTAATGATGGAGATAAAGATATTTCAGTAGCAAAGTTAAGTGCAGATGGAGATGTGAAATTTACTAAACCGTTTGGCGGTGGAAAAGATCAAGGGAAGAGCGTTTATCCTACTCAGGACGGTGGATATATTTTAGCCGGTGATTCTGATTCTACTGATAAAGATGATGATATGCTGTTGATGAAGCTGGACCAGAATGGTGAATTCCAGTGGGAGAAGTATTTAGACCATGGTGATCTATTTGACGAGGTTAATGATATTAAACAGACAGCTGATGACGGTTATATAGTAGCTGGCAGTAATAATAATTATGGAACGGCTGGGATGTATAAACTTGATAGCAGCGGTAATCAGGAATGGCATAAGAATTACAGCGGTAACAGCATAGAAAGTGTAGAGGAATTATCCGGGGGAGATTATGTCTTTGCTGGCCGAGAAGGCAGCGGTGGCGGTAGTGATATGATGATTGTTAAAACAGAGTCTAACGGAGATCAGGTCTGGAAGAGGTCTTTAGATAATTTAGGTGATTTTGATGAAGGAGTCAGCATAGAAATAACTGATGATGGTAAGTATGTTGTTTCCGGAACTACTACCTCCAGTAATGAAGATAAAGATATAGCAGCAGTAAAGTTAGACCAGGATGGAAATAAAATTTGGGATACCTTTAATCAGGGCTTTGGTGGAAATGGTGACGAAGGGACAGAGGTTACAGTAACTAATGATAATGGTTATATAGTAACTAATCCTGACAATAATAGTAAGGATAATTTAGCTATTAAGTTTAATGCACGCGGAGCCTTTGAATGGGAGACTACCATTGGAGGTAGTAATGATCAGATTAATAATCTTAAGGATACTGGCAGCGGCTATTTAGCCACTGGAAAATCCACCTCTACCGGTGAGAAGTGGGTTGCTGAGTTAGATTCAGATGGACAGGTTAATGTCAAAAAAGATATAACAGATAGTGCTGATGTAGAAAAGATAACTGATCTGCAGAAATTAAACAGCGGAGGCTATGCATTATCAGGAAGAAAGGATGAGAGCGGAAATAAAGAAGGTTGGGTAGCTAAGTTAGGTAGTGATCTGAGTACTACTAATACTGCTACTTTGGGTGGTAGCAGCTTTGATCAAATAAATAGTATTCAACAGACTAGTAATGGTTTTTTAGTAGCAGGTGAAAGTAAATCTAATGATGGAGATCTGAGTAATAATTACGGCAGCAGTGATGTCTGGGCAGCTGGATTACAGGATAATTTTAGTTTAGATTGGCAGAAGAACTTTGGGGGTAGTGAATATGATGCAGCAAGTAGTATTAGAAAAACTAGTGATGGTGGATATCTGATAGCAGGAGAAACTAAATCTACTGATCATGATTTAAGCAGCGAAAAGAGTGGTACCAACCGAGATGGTTGGGTTATTAAATTAGATGATACTAAAAGTATTGACTGGCAGAAGAACTTAGGTGGAGCAATAGAAGACCGGTTTACAGATATCAGTGTTGATGAAGCTAATGATGAATATATAGTTGCGGGGACTAGAGAATCTATATCTGATTATGATAAAGAAGCCTGGGCAGCTAAATTTGCTGAAGATGGAACGGAAAAATGGAATAAAACTTTTAGTGATAGGAATTTTAATCAAGGAATTGATTTGAAAAAGACTACCGATGGATATATTCTATCCGGAGTAGATGATGAAGATAATAAGGTTATGATTAAGCTTGATGCTGATGGAAATAAGGATTGGGAAAATGAATTAAATGACAAGGATGACTCAGCTAGTAGTATCCGCCAGACTAGTGATGGAGGTTATATAGTAGCTGGAACTAAGACTAGTAATTTTGGCGACAAAGATGGTACCATTATTAAATTGGATGCTGACGGTAATAAAGAATGGGAACAGTTAGTAGGAAATGAATATTCTCAGGAAGAGATAAGTAATTTAGAAATTGAACAAGATGGTAGCGGCGATTATATTATTTCTGGAACTAAAAATAATCAGTTGTGGGCGACTAAATTAAATAGTGACGGTACTAAAAAGTGGAGCCAGACTTATGATGGATTTGAGGCAACTGATATCAAAGAAGATAATAATGGGAACTATATCATTTCCGGAACTAAGACTTCTACTGATGGCGATGAAGATATGACGATTCTTAATGTTGATCCTACGGATGGAAGTAAGAATTGGCAGCATAACTTTGGCGGTGGTGATGACTGGGTAGGTAATGTCCAGGAGACCAGTGATGGTGGATATATTCTATCAGGAACTAAGACTTCTAATGATGGAGATAAGGATGCTTTGGTTCTTAAACTAGATTCTACAGGTGATATAAGCTGGGAACAAAAGATAAAAGAAAATAATTTGGATGAAGAAGGAATTACTGCAACTGAAAGTGATGAAGGCGGCTATATTCTGTCTGCAACTAAAGAGACAGTAGATGGAGATACAGATGTCTGGATTAGAAAGTTAAATGATGATGGAAGTAAAGACTGGGACAAGGCCTTCGGTGGAGATAATGATGAAACAGCAGGAAATATTCAGCAGACTGATGATGGAGGTTATATAGTTTCAGGAACTCAGGTTACAGATGATGGTGATAAAGATGTATATGCTGTCAAGTTAGATGAAACTGGAACTAAAGAATGGGATACCTCCACAGTAAGCATCGGCGGCAGTGGTGATGAAGAGGCCAATCATATTCAGCAGACAATAGATGGCGGATATATTATAGCAGGCCAGAGTGATTCTACTGATATACCGAATAATTCTAATCATGGTGGAGATGATCTGCTGCTTGCTAAGCTTGATAAGGATGGTAATTTAGAATGGCAGGACTTATTGGGAGGTAGCGGAGATGATGGAGCTAGTTCTGTAGAGGAAATTTCTGATGGGAACTATATAATTAGTGGGAGAACAACATCTTCAGATGGAGATGTGGATAATAATTATGGTAGTAGCGATATGTGGGTGGTTAATTATTCTAAAGGAAGAAGTGAAGTCAGTCTTAACCCAACAGAAGAGGCAAGCAAAAGGGCTAAGTATGGCCATGGAACCTCCTGGCTTGATTTGGACGAGGTTAATATTGACTTCAACTGGAAAGACTTTAATGTAGAAGAGATTGATGCTCAGGGAGAACAGAGGACCGAAGCCAACTTTGTGGTTCAGGATGATGCTAAAGCAGATGAATCCAATCACCTCTGGGCAGAGATTGATAATCTAACTTTAGAAGAACTGGGATTAGATGATTTGCCTAAAGTGGCCTCAGCATCCGAAGAGAAAATCCAGACTTCTTTAGAAATGATGGATGAAGCAAACCAGAAGGTCAGCACAGCCAGGGCTAAAATAGGTTCTTATCAGAATCGCCTGGAACATACTAGCCAAAATGTAACTAATTATAGAACTAATTTAATGGAATCTGAATCTAGAATTGAGGATGCTGATATGGCTCAAGAAATGATGAAGTTAACTAAAAGACAGATTATCAGTCAAGTTTCACAGACTATGTTGGCTCAGATGAATAATATAGATAATGGTGTATTGCAGCTGCTTTCTGTGTAGATATCTAAACATTGTAGAGGTTAAATTTTCAGGAAGAATGGTAAAACCAAAGATTGAAAAAAGGGAAATTGCCGTTACCTAACGAGGTAGCGGTTCTTTGCATTGACATAAAATTCTTAATAATTTATAATATAAGTTAATCGTATTTAGGAAGGTGATTAAAAATGAAAGTAAATGAAGATGCTGTACCAAAGATAGAAGAACAGGTTGAATTATATCAAGAGTTATTAGAAGTATTAAAGAAAGAAAACCAATTACTTACCGAGGATAAAGACGTTAGTGACCTCCAGGAGCAGAAAAGAGAGATTAAAGATGAGATTGCTGATATAAATACCGAATTAAATGTAAAGTTTACAATTAGTCAGGGAGATAAGCTGAGAGTAATTATGAATAGTGATTCCGAAAAGTTAAACCAGCTTAAACCAACTTTAGAGGAAGTATATGAGCTAGAACAGAAGAACCAACAGGCTCTAAATGCAAAGTAGAGTTAATTTAATTAGCATATTGACTATCCCTGCAATATCTTAAGCGAATGACAATTACAAAAGATTTGTTGACTATATCTAACTAAAAGGAGCTTTATAAATGACATCATTAGAACAGAAATTTACAGAATTAAAAGATATTCTCCGCAGCATGGACAGTTTGTTGGTTGCTTTCTCTGGCGGCGTCGATAGTACCCTTCTTTTAAAGGTAGCCCATGATATATTAGGAGACCAAGCAGCAGCTTTGACAGTCGAGGCCAGCATCCATCCTCCTGGCGAAGCTGAGGAGGCAGAGGAGTTAGCCCAGCAGATGGGTGTAGAACATATCCTTGTTGAAGCCGATCCATTACAGAATGAAGATTTTGCTCGGAATGATAAACTGCGCTGTTATTACTGTAAGTATAATATCTTCAGTGATCTGAAAGAGATTGCCGCTAAAGAAGGCTATGCAGAGTTAGCTGATGGCGCCAATTATGATGACTTTACCGGTGATTACCGGCCGGGACTTAAGGCAGCCGAGGAGTTAGGGGTTAGAAGTCCGCTCAAGGAAGCTGAAATTACTAAGGAGGAGGTGCGCAAGCTGTCTAAAAGGTTAGACCTGCCTACCTGGGACAAGCCTTCTTTATCCTGTTATGCTACCAGATTTCCGTACGGCAGTAAGATTACCAAACAGAATCTGGACTTAGTAGCTGCAGCTGAAGAGTATCTCCATCAGTTTGGTCTCAAACAGCTGCGGGTAAGACATCATGACCAGGCTACTGCCCGGATAGAAGTTCTGCCGGATGATATAGAGAAACTTATAGAGAAGCGACAAGAGATAGTGGCTAAATTGAAGGAACTAGGCTATACTTATGTTACTCTGGATTTAGAAGGGTACCGAACCGGTAGTCTGAATGAAATATTAGATGAAGAAGAGTAAAATGAACAATTAGATATTATAATGCTGTATTTTTAAACCAGGTTAATAAAATTTCTATACTATTAATCATAGCCGGGGTTGTTTCAGAGTTGAATCTAGCTTTTTTCGTCATTATTGTTAATTGTTTTTATAATAGATCCTTTTGAATCATATTAATTTAAGTTATTTGTAATTGCAGTAGAAGAGAAAAAGATTTGAAACGTCGAAACATCCCCGGCTAAAATTACGGGATCACAGATAATTTTCTGTAATTATATCAACCTTAAAGTGCAGCATTATATCTAAAAAGTTCACTAAGGAGTGGATATATATTATGCAGCCTGATAGATTAAAAGAGATTTTAACCAAAGTAGAGGCAGGAAATCTAGATGTCGATACTGCCCTAGAAGAGTTAAAGAGTCCCGGTTATGAGGATTTAGGCTTTGCCAAAGTAGACCAGCATCGTAATCTACGGCGGGGCTTTCCGGAAGTAGTTCTCTGTGAGGGCAAGACAGAAGAACAGATAGTGAAGATAATGCAGAAGCTGGCTGAAACAGAGGAGAATGCTCTGGCTACCAGAGCCGATGAAGATATTTATCAAGCAGTTAAGGAAGAACTGCCCGAGATTGAGTATAATGAAGCAGCGAAAACTTTAGTCTTACAGCAGACAGATTTAGCCGAGGAAGGATCAATTTTGGTCATCAGTGCCGGAACTTCGGATATTCCAGTAGCCGAAGAGGCTTATGAAACAGCCCGAATTATGGGTAACTCCGTAGAACGGCTCTATGATGTAGGCGTAGCCGGTATCCATCGTCTATTAGAAAATCAGAAGCAGCTGCGTCAGGCCCGGGTAGTTATTGTAGCAGCCGGTATGGAAGGAGCATTGGCCAGTGTAGTTGGAGGGTTAGTCGATAAGCCGGTAATTGGTGTGCCGACAAGTGTCGGCTATGGAGCCAGCTTTGAAGGAGTAGCATCCCTGTTGGGTATGTTAAATAGCTGTTCAGCCGGCGTAGGTGTGGTTAATATAGATAATGGCTTTGGAGCGGCCTATCTAGCCAGTTCAATCAATAAAATGGAATAGAAAGTTGGGATTAGAATGAAAATAGCCTACTTTGATATCTTTTCCGGTATCAGCGGCAATATGATATTAGGTTCATTATTGAATGCAGGTTTAGAGCTTGATAGATTAAAAGGAGAACTGTCCAAACTTGATCTGACAGGCTACCAACTGCAGGTAGAAACGGCAGTCAAAAATGGAGTCAGCGGCACCTATTTAAATGTTGAACTTGAAAAAGATAACCACCATCATGATGATCACGAAGATCACCATGGACGCCATTTAGCAGAAATTGAAGAGATAATTGCTGATAGTGATTTTGCAGCACCTGTAAAAGAGATGAGCAGCAGGATCTTCAGGCGGCTGGCCCAAGCAGAAGCCAAGATCCATAATAAAGATCCCGAGCAGGTCCACTTCCATGAAGTAGGAGCCGTCGATGCCATCGTCGACATTGTCGGAGCAGCAGTAGGAATTCATGAGTTAGGTATCGATCAGGTAGTAGCTTCCCGGATTCATACCGGCACCGGATTTGTAGACTGCGCCCACGGTAAGATTCCTATTCCAGCACCTGCTACTTTAGAGCTGTTACAGAATACACCAGTCTATTCAACCGGTATCGAAAGCGAATTAGTAACCCCCACCGGCGCAGCAATCATCACCACTTTAGCCGATGAATTCGGTCCTTTACCTCTAATGCAGATAAAGAGCATAGGCTACGGCGCCGGCAGCCGCGACCTCGAGATTCCTAATTTGCTGCGGGTTAGTATTGGAGAATTGGTATAGTCTAGCACATTATATTTATAGTCAACATTTCTCCGGAGCAGACTTTACTATCGTTATTTAAAATACTTTATTGCACATAGTCAATATGTGTCTGGAGCGACTCTTAAAACTGACTCGGAACCACGGATGGTAGAGAGTCAGTTTTTGAGAGTGAGTGAGACAGGACGTCGAACGAACGGCAAGTGGAGGATACATATTGACTATCCCTGCAACATCTTGAACGAACGACAAGCAGTCGAAATATATTGATCTGAGCTCATAGATATTTCCTTCTGATGACTCTAACAAGCAAAAGAAATTTTCTGCTTTTATCCTTGCAATTCAAAAAAAATAATCTTATAATAAAAAGGGTATTATGGGTATTTACTCAGGTCTGTGGTTGAAAGTTGATGCCAGTCGCAGGCAAAACAATCCACGTAAGGTAGTCAAAATGGCTGCTGAGCATGGTGCGGCTTAGAAGTAAGTCCTGCCTAATTAGGAAAATAATAATCTATTCCAGTCTAGTACATAGTACTTAAGGCTAATTGATGTTATTTTGCTGGTTAGAGAGAAGTAGTAGTAGGAGGGAACCCCTTATAGGCGAGGCTTCCTGCAGGCGAATGTGGGGGCAAAAACCAGGTCAGCTGAGTAAATGCTTGAATTTATTACTTTCCTTTAGGATAAATAGTAAAGAACCCACCCTTATTTATATGGGGGATGAATTTACTACCTATTCTTTGATTCAATATCAAAGAATAGGTTATTTTTTGTTTAAATATTAACTATATGTAATTGTATTAAGCCTTGATATTATTGCTATCCAAGGCATTATATGATATACTATATATAAAAGGTGATAACAATTGAGTAACCAAAATAATCTAATTCATGCTAGAACATGTGTTTATAATGTTGGCTATCATAAGGAGGTGAGCTAATTGAAGCTAGCTAAGTATTTTATCCATAAACCTAATCAAACCCAACAAATTGTATTAGGTTGTTTAGCCTATGCTAGTGCCAGATTATATAATATCGGCAATTATCAACGTAAAAATTGGTCTAAAGATAGTGATAAAGAGTATCCTGATTGGTATAAACAAAAAAAGCAATTAAAAACTAACTTTTGGTATAAAAACTTACCCTCCCAGACAGCACAGGAAACACTTAAAATTTTAGCTGATAACTGGGATAGTTTTTATCAAAGTATGGAGGATTATCAAGATAATCCTGATAAATATAACGGTGAGCCTAATCCACCTAACTATAAACCTAAAGACAGCAAATTTAACTTTCGTTATCTCAATAATGGTTTTAAAATTATTGATGGTAAGTTAAGATTATCTATTCCTAAACAGTTAAAAAGTATCTAAAAGAGGAATACTCTATTGCCAACAAATTCTTATGGATAAGAGTGCCTAATGAGCTGTTATCCAGTAATAGAGATATCCTTAACTCAACTACTAGAATTGAGTTTAAACCTTTAAGCGATGATACTTATAAGGTAATCTTAACTTATAAAGTAGAGACTCCTACTATTAAAGAAGATAACGGTAATTATTTAAGTATTGACCTAGGAATTAATAATTTGATGACTTGTTATAGTAATCAAAATCAGGAAAGCTTTATTATTGACGGCGGACAATATTTAGCTATTAATCGTTATTTTGATAAGAAGATTAAACATTATCAATCAATTTTGAATGGTCAAGGTAAAAAGACTTCTAAACGTATTCAGAACCTATATAAAAAGCGACGAAAACAATTATTTCACCTAATTCATAGTGCAACTAAAAAAGTAGTTAATTACTGTATTGAAAATAATATTTCTAGAGTAATCGTTGGTGATATAAAAAATATTCGTGATGATGCTAATTTAGGTAAACAGACTAATCAAAAACTCCATAAACTACCTTTTGATATTATATATCACCAACTAGAGTATAAACTTAATTTACAGGGGATTACTTTAATCAAGAAGAATGAAAAATATACCAGCCAATGCAGTCCTTACAGTAAAAAGTAACTAAGAAATATGCTAATAAATCTAACCGGGTTAAAAGAGGGCTTTATATTGATAAAGATAACAATCAAGCTTTTAATGCCGACAGCATAGGTGCATTTAATATCTTACGCAAATATCTACAGCAGCGACGTAAAGGTAAAGATATTACTCTGCAGGTTAAAGGTTTATCAAATCCGGTTAAATATAATTGGAATAATCATCAATTTGCAGCTTAAAAGTAACTCCAAGTCCAATATTAACTGGATAGGAGTAGTGGTGTTGGATACGCCGATTGGGTAACTTGCTTGATATTACGGGTAACTCCCATAAAAGCAGGCGACCATGAAGCTCGGTATTTCAATGCCGAGTAGTTCACGTATGTTTTGTTATAGACTTCATCATTTTTTGTAAACTCCATCTTCAAAATAAAATTCAATTATAATTGAATATAGAGAATATTAATTAATTTTATGATAAAAGATTCAAAACAATTTTAAAATAATAAAGGTTTTTTTTGACAGAATATCTAAATAATTATATGGTGGATGTCATAACTTAAAATTAAAATTTATAATATATAATAATTTATATAGTATAAAATCTATTTTTATTCTATAAGTGAATAACTTCACAATACCTTTTTCTAATAATTCATAATTTTTATAACTTCATTAAATTAAAATTAGGGAGGGGCTAAGTATGGGATGCCAATGTGGAAAACAGGAGGAAAATCTTAACAAGTATCTGGAACCGCTGTTTAAAATCCTAGACGGGTATGCAAAAGAAGAGAAGAATCTGATTCCGATTCTACAGGATGTTCAGGATGAGTATGATTATCTTCCGGAACCTGTTCTTAAGGAGGTAGCTACGGAGATTGGTCTATCGGCAAGCCAGGTTTACGGAGTTGCTACTTTTTATTCTCAATTCCATCTAGAACCAAGAGGTGACAATATTATCAGGGTTTGTATGGGAACAGCCTGTCATGTAAGAGGGGCAGAAAACATTCTTAATAAGATCGAAGAAGAGTTAGAAATTGAAGAGGGAGAAACTACAGAAAATCTTGAGTTTACTTTAGAATCAGTAGCCTGTATTGGAGCATGTGGATTGGCTCCTGTGATTATGATTAATGATGATACTCATGGACGGCTTACTCCTGACAGAGTACCAGAAGTATTAGCACAGTATCAATAATCTGACTCGCTTAATCAATATATTGATTTTAAGCTGTTTGAATGGTAAGCGCAACAAATTTATTAACTTTATTCTGGAGGTGACTAATCCATGAAATCATTAGATGAGTTAAATGAATTAAAAGAAAAAGTTCAAAAGGATATGAAGACAAGAAAGAGCGAAGGCAAACCTAAAGTAATTGTAGGCATGGGGACTTGTGGTATTGCTGCCGGAGCAAGAGAGATTATGCAGGCGCTTCTGGATGAAATAAATAAGCGAGATCTGGATGTAATTGTAACTCAGACCGGCTGTATCGGTATGTGCGAAAAGGAGCCGTTAGTTGATGTTAAACTACCCGGTAAGGATAGAATCACTTATGGAGGAGTAACTGAAGAAGATGCTCAGAAGATAATAGTAGAACATGTAGTTAACGGTAATATTGTAGAAGATCTATTAGTGGCTAAATTAGAAGAGTAATTATTAGGTTTTAAAGGAGGTAAAATATAATGGTAGATTCTATTTATAGGTCACACATCATAATATGTGGAGGGACAGGCTGTGTTTCTTCAGGCTGTGAAGAGGTACAGAAAGCTCTAGAGGATGAGTTGGATAAACAGGATTTAACAGATGAGATTAATATTGTTGAAACCGGGTGCCACGGCTTGTGTGAAAAAGGACCGGTTATGGTTATTTATCCTGAGGGAATATTCTATTGTGAATTACAGCCTGAGGATATGGAAGAGCTGGTAACAGAGCATATTCTAAAGGACAGAATAGTAGATAGATTACTTTATAAAGAGCCAATTACTGAGGAAGATATTCCTTCCTATCAAAATATAGATTTCTACGAAAAACAACAGCGGGTAGTGTTATCTAACTGTGGTAGGGTTGACCCAGAAAGTATTAAAGAATATATTGCTGAAGATGGCTATCAGGCAGTGGGAGAAACCTTAACTACAATGACATCCCAGGAGGTAATTGATGAAGTTAAAGAGGCTGGACTACGCGGACGCGGGGGAGGAGGCTTCCCAACAGGAATTAAGTGGCAGTTTGCCCATGACAGCGAAGATGATAAAAAGTATATTATCTGTAACGCGGACGAAGGTGACCCGGGTGCTTTTATGGACCGGAGTATCCTAGAAGGTGATCCGCATAGAGTCATTGAGGGAATGATTATTGCTGCTTATGCTATTGGAGCCAGTGAAGGATATATCTATGTGCGGGCTGAATATCCACTGGCTATCGAGAGATTAGAAAAGGCTATTGAACAGGCTGAAGAATATGGATTATTGGGGGATAACTTATTTGAGTCAGGCTTTGATTTCAAGTTACAGATTAAGAAGGGTGCCGGAGCATTTGTCTGTGGTGAAGAGACGGCTTTAATGAATTCTATCGAAGGAAAACGCGGTATGCCTAGACCCCGTCCGCCCTTTCCAGCCCAGAAAGGACTCTGGGGCTATCCTTCCAATATCAATAATGTAGAGACCTATGCTAATGTGCCGGTGATCATTAACCAAGGTGCCGATGAATATAGTAAAGTTGGAACTGAAGATAGTACGGGAACTAAGATCTTTGCTATTACCGGTAAGATCCAGAATACAGGTTTAGCTGAAGTACCGATGGGCATTACAATGCGCGAGATCATCTATGATGTTGGCGGCGGAATTATGGGCGGCAAGGACTTTAAAGCAGTTCAGATTGGCGGACCATCCGGCGGCTGTCTGCCTGAAGAAAAGTTAGACTTATCTGTTGATTATGATTCTCTTATCGAGGCTGGAGCTATGATGGGTTCTGGTGGCTTAGTTGTAATGGACGAAGATACCTGTATGGTGGATGTAGCTAAGTTCTTCTTAGACTTTACCCAGAGCGAATCTTGTGGAAAATGTACTCCGTGTCGTGAAGGTACAAAACGAATGTTAGAGATCTTAAAAAGAATTACTGCTGGGGAAGGAAAAGAAGGAGATATTGAATTATTAGAGGAGTTATCCCACCATATTAAGTCTACTTCTCTTTGTGGTTTAGGACAATCAGCTCCTAATCCGGTATTGAGTACTATACAGTACTTTCGAGATGAATACGAAGCCCATATCTATGAAGAAACATGTCCGGCTGGAAACTGCCAAGAATTAGTGGCGGGTTATGTAATAGACGAAGAAGACTGTATTGGTTGTACATCCTGTGTTGATGTCTGTCCTGTTGATGCAATTGAGGGTGAGAAGAAAGAAGCCCATGTGATTGATACTGATGAATGTATTAATTGTGGTTCCTGTGTTGATGAATGTCCAGTTGATGCTATTTCACAAGCTTAGAAATAAGGAAGGGGAGTGATGAAGAATGGATACAGTTATATTGACTCACAAAGATACTGTTAGACTAACAATAGATGGTCAGGAAGTTGAAGTTGAAAAAGGAAGTACTGTTTTAGAAGCAGCTCGTGAATTGGGTATTGAGCTTCCAACTCTCTGTTATCATGAAGAGTTAACTCTCTTTGGTTCTTGTCGTGTCTGTGAGGTTGAAGATGAAGAAACGGGAAATCTAATGGCTTCTTGTGTAACGCCGGTAACTGAAGGAATGAAGATTAGAACTAATAGTTCTAAAGCCCGGCGAGCCAGAAGAATGAATGTCGAACTCTTATTAGCTAACCATCCTAATGAATGTTTGACTTGTGATCGGAATGGCACCTGTGAATTACAACAGATTGCGTATGATCTGGGAGTCCATGATATTAGATTTGAAGGGGATACTAGAGACCATCCGATTGATAATGATGGACCTTGTTTGGAGCGTGATCCAAATAAATGTATTCTCTGTGGCCGCTGTGTAAGGGTCTGTAATGAAATTCAGGAAGTTGCTGCTTTAGACTTTACAGAGCGGGGCTTTAATTCTACTGTAACTACCGCTTTTGATCTGCCGCAGAGTGAGATTAATTGTACTAACTGTGGTCAGTGTGCGGTAGTCTGCCCAGTAGGAGCTATTACTGAAGTGAGTGAGATTAGTGATGTTTGGGATGCATTAGAAGATGAGGATCAACATGTTGTGGTTCAGGTTGCTCCTGCTATTCAGGCCAGTATCGGAGAAGAATTCGGTATGGAACCTGGAACGATAGTAACCGGTAAGTTAGTAACAGCTTTACAGGAATTAGGTTTTGATAAGATCTTTTCTACCGAGTTTACTGCTGACCTGACAATTATGGAAGAAGGTAATGAATTATTAAAAAGAATTAAAGGCCAAAAGAAGCTGCCTCAGTTTACTTCCTGTTGTCCCGGTTGGGTTAAATTCTGTGAGCATAATTATCCAGAATATTTGGATAATCTATCAACTGCCAAATCGCCCCAGCAGATGTTTTCCACTCTGGCCAAGACTTATTATGCTGAACAAGAAGATATTGATCCGGAAGATATCTTTACTGTTTCAGTTATGCCCTGTACAGCTAAAAAGTTTGAAAAGAATAGGGAAGAGATGGCTGATAGCGGTCATCAAGATACAGATGCAGTTTTAACTACCCGGGAAGCAGCAAGAATGATTAAAGAAATGGGGATTCAGTTCCATAAATTAACTGACAGTAAGTATGATAAGATGATGGGGGCCCACACAGGGGCTGGAACTATCTTTGGTACTACTGGTGGAGTAATGGAGGCTGCACTGCGGACAGCCTATGAAGTATTAACAGATGATGAATTGCCGCGTTTGGATCTAACAGAAGTACGAGGTATGGATGGGATACGGGATGCTAATGTTCAGTTAAATGGTGATAATGTAAAAGTAGCAGTTGTACATGGCTTAAAGAATGCTGCTGATCTGTTAGATAAGATAGAAGCTGGCGAAATAGAGTATGACTTTGTAGAAGTTATGGCCTGTCCGGGCGGCTGTATCGGCGGTGGCGGTCAACCATTTGCTTCAACTACTATGGATGTCAAAGCCAAACGGGCAGAAGCCCTCTATCAGACTGATAAAGCCAATACGATTAGAAAGTCCCATGAGAATCCTCAGATTATTAAACTATATGAAGATTATTTAGGCGAGCCGTTAAGCAGCGACTCACATCATCTACTCCATACAAGCTATCAAGAGCGGTCCAAGAATTAATCATTTTTTCTTGCATGTTTATATATCATCATGTATAATTATAATAGCTTAATTAAGTATCATCTGAGATTGAGGGGGATTTTAATGAGTAAAAGAATCAAACTATTCTTAGTAACATTATTAGGATTAGCCTTAGTTGTAGGAGTAGTTGGCTGTACGGGAACAGAAGAAAAGACTACCTTTAATGAGATAAAAGAAGAAGGAAAGTTAGTAGTCGGCTGTTCTGCAGATTATAAGCCATTTGAATATCCTAATGAAGAAGGAGAAATTGTCGGCTTTGATGTAGAACTTATGGAGGCAGTCGGAGAGGAATTAGGGCTGGAAGTAGAATTTAAGGATACAGCCTTTGATGGTTTAATTCCTAGTTTGAAATCTAAAAAGTTTGATGTAATTGTGTCAGCAATGACAATTACAGATAAGAGGGCTGAAGCAGTAGACTTTTCAGAGCCTTACTTCAATGCTGGCCAGGTTATTGCAGTTAAAGAAGGAAGTACTGATATTCAGGGGCCAGAAGATTTAGCAGGAAAAGTAGTCGGTGTTCAGTTAGGAACAACAGGAGATCTGGAAGCAAGTGAGATGGAAGATATTAAGCAGGTTAAGCGGTATGAGAAGATTACTCAGGCCTTTATTGAGTTAAGGAATGGTCGAATCGATGCAGTAGTTAATGACCTACCGGTAACAGCAGCCTATATTATGGATAATCCCGATGTAGAGATTATAGGTAAGCCGTTTACTGAGGAAAACTATGGCATTGCGATGCGGCCTAAGGATGATGAGCTAGAGCAGAAGATTAATGAAACAATTGAAAAGCTACGAGAGAATGGTACTTATGATGAGATCTATAATAAGTGGTTTAAATAAAGCTTTTAAAATTTAATCTTTGATTTCAAGAGATATTTATCAATAGCGATAGATATCTCTTTTTCTTTTCATTCCTTGCATACTTATTAAAAATACTTTATAATCACATATGTCAGTTGTCAGTGAGTTCAGTTAGCAAGTTAGATTAAGAAAGGAAGTGGACGAGATGTATGAAGCCTTTGTTGAAGCATTACCGTTTCTTCTAAAAGGTTCAGTAATGACAATTAAGATTACAACGATTGCTGTAGGAATGGGGATTATTCTAGGAAATGTTTTGGGATTAGCCCGTGTTTCTAAGAATCCAATTATCGGCGGGGTTGCTAAAGGTTATATTGAAATATTTAGGGGAACTCCTTTATTAGTTCAGTTATTTATTCTTTATTACGGTTTACCTTCGCTGGGAATTAATTTAACTCCTTATATAGCGGCGGTTTTAGGATTAGGATTAAATAGCGGAGCCTATGTAGGAGAGATTGTTCGCGGCGGTATTGAATCGATAGATAAAGGACAGATGGAAGCAGCCCGATCAGTTGGAATGTCGTATGCACAGTCAATGAGGTATATTATTCTGCCTCAGGCCTTTAAATCGATTGTTCCAGCGTTAGGAAATGAATTTATTGCTTTGCTTAAAGATTCATCTTTAGTATCAGTAATTGCTGTTAAAGATTTGACAAGACAGGGAAGATTAATTATTAGTAGAACTTATCAATCCTTTTTCATATTTTTAACAGTAGCAGTATTCTATTTTATAATGGTATTTATCATGACTAGACTTGTAAATTATGCAGAAAGGAAGTTAAAGACCAGTGATCAAAATTGAGAATCTATATAAAAATTTCGGTGATCTGGAAGTTTTAAAGGATATCAATCTTGAAATAGATGCAGGTGAAGTAGTGGTAATCATCGGCCCTAGCGGTTCCGGAAAGAGTACAGTGCTGCGCTGCATTAATCTTTTAGAGGAGTTGACTTCTGGCCAGATCTATATTGAGGAGACTCCTATGGATGATCCGGAGACTGATATCAATTTAATGCGTCAAAAAGTAGGTATGGTTTTTCAGCAGTTTAATCTCTTTCCCCATAAGACTTCACTGGAAAATATAACTTTAGCTCCTACTAAGGTAAAGAAGCTGGCTGAAGATGAAGCAGAGAATATTGCCTATGAATTATTGGATAAGGTAGGTCTACAGGATAAGGCAGATGTCTATCCAGCCCAGCTTTCTGGCGGCCAAAAACAGCGGATTGCTATAGCCAGAGCGCTAGCCATGGAGCCTAAGGTAATGTTATTTGATGAGCCTACTTCAGCTTTGGATCCCGAAATGGTAGGCGAAGTATTGGAAGTAATGGGGACTCTAGCTCAGGAAGGAATGACAATGGCAGTAGTGACCCATGAGATGGGCTTTGCCCGGGAGGTAGGAGACAGAATCTGTTTTATGGATGAAGGAAGGATAGTTGAAACAGGTCCTCCTACTCAGATCTTTGATAATCCGCAGGAAGAAAGAACTCAGGAATTTTTGAGTAAAATTCTGTAATAATATTTTAAATATTCAATCTGCTCTAAGCAGGGATTTTTAGTTTCATATCGAATACCTAATATAAGAGACAGGATTGATAAAAGAAGGGAGCTGGTCTGTAATGAAATTCATAATCAGAGGTAAGAATATTGAAATTACAGATGCATTGAAGCAGTATGCAGAAGAAAAGATTGGTAAGATTGAGAGGTATTTTGATGATGATCCACCTATTGAAGCCAGAATTTCATTAGAAGTAGAGAAGGAGAGACATATTGTAGAAGTTACAGTCTATATCGACGGTTTAACCATTAGAGGTGAAGAAGTGACCGGAGATATGTATGCTTCAATCGATGGAGTTATCGAAAAACTAGAACGACAAATCCATAAATATAAGACCAAAATCAATCGTAAAATAAAAGAAGAAAGAAAAGAACTGAAGGCTAACTTAGCAGAGTCAAATCTTCTGGATGAAGATGAGGAAGAGGATGAACCTAAAATTGTTAGAACCAAGCGTTTTGCTATGAAGCCGATGAATGTTGAAGAAGCAGTAATGCAGATGGAGCTTCTTGACCATGACTTCTTTGTCTTCTTTAATTCAGATTCTGAAGAAGTAAATGTCGTTTATAAACGAAATGCTGGAGATTACGGGTTGATTGAACCAACTTTAGGATAAATAGATTCTTTTAATCATGCAGTTTTAAGACTAGTCTGGAGCACTCCAGACTAGTCTTTTGTAGTTTTAAGTTTGCCCTAACAATAATTCAGTGATATAATTGTGAGTGATATAATTGAAAGGAAAATATAGCGAGATATTAAAAAGGGTGATAATTGATGCTTGGTTTTCTCAAGAAATGGTTATTTAAGGATCCCAATGAAAAAGAATTAGAACGGATACAGCCTATAGTAGATAAAATTAATGGATTGGAGCCACAGATACAGAAGTTGACTGATGCCGAACTGAGAGCTAAGACTGATGAATTTAAAGAAAGGTTAGAAGAGGGAGAGACATTAGATGACCTGATGCCCGAGGCATTTGCTGTAGTACGGGAGGCATCACAGCGGGCAACAGAGGAAGGCTTTCGCCATTATGATGTTCAGGTGGTGGGAGCTATTGTACTGCATGAAGGTAAGATTGCTGAAATGAAGACCGGGGAAGGAAAGACTTTAGCAGCAACTATGCCGGCCTATTTGAATGCTTTAACCGGTAATGCAGTCCATATTGTAACGGTTAATGATTATCTAGCTGAACGGGATAGTGAGTGGATGGGCCAGATCTATGAATTTCTGGGACTGGATGTTGGTGTTATCTTAGAAGATATGGATACTGAAGAGAGACAGGAAGCCTATCAGGCCGATATCGTCTATGGAACCAATAATCAATTTGGTTTCGATTATCTACGTGATAATATGGCCATTGATAAAGATGATTTGGTTCAGGGAGAATTAAGCTTTGCTATTTTAGATGAGGTGGATAGTATCTTAATTGATGAGGCCCGGACGCCGTTGATTATTTCGGGACCAGCCGAATCATCTCCAGCCCTTTATTATAAGTTTGCCAGGTTAGCTCCGCGCTTTAAAGAAAGTAAAGATTATGAAGTTGATGAAAAGGCTAATACTGTAACCCTGACTGAAGAGGGGATTGCGCGGGCTGAGGATATACTTGATATTGATAATCTCTATCTGGATGAGAATATGGATCTACATCGTCATCTCAAACTTTCACTTAGAGCTAAAGCTTTAATGGATAAGGATGAAGACTATATCGTCAAAGATGGAGAGGTCCATATTGTTGATGAATTTACCGGCCGTTTGATGACCGGCCGGCGGTACGGTGAAGGGCTCCATCAGGCTATTGAGGCTAAAGAAGGAGTCGAAATTCAAAAGGAGACACAGACTCTGGCCAGTATTACTTTTCAGAACTTCTTTAGAATGTATGATAAATTGGCCGGAATGACCGGAACAGCAGCCACTGAGGCTGAAGAATTTGATGAAATCTATGATCTGGATGTAGTAGTAGTTCCTACTAATGAACCTGTAATCAGAGAGGATTATGATGATGTAATCTACCAGACAGAAGAGGCTAAATTCAATGCCGTAGTCGAAGATATTATTGAAAGCCATGAGCGAGGCCAGCCGGTGTTAGTAGGAACGAGATCAATCGAAAAATCCGAGGAGTTAAGCCGGAAATTAAGGCGGAATAATATTCCCCATAATGTATTGAATGCTAAACATCACGAGCAAGAAGCAGAGATTATTAAGAATGCCGGACAGGAAGGGGCAGTGACAATTGCTACCAATATGGCCGGCCGGGGAACTGATATTGTTTTAGGGGATGGTGTAGTTGACAAGGGCGGCCTCTATGTGATTGGAACTGAGCGTCATGAAAGCAGACGGATCGATAATCAGCTTAGAGGACGTTCTGGACGCCAGGGAGATCCCGGTGCTTCCCAGTTTTATGTTTCCCTGGAGGATGATCTGATGCGCCTCTTTGGCTCTGATAAGATCAGCAGCGTGATGGACAGTTTAGGTCTTGAAGAGGATCAGCCGATTGAACATTCTCTTATCAGCCGAGCCTTGGAGAATGCACAAAAGAAGGTTGAATCCCGCAACTTTGAGATCAGAAAACAGGTTTTAGAGTATGATAATGTAATGAATAAGCAGCGTCAGGTTATCTATAACCAGCGCCGGAAGATACTCTACGGTGAGGATTTAAAAGAGAATATTCTGACTATGATTGAGAAGTTAGTTGATGAGAAGTTAGAGGTCTATATTAATGAAGAGGTCCATCATGAGGAATGGGACCTGGAAGGCTTAATCAATTATGCCGAGACGTTATTTTTAGAAGAAGGAGATCTGGAGATTGATGATTTAGCTGACTGCGGGCGAATGAAGGTTAAAGAGAAGCTGCTTGCAGTAGCCAAAGAGAATTATGAAGCCCGGGAAGAAGAAGTAGATTCCGAGGTTATGCGTGAATTAGAGAAGATAGTTATGCTGAAGGTGGTTGATCAGAAGTGGATGGATCATCTCCAGGCTATGGATGATCTGCGTCAAGGAATCGGACTTAGAGCTTATGGTCAGAATGATCCGCTAGTGGAATATAAAAATGAAGCTTATGATATGTTCCAGAATATGATCAGCAGCATTAGAGAAGACATTATCAAGTATATCTTCAGAATCGAGCTGGTTTCTGGTGAATTGGAGTCCAGAGACAGCAGTATTAATATAGGCCGGGGCGAGGTACCGTCTGCTTATGATACTGTTCGGGCCCAGAAGGAAGCTGAAGCAAAGCAGGCTAAGCGTCAACAGCAGAAGCAACAGAATCAGCAGCCCCAAAAGCAGCAGCCGATTGTCAAAGAAGAGGAACCGGGACGGAATGATCCTTGTCCTTGCGGCAGCGGCGAAAAGTATAAAAGATGCTGTGGGCGTTAAAGTATAGAGTATAAGGAGGAGTTCAAGTGTTAGAAGATAAGCAAGCAAGACTGGAAGGACTAAAAGGAGAGTTAGCAGAACTGAGGGTCTCTCTTTGACTATGATAAGTTAGAAGAGAAGCATGACCAACTGCGGGCGGAGATGTCAAAGCCTGGTTTCTGGGATGACAGTTCTCGGGCCCAGCAGATATCAAAAGAGGCCAGTGCTCTCAAAGATATGATGGAAAGCTTTGATAGACTGGAAGAAAGATTGGAAGAAATAGAAGTCTTGATTGAATTGGGCCAGGAAGAGGATGATGATTCAGTAACTGAAGAGATTAAAGATAAATTACAGGGTTTAGAAGAGGATATTGAAGAGTTAGAGCTAAAGGTAGTTATGGATGGTGAATATGATCAGAATTCTGCTCTGTTATCGATTAATCCCGGAGCCGGCGGAATTGATTCCCAGGACTGGGCTGAGATGCTGCTTAGAATGTATAACCGCTGGGCTGAAAAGAAGGATTATCAGATAGAGACCTTGGAATTTATGGCCGGCGAAGAGGCCGGAATTAAGAGTGTAACTTTACAGATTAATGGCCCTTATGCTTACGGCTATCTGAAGGCAGAAAAAGGAGTCCATCGTATGGTTCGGGTTTCACCTTTTGATTCTTCCGGCCGGCGCCATACTTCCTTTGCTTCTGTGGAGGTGCTGCCTGAAATCGAGGATGATATAGATATTGATATCGAAAAGAATGATCTGAAGATAGAGACTTATCGGGCCAGCGGTGCCGGCGGCCAGCATGTTAATACTACTGATTCGGCTGTTAGAATTACACATCAGCCAACAGGAATTGTAGTCCAGTGTCAGTCGCTGCGTTCCCAGCATAAGAACCGCCAGAAAGCAATGCAGATTCTAAAGGCTAAACTCTTTGATTATATGAAGGAGAAGCAGGCTGAGAAGTTATCCGAGATTCGCGGTGAGAAGAAGGATATCAGCTGGGGGAGCCAGATTCGTTCTTACTTCTTTGATCCGTATCAGCTAATTAAAGACCACCGGACTAATCTAGAAATTAATAATATTGAAGCAGTGATGGATGGAGAACTGGATCCTTTGATTGAAGCTTATTTGAAAGAGACTAAGAGAGGATAAAATTATGAAGAAATTAATTGGACTTATTGTAGCAGTTTTATTAATCAGTCAGCTACTGCTGCCGGTTTACTTTTCCCGCCAGTTAGAGCAGAATTTAACCCAGCAGCTGGAATCAGCCCAGAGTTTAGAAGTCGAAGTTAATTCACTGCCGGCATTGTTGATGCTGGGCGGCCGGTTTCAGAAGGTTAACCTGAGCGGAGAGGAATTAGTAGTTGATGGATTGAAGGTAGCTGAATTAGAAGCTAAATTCAGTAATATTAAGTTCAAATCTACTAATAATAGAAATGAAGGACAGGCCTTTGTCGGGACTAATGAAGAGTTGAGACTGGTATTTACCGAAGAGGAACTGGAGGATTATCTGGCTGAAAGGCTCTCTTCACTCCAGAATATAGTTCTAAATCTAGGTCCTGAACAGACAGTACTCGCCGGAGATTTTGACTTCTTTGGAAACCCCATCAAGCTTAAGTTAGGTGGTAAGTTTAAGTTAGAAACCGACCAGAAATTAAGTTTTCTTCCTCAGGACTTAATGGTAGCTGAGTTGAGAATTCCGCGTGAGGTTATAGAGCGGCTGATGAGTGAAGTCAATCTTACTCTGGATCTAACTGAATTACCGGTTCCTCTACAGGCCGATGAGATTAGAGTAAAGCAGAATAAGTTAGTAATCTTAGGTGGGATGGAAGAAGATAATGTATAAAAAAGTCTTGATTATATTGATTATAGCCGGAATGATTACTGGTGCTGTAATTGGATATCAACGCTATCAGGTAGAGACTGGAAATCGCAGTGTTGAATTGATTCTGGATCTTAAGCAGTGGCAGAAGCTTAAGCTGCCGCCTGGGGTTGATTTAGCTGCTCTATTAGAAAAGTATGAAAGCCAGGGCGTTACTTCGCTGGCTATTATAGAACAGGATCTTGGAGATCTAGAAGCCAGCGGTAAGGTTAAGCTAGTAACTGATCTGGAATTGAGACTATTAAAAGAGACTGTTGGAAATAATTTTCAGCAAATGACTTCTATCTTCTGCCGTACGCCTCAGCTTAAACAGAAGATAGAAGAGAGGTTAAGCAGCTATCTAGGTGATAATAAAGTGGTGACAGCAGATAGGAAACTATTAGCAGCTGAAGCTGACCAACAGCAGCTGGTAGATTTTCCGATAGGATTTACAGCTGAGCAGTTGGACTTAGCCCGTCGGTCTGGGCTGAAAGTAGTACCGCGGTTTGGCAATCAGGCTGTCGATGATTCTAAAGCTATCAAGGATAGATTCAGTGAGCTGAATACTCTCCCCCAGGCAGCTTTATCACAGGTGATCTTTAGCGGTACAGAAGTGTTGGGATATCCGGATTATCTATCCGCGACTGCTGCTTTAATCGAAGAGTATGATCTGCAGTTAGGTATTATTGAACCATTTATTGCTGAACAAACAGGCGTTAATAGGCTGGCTAATAATTTGGGACCTAATAATATTCGGGTGCATAGTGCTGACCAGCAGGAATTTAATTTACTGCCGGTTGAAAAGTTAGTAGACCGCTATCTGCGGGCAGTAAGAGAGAGGAATGTTCGGGGCGTCTATCTAAAGCCGATTTTAGAAAGTAAAGACGGAAGATCAGCTGTGGAGTTAACTAATCAGCTGGTGGCTGATTTGACGGCTGGCCTGCAGGCAGAAGGTTATTCTCTAGCACCTGCCGAGCCTATTTCTGATTTCTCCAGCAGTCTTCTTTTCTTATTTATAATTAATCTGGCAGCTGTAGCTGCTTTATTCTATTTAGTGGAGTATTTATTCATTTCTGAATTTCCTTTGGTTGTTGCAGGAAGGTATAAGTTGATCCTGTTTTTGATATCTGCTCTGGTATCTTTAGTTCTGATTAGTCAGGACTATATCTTTTTAACTAGAGAACTGACTGCTTTATTGGTTGCGATTATCTTTCCTACCTTGGCAGTAGTAAGTACTCTATTCCCCTATATTTTTTCTAATCAAGAGATTGAGAATAGAATCAAGGCATTGTTCAATATATTTGTGAGAGTTAGTTTGATTACATTAAGCGGTGGAGTCTTGTTAGTTGGTGCTCTAGGCAGCTGGCATTATATGGTGAAGCTTCGGCAGTTTAGAGGAGTTAAACTTTCTTTTATAGGACCGATTCTCTTGGTGATTGCTTATTATCTACATTATCGATTCTGGCTTAATAGAGAAGATTACAGCTTTCAAGCTCTAATAGATAAGGCTAATAGTCTGTTAAATAAGAATTTAAAGTTAAAAGACCTATTCTTATTAATTTTTTTGGCAGTAGTGGGCATAATATACATAGGACGAACCGGGAACCAGCCCTTAATTCCGGTGCCAGAACTGGAACTTATAATTCGGGACTGGCTAGAGCAACTCTTATCAGTACGGCCTAGATTTAAATCATTTCTAATCGGCCATCCCTTATTGGTAATGGCTACCTGGCTGATTATAACTGGAAATCGAGATTGGAGTATTCCAGTTCTGTTAGGAGGTTTAGTAGGCCAGATTACTGTTATGAATACCTTCTCTCATATTCATACTCCGCTCTGGACAAGCGGAGTAAGGGTAGGTCTGGGATTAATGTTAGGTTTTGTTATTGGGATTCTATTAGTTAAGTTAGGGAGAGGCTTACTTATTTGGAAACAGAAGTTGAGAAAGGAGCTGGATTGATGAAAAAGATAGCTCTTGCCGGCTATTATGGCTTCGATAATGCCGGAGATGAGGCTATTCTGGCAGCTATTATTTCTAGTCTGCGCCAGAGGATAGATGAAGAAGTGGAAATTACAGTCTTATCGGCTAATCCAGCCCGGACAGAAAAATTATATAATGTTTCAGCTGTTGACCGTTTTAGCTTAATTGAAATTATAACAGTCTTTTATCAGGCAGATCTTCTGCTGTTAGGCGGCGGCAGTCTACTTCAGGATACAACTAGCCAGCGGAGTCTGCTTTATTATCTGGGATTGGTCTATTTAGCACATAAGATTAATCTATCAGTGGTCTGTTATGCTCAAGGAGTAGGACCTATTACCAGTAGATTAGGGAAGTCTTTAGTGCCGAAAGTGCTTAATTCAGCAGCCAGGTTGACAGTGCGGGATGAAGAATCTAAAGAACTGCTGGTAAAGTTAGGGGTAAGAAAGCCGATTGAAGTGACAGTAGATCCAGTCTTTAATCTGTCACTGGTTTCAGAGGAGAGGAAACAGGAGATTATTACAGCTGAAAGTCTCGAACTGAAGCCGCCTGTAATTGGAGTTTCAGTCCGCCACTGGACAGCAGAAAGTAATGATTATTTGTCAGTTTTAGCCGGGGTATTGGATCGGATTAATCATAAATTGGAAGGGGGTATTCTCTTTCTGCCTCTACATTATCCCCATGATTTAACAGCAAGCCGGAAGGTTAAAGAGCAGATGGAGACAGAAACAAAGCTGCTTACAGGCAAGTATCATCCCCGGGAGATAGCCGGCTTATTTGGTGAGTGCGAATTGGTGATTGGAGTCCGGCTCCATTCGCTGATCTTTGCTGCTGTTAATTATGTACCCCTAGTCGGTATCTCCTATGATCCCAAAGTAGATAGCCTTCTTAAGCGGCTAGACTTAAGGTCAGCCGGTAGAGTAACTGATCTATCAGCTACAGAGCTATATAATCAAGTTCTGGATATCTGGCAGAATCGAGGTCAGGCAGAAGAGAAGCTGAGAAGAAAGGCTGTTGAAATGCAGCAGATTGCTTATGACGATATAGATTCAGTCCGGAAACTTCTGAAGGATAGGAGTGATTGAGTGGAGCAGATTGATATTTTAGATGTTGCTGTTGATCAGGTTAATCTGGATGCTGCCGTGGCAGAAATAGATAGATTAATCAAGAACCGGACTGAGTCCCATCTGGTAGTGACTCCTAATTCAGAGATGCTGGTTATGGCTCAGCAGGATTTAGAGCTTAAAAAGATCTTAAATCAGGCTGATCTGACAGTTCCTGATGGTATTGGAGTAGTCTGGGCGGCTAGATTGTTAGGAGCAGTCATGCCGGAGAGAGTAGCAGGAATCGACCTGATGAAGCGGTTATTTAGTCTAGCAGCCCAGAAGGATTATCAAATCTATCTGTTGGGCGGAAGACCGGGCATACCTTTTCAGGCAAAAAGAAGGATTTTATCAGAATATCCAGAACTAAGAGTAATTGGAGAACATCATGGCTATTTAGATAATAAAAGTGAAGCTTATGTAATTAAAGAGATTAATCAGCTGCAGCCTGATCTTCTCTTTGTCGGTATGGGAGTGCCGCTGCAGGAGAAATGGCTGGTAAGGAATTTGCCTTCTCTACAGGCTTCTGTTGGTATGGGAGTTGGGGGTAGCTTCGATGTTTTAGCCGGACAGAAAAAGAGAGCACCGGACTGGCTTCAGAAATTAGGTTTAGAGTGGCTCTATCGACTGCTGCAGGAGCCGAAGCGGTTTAGGCGAATATTAGCCTTGCCGAAATTTGTTTATTTAGTTACTAAGAGGAAGATTTTGGGGCTAAAATAGGGGATGTTGACATGAAAAGAGAAATAGTATATGATTATTTAGGAATTACTTTAGGTAGTATATTCACAGCTATAGGATTGGTAGTCTTTTTAGTACCCAATAAGATTGCTTCCGGCGGGATCAGTGGTTTAGCAACTGTGGTTTATCATCTCTTTAACTTTCCGGTAGGAAGGACGATACTGGTAATTAATGTTCCGCTGTTTATAATCGGTGTTAAGGTATTAGGAACAAAGTTTGGAGTTAGAACTCTGTACGGTATTTTAGTTCTTTCTCTGGCTACAGATTATTTAGTACCATATTTGCCGGTTTTAACCCATGATCTATTGTTGGCAGCAATCTACGGAGGAGTATTTGTCGGAACCGGATTGGGGCTGGTTTTTAGGTTTAAAGGAACTACCGGCGGAACTGATCTGGTAGCTCAGTTGGTGAATTATTACTTTAATATTAGTGTTGGTAAGGCTTTGTTGATGATAGATTTCTGTGTTATTTTTTCTGCTGCTATTGCTTTTAATGCTGAAGTAGCACTGTATGCTTTAATTGCTCTCTTTATTACCAGCAAGGCAATTGATCTGGTTCAGGAAGGATTTAATATTTCTAAAGGTGCCTTTATTATCTCTGATGAAGATAGAGAGATTAAAGAAGAAATTTTACATAAGCTGGATAGGGGAGTAACAGTTTTAGAGGGTAAAGGTGGTTATACTAACAGCGATAAAGAAATTCTGTTATGTATCATCAGCAGAAGCGAAGTAACTAGATTAAAAAATTTAGTTTATAATTTGGATCAGGAGGCCTTTTTGATTATTACTGATGTTCATGAAGTATTGGGAGAAGGCTTTAATGAAAGTATGGTTCGTAGAAGTGAATAGTTAATCCAACAAGGAGGCTTAGGAGAAAATGACAAAGATTGAAGATTTAGAGGATAAGACAACAGAACTCAGGCGCAGTATCTTAAAGATGGTAGCTAAGGCAGGTTCTGGACATCCGGGAGGTTCACTGTCAGCAGCAGAGATAGTAACTGCTCTCTATTTTGAAGAGATGAATTTAGATCCGGCTAATCCGGATTGGGAGGATAGAGATAGATTTGTGCTTTCGAAGGGACATGCTGCTCCGGTGTTATATGCTGCTTTAGCTAAGAAAGGATACTTTCCAGAGGAAGAGTTGCAGACTTTAAGGGATTTAGACAGTCATCTGCAGGGCCATCCGGATATGAATAAGACGCCGGGAGTAGATATGACAGCCGGTTCGCTAGGACAGGGTCTTTCTGCTGCAGTAGGTATGGCTTTGGCCGGTAAGTTAGATCAGAAGGATTACCGCGTCTTTGCTATGGTTGGGGATGGAGAGATTCAGGAAGGCCAGATTTGGGAGGCTGCTATGTCGGCGGCTAATTATAAATTGGACAATCTGATTGCTTTTACTGATTATAACCAGGTTCAATTAATAGATAAGACAGAGAAAGTAATGAATGTTCATTCAGTAACTGATAAATTCGAAGCTTTTGGCTGGTATACGATCGAGATTGATGGCCATGAATTAACAGAAATTTTGGAGGCTTTAGCTGAAGCTAGAGAAGTAACGGACAAGCCGGTGATGATTGTGGCTAATACTGTCAAAGGAAAAGGAGTTTCCTTTATGGAAGATAAAGCAGCCTGGCACGGTAATGCACCTGATGAAGAAGAATTAGAGCAGGCTTTAGCAGAATTGAATTAAATATTTGGGAGGTTAAGATTAATGTCAGAAAAGATTGCTACACGAGATGCCTATGGAGAAACCTTATTGGAGTTAGGAACAGAGAATGAAGATATTGTAGTTTTTGATGCCGATGTAGGTTCATCTACACGGGTTAAACACTTTGCAGCTGAATTTCCCGAGCGTTTCTTTCAGATGGGAATTGCTGAACAGAATATGATAGGTACGGCAGCCGGAATGGCTACCTGTGGGAAGATACCCTTTGTTAGTACTTTTGCTGTTTTTGGCAGTGCCCGGGTAGCTGATCAGATCAGAAATTCTATTGCTTATCCTGAGTTGAATGTTAAGATAGCAGTGACCCATGCCGGAATTACTGTTGGAGCCGATGGAGCTACTCATCAGGCTATTGAAGATATTGGAATTATGAGGTCGATACCAAAGATGACAGTGATAGTCCCCGGTGATGCTGTAGAAGCCAAACAGGTAGTTAGGGCTGCAGCTGACTATGATGGTCCGGTCTATATGCGCTTTACTCGCGGTGGAGTTCCTGTTGTTTTTGATGAGGAAGAATATGAATTTGAGTGGGGTAAAGTAATGCCGGTTCGGGAAGGCAGCGATGTAACTATCTTTGCTACGGGAGTGATGGTTGGTGAAGCTTTAGAAGCAGCTGATACTTTAGCCCAGGAAGGTATTGAAGCTGAAGTAGTAAATGTCCATACAATCAAGCCTATCGATGTAGAAGGAGTAGTTGCTGCCGCGGAAAAGACAGGAGCAGTAGTAACTGCCGAAGAACATAATATCTATAACGGATTAGGCAGTGCAGTAGCCGAAGTATTAGGAGAGAACTCTCCACTGCCGATGCAACGAGTAGGGATTAAGGATACCTTCGGCCGTTCCGGAGGCCCAGAAGAACTAATGGATCACTTTGAAATTAGTTCTGAAGATGTCATTGGTGCTGTGAAAGATGTAATGAATAAAAAATAAATAAAAATGTAAGCTATAATAAAAAAGCCGCAGCTGTTAAGATAGTAGCGGCTTTTTGTTTGTTTTCAATAATTTCCTGCTATTAAAAACAGGAGTTAGGTTTGAAACCTAGAAAGAATATAATTAAGCTATGTGAATATAGATATAAAGTAGTTGTCTGAGAAAGGTAGTGACAGAGTATGTTCAAAAGATGGGGCAAGTTAGTAGGGATTGTTACTTTGATTACACTAATTTTAGGAGCCGGTGTTCTAGGTTTCTTTATTAGAGGTGTCCAGGCCGATGATTATCTATTGGCTGAGGAGATGCCGCAGAAATTCAAGATCTTTGAAAATGTGTTAACTATTGTTCAGCGTTATTATGTTAAAGAGGTTGAATTAGATAAACTTCTAACAGGAGCCATTAAAGGGATGTTGAATTCTTTAGAGGATCCCTATACTAGATACTTATCAAAAGAGGATTATGAGGATATGCAGATGAACTTTGAAGGTGAATTCGGCGGTATTGGAATTGTAGTTACTATGCGTCATGAAGAATTGACAATTGTATCTCCGATTGAAGGTACGCCTGGGTCTAAAGCAGACTTACAGGCTGGAGATATAATTACTCAGATTGATGGAGAGTCGACAGAAGGAATGACAATCAAGAAAGCAGTCAGTTTGATGAAAGGCGAACCGGGAACTGAAGTAATCTTAACTATCGAACGTGAAAAAGATGAAGAAAAGGAGCCGGAAGTAATTGAGGTGTCCATTACTAGAGCTATGATAGAAGTACCTTATGTAGAATCAGAGATAAAAGAGGAGGGTATTGGTTACATTAGAATTGCTCAGTTTGCTGAAGAAGTAGGTGCAGATGTACAGCAGGAATTAAAGAAACTGGAAGAGCAGAATGCAGAAGCGGTTATTCTTGATCTAAGAAATAATCCGGGAGGAATGTTAAAAGAGGCAGTCAAGGTTGCCAGTAGCTTTATACCTAATGGTCCGGTAGTTCATATTAAAGAACGAAATGGAGAGCAGGAAACTCTCTTGGTTTCTTCCGAGATAAAGCCTTCGGAACATCCGTTGGTAGTCTTAGTCAATGAAGGAAGCGCCAGTGCTTCGGAGATAATAGCCGGAGCAGTTCAGGATACGGATAATGGAGTAGTGATGGGTAATCAGACATTTGGCAAGGGAGTTGTGCAGTCAGTTATTCCCTTGGATGATGGATCAGCTTTAAAGCTGACAACTGCTAGGTACTATACTCCTGATGAGCGGTATATCAATGAAACAGGTATTGAACCTGATATTAAAGTAGAATATGATCCTGATGATACTGAACAGGATGAACAGCTGCAGCGGGCAATTAAGTATTTAAAGAAGAAGATTAAAGAGCAGCAAGAAGAACTTAAACCAGCCAGTTAGATAGAGAATTTAATAATAGGATAGGAAGGTTTAAAGATGAATCAAAAGCTAGGAAAGATATGCTTAATAATTAGCGGGCTGTTAATTATCTCTACTTTAACAGCTTGTAGTAGTTCTACTCCAACTAAAACTAATGTTGAAAAACTGAATTATATTGAAATAAGCAAAGATATTAAAGATAAGGTTAATTCTTACTGGCAGCAACAGGAATTGGATTTTAGGTCTGAAATGGAGTGGGGACGCAAAAAGAAAGAAATGATTGCTGAAAGGGAAGTTAGTTGGCAGAAGAACTTTCAAAAGATTGAACTGCCCTTTCCTTCCTCAAAAGAACAAGAGTTAGATAGATTATTAACCGGTCTAAAACATAAATTAACAGCAGATGAAGTCAAAATAGAATTAGAAACGGAATCATCCGGGTCAGAAGTAGCAGAGGCTGAGTTAACAGTTAAGCTGCAGTCGGCAGAATTAAAAGATAAGGAACTGACTCTGTACCACTTAAAGATGACCCAACCAAAGGTTAAAGCCAGAATGGCCTTTATTATTGATGATTTAGGATTTAATCGAGATGGTACGGCAGAATTAATGGAGATCGATCGTCCATTAACAGTAGCAGTTTTGCCGTTTCGTCCTTATTCTACTTCTGATGCTGAAAAAGCCGTTCAAGCAGGCCATGAGATTCTGCTGCATTTACCTATGGAGCCTTCATCACCGGTTAGTCCAGGTGAGGGAGCTATCTATACTGATATGGCCCCTGAAGAAATTAGGACTACTATACAGAAGGGACTGGCCAGTCTTGGAGTTGAGGTAGCAGGTGTCAATAACCATATGGGTTCTAAGGTTACTGCAGATAATAAGACGATGTCTGTGGTTTTAGATTATCTCCACCAGCAGGATCTATTCTTTATTGACAGCAGTACAGCACCTCGTTCTGTAGTGCCAGCTGCAGCTAGAGAGGTTGGCGAATCCTATGCTGTGAATCATCTCTTTATTGATAATATCGATGATAAGGAGAGAATTAATAAGCAGATTCAGTATTTAGCTGATGTAGCTTTGAAACAAGGTGAGCTGATTACTATTGGTCATATTAAACCGAATACTATTCAGGCTATTAAGGAGTTGATTCCTAAGCTAGAGGAGAAGGGAATTCAGTTAGTCTATGTTTCTGAATTAGTGAAGTGAAACTTATTTCATTAAGTTAGAGGTTCGATTATCTTTAAAGATGATCGAACTTTTTTCTATATACAACAGGAAATTATGCTTCTTTAAGTTGTAGATAAAGTTCATTATAAAATTAAATTGATATATTATTGCAGTTTTACACTTTCATGATATTGCAGTAATAGTCAATATGTATCCGCCACTTGCCGTTCGTTCGACGTCCTGTCTCACTCACTGTCAAAAACTAACCCTCCACCGTCCATGGTTCCGGGTTAGTTTTAAGAGTCGCTCTGGACACATATTGACTATTTATAGCACAGAATTTTCATTAATCTGGTTTTAAACGCTTCCTCAAATAATTTTGCACAATTTAGTTGATATCTTGCAATAAGCGACTTTAAAGCAGCCCCAAAAGAGAAGGTAAGTATCATATAAAGTAGGATCTTTAAACTGTAGCTATAAAGTTAATTTATTGCTAATTGATTGGGCTGATTTTCGGAGCATTTGCAAGATATCAACTCTAAACTGCAACAATATATCAATATTCTTTTAAAAGTAGTATAGTTGAATTTATAGAAGAGCGGCCGATAAGCCATTTCTTTGAGTATAGGTTTCTTAAACAGGGAGTTTAATTTCAAGGTGAAATCACTTATAATATAATAGTAACAATTATTAATTAGGCTATCAGATAAACTGTTAATTCTTGTTTGCTGTGATTTGAAATTAATTATGGTATAATAATGATTTGAAGGGAGGGGGAGAAAATGCCCCAATTTGAATTAATTTCAGATTACACTCCCTGCGGTGATCAGCCGGAAGCAATCGAGAAACTGCAGGCTGGAGTTGAAACAGGAATGCAGCATCAGACACTTTTAGGAGTTACTGGGTCAGGGAAGACTTTTACTATGGCCAATTTAATTGAGCAGGTTCAGAAGCCGACTTTAGTAATTGCTCATAATAAGACTTTGGCTGCTCAGTTATGTAGTGAGTTCCGTGAGTTCTTTCCTCATAATGCAGTAGAATATTTTGTTAGTTATTATAACTATTATCAACCAGAAGCCTATGTACCACAGACAGATACCTATATTGAAAAGGATGCCTCAATTAATGAAGAAATAGATAGATTGCGGTTAGCAGCAACTAGTGATTTATTTGAGAGAGAAGATGTAATTATCGTAGCCAGTGTTTCCTGCATTTATGGTCTGGGTTCGCCGACGGATTATCTGGATTTGACCTGTTCGCTTGAGCGGGGAGCAGTTAAAGAACGAAAAGAGATTATCAGAGAATTAATCTATATTCAGTATGAACGGAAAGACTATGATTTAGACCGGGGTAGCTTTCGGGTAAGAGGAGATGTAATTGAAATTCATCCGGCCTATGAGGATAGAGTCTATCGAGTAGAGCTTTTCGGCGATGAAGTAGATAGAATCCGGGAGATTGATTCTATCACTGGAGAGATTAAAGAGGAGCTGGGGGGATTAACAATCTATCCTGCCAGCCACTTTGTAACCAAAGAAGAGAAGCTAAAACGGGCAATTAAAAGTATTAGAGCAGAACTTGAGGAACGCCTAAAAGAACTGCGCAGCCAAGATAAATTACTGGAGGCCCAGCGTTTAGAACAGCGGACAAGATATGATCTGGAGATGTTAGAAGAGGTAGGTTTCTGTCAGGGAATCGAGAATTATTCCCGCCATTTAGCCGATCGAGAGCCGGGTTCTAGACCACAGACCTTAATAGACTACTTTCCTGATGATTTTCTACTTTTAATTGATGAATCCCATAAAACTATTCCCCAAATCGGCGGTATGTATGCTGGGGATAGATCGCGGAAGGAAAAGTTAGTGGAGCATGGTTTTAGGCTGCCGTCGGCTTTGGATAATAGACCTTTGGAGTTCGAAGAATTTGAAAGCCTCATTAATCAGGCAGTCTATATTTCAGCTACGCCGGGACCTTATGAAGAGGAGCATAGTCAGCAGATAGTAGAACAGATTATTCGGCCCACAGGTCTGGTTGATCCCAAGATAGATGTTCGTCCGACCGAGGGACAGATTGATGATCTCTTAGCAGAGATTCGTAAAGTAGTGGAGCGTGATGAGCGTGTTCTAATTACAACCTTAACTAAGCAGATGGCCGAAGACTTGACAGAGTATCTCGGCAGTGTCGGAGTCCAGGTAAGATATCTCCATTCCGATATAGATACTATTGAGCGACTGGAGATTATTCGTGATCTCCGCCAGGGGGAGTTTGATGTTTTAGTCGGGATTAATCTTCTTCGGGAGGGACTGGATCTTCCTGAAGTTTCTTTAGTAGCAATTCTGGATGCTGATAAGGAAGGATTTTTGCGTTCCACCCGGTCTCTAATTCAGACAATTGGACGGGCTGCCCGTAATGTCAACGGTCGAGTAATTATGTATGGTGATAAGATGACAGATTCAATGCAGGAGGCTATCGAAGAAACTAACCGCCGCAGAAGAATTCAACAGGAGTTTAATGAAGAGAATGAAATTACTCCGCAGACAATAATCAAGCCGGTTAGAGAAGTGCTGCGGCCGGTGGATATGGTAGCTGAAGAGAGCAATGTAGAATACACCACTGAAGAATCAGATGAGAGAGATCCAGAGGATATGACAGCTGAAGAGATAGAAAAGTTAATAATAGAATTAGAAGCAGAGATGGAAGAAGCATCCGATAATTTAGAATTTGAACTGGCAGCCCAGATTAGAGATGAGATTGAGGAGTTAAATAGTCTATTATAAAGGCACCTTAAAATGGTGTCTTTTTGATATATTGTTGCAGTTTAGAGTTGATATCTTGCAAACGCTCCAGAAATCAGTCCTAGTCACTCAGCAGTAAATAAATCTTAGTGTTATGATTTAAAGATTCCGCTTTATATGTTAACTATTCTCTCTTGTGGGACTGCTTTAAAGTCGCTTTTTGCAAGATATCAACTAAATTGTGCAAAATTATTTGAGGAAGCGTTTAAAACCAGATTAATGAAAATTCTGTGCTATAAATAGTCAACATTTCTCTGGAGCGACTCTTAAAACTGACTCGGAACCAGGGATGGTGGAGAGTCAGTTTTTGAGAATGAGTGAGACAGGACGTCGAACGAATGGCAAGCGTAAGAGATTTGTTGACTATAATCTGCAATATCATGAAAGAAAACTATATTAGTTGCAAATGGAAAGTGACACAATATATCAATAAAGCTATATTTAAAATCTCAAATTCATCTGGTATAATAGACTCGAAATTAACAGAAAGAATTTTGCAATTAATAACTATTACTGATATAATAACAGGTAGTATTCTAAAATTAAACCAGAGAATAGACCATTTGGATCTCTTGTAAGGAGGGTGATTAGAATGGTAAAGGATAAAATAGTTATCAAAGGAGCTCAAGAGCATAATTTAAAGGATCTGGATATAGAGATTCCGCGGAATGAATTAGTAGTGATTACCGGTTTGAGCGGTTCCGGTAAGTCTTCACTGGCCTTTGATACGATTTATGCGGAGGGACAGCGGAGATATGTAGAGTCGCTTTCAGCCTATGCTCGCCAGTTTTTAGGCCAGATGGAGAAGCCTAAAGTTGAATATATTGAAGGCTTGTCGCCTTCGATTTCTATTGATCAAAAGAATGCCAGTCAGAATCCCCGTTCTACAGTAGGAACTGTTACTGAAATTTATGACTATCTTCGTTTATTATATGCTAGAGTAGGGACGCCGCACTGTCCTGAGTGTGATCAGGAGATTACTTCCCAGACAATTGATGAGATTGTAGATCAGGTATTGGAGTTAGAAGAAAGGACCAAGCTGCAGATTTTAGCTCCGATAGTTAAAGATCGAAAAGGTGAACATAAGGAATTATTAGAAGAGATGCAGCGAGAAGGATATGTGCGGGTTAAAGTCGATGGTGAAGTTAAAGATTTAGCTGAAGAGATTAATCTAGATTCTAATAAGCGTCACCGGATTGAAGTAGTAATTGATAGACTGATTATTAAAGATGAAATAAAAGAACGTTTAACTGATTCATTAGAAACTGCTCTGGATTTAGGGGCAGGATTAGTAATTGTGGATGTAATTGATGGTAAGGAGCAGCTTTTTAGTGCCAATTTTGCCTGCCCTGATTGTGGAATTAATTTAGAAGAACTGACGCCGAGAATGTTTTCCTTTAACAGTCCCTATGGTGCCTGTTCGACCTGTGATGGACTAGGAACAAAACGGGAGTTTGATCCGGATTTAATCTTAGATTATGATCAATCAATTAATGATGGAGCAATCATTCCTTGGCGGAGATCGCGCAGTAAGTATTATCCACAGTTGTTGGAGGCTTTGGCTGATCATTTTGGTTTTAGCCTGGATACACCGCTTAAGGAATTTGATGAGAAGATTATAGATATATTAATTTATGGTACTTCCGAAGAAGTAAGCTTCAGATATACTAATCGCTATAATCGAACTCGAATGCATACTACTAAGTTTAAAGGAGTTATAGGCTATTTGAATCGGAGATTAAATGAGGCTAAATCAGATAAAGGCCAGAAAAAATTAGAAAAGTATATGAGCATCGGTAGGTGTCCTGACTGTGAAGGCGGGAGATTAAATCCTAAAAGTCTGGCTGTAACCGTCGGCGGCCGTTCTATTGATGAAGTAACGGAAATATCTATTGAGGAAGCCTATAACTTCTTTTCTGAGCTGGAGTTAAGTGATAGAGATAGATTAATCGGAGGTCAGATTCTAAAAGAGATTCGTGAACGGTTAAGCTTTCTTAATAATGTAGGTTTGAATTATTTAACTTTAGGAAGATCAGCCGGTACATTATCCGGCGGTGAATCACAGCGGATTAGATTAGCAACTCAGATTGGTTCTAGCTTAGTAGGCGTGCTCTATATTCTGGACGAGCCCAGTATCGGCCTCCATCAGCGGGATAATGAGCGGTTGATTAATACGCTGCAGGACCTGCGGGATGTAGGCAATACAGTAGTAGTCGTCGAACATGATGAAGAGACAATCAGAGAAGCAGACCATATTATAGATATGGGGCCTGGAGCCGGAAAGAATGGCGGAGAAGTTGTAGCCCAAGGAGATACAGAAGAGATTATGGAAGTAGAGGAATCGCTAACTGGACAGTATCTCTCCGGTAAACAAGAGATTTCGGTACCGGAAGAGAGGCAGCAGCCGAATGGTGAGTATCTGGAGATTAAAGGAGCCCGGCAGCATAATCTGAAGGATATCGATGTCAGTCTGCCGCTAGGGCTGTTTACCTGTATTACTGGGGTTTCCGGTTCCGGGAAGAGTACTTTAATTAATGAGATTCTGAATAAACGGTTGATGCAGGAGTTCTATCAATCAACAGAGAAGCCGGGCGATCATGATGAAGTGGTGGGACTGGACCAGATAGATAAGGTTGTTAATATCGACCAGTCACCGATCGGTCGCACGCCCCGTTCTAATCCAGCGACCTATACTAAGGTCTTTGATTATATTCGCGAAGTCTTTGCCAAGACGCCAGAAGCCAAGCGGCGCGGTTATAAGAAAGGGCGCTTCAGTTTCAATGTAAAAGGTGGGCGCTGTGAAGCCTGCAGTGGTGATGGTATTATTAAGATAGAGATGCATTTTTTAGCTGATGTCTATGTCCCCTGTGAAGTCTGCGGCGGCAAGAGGTATAATAGTGAAACATTAGAGATCAAGTATAAAGGTAAAACGATTGCTGATGTGCTGGATATGACTATTGAAGAAGCACTGGAATTCTTCGATAATATTCCGAAGATTAAACGGAGGCTGCAGACACTTTATGATGTAGGCTTAGGCTATATCAAGTTAGGACAGCCTTCTACTACCTTATCCGGCGGTGAGGCCCAACGAGTTAAGATTGCTAAGGAGTTAAGCAAGCGCAGTACCGGCAGTACTGTTTATATTCTGGATGAACCGACAACAGGGCTTCACTTTGCTGATGTCAAGAAGCTATTAGAGGTTCTAAAGCGGCTGAGGGAAGGCGGCAATACAGTTATTGTTATTGAGCATAACTTAGAGGTGATTAAGTCAGCTGATTATATTGTCGATCTTGGTCCCGAGGGCGGCAAAGCAGGCGGTGAAGTAATTGCTACTGGAACGCCAGAAGAATTGATTGAAATGGAAGGTTCCTATACAGGAGAGTATTTACAGCAGGTATTATAAATTAGAGAGCTGATGGAGTGATAATATGGATCTGAAAAAACAGTTGGATAATCTTCCTGATGCCTCAGGAGTCTATTTAATGAAGAATAAAGCCGGAGAAGTTATCTATGTCGGCAAGGCTAAATCACTGCGGAAAAGAGTCCGTTCTTACTTTCAAAAGTCCAGGAATCATTCTTTTAAGACGGAGGCTTTAGTCAAGCGAATAGCTGATATTGATTATATTATCACTGATTCGGAAGTAGAAGCCTTGATTTTGGAAGCAACAATGATTAAAAAGCATAATCCTAAATTTAATATCAGGTTGAAGGATGATAAGACGTATCCCTATATTAAAGTAACTACCAATGAAGATTATCCCCGAGTCTTTAAGACGAGGATTGTTAAAAAGGATGGGGACAGATACTTCGGCCCTTATACTGATGTTAATGCTGTCCATAAGACTCTGAAGCTACTTAGGGATCTATTTCCCCTGCGTGATTGTAAGAAGAATATTTCCTGCAAGGAGAAGAAGGATAGAGCCTGCCTTAATTACCATATTGAAAAATGTCTAGGTCCGTGTGTAAACAGTGTTGATGTTGATGAGTATAAGTCGATGGTGGATGAGGTCTGTCTCTTTTTGAAGGGCAAGCAGCAGAATTTAATTGAAGAACTTAAGGAGGAAATGGAGCAGGCGGCTGATAGACAGGAGTTTGAACAGGCAGCTGAATTGAGGGATCAGATAGAAGCTATTAAGAAAGTAACAGAGAACCAGAAGGTCGTTTCTTCAGACTTTGCTGATCAGGATGTGATGGCCACTTCCCATCAGGATGATTTGGCTTGTGTTCAGGTAATGGCAGTCAGAAATGGTAGATTAGTAGGTGAAGAGGACTTCATTATGGAAGGGACTACTCCCGAAGCAATTGATGAAACATTGACTGCTTTTCTAAAGCAATACTATATGAATATTAATTATATTCCTAAAGAAATATTATTAGAGATTGAGATTGAGGATAAAGAGATAATGGAAGACTGGTTGAATGAAAAGCGGGGTTCTAGAGTCTATCTCAAGACTCCACAGCATGGGGCCAAGCGCCAGTTAATCAATATGGCCCAGCGAAATGCCAAGTATAATTTGAAGGATTATCTGATTAAATCCGATTATAAGAGTCGTAAGCCTCTAAAAGCAGTCAAAGAGCTGCAGACATATCTGGATTTGGAAGAGCCGCCGGTTAGGATTGAAGGTTTTGATATTTCCAATATTCAAGGGACTGATCCTGTGGCTTCGCTGGTAGTCTTTGAGAATGGAACTGCTCAGAAAGGAGACTACAGGCGGTTTAAGATTAAGACAGTCGAAGGCCCAGATGACTTTGGTATGATGCAGGAAGTAGTCAAGAGGCGTTATTCGCGGCTGCTAGAAGAAGATATAAAACTGCCGGATTTAATCTTGATTGACGGCGGTAAAGGCCAATTAAATGCTGTTTTAGAGGTTCTGGATGAACTCGGCATTGATAATCAGCCAGTTATTGGTTTAGCCAAAAAGGAAGAGGAGATCTTTGTAGAAGGCCAATCAGAGCCTATAATTCTGCCCCGGGATTCAGAGGCATTATATCTTTTGCAGCGAGTCAGGGATGAAGCCCACCGTTTTGCAGTTAATTATCACCGTAAACTGCGGTCACGGCGGGTAACCCATTCTATGTTGGATGATATTCCCGGTATTGGTCAGAAGCGGCGGGAACGATTATTACAGTATTTCGGTTCGCTGGATAAAGTTCGCAAGGCTTCGGTTGAGGAGTTGAGCGAGGTTAAAGGAATCAGTGAACAGATAGCTACTACTGTTTATAATTATTTGCGGGAGCATACGAGACCATAGGCGTTTTAAAAATGAATTGGCTCCCTTTGAACAGGAACCAACCTGGTGTGGAACCAGAATTATTTTTGAGAATCCTTTTGACTTTCCACAGGGTACAGTTACTAATCCTATTTTAAGATGGTTGGTCCTGCTGAATTTCTTGTTGGGCTTCTCCAGCCTGAAAGATAGCATGCTTTGTAGCCAGGGGACCGAATACTTCTGTTAAAGCTGATGTGAATAATAGAGTGTTGAATACCAATAAGCCGACTTTAGGTGCTTCAGAAAAACTCTTCTGGACAGTATAGGCTAGAGCAATTGCTACTCCACTTTGGGGTAATAGACCGAATCCTACATATTTCTTAACTTTTTCAGGGGCATTGGACAGTGAGGCTCCTAAAGAGGCTCCTCCAATCTTTCCAATCAGTCGGGCTATTGTATAGGTGAAGGCCACTGTTAGGAAGCTAACAGAAGCAATTCCTGTAAATCTAATTTCTGTTCCAGCCAGAATAAAGAATAATGCATAAAGAGGGATAGTTAGTGTATCTAGGTAATCTTTTATCCCTAGATTTTTATGAGCAAAATTTCGATAGGCAAAGCCGATTGCCATATTAGTAATTAATGGTGATAATTCCACCAGGATTGCTACAGCAGAACCGCCGACAATTGTTGTTGTTACAGTCATTACTTTTTTTGTTTTATCTTCAAAACCAACCAGTACTTTCTGAGAAAGATAGCCAAGTAACAATCCTAATGCTATCGAACCTCCAATCTCCACCAAAGGTAGTAACATGGAATTGATCAGTGATAAATTTCCGTTGCCTGAATATAGAATTAAAGCGATAGGTTTTATTAAGCTAAAGATGATTAATGCTACAGCATCATCGATTCCTACTATAGCTAAAATCATTGAAGTCAATACACCTTCTGCATCATATTCTTTAAGGACCATTACTGTAGCTGCCGGTGCAGTAGCTGAAGCAATTGAGCCAAATAACAAAGCCAAATAGAGGGGTTGACCAATTGCTAATATTCCTAAAGTAACTAGTATAAAAGCTCCAAAGGCTTCTAAGACTACTACATAAAGAATCTTCTTACCTAGGTTCTTCAATACTTTAATTGATAATTCACTACCGATAGTAAAGGCTATAAAAGCTAAGGCTAGCTGGGGAATATAATCAAAGCTTTCAATCAAGAATTCATACCATGATTTTTGGGCTTTAGTTAGAAAGGGAATCTGATTTATTAATTCCACACTTAAAAGAATTCCTAAGAATACATAGCCTACTACAATGGGAACCTTAGTTTTTTTAGCAATTAGAACTACTAACCACGCTAGAAAGATCAATAAACCAATCAAATAGATTACTTTATCGCCTACCTGATTAAGAACAAACCATTCTTGAATCTGATATAATCCTTCTGTTATTTCACCTGTCATATTCTCAACTCCTATCACTATCATTCTTCGGATAAATAATAAAGTAGGTCTCCTCGGGAAATGTATCCTCTTAATTTTCCTTCTTCATTTACTACGTATAAGTATGATTCTTCATTATCTAACATGATATCAGCTAGATTATTCATATTATCCATTTCCTTAACTACGGAAGTATTAGTTGACATATATTCTTTTATTTTATTACTTTCAATTTCTTTTAAGTTTTCTGCTGCCTGGTTGATTTCATACAGTAAGCGGTGGCTTTCTAACATACCGTACTGTTCAGGAATGATATTTCTTAAGATATTTTCACCGTAGATACTACCTAAAAATCTGTTTTCTTCATCAACTACAGGCAGTACAGACATTTCCATTTTATGCATAGCTTTAATTACTTCCTGAACAGTATCTTCTTCAGAAACCGAATTCAATGATCGCATCATATACTTCTTTACTCTACTCAATGTTATAAATCCACCTCCTCGATATTAATCAGGTCTAGTTTATCTTCAATCTCAGATCTGCTGTTTAGGAATATTTCTTTTTTTTCCGCTACAGCAAGAGCGGCTGCTCCCGCATATCGGTTAGTTTCTATAACATCGAATCCTTCTCGAAATATATGATCAAAGAAAGCAGCATTATATGCTTCACCGGCTCCTAACCAGTTTATTAGATAGAAGTCTTCTGTTGAAATAGAATAGACTCTATTGTTATAAAATACTAATCTATCACAATGAAATGGAATTGATATGTGTTCAACTCCCATTTCCTGCATCTTCTTTCCTGCTTTAATATAGTCCTCTAGAGACTCTACCTTTTCTTTTAAAATTTTATCAGTATGTTTGAAATAGGGAACTACAAACTGTGGGTTTTCCTGGAGAGCATAGGTTAAGGTTTCTCCACTGGCATGTAAATAGACCTTTTTTTCTTTCTGATGGGAGATTTTGACTAAGTCTTGATAAATACTGGAACTAACTCCTTTAGGAATAGAACCGGAGATCATTATTAGATTGCTATCAGTAATGCTCCGTTTAAATCTCTTTAATAACTGCTTTACATTAGAAGCTCCAACATGATATGTATAATCATTATAATGGGTGTAAGTTACTGGTTCTCTACCAATAATATAGATATTATTCCGCATTTCATCTTCAGTATAGATGTAATTAGTTGTAACTTTATATTCCTGGACCATATTTTCAAAAAATAGCCCCTGCTGACCGCCAACAAAACCGATATTCTGGACATCCGAATAGCCTAAGTATTTCAGATTAATCGCACTTATCAATCCTTTACCTCCGGGAGAGACATTAATCTCTTGGTCTTCATAAATATACTGATGATGGCCAGGATTATCATTTTTTACAAAGTATTCCCGGTCAATCGCTGGATTTAAAGTCACCGTTGTAATCATTTAACTTCACCTCCATAAAAAACTATTATTTTAAATTATATTTTAACAAATATTCATTTAATAGTCAATAAAAATATCCAAAAAGCCTGCAATTTTTAGTTGCAGGCTTAAAGATTAAATACGGCGGTTCTCCTCTACTTGTGCATCCAGCAGTTCATCATCAATAGTACTGAAGTCTCCTTCCATAGTAATCATGTCTTCATCTTCTAAAATCTGGACTACCTCTGACCAGCTATCCCGTTTATTTTCAGGAAGATTAAGAATAAAGTCATTAATCTCCTCTACTGGAACTTCATTCCTTACTTTCATGCCGCCGAACTTCATATGCTGTTCTATCTGTTTGAATATTGGTTCCACCTCCTATTTAGTAGCGGAGCTATGATTAGTATTTTGTTTAGATAAGCTTTTGATAACTGGAAAGTTTATAGAATTTGGCTCTACTATTTTTTAAAAGGATATTGATATATTGTTGCAGTTTAGAGTTGATATCTTGCAAACGCTCCGAAAATCAGCCCTAATTAATTAGCAATAAATTATCCTTATAGCTACATTTGAAAATTATAGCTTATATGATAATCATTTTCTTTTTTGGGCTACTTTACGACGAACAGGACGTTCTAGTGCTTGCGCTGCAACAGGATGTTGCGGTTAGCGCTAGTGAAGTCGCTTGTTGCAAGATATCAACTAATTGTGCAAAATTATCTGAGGAAGCGTTTAAAACCAAATCAATGAAAATTTTGTGCTGTAATACTGCAAATAGTCAATATATGCTTACAGCAACTCCCATTGGTGATAACCATAGTGATATGTCTATTGCAAGTAGTCAACATTTCTCTGGAGCGACTCTTAAAACTGACCTGGAGCCACGGACGGCGGAGGGGCAGTTTTTGAGAATGAGTGAGACAGGACGTCGAACGAATGGCAAGCGCAAGAGATTTGTTGACTATAATCTGCAATATCATGAATGAACTCATATTGATTATACTAGGCAATTACAAATAAGAGGTATATACGAAAATATTGCAGGTGACACAATATATCAATTTAATTATAAATTTAACTAGCACAACAAGTGACTTTATTTCTATGCATACTTTTATAAAGCTAAGCCAATGATAAAAGTGAATAAAGATCAGTTAGGAGGAAAACTAGTGGTATCTGAAAAAGAAGGAGTTAAGATAGGAATTATTGGAGCTGGATTTGTAGGGTCTACGACTGCATTTACTGTTATGATGAACGGGTTGGCTTCAGAAATAGTATTGGTAGATATAGACCAAGATAAGGCCGAGGGAGAAGCAATGGACTTAAGACATGGTGCTTCCTTTGTAAGTCCGGTTAATATCGAAACTGGTGGGTATCAAGAGTGTCAAGATGCTGACATAGTGATTATTACTGCCGGAGCCAGTCAGGAGCCCGGGGAAACAAGGCTTGATTTAACTAAAAGAAACGTAGAGATATTTAAGGATATGATTCCTAAATTAACTGCGGAGATTAATTCTGATACATTGTTATTAGTAGTAACTAATCCTGTTGATATTCTATCCTACGTTACCTGGAAGTTATCCGATCTGCCAGCGCGTCAAGTAATAGGTTCCGGAACAGTATTGGATAGCTCTCGCTTTAGGTATATTCTAAGCCAGCGCTGTGATATAGATGCCAGAAATATCCACGGCTATATAATAGGGGAACACGGAGACAGCGAAGTACCTGTTTGGAGTGCTACTAATATTGTCGGTGTACCTTTTGAAGAGTTTGATGAAGTTTGTAATCAAAAAAAGAATAATGATGATAAATCGGAACTCATATCTAAAATAAAGAATGTTGCCTATGAAATTATTGACCGCAAGGGAGCAACTTATTATGCAATTGCTTTGGCTATTAATCGGATTGTAAAAGGCATTATCCGTGATGAAAATTCGATTTTAACTCTTTCTACACTTCTACAGGGCGAATACGGTTTTTCAGATGTCTATTTAAGTCTGCCCTGTATAATTAACAGAAATGGAATTAGAGAAATATTGGAATTGGAGTTATCTCCTGCAGAACAAGAGGCTTTGAATACTTCAGCAGAAGTATTACAGGATTTAATTGGAGGAAAGCTGAACATATAAGTAAAGAATGAAATCTAATCCTAATAAATAGGTTTAAATTGGAGATGACTTATACTGGTTATTTTTTAGCTGTTAGGTTATTCAGTAGGACATAAGGAGAATTAACCCTGGTCAAAGGATACCCGTTGGTGGTATAATAAATGGATAGCTGAAGCCATAGCTAAACAAGTAAATAGTGAAGGATTATTAGCTGTAGTTTTCTTAAGGAGTATTTTTTGATATAATAACTTTAGTAGTGGTGAAAGGAGGAATAGAGTTGAGCAAGAAGACAGAAGAAATGAATTCATACAGTGAAGAAAAAGATGAGCTAATTACTAGATTAAAACGGATAGAAGGACAGGTGCGGGGGATCCAGCGGATGATTGATGAAGAAAAGTACTGTGTAGATGTTTTGACTCAAGTTGCTGCTGCTAAAGCTGCTTTAAATAAAGTGGGAATGACGGTTCTGCGGAACCATACTCACGGCTGTGTAAGAGAGGCAGTATCTGAAGGGGAGAATGGAGAAGAGATTATTGATGAATTAATGAGTGTTATTTCTAAGTTTACCAATTAAAATTAAGATGGGAGGGGAGACTATGCGGGAATATGCTAAAGTTGTAGAAGTGAATGACGAGCTGGCTACAGTCGAAATTCAGCGCCACGGAAGCTGTGATAAATGCGGTAAATGCGGAGATGATAATGATATAGAAGTAGAAGCTACAAATCCTATCGGAGCTAAGGAGGGAGATGTAGTAGCTATTGAATTAAGGGATAGTAATGTATTTGGAGCTGCTTTAGTGGTCTATTTTGTACCGCTGCTCAGTCTGTTTCTTGGTTACTTTATAGGCCAGTGGTTCAGTGGGAATTATGGATTTGGAAGTAGTGATTTAGTAGGAGCTTTGGTTGGGATTTCTTCTATGGTTATCTCTTTTCTTTTCGTCCGCAAGTATGGAGAGATTAATAATTCTAAAGGGAAATATCAGCCAGAGATTACGAGAACGGTTGATCCTATCTCTGAAGATTTAGGTTAATTTGAAGGCTCCAGGTATCTTATCTGGAGCTTTTTTAATTAAATAACAAGGAATTGAATTGTTTTCTATTGAAGTAAAAGACAAGTAAATGATTTATGGAGGCCAACAGATGAAATATAAGTTATTAGCAATCGATATTGATGATACTTTATTATCAGATGAACTGGTTATATCTTCTCGGGTAAAGAATAAAATAAAGCAGGCAGTTGCTGCTGATACGCTGGTTACAATAGCTACCGGCAGAATGTATTCTTCTGCTCTGCCGTATGCTAAACAGTTAGAACTTGATCTGCCCCTTATTACGTATAATGGGGCTTTGATAAAAGAGACTATTTCAGATAAAGTAATAGATCATCAGCCGGTATCAGTAGAGCTGGCTCAAAAGATTGGTTTTCTGGCTGACCGAGAGGATTGGCATCTGAATATTTATCTGGATGATAAGCTGTATGTTACTAAATTAGGTCCAGAAATAAAGAGGTATGAAGAGATTGCAGGGATTGAATCTATACTGGTTGAAGAAGAGATAACGGATTTTCTGGTTCAGCCGCCTACTAAGCTGTTGATTATAGGTCCGAATCCAGAGCAGACAGATGAGATTTTGACTAAAGTGAGTGACGAGTTTGAAACTGATTTAAATATTACCCAATCAAAATCTACCTTTGTGGAGATTATGCAGCAGAATGTATCCAAAGGAGTAGCCCTCAAGCGTTTAGCAGAGAAATTTGAAATTAAAAAAAATGAAGTTATTGCTATTGGAGATAGCCTGAATGATTTAGAGATGATTGAATATGCAGGATTGGGAGTAGCAGTAGCTAATGGAGCAGATGAATTGAAAAGAAGGGCCGATTACGTGACTGAGACCAATGAAGAGGATGGAGTAGCAGGGGTGATTGACAAGTTTATATTGTAAGTTCGGATTAAAAGGGGGTAATTATGGAAAAATTAATCAGAAAATTACCTAAAACAGAGCTGCATCTTCATTTGGATGGATCTCTGCGGGTGAAAACTGTACTGGAATTAGCGGAGGATAGAGAGATTGAACTGCCTACAGCTGACCAGAAGGGGTTAGCGGAGTATCTGCAGGTGAGTGAGGATTGTGATAGTCTAGCAGAGTATTTAGAGAAGTTTGACCTACCGTTAAAGGTAATGCAGACAGAGAAGGCTTTGACTAGAGTTACTTATGAACTGCTTGAAGATGCAGCTTGGGAGAATGTAAAGTATCTGGAGATTAGATTTGCTCCTTTGTTATTAACAGAAGAATTAAGGCCTGCGGAGGTAGTAGAAGCTGTATTGGCCGGAGTAGAAAAGGGAGAAAATAAATATGAACTGCAGGCTAATATCATTCTCTGTTGTATGCGCCATCAGGATCCCAGTCGAAGTATCGAAACTGCTCAGTTAGCTGTTGATTATTCGGATCAGGGGGTAGTTGGTCTGGATTTAGCCGGGGATGAAGCAAACTTTCCTCCCGAGGAGCATGAAGAGGCCTTTAAGCTGGCTGCAGGAGCAGGGCTTCATAGGACAGTCCATGCTGGAGAAACAGCAGGAGCTAAAAATGTAAAAAAGGCAATTGATTATCTAAATGCAGAGCGAATAGGCCACGGTATTAGAAGTAAAGAAGATAAAGAAACTTTAGAGACTATTAAAGAGGCAGGAGTAACCTTAGAGATCTGTCCTACCAGCAATCTTCATACCAATGCTGTAACAGATTTAGAGCAGCATCCGATTAGAGAATATTATGAAGCAGGGATTCCGATAACTGTTAATACAGATAATCGTACAGTGTCTAATTTAACCTTAAGCCAGGAATATTTAATGCTGTATAGAGAATTTGGTTTTTCACTGGCAGAGATACAGGAATTAATTTTAAGTGGAATCAAGGCAGCCTTTATTTCTGACAAGGAACAGGAGAAATTGATAACAGAATTTAAGTCTGAATTTGAGACGATTGCTGGAATTGATAACAAGATATTAGAATAAGTATAGGAGTGTTATAATGGCTGATAATTTAGCAGTAAACAATTCAATTTATGCTGATTATCTATCTAATTTTGAGCAGGTAGCTGATTTTTATGAATATATACCGGATAAGTTAGAGGCTTATGAAGTGAGAAGTGATTATTTAAGGGAGAATTATAGACAGGATAGAGATGAATTGATCGATATTCTCTATAAATATAATCAAAATTTAGAAGCGAGGCAAGAAGTAATAGAGAATATAGAATTGCTGCGCAGGAAAGAAACAACAGCAGTAGTAACAGGACAGCAGGCCGGTATTTTCACCGGTCCTCTCTATACTGTTTATAAAGCAATTACTGCTATTTTACTGGCTGAAGAGAAGAAGAAACTGCTGGATGATCCAGTGGTTCCTATCTTCTGGGTAGCTAGTGAAGACCATGATTTTCAGGAGATCAATCATCTTACTTTGGTCAATACTTCTAATGAGCTGGACAGAATAGAGTTTTCAGATGATTACATAGCTACTTCCATTGGTGATATTGACCCTCAGGAAAAACTCTTTGACTTAATAGATGTTTTAGAGGAGAAGACTTATAATACAGAATTTAAACCGGAGATAATGGCTGAGCTTAGAGAAGCGGCCCATAAGGCTACTGATCTTGCGGACTGGTTTAGCAGAGTACTGTTGAATCTATTTGGTAATTATGGCCTAATTATCTTTGATCCTATGTGGCCGGAAGTGCGGGAATTAAGCAGTGAGCTTTACCAGCAATTTATTACTAAGCAGTCCAAGCTGCAGCAGCGGTTTAAGGAGACTAATTCTAAATTACAGAATCAGGGTTATTCGCTGCAGATAGAAAAAGAAGAGACTAATTCCCATCTTTTTGTCTATCAGGACGGCAAACGCCATTCATTATTGAAGATTGATGGTGAGTTTAGAACAAGAAATTATCAATTTAGAGCCGAGGAAGATGATATATTAGAGAGGATTAAAGATAAACCGACAGATTTCAGTCCCAATGTTGTTCTACGGCCGATACTTCAAAACTGGCTGCTGCCCGTAATAGCTTATGTAGGCGGACCAAGTGAGATAGCTTACCATGCTCAGCTAAAGGAACTATATTCTCTGTTTGGTCTAGAAATGCCTATTTTATATCCCCGACAGAGTATAACGATTGTAGAAGCCAGACTGGCTGAATATATGGAGAAGTATGGTTTAACTGAGGAAGATATAGTCCAGCAGAGACTGACCGAAAGATTAGAAGAAGAATTGGAAGTTAGAGATAAACTGGATATTCCTGGAGTTTTCAAGGGGGTTAAGGAGGAGTTTAAAGAGGAGTATCGAAACTTAATCGATAAGATAAGTAAAATAGATAAAAATTTAGAAGGTTTAGGAAAGGATAATTTAGAGCGGATTATTGGTCAGGTGGAATATTTAGAGGATAAAACTAAGCAGTTTCACCAGAAGAATAATAAAATTCTGCTGCGCCAGTTTAAGAAGTTAAGGAATAATCTGTTGCCGCAGGATAAGCTGCAGGAGCGGGTATTTAATGTTATGCCTTATCTAATTAAGTATGGAACCGACTTTATAGATGAATTAGTTGATTACTTTGATTTAAGCTTTGAACATCGATTTTATTATCTAGGCGGTGAAGAGAATGACAGTTGATCTATTAGCCTTTGGAGCCCATCCTGATGATGTAGAAATTGGCGCAGGAGGAACCTTAATCAAACATCATTCAGATGGCTATAAGACTGGAATTGTTGATTTAACAGCCGGTGAAATGGGAAGTAATGGTACACCACAGATAAGAAGAAAGGAAGCTTTAGCTGCTAGTGAAGTGTTGGGAGCAGAATTTAGGCATTGTCTTAAGCTGCCGGATGCTAAGATTAGCAGAGATGAAGAGGCTATTAAGTCGATTGTGAAAGAAATTAGAGCTGCTAAACCTAAAGTAGTTCTGGCTCCTTATTGGAAAGACCGTCATCCTGACCATGTCAATACCAGTAAGTTAGTTACGGAATCCTGTTTTAAAGCAGGATTGAAGAAATTTGAAGCTACTGGCCCCCCTTACCGTCCTCAAGCAGTAGTTTATTACTTTTTAGCAGCAGTTGATGAACCGGACTTTATAGTCGATATTGCTGAAGAATATGAGACTAAGACTGAAGCATTGCTCTGTCATACTTCTCAGGTAAGCTATAATCAGGAACATGATTTTCAGACAGTCTTGAATGATTCTACTTTTCTTGATAAATTGGATGCTAGATTTCGTTATCTAGGATCTTTAGTAGATGCCCAATATGGAGAAGGCTTTAAGTATAAACAAACAATAAAAGTATCTGATTTAACTATGCTAGAAGGCGGGGTATAGAAATGAAGATTGGAATAGTATGTTATCCTTCCTATGGCGGCAGCGGAGTGGTAGCTACTGAGCTAGGTAAGCAGCTGGCTAAGCAGGGACATAAGATTCACTTTATCAGTTATGAACCGCCATTTAGGTTGGAACAGTATTATGAGAATATATATTTTCATCAAGTAGAGGTTCCCACCTACCCTTTATTTAAGTTTCCCCCTTATTCATTAGTCTTAACTAATAAGATAAATGAATTAATTACGGAAGAAGACTTAGATATCATCCATGCCCATTATGCTATTCCTCATTCCTTAGCAGCCTATTTGGCCTGTGAAATAACAAAGGGAACTGAGGTAAAGCTGATTACTACTTTACACGGGACCGATATTACTTTAGTTGGCGGACAGAGTTCTTTTAAAAATATAACTCGATTCAGTATTGGAGCCAGTGATGGAGTTACTGCTGTATCTGATAGTTTGCGCCAGGATGCTATAGATAGATTTGATCTTTCTCCAAAAAAAGTCAAGAGAATCTATAATTTTATAGATACCACTGAATATAGGAGACAGAAGCCTGAAGAGCCGCTGCAACTGACTGAAGGTGAGGAAAAGATTATTATTCATATCTCTAATTTCAGGGATGTCAAGAATATTCCTGATGTGATCAAGATTTTTTCTCTGATTAATAAAGAAGTAAGCAGCAAGTTAGTATTGGTAGGAGACGGGCCTAATCGGCATTCGGCTAAGAAGTTAGTTGATGAATTGGACTTGGCAGATAAAGTTTATTTTTTAGGGAAACAGGATAATATAATTCCTCTTTTATCTGTATCTGATCTCTTTTTGCTGCCGTCAGAAAAGGAAAGCTTTGGTTTAGTAGCCCTTGAAGCTATGGCCTGTGAAGTACCGGTAGTTGCTTCTAATAGCGGCGGGCTACCAGAGGTGGTTATTGATGGCGTTACCGGCTTTTTATCTGATCCGGGGGCTATAGAGGAAATGGCTCACAATGGGATTGAATTATTGGAGAATGTTGAGCTGCATAATCAATTTGCTCAGAATGCTAGACATAGAGTAGTGACTAACTTTTCGGCAGCGGAGATTGTTGAAGAGTATCAAGAGTATTACCAAAGGTTAATGAATAATTGAATTAATTTCCTGATAAGTTAGTTTTATAACATAATTTTTTAGTGGTTTGGATATAATACATAAAGTATTAGGTAGATAATAAGGAGGGTTAAATAATGGCAATTGAATTTGGAACTGATGGTTGGCGGGCAGTTATAGCTGATGAATTTACTTTTAGTAACTTCAAGGTAGTAGTGCAGGCAGTAGCCAACTATTTACAGAATAATGATCAGACAGAATCAGGAATCTTTATCGGGTATGATAACCGCTTTTTGGCTGAAGAATTTGCCCAGACGGCAGCGGAAGTTTTAACAGCTAATGGTATTCAGGCTATAGTAGCCAAAGAGGCTCTACCGACGCCGGTAACAGCTTTTACTATTCAGGATAATAAGTTGGATGGAGCATTGATGCTGACAGCCAGTCATAATCCAGCTTCCTATCAAGGAATTAAGTTTATTCCGCATTATGCAGGGCCGGCATTACCTGAAATCACTGATCAGATTGAAGAGGAAGTAGTTCAAGTACAGGAAAGTGGTGAAATTCATAGCTGTCAGTCAGAAGAAGCAGCAGAGATTAAAGAGTTTAATCCTAAGGCAGATTATTTAGATCATTTACAGGAAATGATAGATTTTTCTGATCAGAAGCTAAAGATTTTAGCCGACCCGATGTATGGACCGGGAGCTGGATATTTGACAGATATCTTTGCTGATACGGAAGTTGAAATTGAGGAAATCAATGATTATCGTGATCCTCTCTTCGGAGGTGGGATGCCGGAGCCGACTGAGGATGAACTGCCGGAATTAATTGATAGAGTTCAGACTGAAGATTATGATTTGGGATTTGCTCTGGATGGTGATGCAGATCGCTTTGGTATTATTACTGAGCAGGGCAAGTATTTAAGTCCTAATCAAGTGCTTTTTCTGCTGTTAGATCATTTAGTTGAAAGCAAGGGAGAAACAGGAGGAGTAGTTAGAACAGTAGCTACTACCCATATGTTGGATAAAATAGCTAAGGAACATGATCTTGATGTCTTTGAGACGCCTGTTGGATTTAAGTATGTTGGTGAGTTAATGATGAATAAAGATATTATTATCGGTGGAGAAGAAAGCGGCGGTTTAAGTATCAAAGGACATATACCGGAAAAGGATGGATTATTAGCCTGTGCTTTAATAGCTGAGATGGTAATGGATAGAGAAGAGAAACTGTCAGTGATTCTGGAGAAAGTAGAGAAAAAATATGGAAAATTAATCAGCGAAAGGCTGGATATAGAATGCGGTTCTGAAGAAAAACCAGAGGTTTTAGAACGGATTAAAAACTTTGATGTTGATGAGATTGCCGGCTATAAAGTAATTGAACAGATTACCAAGGATGGTATGAAGGTTGTTTTAGAAGACGGCAGCTGGTGTTTGATGCGTCCTTCCGGAACAGAGCCTTTGATTCGAGTCTATGTTGAAACTTCTGATTATGAATTGATGGAACAGATTCAGGCAGAAGTTAGAGAAGAACTGCAGATTTAATTTTTAGATTGATCTTTAATCCCCTATTGTTATGATAGGGGATTTTGATTTTTATAGGCTAAAAAGGAGGAAAGTTATAGGCTAATCCGGAATAATTTAGTGAAGGAAGAGAAGGTATTATGAGTCAGAGATTAATTGATTAGAGAGGTAGATATTAAATGAGTTCTGAGTTAGAAAGCGGCATTTATAATCTAATTATATCTTTAAAAGAAGATTGTAAGATTAAAGTAGGTAGTTTAGGTGAGTTTGAGTTTAAAAGCGGTTATTATATCTATACCGGTACTGCTCAGCAAAACCTATCTGCCCGGATTGAGCGTCATAGAAGTAAAAATAAGAAGCTGCACTGGCATATTGATTATTTACTACAGAAGGCTGAAGTAATAGAGGTTAAAACCTGGGCTAAGGATAGAGAGGCTGAGTGTCAGATTCATCAAAAGTTAGCTATAAAGCCAGAGTTTACAGAGCCAGTAGTCGGCTTTGGTGCCAGTGATTGCAGCTGTAAGACTCATTTATTATATTCACCACAGAAACCAGAGGTAGAAAAAGAACTGATTGTAGAGGTTTAATATTTGATAGAAAGGGAGTTAGGGATTATGACCAATAGGGAATTGGAGAATTTAGAAGATGTGAATAATGTTACAATTTCTAAGGATAGGATCTTACATTCTGCCAATCATGATGAGATTAAGCAGGGTCTGACTACTGATGTTTATTTTATTAAGACTCGAGAGATACTTAATGAGCTTGATCTATCCCAGACTGAAGTGGTAGTGGATATCTTTGCCAGCAGGGAAGGGGTTGCAGCTGGAATAGATGAAGCAGTTAATCTATTACAGGATAAGGATGTTGAAGTCTGGGGTTTAGAAGAAGGCAGTAGAATGGATAAAAAAGAAGTGATTCTGCGGATAAAGGGAGTCTATAATGAGTTTGGTATTTTTGAAACATCACTGTTAGGTTCGCTGGCCAGTGCTAGCGGATGGGCTACAGCAGCGGCTGAATGTAAGGAAGCAGCAGATGATATACCTGTACTCTGCTTTGGAGCTCGTCATCTTCATCCAGCAGTGGCACCAGTAATGGAGCGGTCTGCTATCATTGGTGGTGCTGATGGAGCTAGCTGTATTTTAGGGGCTAAGCTGGCCGGGCAGAAACCGTCGGGAACAGTACCGCATGCTTTGATTTTGACAGTAGGCGATACTCTGAAGGTTGCCCAGGCCTATGATGAAGTCATGCCTGATGATGCAGCTCGGATTATAATTGTTGATACCTTTAAAGATGAAGCTGAAGAGAGTCTGCGTTTAGCCGATAGCTTGAAAGAAAGTCTGGATGGTATTAGACTGGATACTCCTTCAGAACGGGGCGGAGTAACTCCCGATTTAGTCAAAGAAGTTAGAGCAAGGCTGGACCAGGCTGGACATGACTATGTAAATATATTTGTTTCTGGTGGAATTACTCCAGAACGAATCTTAAATTTAAAGGATTTAGGTGTAGATGGCTTTGGAGTTGGAAGCTATATTGCTGGTGCTGAGGCAATCAATATGACAATGGATATTAAAGAGGTAGATGGGAAGGCTATAGCTAAACGGGGTAGAATTCCAGGTGTAGCAGAGAATAAACGGTTAAAGAGGCTACTCTAATCAGGAGGGACGAAGGTGGCTGGATATGTAATTGGAGTTGATTTAGGCGGTACTAAGATATTGACAGTTCTAGCCAATCTGCAGGGAGAGATTATAGCAAAGAAGAGATCGGCTACTAAAAGCGAACAGGGTGCAGAGAAGGTAATCGACCGTATATTAACTACTATTGACCAGGTTCTTGCTGATTCTGATCTAACTATAGACGAAATAGAGGCTATAGGAGTTGGAGCTCCAGGGCCGTTGAGTGTAAAAGAAGGAATTATTCATCACGCACCCAATCTAGGCTGGAAGGATCTTAATTTAAAGCAGTTGCTGGAATCGGAATTGAATATTCCGGTCTTTATTGAGAATGATGCCAATACAGCAGCTTTAGGGAGTAAGTGGTTTGGAGCTGGTAAGGATAAGCAGAATATGATCTATCTTACAGTTAGTACCGGAATTGGCAGCGGAATTATTATTGATAATAAATTATACCACGGTATTAGTGATAGTGCCGGAGAAGTAGGCCATATGGTGCTTGATCCTGAGTCGGATGTCAGATGCCGCTGTGGGGACTACGGCTGCTGGGAAGCCCTTGCCTCCGGTACTGCTTTGGGAAGATTAGGCCAAAAAGCAGTAAGCTCCAGCAGTTATTCACTAATGGAAGAATTAGTTGACAGTACTGACCAGATCGATGGAGCAGTAGTTACTGAAGCAGCAGCTCAGGGTGATAAGACAGCTAAAAAGATTTTAAACCAAGTAACTAATTATTTAGGAATCGGTATTGCTAATTTACTTAATATCTTAAATCCAGAGTTGATAGTGGTCGGTGGCGGTGTTTCTCAAGCAGGTGATATAGTTTTAGAACCGGTTAGAGAGATAGCATTAAAACGGGCTATGGAGACCCCGGCTAAAGAAGTTGAAATAGTTCGAACCCAGCTAGGAGATAATATAGGAGCCATAGGAGCAGTTGCTAAAGCATTAACTCAGCTTGGAATTTTAAATTAATAATAATCAGTTTGATTTAAGAGCAGTTAAGACTACCTTAATAGGTAGTCTTTTTATGTAATAATAGTTATTTATGATTCATAGGGATTAACTAGATTTAGTTAATTAAATTTAGGAGGTTTCATGGTGGAAAGAAAAGTTAAATTATTAATTGGTTTAATGCTTATATTATTGATTAGCGCTTCGGCAGTAACTGCTCAGGAAGCACTCTTTGATATGGAAGATCCTGAAGGTGATGACTACGGTCCCGGCACCTATGTTTATCCGACAAGTGAACAGTTTGCTCCTTTTGAAGGATTATTTGATTTAAGGAGGGTTAGAGTTGAGGAGAGAGAGTCGGATTACAGCTTCAGATTTAAATTTGGTACTGTCACTAATCCCTGGCATGCTCCCTATGGATTCAGCCATCAATTAATTCAAGTTTATATTGATAATCAAGATAGTGGAGCAACTACTGTCTTTAAGAAGGGAGCTAATGTAAAGTTCAGTAAAGAATCATCCTGGAATAAATTGATTAAAATTACCGGCTGGAATATTAAAGTTTTTGATTATCAGGATGATCTCAGTCAAGAGACTGAGCCGGTAGTTGATGCAGAAGCTAAAGTGTTAGAAGATAAGCAGACTATTCAAGCTCGGATTCCTAAAGAATTAATTGGTAGTCTAGATTCAGCTCGCTATTATGTCTTGATAGGTTCACTGGATGGATTCAGTTATGATAATTATAGACCAGTAATTGAAGAAGTGGATGATTGGAAGTTCGGCGGAGGCACTGATACTCAGTATAATCCTAATGTACTGGATATTTTAGTTCCAGAAGATAAATCACAGAAAGAGATTTTAAGCGGATATGATGTAGAAGAAGAGGAGTTAGCTACACTTTATCCAGTGGGTAATGAATCGATAATGTCTTCTAAGTTCTTGTTAACTGTAATTATGTTAGTAGTTATTATAGTGGCTGTTATAATAGTTAGATATCGCAAAAGAATATTTAATAAATAAATTAATTGTAAATAATTACTTTTAATAATTCTGTATGACAAGCGGATTACAGACGCATAATAGAAATAGATGATGTAAAAAATCAAATCTTCTAAGGAGGGTAACTAGCTATGGCTGAATTTGATAATGTAAATATTGATCCTACCCCTATTACTGCTGGAGAGAATGTAACAATTGAGTATGATGGGTTATTAAGTGAAGCAGGAGCCGAAGAAGTCTATCTCCATGCTGGTGTAGGTAAAGAAGAATGGAATGATGTTAAAACTATTAGAATGAACCGTGCTCCAGACGGGAGCTGGAAGACAACTGTCAGATTGAATACTACCCAGGACTTTAAGTTCTGCTTCAAAGATGCTGCAGAAAACTGGGATAATAATAATGGTCATAACTGGAGCTATCAAGTTCATAACGGTGAACAGCATTCATTCAGTTAAACTTATAATCAAGTACTTGATTTTAGCCTGCAAGTATGCTGGATATCCAGTATACTTGCAGGTTTTTATATTTAATCAAAATAAAAAAAGAGGATTGGAATTTACCAATCCTCATTCTGGGGAGAGCTGATATATCCAGGGGAACTTACATATTCTTCTGGGCCTACAGGAGAGCTGACATTAATTCCAACGCCGGGAAATTCTTCGGCTCCTAGCGGGGAACTACCTGTCTTTAGCGTACCGTCTGAATTAGAGCTAGGATAACTGCATCTGAATAATTCATCGATGGTCATCCATTCTGGATCATACTTATCAGAAGGTTTATCTCTAGGAGTAGTAAAGTAATTAGAGCGGGCTAAGAGATTAAACTCACCGTTTTCTTTCTGTAGCCCTAACTCTACAGTATATTTTCTGTTGGCACCTGGTACTTTCAGATACCAGTTTTCAGCTCTCAGATCTATATCTACTGTAAAAGAGTCTTGAGGAGAAGCATGGGGATAGTTTAAACCGGTGATATCCAGTACTTTCAATACTGGCTGTCCATTCATTTCGAATAACTCAGTAACTTCCCAGTAAAGATAGACCCAGTAGGGATCTCGCACTAAAGCTGTAATTCGATTCTGGTTAAAACTGGTTTCTAGATCATAATCAGCTAATTCAGGATAGTCATGGGTTGTAAAAAATTCTATATTTGGTTTAATAGCTTCAATTGCTGGGCGCATCTGTATTCTTTCTTGTTGTTCTTGATTTAAATTAGTACTCAATTCTTCGGACACCTCCCAATTAGAGTTCTGTTCTTTCTGCTGGAATAAGTTTAGAAGTCTTTGGTCCAGTCCATCTTCGGTTTGGAACCGGAAAAGATAAAGGATTAATCCCAGAGTTAGAAGAAGGAAAAAATAGAATATAAGGTACATAATCTTCACCTCTTAATCTCCAGTTTTTACTGAATTAATTCTTGGCGTAATTCACTGGAGATATTATCTGAGCGATAGATACGGTAGTCGATCTCTGGAAAAATATTATCATAATGTTGTAATTTTCTTAGCACATGAACATCAATATCATCATCCTTAATTTCATGATATAAGCTCTTAAACCTAGTAAGATGTGTTTTAACGCGTCGAACAGCATACTCCACCATAGTTCCTGTCTTCATAATGAAGGGCCAATCACTACTTTGGGCTAAGAGTAGTTCACGGGTTAACTGGTTTAAGGCTTCATACTTTAATCCGCTGGCATGGGGATATTCATTAGCAATTTCCACCATCTTTTCTGTTGCCCAGTGTAGGTGACGGTAGATCCAGTCATTGTCTTCCTGTAACCAGACTTCTCCATAACCTTTATATCCCCAGCTGGAGTAAGATGGAGTAGCAACCTGGTTTGTTTTATATTCATTTAAGTAGTCACCAGGACTGGTTAGAGTTATACTGTCGTAATCACAGGCTACCTTGCGGATTACAAAATCCAACCATTGAACACCTTCGTACCACCAGTGGCCGTATAATTCTGCATCATAAGGAGAAATAATAATCGGTTTTCTATCCATCTTATCGGCTAGATAATCAATCTGTTGGACTCGGTTTTGAATAAAGTCTTCAGCATGCATATCTGCTTTATTGGCTGCCCATTCTGGATTATAGGGTTCTTTATGATCGCCTTCTCCGGTGATGCGGTGATACTTGATTCCTGTATCCTTCCTTTCACCGCTAGCATGGATATAGGGTTCTATGTAGTCATAATCCAGATCATACCCTATATCACGATAGAATTCCCGGTAGTCATAGTCGCCGGGATATCCTTCATTAGCACTCCAGACCTGCTTGGAAGATTCCATATCGCGTCCAAAGGCTGCTACTCCGGATTCAGTATAAATTGGAGCATAGACGCCATACTTTGGTCTGGTATCAGCATGTAGAATGCCGTGTGAATCAGTAAAGAAGTATCTTACATCCTGCTGGGCTAAAAATTCATCATGTCCAGGCTGGTATCCACATTCTGGCAGCCAAAAGCCAGGCGGTTTTTGATCGAAGTGTTTATAATATTCATTAATTCCAGTATCAATCTGGCTCTTAACTGCTTCCGGGTATAGATCAAAGAAAGGTAAGAAGGCATGAGTAGCGCTAGAAGTGATAACTTCTAGGTAACCTTGGTCTTGAAACTTCTTAAAAGCAGAGACTAGATTACGGTCATACTTTTCTGCAAAGACATATCTTGCTTCTTTAAATAAGTAAGCATATCGTTTGGCCATCTTATGATGTTCTGGTGCTTCTCTGCTAGTTCTTTCTACCTCTTTTTCTGCTAATTCAATTAACTCATCAAGATGATTTAAGTATCTTTCCTGTAATAATGGATCAGTCAACATTGCTAGTAAAGGTGGTGAAAGGGATAGAGTTAATTTAAATTCAATACCGTCTTCGATTAGATTATCGAAGGTATTAATTAAAGGAATATAAGTTTCGGTGATTGCTTCATAGAGCCACTCTTCCTCCATAACATCTTCATTTTCAGGGTGGCGGACATGGGGAAGATGGGCATGAAGTACGAAAGATAGATATCCTTGTTCCACTATTTTTACCTCCTGATTCTTATTTTTAGTCTGAATTTTTATTTGATTTCTACTCTATATTAATATGACTGAATCAGGCTTAACTTATTCATCCAGGGAGTGAATAAAAAAGATTTGCTTGGAAATATTAATTTTTGAACCGGAAAAAAGTCAGAAAAGCAATAAATAAAAAGGTTAGGAGGAAGATAAATGCGAGTATTAATGGTGTCCTGGGAATATCCCCCAGTTAGTATTGGTGGTTTGGCCAGCCACGTTGAAGAATTATCCCAAGCATTGGTTGAAGAAGATGTTGAAGTACATTTAATTACACAGGGTGGAGAAGTAAGCGATAGATATGCTGAAGAGAATGGAGTTTATATTTATCGCGTCGATAAACCTGATATTTCTACTCCAGATTTTCTTACCTGGGCTATGTTAGTAAATTATAACTTTTTAGAAGTAGCAAATCGCCTGGTGAATGAGTTAGATTTTGATTTAATACATATCCATGACTGGTTAGTAGGATTTACTGGTAAGACGTTAAAACATAGCTATCATCTTCCGTTAGTAGTTACCATTCATGCTACAGAATCAGGCAGAAACCACGGTATTTATAATTCACATCAGCAGTATATCAATGATGTAGAGTGGTTGCTTGGTTATGAATCCTGGCGAGTGATCTGTTGTAGTGAATATATGCGGGAAGAGATTCATGGTCTTTTTCAGACTCCAAAGGATAAGATAGATATTATCAATAATGGAGTAAATCTGGATACTTTTGATGTTGAGGTAGAGTCTGGATTTAAAGATAAGTATACTGATGGTAACTTAGTCTTTTATATTGGACGTCTGGTTCAGGAGAAGGGAGTACAGCATCTGTTAGAAGCAGTTCCCCAGGTTTTATCAACAGCGCCTAATACGGAATTTGTAATTGCTGGCAAAGGACCTAAGCTTGATGAGCTTAAAGACCAGGCCCATAGAATGGGAATTGCTGACCATGTTACCTTTCCGGGATATATTTCAGAAGAAGAAAAGGAAAAGTTATATCAAGTAGCCGATACAGCTGTCTTTCCTAGTCTATATGAACCATTTGGTATTGTTGCTCTAGAAGCTATGGCCAGCAAGACTCCGGTGGTTGTCTCTGGAGTAGGAGGATTTGATGAGATTGTCGATGATGGCCAGGATGGATTGAAGGCTCTGCCGGGAAATCCCGATTCATTAGCTGAAAAGATTATTAAGTTATTAACTGATCATAATTATGCTGAATCTTTACGTAATAATGGTTACCGTAAGGCGGTAGAAGAGTACAGTTGGCAGGGTATTGCTCGTCAGACTAAAGAGGTTTACAATCAGGTGCTGACTAAATATTTAGATTCTGACTGGAGACATGTTGAACCGATAACTACAATATAAATAATATTGAGGAGGAATCAAATAATGAAAGCAGTAATTATGGCCGGAGGAAAAGGGACTAGGTTGAGACCTTTAACCTGTGACTCTCCTAAACCGATGGTACCGATTATGAATAAGCCGGTGATGGAGCATATTATTGATTTATTAAAGCGGCATGGAATTAAAGATATTGCAGTAACTACCTTTTATCTGCCGCAGGTGATTGAGGACTATTTTGGTGATGGTTCAGATTTTGGAGTCAATCTCCACTACTTTGTAGAAGAGAGTCCGCTAGGAACTGCTGGTAGCGTCAAGAATGCTGAAGAATTTCTCGATGAAACTTTTATTGTTATTAGTGGTGATGCTTTAACAGATGCAGACTTGACTAAGGCTGTTGATTATCATCAGAATAAAGAATCAGTAGCTACTTTAGTGTTGACCCAGGAAGATATCCCGCTAGAATACGGAGTAGTTATGACTAATCAAGAAGGAGCCATTACTCAGTTTTTGGAAAAGCCTAGCTGGGGTGAAGTCTTTAGTGATACTGTTAATACAGGAATCTATATTTTAGATCCCCATGTATTTAATTACTATGATAAAGGTGTTAAGTTTGATTTTAGCAAAGATCTCTTCCCTAAATTATTACAGGCCGGTGAATCGATGTACGGCCATGTAATGAAGAATTACTGGTGTGATGTCGGGAATCTGCAGCAGTATCGTAAGACACATTATGATATAATCAATGGTAAAGTAGAGGTCAATCTCCCTGGAGAGGAGATTAAAGATCAGGTCTGGGTTGGTGAGGGAACAGAGATAGCTGATACTGCCGAATTATCCGGGCCGCTTTATATCGGTAAGGACTGTACGATTAAAGCTGGAGTTCAGCTGGAAGAATCAATTATTGCTGACAACAATATTATTAATGATTCTACCTCAATAAAGAAGAGTATTATCTGGAATAATACCTTTATTGACCAGAATTCGGAGCTTAGAGGAACAGTAATCTGTGATGATGTAAATATTAAGGACCAGGTTTCTATCTTTGAAGGAGCAGCTATTGGAGACGGAACTTGGGTAGGTAAGAATGCTAAAATAAAGCCTAATGTTAAGGTCTGGCCTTACAAAGATATCTCTGACTTTACTATTTTAAATAAGAGTTTAGTCTGGGAGACGGAATGGAATCGGACATTATTCGGGAACCAAGGGGTAGTAGGTATCAGCAATATTGAAGTAACGCCTGATTTTGTTGCTAAATTAGGAACCGCCTATGGTGCTATGTTAGAGAATGAAACTGTAATTACTATTAGCTGTGATACCTACAGTATATCCAAGTTACTTAAGCATTCCTTAGCTTCTGGACTTATGTCTGCTGGGATTAGCGTACGGGATATAGGCGAGATGCCTAGCCCTGTAGCTCGATACAGTGTTCGAAGGTTAAAAGCAGAAGGTGGACTCCATATTCGCGCTTGTCAGCAGGAGCCGCAGAATACTGTAATTGAATTTCTGAATGAAGATGGAATCAATATCTCTCGTAGTGAAGAAAAAGGAATTGAGAAGATCTTCTTTAGAGAAGACTTTCAGCGGGCAGATATTGAAGCAGTAGGAGAGATTGATTATATTCCGCAGATGATCGATTCATATATCGGGGGACTCATTGAGGGGATAGATATTGATTCCATTAAAGAGGCCGATTACAGAGTCGTAGCTGACTATGAGCAGGATAATCTTGATGATCTCTGGACAGCTTTAACTGATAGATTAAATTTTAAGTTACTCAAAACAGATTATGAATCCGGAACATCTAGACCATTAAGTTTTCAAGAGCGGTTGCAGAAACAGGATGCAATATTAAATAAATTTGATAATGAAGATGAGGTTGATTTTGGAATTATTTTAGACCACAATGGAGAAGAGATTACTCTAATTACTGAAGAGGGAGAGTTAGTTGGTAGAGAGTTAAATGAGGTAATTAGGGCAATCATTAATCTTAGACAGGGAGCTAAGAAGATATTTGTACCGGTAACAGCACCGCGGATTATTGAAGAGATAGCTTTAGATTATGGTGCAGATGTAACCTGGACTAAGGCTCAGGATAAAGAGTTACTATCAAATATGCTGGAGTATAGAAAGAGTAATGGCGAAGATTTTGAAGGTCTACCGGTTGTAGGAGATGCTCTTTCTTTCTTAGTTAAATTGATGGAGTTTTTAGCTCGCGAAGAGACTACATTATCTGAGCTATTATCATCTATTCCAGAGTTTCACCGAGTAGAGGAGACGATTGAATGTCCCTGGGAAGCTAAAGGACAGGTGATGCGTAATCTAATTGAAGAGGTGCCTGAAGAACAGGTTGAGTTAATAGATGGAATTAAAGTCTATCATGAAGATCAGGAAAGTTGGACTTTGGTACTGCCTGATTCTGAAGAGCCTACATTCCATGTTTATTCTGAAGCTGATACTATTCAGAAAGCAAATAACTTTAATGAAGAGTATGCAGAGATGATCAGTGATTTACAATAGTTCCTAGCTTTAAGAAGGAGTTTTGACCTAGACCCAGAAATAGTGTAGCAGTTTAGACTACTTTTATATCTGGGGAGTTAGTAATGATTAAATTATTCAGTTTAGCGTTATTAATTAATTCAATTAATTTTTTAGAGCGGAGACTAAAATGCAGTAGTTATCGTTATTTGCTGCATCCGATCTTAGTAGCCCCTCTAGGAGGAGCCCTATTAGGTAATTTATCTACTGGAATCTATATTGGGCTGCTTCTAGAAGTAATCTGGGGTTCAAATTTATTTGACTATGATTTTGGACTTCAGTATGTTAATTTAGCAGCTATTCTAACTACTGTACTAACTTTGGTAACAGGAAATATCAGTTTGATTCTTAATTTAACTATTGCTGTAATTATTACTTACTTGCTGCAGGAAGCAATAATTATGTTAGATTCAAAGACCAATCAATGGATAATTGAAATTGGTTTATTTTTCTTTATTTTTACTCTCTTAAACTTTACTCCGGTTTTGAAGGGCCTATTAGGAGAGATTCCGGCTCAGTTTCTGGACCAGCTGGCTGTAGCTAGCGGTTTGCTGCCTGGGTTAGGATTGGCAGTTATTCTGGCTCAGATTATAGTTTCTGAGGATTTGGGGAGTAATCTAAAGCTATCTTATCTATTGGTTCTGGTAATTTTACTCCTGCTTTCTCAGTGGTTTAATTGGCTGCTGCCGGTATTATTTATAGTAATCTGGGGTGGAGGCTATCTTTTAGTGAAGAAATTCAAAGTTTCCTCTTATTTTTTAAGATTAGCAATTGGCGGTTTAGTGATAGCAGCTGCTCCTTTAGTTGTGGAAATAACAGGACCAATGGTAGATTCTCAATTAAAGTTAGTACTCTGGTCAGAAGCCTTTCTATCTGTATCAACTTTAGGTCTTCTATTATTTAGAATTACCCAATTTGAATTATACTTTATCTGTTTGATTTTAGGAGTTATAGCAAGTAGAGCTGGATTATTATTATAGGTGGTGATTAAGATTGGAGATTATTGCTGATTTACATACCCACACTATTGCCTGTGGACATGCTTATAGTACCTTAGAAGAAATGGTAAGGGGAGCTAAAGAGAAGGGGCTCGAACTTCTAGCAACTACTGATCACGGTCCCTGTATGCCAGGGGGTTGTCATCTGTATTACTTTTATAATTTAGCTATACTGCCGGAGGTGATTGATGGTATTAGGGTTTTAAAGGGGGTTGAAGCAAATATTACTGATGCCCGCGGTACTCTTGATCTTCCGGTAGCTGTTTTGAAAGAAATGGATATTGTTTTGGCTGGAATGCATTTTTTAACCGGCTATAATGGAGGAACGAAAGCTGAGAATACTGAAGCTATGATTAATGCTATGAAGAATTCCTTAGTTGATGTTATTGTCCATCCTGGCAATCCGGAGTTTGAGGTGAATGTTGAACAGGTAGTAGAAACAGCTTTGGAAAATGATGTTCTCTTAGAGATTAATAATAGTTCTTTTAGAAAGAGTAGGACAGGCAGCTGGGATAACTGTCTAGATATAGCCCATACTGCCAAAGAGGCTGGACTAGAGGTGATTGTAAGTAGTGATGCTCATTTTTCTCGGGATGTCGGTAGAGTGCAGAAGGCTCTACAGTTAATCGAAAAGGCTGGGTTAGAAGAGAAGGATATATTGAATACCTCTTTAGAACGGGTAACTGAGTTTGTTAAAGCTAAAAAAGAATTTAAGGATAGAATGTAGCTGTTATATCTATATTGATAACGGTCAGGACTTATTGGCGCTTGAGTCTTGTGAATTAGAAGCAATTGAATGACATATTAGTCCTGCAGTACAGTTTTTAACTGTGTTGCAGGACTTTTTAGTTCTGCGGTATAAATATCCTTCTTTTAGGATAGATTAAATATTGATATATTGTTGCAGTTTAGAGTTGATATCTTGCAAACGCTCCAGAAATCAGTCCTAGTCACTTAGCAGTAAATAAATCTTAGTATTATGATTTAAAGATTCCGCTTTATATGTTAACTATTCTCTCTTGTGGGACTGCTTTAAAGTCGTTTTTTGCAAGATATCAACTAAATTGTGCAAAATTATCTGAGAGAAAGCGTTAAAACCCAAACCAATGAAATTTCTGTTCTGTAATACCATAAATAGTCAATATATGCTTTCAATGACTCTCATTGGTGATAATCACAGCAATATATTTTATTATCAATAGTCAATATGTGTCCAGAGCGACTCTTAAAACTGGCCCGGAATCACGGACGATGGAGGGCCAGTTTTTGACAGTGAGTGAGACAGGATGTCGAACGAACGGCAAGCGGCGGATACATATTGATTATTCCCGCAATATCATGAATGAGATTATACCGATTATGATAGAAAATTACAAATAAAGGGTATATACGGAAACATTGTAGAGTGACACAATATATCAATAAGTTGACAGATATGATATTAACTCACAAGCGGAGGTGCAGTCATGAAGCGCCGAATAACAGTTCTCATTATAGTATTAATCATTCTAGTTAGTGGTTGTACAGCTAAAGAAATACCGGGAGAAAAGGATAAACCCAGCCGGGAAGTACCACAGCCGGATGAATTTAATGATCCCTATGGTTCTGAGGCACAGAGAAAACGGCTTATTCATGAGCTTGATGATTTAATCAGGAGTGATTATTGATGTATCTTACAGCAGATTACCATACACATACAAATTATGGCCATGGAGCTGGGCGGATTAAGGATAATATCAGGCAGGCTATTCAGTTTGACTTAGATGAATTAGCGATTACTGAACATGGTCCTGCTAGCCACAGTTTGACTAGGTTGGGAGTTAAAGATTCTCTACAGCTGCTGGAGATTAAAGAAGAGATTGCTGAATATAATCGATATTTTGATGGACTTAATCTTTTAGCAGGGGTAGAAGCCAATGTAATCAACTTAGAAGGAAGACTGGATGTACCAGAAGTAATACTGAATGAACTTGATATTGTATTGGCCGGACTGCATCTCTGGATTAAACCTGACAGCTGGCAGGCTGGAAGAAGGATTATCTTTGATAATACTATTGGATATAGGCTAGGATTGATTCCAAGAGGGAAGGTAAGACAGAATAATACTCAGGCTTTGGTCAATGCTGTCAAAAGATATGATATAGATATCATTACTCATCCTGGTTATCAATTGGATATTAATACCTATAGGTTGGCTACTGTCTGTCGAAGGGAGGATACCTGTCTGGAGATCAATAATAGCCATCAGCAGTTATCAGCTGATTTCATTGATACAGCAGCTTCGACTGGGGTGGAGTTTGCTGTCAATAGTGATGCTCATACTGCTGGAGGGGTAGGAAGGGTAGATTCAGCATTGGAGTTGATTAATGAAGCTGAACTTGATTTAGATCAGGTAATAAATGTTACTTGAAATTATGGCATGGTATTTGCTACTGGTTAGAAAAGATGATATGATATAGATGAGGTGGTAACATGAAAAAAATTAAGTTTGTAATTATTACCGGCATGTCCGGAGCAGGAAAGACAGAAGCAATTAGAATCTTTGAAGATTTAGGTTTTTTCTGTGTTGATAATCTACCGCCGGTTTTGATTTCAAAGTTTGCTGAGTTATGTTTGCAATCTGATGGTAAGATAAATAAGGTTGCTCTGGTAATAGATATCAGGGGGGGAGATTTCTTTGATAATTTATTAGGGGAACTATCAAAGTTGGATAAAGAGAAATTTATAGATTATGAAATTCTCTTTTTAGAGGCTGGTAATGATACTTTAATTCAGCGCTATAAGGAAACAAGACGGCTCCATCCGCTAGCCAAAGAAGAAGGAAGGATTCTTGATGCTATTAAACTGGAGCGCAAAAAGTTAGGGGCTTTAAGGGGGCAGGCTGATAAGGTAATAGATACTTCAGAGTCGTCAATTAAAGAACTAAAAGAAGAATTGAAGTCAAATTTTGCCCGGGTTGAATTAACTGATAAGATTAATATTTCACTTATTTCTTTCGGGTTTAAGTATGGTATGCCGGCAGATTCAGATTTGATGTTTGATGTTCGTTTCTTGCCTAATCCGCATTATGTAGATTCTTTGCGTCCTTTAACAGGAAATGATAAGCAGGTTCAAGAATATATTTTAAAGCGGCCGATTACAAGAGAGTTTAGGGAAAAGTTTTTTGATTTAATAAATTTTTTGATTCCGCAGTATATTAAAGAAGGAAAGAACCATTTATCCATTGGAATCGGTTGTACTGGTGGTAAACATAGGTCGGTGACCTTTGTTAATGAATTGTCAGACTTTTTAGAGAATAAGCAGTATCATGTAATTACAGAACATCGCGACATTGATAAGGATAGGTAGTGATTAAAGTGAAGCTTTTTAAGTGGTTATATCCAGGATTAAAAATAAAACGGTGGTTGATTTTATCGATTATTGGTATTTTGATGATCAGTATTGGATTGACTGTTATGTTGGGGTTTGAATTTTTAGGATTATTAGAAGGGAAGCTATTGACTTTTATTTATAGTTTGACTGGTCGTTTTTCTGAATGGATAAATATTATAAGTGGTTTAGTAATTATGGGGCTTGGAATTGTTTTTGTTACTTATGGAATTACTAAAATGATTAATTCCATTATTGAAGCTTTACTACCGGAAAATGAAGAGGAATTAGTGGAATTAATCTACCAACAGCGTCATCTCAAGCGGGGGCCTGAAATTGTTGTTATCGGCGGCGGTACCGGACTACCTACTATGCTTAGAGGAATCAAGGAGTTTACCAGTAATATTACAGCAGTAGTGACTGTAGCTGATGATGGAGGAAGTTCAGGGGTTTTGAGAGATGAATTGAATATCTTACCTCCGGGAGATATTCGTAACTGTTTAGTTGCTTTAGCTAATACTGAGGAGTTGATGGAAAGACTATTCCAGTATAGATTTGATACTGGAGAAGAATTGGGCGGCCATAGTTTTGGTAATCTATTTATAGCTACTCTATCAAAGGTGCTTGGGGATTTTGAAAAGGCGGTTAAGAAGTCAAGTAAGGTATTAGCTATTAAGGGACAAGTTTTACCTTCGACTTTAGAAGATGTTGTCTTATCTGCTGAAACTGAAGAGGGAAGTATTATTGAAGGTGAATCTAATATTTCCAAGACTGATGGAAATATTAAAGAAGTATTTCTGAAACCAAAGGACTGCAGTTCACTACCGGAGGTTATTGAAGCTATTGAAGAAGCTGATGCTGTAGTTTTAGGACCGGGTAGTCTATATACCAGTGTGATTCCTAATTTATTAGTTTCTGATCTTACCGAGGCTATCAAAGAAAGTGAGGCTTTGAAGATATACAACTGTAATATTATGACGCAGCCAGGTGAAACTACTGGTTATACTGTGTCTGACCATGTTCAAGCTTTATATGATCATGCTGGTTCAGAGATAGTGGATTACGTATTGGTGAATAATGAACAGATTCCAGCTGAATTATTGGCCAAATATGAAGAAGAAGGAGCCAGTCCAGTAGAGATTGACTCTAGAGAGTTAGAAAAGCTGAATATTAATCTTGTAGAGGCCCCTTTATTGAATAAAGAAGATCTTGTTCGGCATAATTCGTATAAACTGGCTGAGGTTATCATTAAGTTGATTATTAAGTTTAAGGAAGAAGCAGACCAGAGTTCATTGATTGATCTTTATTTGCGAGATAAGTACAGAAAGAGATAGGTGATGGTAATGTCTTTTAGTGATCAAGTGAAGAATGAAGCAGCAAGAATAAAAGTGGAGAATAAATGCTGTGGTTGGGCTCAGCTAGCGGCTTTAATTAAGGTTAATGGTTCTTTGGAGATTGTTAGAAAGAGGTTAGCCTTAAAAATGGTTTCTCAGCATGCTGCAGTGGCTAGACAGACATACCAATTATTGAAAGAACGATTTAATCTATTGACTAAGATTATGGTAAGAAGGAATATGTATCTCAATAAAGATAATTATTATATTATCAAATTACCGCCGCAGAAAGGGATTAAAGAACTATTAATGAATTGTGGTTTAATAGAAAATGATTATAGATTGAATTATAGAATTAAGGATAGCTTAGTGACAAATAAGTGTTGTAAGCAGGCTTATCTTAGAGGCAGCTTTTTAGGTGGGGGTTCTGTAAATAATCCTGAATCCAGTTATCACTTAGAGATTAGAGTTCATAAACAGGATTATGCTCAACAGCTTGCTGAGTTAGCTATTAATAGTTTTGGTTTAGATTTTGGGATTAGACGTAAGAATAGTGATTCTCTTCTTTATCTGAAGAATGCTGAAGAAATTGTTAAGGTTTTAAATATTATTGGTGCTCATAATTCATTACTAGATTTTGAAAATACCAGAGTAGTAAAGGAAGTTAGAAATCAGGTTAATCGAATTGTTAATTGTGAAACGGCAAATTTGAATAAAACTATTGAAGCGGCTCGGGAACAGATTGGAAATATTAAATTGATTGAAATGATTAAAGGATTGGATTCATTGTCGCCTAGTTTACAGGAGATAGCAGAGTTGAGACTGGAGAATCCATATGCCAGCTTTAAGGAATTAGGAGAATTATTGGAACCTACTTTAAGTAAGTCAGGGGTTAATCATAGGCTGCGTCGAATTAATAAGTTGGCAGATAGACTTAGAGATGAACGAAATCTATCAAGTTAAAAGAGGGTGATAAGTAATATGAAATTAACTCCTGAAATATCTTTAGAGCAGAAGCAAGAGCTGATCATGACTCCTAAGCTGCAGCAGGCTATTGAATTATTACAGCTATCCAAACTGGAATTGAACCAGCGTTTAGAACAGGAGATGTTGGAGAATCCTGTTTTAGAAAGGGCAGAGGAAGAAGGTGAAGAGGTAGAAGAAGATCTGACAGATGAATTTGAAGATGTAGATTGGGAGGATTATTTTGTAGACTCCAGTTCGAATTATAAAGTTAATAATTATGATCAAGATGAAGATGAGTATAACTACGAAAATTTTGTTTCAGCTTCGCTTACGCTTGAAGAACATTTACTCCATCAACTACATTTATTACAGCTAAGCTCTCAACAGATAAAGATTGGAGAATATATTATCGGTTCCCTTGATAATAATGGCTTTTTAGATACTTCTATAACTCAATTAAGTAAGGAATTAAAAGTAGAGGAGAGTGGGGTAGAAGAGGTTTTAGCTAAGATCCAACAGTTTGACCCAACCGGAGTGGCAGCTAAGGACTTACAGGATTCTCTTTTAATTCAGATTGATAATTTGGTATTAGAGGCTGAGAAGAAGGAATTAATGAATAAAATTGTAACTGATCACTTTGAATTAGTAAGTAAAAATCAGCTTCGGAAATTATCTAAAGAGTTGAGTATTGGTCTTGAAAAGATTCAGCAGCTAGTTGATTTAATAAAGATGCTGCATCCGAATCCGGCTAATCTATATACTAAAGAGGTAGATACTAAATATATTGAACCGGATTTAATAGTTGAAAAGATTAATGGTAGATATGTAGTAACTATGGAACAGGATTCTACTCCTCGGCTTAGAATTAATGCTTACTATCAAAAGTTATTAAAGAAGTTTAAATCGGATGCTAAGGCTAAAGAATATCTTCAGGAAAAGATTAACTCTGCTCTCTGGTTAATTAAAAGTATTGAGCAGCGAAGAATGACAATTTATCGCATTGCTGAAGTAATTGTTGATCTTCAGCAGGAGTTTTTAGAACGAGGTCTGAAGTATCTGCGTCCGATGACAATGCAGGATGTAGCTGAAGAGATTGATATGCATGAATCAACTGTCAGCCGGGCTACTACCAGCAAATATATACAGACTCCTCGCGGCTTATTTGAATTGAAATTCTTCTTTTCACCAGGACTTGAAACTAAGACTGGAGAGGTATTTTCAGCAATCAGTATTAAGAAAATGATCAAGGATATATTAGCTAAAGAGGATAAAAAGAAGCCTTTGAGTGATCAAAAGATAGCTGATAAGCTAGAGGAGAGGGGAGTTGAAGTATCACGCCGGACAGTTTCTAAGTATAGAAATGAATTAGAAATTCCCTCTTCTACTCAGCGGAGAAGATATAGTTAAAGAGATCAATTGATATATTGTTACAGTTTAGAGTTGATATCTTGCAAATGCTCCAAAAATCAGCCCTAATCAATTAGCAATAAATTAACTTTATAGCTACGATTTAAAGATTTTACTTTATATGATATTTACCTCTTCTTTTGGGGCTGCTTTAAAGTCGCTTTTTGCAAGATATCAACTAATTGTGCAAAATTATCGGAGGTGGCGTAAAACCATATTAATGAAATTTTCGTTAAATTGTTTTGGACTTTTGCAGGAGTTTTGATAGACTTCAAGAATAATTTTAATAAATATAATTCTATTTTTATTTTGTCGTCATCGGGACAGTTTTGATGCATCGGGAACATTTAAGTCCCTACATAGAGTTTAAATTATTAGATAAAGATTAGATTTAAATTAACAGATTTCTATATAGAAAGACTCCAATTAATATTATACTTATTAATTTCTGGATTACAAATATTATGTTAAAAATTGTTATGAGATTCTTTTATAATATTCAATTAATTATTAAAGATTAATAATAGGAGAAAAAACATGAAAGAATTGATTAGATTACAGCAAAAGATTGCTCCTGGATTAATAAAAGTAGTGGAAAGACGATATAATATATTGCGAACTATCTTTTATAGCCAACCGATAGGTAGAAGGCGGCTGGCAGAAAAGATAGGTGTCAGCGAACGAAAGGTTAGAAATGACCTTGATTTCTTAAAAGAACGCTATCTTGTCAATTCTACAAGTGCTGGAACTAAAATAACCGAGACTGGCAAGGAATTATTCTATCAATTAGATAATTATATTAGGGTTTTACGCGGATTGGATAATTTAGAATCAAAGCTAAAACATGAACTCGGATTGAAAGAAGTCTATATTGTGCCAGGCAGCGAAGATGAAGCTAAAGCACAGCAGGAACTAGGTAGAAGAGCAGCCAGATTACTTAAAGAAAAGCTAGAGAACAATGATGTTCTGGCTGTAAATGGCGGTACTACCTTAGCTGCTGTAGCGGATTTTATGCTTGCCAACAATGGGGCAACAGATATTACTGTAGTACCAGCACGCGGCGGTTTGGGAGAAGAAGTAGAAATTCAGGCTAATACAATAGCAGCTCAGATAGCCAATAAGCTGGGGGGGAGATATAGGCTTTTACATCTTCCGGATAATCTTGACCAGACAGTGGTTAATACTTTAATTCAAAAACCACAGATTAAAGAAGTATTAAATCTGGCTAAAGAAGCGGATATTCTAATCCATGGAATAGGGACTGCTGAAGTTATGGCCCGTCGCCGTCAGGTTGATTCCTTAGAACTTGAAAAGATTTTAGAGGCTGGAGCTGTAGGAGAAGCCTTTGGCTATTACTTCAATCAAACAGGTGAAATAGTCTATTCTACAACTAGCCTGGGGGTTCAACTGGAAGACTTAAAGAAGAAAGTTGGAAAGACTATTGCTGTAGCGGGAGGAAAAAAGAAGGCCGGAGCAATCATTTCAGTAGTTTCTGATGAATACCAGGATATGTTAATTACAGATAGAGAAGCAGCAGAAGAGATATTGGATCTTTTGAGGGGGTGATGGAAGCATACTGGCTCTGAAAAGATTTGGTCTGATTTATAATTAGGAAAATCAAATTTTAAAGGAGGAGTTATTATGACAAAAAAGATTGCAATTAATGGATTTGGAAGAATTGGGCGGAATATATTCAGAATTATTCAACAGAGAGAAGATGTGGACTTGGAGATAGTAGCCATTAATGATTTAACTGATGCTGATAATCTGGCTTATCTACTTAAGTATGATTCTGTTCACGGTAGATATGATGGAGAAGTAGAAGTCGGCGAGAATGGTATCAAAGTTGACGGTAAAGATTATGAGGTTACTTCTGAATCTGATCCGGCTAATTTAGACTGGTCTGGTAAGGATATCGATATTGTTATTGAAGCTACTGGTGTTTTTCGCCGGCGAGAACAGCTCGAAAAGCATCTAAAGGCGGGGGCTGATAAGGTTGTATTGACTGTTCCGGCTAAAGATAAGATTGACAGCACTATTGTCTTAGGAGTTAATGATGATGATTTAGATGAGTCTGACCAGATTGTTTCCAATGCTTCCTGTACTACTAACTGCTTAGCTCCTATGGCTAAGGTGTTAAATGATGAATTTGGAATTGAAAAAGGGTTAATTACTACTGTTCACGGTTATACAGCTAGTCAATCAATCTTGGATGCACCAGCTAAGAAGACCCGTCGAGGTAGAACAGCTGCTGAAAATATTATTCCTACAACTACTGGTGCTGCTATTGCTACTACTAAGGTGCTGCCGGAACTAGAAGGTAAAATTAATGGTATGGCTATGCGAGTACCGGTGCCGGATGGTTCTGTAGTTGATGGAGTATTTGATTTAGAAACAGATGTAACAGTTAAAGAAGTAAATGAAGCCTTTAAGAAAGCAGCTGAAGGAGAAATGGAAGGAATTTTAGGTTATACAGAAGATGAGCTAGTTTCTCGTGATATTATTGGTTCTCCTTATTCTTCTTTAATTGATGCCCAGTCAACTATGATGATTGCTAATAATCAGATCAAGGTTCTTTCTTGGTATGATAATGAATGGGGCTATTCTAATCGAGTAATAGAGTTAGCGGATAGATTATAAATTATTATAGTATGCCGCAGATGAGAATAAACAATTCTCTTCTGCGGTTATCTCTAATCTGGAGGTGCAGTTATAGATGGAAAAGAAAACACTTAAGGATGTAGATGTTGAAGATAAACAGGTATTGGTACGCGTGGACTTTAATGTACCGATGGAAAACGGAGAAGTAACTGATGATAATCGTATTAGAGCTGCTTTACCAACTATTGAATATTTAATGGAGGCTGAAGCAAAAGTAATTTTGATGGCCCATTTAGGACGGCCTGGTGGTGAGGTTAAAGAAGAATTGAGACTGGATCCAGTAGCCAAAGAATTGGCTAATCTATTGAATGAAGAAGTAGTTAAAGTGGATGAAACTGTAGGGCAAGAAGCTAAGAAAGCGGTATCTCAGTTGGAATCTGGGGAAGCATTATTGCTGGAGAATACCCGTTTCAATCCAGGTGAAAAGAAGAATGATTCTGAATTTGCTCAAAAACTGTCCGAATTAGCTGATGTTTATGTCAATGATGCTTTTGGAGCAACCCATAGAGCCCATGCTTCAACTGCGGGAGTAGCAGAGTATGTGGAAGAAGCAGTGCCTGGTTTTCTGATTCAGAATGAAATTAAGACTATGAAGGGAGCCATCGATAATCCTGAACGCCCCTTTGTAGCAATTATTGGTGGAGCAAAAGTTTCTGATAAGATTGAAGTTATTAAATCTTTATTGGATAAGGTGGATTCTCTCTTAATCGGTGGCGGCATGGCCAATACTTTTATTGCTGCCCAGGATTATGAAATAGGTGATTCTTTAGTCGAAGAGGATAAGATTGATTTAGCTAAAGAGTTACTTGAATTAGCAGAGGAGAAAGGAGTTAATCTAGTACTACCAGAGGATGTAGTAATTGCTGATGATTTTGCAGCTGATGCTGAACATAAAGCAGTTGGTATAGATGAAATTGAAGCCGGGTGGCAGGCTTTAGATATCGGCCCTGAAACAGTAGATGAATTTTCTCAGATAGTGAAGCAGGCTAAAACAATAGTCTGGAATGGACCGATGGGAGTTTTTGAAATGGATGCGTTTGCTAAAGGGACCAACCAATTGGCTGAGGTCTTAGCTAAGCTGGAGGCTACTACAATCATTGGCGGCGGCGATTCAGCTGCAGCAGTAAGAAAGGCTGGATTAGATAAAGAAATGACCCATATTTCTACTGGCGGAGGTGCTTCTTTACAGTTATGGCAGGGCAAGCCTCTACCGGCAGTAGAAGTCTTAGATAACAAATAATAAATTTAATAGGAGGGGAGTCTAATTATGCGGCAACCATTTATTGCTGGTAACTGGAAGATGCATAAGACTAATCAAGAAGCAGTGGAAATGGTGGAAGAATTAGTAGACTTAGTTGGAGATATAGGCGATGTAGATATTGCTATCTGTGCACCTGCTACTGCTTTGGCACCGCTTAGTGAAGTGACGGCTGGAACTAATATTGCGTTGGGTGCTGAAGATATGCACTGGGAAGAAGAAGGAGCCTATACCGGTGAAATCTCACCATTAATGCTTAAAGATGTCGGTTGTGAATATGTAATTTTAGGCCACTCAGAACGGAGAGATTACTTCGGCGAAACTGATGAAGATGTCAATAAGAAGGTGCAGACTGCTTTAAAACACAGCCTAAAGCCGATTATTTGTGTAGGTGAATCTCTAGCCCAGAGAGAAGCTGAAGGGACTAAGGATGTAGTTAAAAATCAGGTTTTAGCTGCTTTAGATGGAGTAAACATAGATGATCTAAAAGTAATTACGATTGCTTATGAACCGCTGTGGGCGATTGGGACTGGTAAATCAGCTAGTACAAAAGAAGCTAATGAGGTGATTAAATATATTAGAAATGTGCTGCGTAATGAATTTGGTAAAGTAGCTGATAGCATGCGGATTCAATACGGCGGCAGTGTAAAGCCGCATAATATTTCTGAATTTATGGCTACTTCAGATATTGATGGTGCTTTGGTAGGAAGTGCCAGTCTTGAGGCCCAATCTTTTGCAGATATAGTCAAGTTTGAGTAATCAAGGAGGTAATCTAGTTGGTAAAACCACCTAAGCCTCTAGCCCTAGTTATTCTTGACGGCTGGGGGTTGAGTGAAAAAGAAGAAGGAAATGCTATTAGACAAGCCTGTACCCCTAATTTTGATCAGTTATGGAATAATTATCCCCATACTACTTTAGCTGCTTCTGGTAAGGAAGTAGGACTGCCCAAAGGACAGATGGGAAATTCTGAAGTCGGACATTTAAATCTAGGAGCTGGCCGAATTGTTTATCAGGATTTAACTAGAATCAGTTTAGGTATCAAGGAAGGTTCTTTTTTTGAAAATGAAGTACTGTTAGAAGCAGTTGAGAACTGTAAAGAGAATAATTCTGCTCTTCATTTGATGGGACTTCTATCTGATGGAGGGGTCCACAGCCATATTGAACATTTATATGGACTCTTGAGATTAGCTAAGCGGAATGATATAAAAGAGGTATATATACATGCTATCTTAGATGGACGTGATGTTTCGCCGGCTAGCGGTAAGCAGTATCTTGAAGAATTAGAGGATAAATTAGCAGAATTAGAGGTAGGAAAGATAGCTACCGTAAGCGGCCGGTATTATACTATGGACCGTGATGAAAGATGGGACCGAACTGAAAAAGCATATAATGCTTTAGCTTTTGGTGAAGGTGTTACTGCTAGTAATGCTTTGGAAGCGGTAGAACAGTCTTATAAGGAAGATACTACTGATGAATTTGTAGAACCGACAGTGATTATCGATAAAGGAGAGCCGGTTGCTAAAATAAATGATAATGATTCGGTTATCTTCTATAACTTTAGACCGGACCGGGCCCGGCAGATTACCCGCGCCTTTACTGATATTGATTTTCACGGTTTCGATAGAAACCCTGAAGCACCAGAGGTGCACTTTGTCTGTATGACTGAGTATGATGAGACTATCGATGCCCCGATTGCTTATCCGCATCGAGAAGTGGTTGATACTTTCGGTGAAATTTTAGCTCGAAATGGTTTGAAACAGCTTAGGATTGCCGAAACAGAGAAGTATGCTCATGTAACCTTCTTCTTTAACGGCGGCAAAGAAAAGCCAAATTCTGGTGAAGACCGCAAACTGATACCTTCACCTAAGATAGATACCTATGATGAAAAGCCGGAAATGAGTATTTATAAAGTAACGGAGGAATTATTCAATCAGTTAGAAGAGACAGATTATGATGTTATCATTCTAAATTTAGCTAATCCTGATATGGTAGGCCATACTGGTGATTTAGATGCCTGTTGTGAGGCTATTGAAGCAGTGGATGACTGTTTGCGGCGGGTAGTGGATAAAATTCTAGAATTAGGCGGGGAAGCCTTAATCACAGCTGACCACGGGAATGCTGAAAAGATGATTGAACCTACAACTGGTGAGTTTCATACCGCCCATACAGTTGATCCTGTTCCATTTATTTATGTTACTGAAGAGAATCAGGATGTTGAATTAATTGAACATGGTAAATTAGCAGATGTAGCTCCAACTATGCTTGAATTGCTGGAGCTCGAAGAGCCAGAAGAAATGACAGGTAATCTATTATTTCAAAAAGGAGGAGTTTAAGTATGTTTTATACAGCTATTGAAGATCTATACGCTCGTGAAATACTTGATTCGAGAGGAAATCCTACTGTTGAAGTAGAGGTTATATTAAGTAGTGGAGCAGTAGGCAGGGCAGCAGTTCCCTCCGGAGCATCTACCGGTGCTTATGAAGCAGTGGAATTAAGAGATGAAGATGCGGATAGATATCTAGGTAAAGGAGTTAAACAGGCAGTTAATAATGTAAATGAAGTAATTGCCCCTGAACTAATCGGTATGGATGCTGCCAGGCAGGTAGAGATTGACCAGAGAATGATTGAACTGGATGGGACCAAGAATAAAGGTGACCTGGGAGCTAATGCTATTTTAGGAGTTTCCATGGCAGCAGCTAAAGCAGCAGCTAATGCGCTTAATTTACCGCTTTATAATTATATCGGCGGTGTTAATGCTAAAAGTCTACCGGTGCCGATGATGAATATTCTAAACGGTGGTGAACATGCTGATAATAATGTTGATATTCAGGAGTTTATGGTTATGCCTGTCGGAGCTGTTAACTTCAGTTCTGCTTTGCAGATGGGAGCTGAAGTATTCCATAATCTAAAAAAGGTTTTGCAGCAGAAAGACCTCAATACTGCTGTTGGAGATGAAGGCGGTTTTGCCCCGGATTTGGATTCTAATGAGGAAGCATTAGAAATTATTATCGAAGCTGTAGAATCTGCTGGTTATACTCCTGGTGCTGATATTAAATTAGCTCTAGACGTAGCAGCTACTGAAATTTATGAAGATGATAAATACATTTTAGCCGGTGAAGGTGTAGAAAAGACTGCCGAAGAGATGGTTGAATTCTATTTAGAATTGACGGAGAAATATCCGATCATCTCTATTGAAGATGGCTTAGCCGAGGATGACTGGAGTGGCTGGCAGCAGATGACTGATAGATTAGGTGATGAGATTCAGATTGTTGGTGATGATCTATATGTAACTAGTACTGAGCGATTGTCCAAAGGAATTAAAATGGAAGCCAGCAATTCTATCTTAATTAAGGTTAATCAGATCGGAACTATTACTGAGACTCTAGAAGCTATTGAGATGGCTAAACGGGCTGGATTTACTGCTGTTGTATCCCACCGTTCAGGTGAGACGGAGGATGTGACTATTTCAGATTTAGTAGTAGCGGCCAATGCTGGACAGATTAAGACGGGAGCTCCTTCTAGAACAGACAGGGTAGCTAAGTATAATCAGCTGCTTAGAATTGAAGAAGAGTTAGGTGCGACCGGACTCTATTCTGGATCTGATGCTTTTTATAATTTATAATAGGACAAAGGTGACAAGTAGAATTAATTCTACTTGTCACCTTTGTAGATAATGCCTGGGATTTATTTTGGAATTTTTGTTGTTTTTTTTATGGGATTATGTTAAAATTGATAATGGTAATTTAATTGAGAAAAAGGAGGTAAAAAATGTGTTTGTACTTAAGGTTATTCATCTTATAATTTCACTGGCCTTAATTGCAGGAGTCTTACTCCAGTCAGGAAAGAGTGCTGGACTTTCAGGAGCAATTGACGGTGGTGCATCTTCATTTTTTGATCAAGGACGACAAGCAGAGGAAAAGATAAAGAAGTTAACTACTGTAGCAGCTATTTTATTTATGATTTCATCTTTAGTATTAGCAGCTTTATAAGTCCTTAATAATTCCCAATTAGGAATTATTAAATATAGATAAAATCAAATTTAAAAGGAGGAATATGTTGTGGAGACTTATATGATACCCCTTGCTGGAGTAATAGCTTTAATTTTTGCCTTCATGCTTCGTACTAAGATAAGTAAGGAAGATATGGGGACAGAGAAGATGGAGGAATTGACTAAAGCTATTAATGAAGGGGCAATGGCGTTTTTAAGTACAGAGTATAAGAATCTTTCTATCTTTGTTATTATTGTAGCAATTATCATTAGTATTTTTCTTAATATCTATACAGCAGTTGCTTTCATTACGGGAGCGATCTTTTCTGCTTTAGCAGGTTATTTTGGAATGCAGATTGCTACTATATCCAATTCACGAACTACTAATGCTGCCCGCAGCGGCATGAATAAAGCATTACAGATTTCATTTTCTGGTGGAGCTGTAATGGGTATGTCAGTAGTTGGCTTAGGACTGTTAGGTTTAGGAGGACTTTACATATTATTTGATGGGAATGTAGAGTATATCAGAGGTTTTGCCTTTGGAGCCAGTTCAATAGCCTTATTTGCTCGTGTCGGTGGTGGAATCTATACCAAGGCTGCTGATGTAGGAGCTGACTTAGTAGGGAAAGTAGAAGCTGGAATCCCTGAAGATGACCCTCGTAATCCGGGTGCAATTGCAGATAATGTTGGTGATAATGTAGGTGATGTAGCAGGAATGGGAGCTGACTTATTCGAATCCTATGTCGGTTCTATTGTTGCAGCTATGGCGTTAGGTGTTAGCTTAGCAGATAAAAATCCAGCCATCGGTGTTAACTTTGTTCTGCTACCTATGTTTATTGCTGCGGCTGGAATTGTAGCTGCTATTATTGGAACTAGATTTGTAAGAGCCAAAGAAGGATCAAATTTAGGAGCTGCTTTAGAACGCGGTACTTTAGTTAGTGCTGGTTTGAATTTGATTTTTGCTTATCTATTAACTAATACTTTGTTGGGGCAAACTGGTTATTTCTGGGCTATTTTAGCTGGATTAATTGCTGGAGTATTGATTGGCCGAATTACTGAATATTATACTTCGGATCATAAGCCTCCGGTACAGCATATTGCTGATCAATCTCAGACAGGAGTAGCTACTAATATTATTAGTGGACTGGCTGTTGGAATGAGAAGTACTACTTTACCGATTATTGTAATTGCTATTACTATTTTTATTGCTTTTAAATTGGGAGGTTTATACGGAATTGCTTTAGCAGCAGTAGGAATGTTATCTACTACTGGTATTACTTTAGCAGTCGATGCTTATGGACCGATTGCTGATAATGCTGGTGGAATTGCTGAGATGGCTGAGTTAGATCCGAAAGTTAGAGAGATTACTGACCAGTTAGATGCTGCGGGGAATACTACAGCAGCTATTGGAAAAGGTTTTGCTATCGGTTCAGCAGCTTTAACATCTCTGGCTTTATTCTCTGCTTTTACTGAAGCAGCTGACTTACAGAATATTGTTTTAACCAATCCAAATGTAATTATCGGTCTCTTTATTGGAGCTATGCTGCCTTTCTTATTCTCAGCTATTACCATGGAGGCTGTAGGAACGGCTGCTTTTGAGATGATTGAAGAGATCAGGCGGCAGTTTAAAGAGATTCCAGGGATTATGGAAGGTGAAAATAGACCGGATTATGCCCGTTGTGTAGATATCAGTACGGCTGCTGCTTTAAGAGAGATGATTCTACCGGGGGCTTTGGCTGTTATTACTCCAATTCTAGTAGGACTCTGGAGTGCTGAAGCTTTAGGAGGATTGTTAGCTGGAGCCTTATCAGCTGCAGTTTTAATGGCGATCATGATGTCTAATGCTGGTGGAGCCTGGGATAATGCTAAAAAGTATGTAGAAGCAGGTAACTTTGGTGGTAAAGGAACAGATACTCATGATGCTACAGTTGTTGGTGATACTGTAGGAGATCCATTTAAGGATACTTCGGGACCTTCTCTGAATATATTGATTAAGCTGATGACAATTGTTTCGTTGGTTTTTGCGCCGCTTTTTGGATAATGGAGTAAATTTATATCAGAAATTTAAGTCCCTTGGTTGGATGATTAATTCAATCAAGGGACTTTTTTATTGATATAATGTTGCAGTTTTACACTTTCATGATATTGACTATTTATAGTACAGGAATTTCATTGATCTGGTTTTAAACACGTTTCCTCAGATAATTTTGCATAATTAGTTGATATCTTGCAACAAGCGACTTTAAAGTAGCCCCATAAAAGAAAATGATTAATATATAAAGTAGACTCTTTAAATCGTATCTCTAAGATTAGTTTATTGCTGATTGACTAGGGCTGATTTTCGGAGCGTTTGCAAGATATCAACTCTACACTGCAACATTATATCAATTAGAAATAAGTATACATTTATGGAAATAATATGTTCTGCATGAAGGTTAAATAAAATAAGTAGAGAAAAACAAATAATGAAAGTATCATCTATCAGCTAAAGGAGGAATTAAAATGCCGAAGGTTAAAATAATAAGCGGAGCGGAAGAATTGGCTTTAGATGCTGAGGAAGGAAGAAATTTATTATCGCTTCTACAGGAGAATAATCTTGAGGTAGATGCTGTCTGCGGGGGGCAGGGTAGGTGCGGCAAATGTAAAGTAAGAGTTAAAGGAGCAGCCTCAGAGCTTACAATTAAAGAGAGGGACTTGTTATCACAGTTAGAAAGAGAAAGAGGGGTTAGGCTAGCCTGTGAAGTGGAAGTTGAAGGAACTATCGAGGTTGGGTTATTATCCGAAGGAGATGATGAGACTCTCAGAATTTTAGATGAGGGGGTAGCAGAGGAATTAACTCCTCAAGCAAGTATTGAAAAGGATTATCTAGAATTAAAAGAACCAACTTTAGAGGACCAGGCTTCTGATTGGACTAGAATTATTAGAGAATTAGACAGGGAGTTGGAGATTAATCTGGATCTATTACAGCAGCTGCCGGATATTTTAAGAGAAGCTGGGTATAATATAACTGTAGTTAGAGCAGGCAACCAGGTGCTTCAAATAGAACCGGGAGATACTACAGATTCCCTTTATGGTTTAGCCTTTGATATTGGAACTACAACAGTAGTTGGATTTCTGCTGGATTTAAATACAGGAAAACAGATTGGTAAAGTAGCTATGGCCAATGCCCAGAAAACTTATGGAGCTGATGCTTTATCCAGAGTTAATTATACTGTAGAAGAAGACGGAGGTACTTTAGACTTACAGGAAAAGATTATTGGAACTATTAATCAGATTATTGGACGAATTATTGATAAATATGGAGTTAACCGAGATAGAATTTATGAATTGGTGTTTGTAGGTAACACAATCATGAATCATCTTTTATTAGGACTTAAGACAGAGTATTTAGCTAAAGCTCCTTATATTGCTGTAATTAATGAACCACAGTCAATTCCGGCCCATAAGTTGGGGATTGAATTATTAGATGATACAGTAATTACATACTTACCTAATGTTGCTAGTTATGTGGGCTCGGATATAGTCTCAGGTTTATTAACAACCAATTTAAATCAAACTGCTGATTATAAATTACTGGTAGATTTAGGTACGAATAGTGAACTAGTATTAGGAAATAGTGATCAGATGTTAGCCTGTGCAGCGGCGGCAGGACCTGCTTTTGAAGGAGCAGAGATTGAGTTTGGGATGAATGGGATCGATGGGGCTATAGAAGAAGTCAGGATTACGGACCAACTGGAGATTGATATAATTGGTGATAAGCCTGCTAAAGGCATTTGTGGTTCAGGGATTATTTCTCTGGTGGCTGAATTAAAGTCTACTGGTATGATGGATGAGAGCGGTAAGTTATTATCAAAGGAAGAGCTTCCGGAGTCAGTTCCTGAAGAAGTTAAGGAAGGCCTTATTGAAGATGATACCAATAAAAAATTAATTTTGGTTGATGAAGCTGAGGCTGCTGATCAGCCGGTTACTATCAGCCAGAAGGATATTAGAGCAATTCAGCTGGCTAAGGGTGCTATTAGGGCTGGAATTAAGATTCTATTAAAGGAGATGGAATTAGAGATTAGTGATATCGATGAAGTTTTGATTGCTGGTGGATTTGGTAATTATATTCAGCCGAAGGATGCAGTTACTATTGGAGTCTTGCCGACAGCACCTGATTTAGAGATTCATGGTATCGGTAATGCTGCCGGCAGCGGTGCTAAAGCAGCTTTATTAAACTGCGGTCAACGGGATGAAGCAGAAGAAATAGCTAAAGAAGTAAATTATTTGGAATTATCCGGCCGTCAGGACTTTCAGACAGAGTTTATGGACTCTATGGCCTTTAAAGAATTCGAATAAAATCAGCTGAAAACAAGGATATTTTCTTTGAGTAGAGAATTAAATACCAGAATAACCCGGGGCAGGAGGAAGATTAAGATGGAAATAGAGGATAGTGAGATGTGTTTTGCTTGTGGCAAAGATAATCCAATCGGGCTAAAATTGGATTTTGAATTAAATGATGATGTAGTAGAGACTACGTTTACTCCCCGAAATGTCCATCAGGGTTTTACTGGTATTGTTCACGGAGGTTTACTCTCTACTTTATTGGATGAAGCCATGGCCAATCTGCTTTATTTGCAGGATCTGAAGGCCGTTACTGCTAAAATGGAAGTTAAATTTCGACAGCCGGTTTCTATTGGCGAAGATTTAACTATTACCGGCTGGATTGAAAGAGAGAAGAAGCGGACTATTAATACTGTAGCTAAAATACTTAATCAGGACCAACAGAAAGTAGCCGAAGCAGAAGCGGTATTCATAAAACAGAATGAGTAATAAAGGAGAGGATGTTGGATGGAGTGGAGTGAAGCATTAGCTGAATTAAAGGATAACTTAACGAATGAGAATTTAGTTAAGCACTGTATAGCAGTTGAAGCTGGAATGGAGGAATTAGCTGAATACTTCGATAAAGACCTAAAGAAGTGGGGGCTGGCTGGACTACTGCATGATATAGACTATGATGAGACCAAGGATGATCCAGAGCAGCATAGTCTTTTAGGTGCTGAAATGCTGGAGGATCTAGGACTGGATGAGGATATCGTTTATGCAGTTAAGGTTCATAATGAAGTCCATGATCTACCGCGTAGAAGTAAGCTGGATAAGGCTCTTTATGCTGTTGATCCGCTAACGGGATTGATTGTAGCAGCTACTTTAATCCATCCTGATAAAGAACTGGATGCTGTAGATGTGGAGTTTGTGATGAATAGATTTGAGGAAAGCTCTTTTGCTAAAGGGGCAGATCGTGATCAGATTAAGTCCTGTAGTGAATTAGGACTTGGGCTAGAGGAGTTTATAGATTTAGTTTTAGCCGGTATGCAGTCTAAAAGTGATGAATTGGGATTATAATTAGTAGTATAAATTCAATGCTAATTAGGCACTCTAATAATAAAGGGTGTCTAATTTTTTTATAGAGTAATTAAGGGGGATTATGATGAGTGCAAGAGAAGAAATATTGAATTTCATGAGGAATGAAGCTTATAAGCCGTTAACGGCTGAAGAACTGTTATCTGCTTTTGAAATTTCTGATCAAGAAAAAGGAATATTTTTAGATTTATTAGATCAGATGGAGCAGGATGGGGAAATAGTACAGACGCGTCGAAATAGATACGGAATTCCAGAAAGGATGAATTTAGTAGTTGGAAGATTGGAACGACATAGCAAAGGATTCGGCTTCTTATTACCGGATGATGTAGAGAAGGAAGATGTTTATATCAATGCTGGAGATGTAAATGGCGCTATGCATAATGATCGGATTATCGCCAGGATTAAAGGTGTTAAAAGCGGTGATAAGCTTTCTGGTGAAGTTATTAGAATTTTGGAGCGGGCTAATCAGACAGTTGTAGGTGATTTTGAAGCCAATCGGAATTTTGGTTTTGTTGTGCCTGATGATTCCCATATCTATCATGATATCTTTATACCTAAACATGATACTAATGGGGCCAGTCAGGGACAGAAGGTAGTAGTAGAGATTACTCGCTGGCCTGAAGAACGCAGGAATCCGGAGGGAAAAGTTGTAGAAATTCTGGGTAATCGTGGAGAACCAGGGGTAGATATCGAGGCGATTATCCGCAAGTTTGAATTACCAAAGGAGTTTCCAGAAGAGGTTAAAAGATATGTGGATGAGATTCCAGAAGAGATTCCAGCTGAGGAGATAGAGAGAAGAAGTGATTTACGGGATATAAAGATGGTGACTATAGATGGCGAAGATGCTAAGGATTTTGATGATGCAGTATCTATTGAAAGGTTAGAGGGAAATAAAGTTAGATTAGGCGTTCATATTGCCGATGTGGCCTATTATGTACCGGAAGATTCTATTCTGGATATGGAGGCTCGAGAGCGGGCTACCAGTATCTATTTAGTTGATCGGGTAATTCCTATGCTGCCGGAGAAGCTGTCAAATAATCTCTGTAGTCTTCGGGATGATGAGGATAAGTTAGCCATGACTGTTTTTATGACTTATGATTTAAAGACAGGAGAACTGCTTGACCATGAATTTATGGAGTCTGTAATTGAGATTAATCACCGGTTGACTTATGATAAAGTAAAAGAGATGTTAGTTAATGAGGATCAGGAATTAATTAATGAATATGAAGACTTTATTGATGAATTGAGATTGATGGAAGAATTATGTCTACAGATTAGAGAGAATAGGTTTAATGAAGGAAGCCTTGATTTTGACTTTCCTGAATCAAGAGTAATCTTGGATGATGATGGAAAGCCTGTAGATATAGCTAGAGTGGAACGGAGTATAGCAGAGAAGTTAATCGAAGAATTTATGATAGCTACTAATCGAGTGGTAGCTAAAGAGATGTTCTGGCGAGAGGTTCCATTTATTTACCGAGTCCATGAAACCCCTGATCAGAGTGATTTAGAAGGTTTAAATGAATTTATCCATAATTTTGGTTATCATATTAAAGGTATTAGTCAGGAGACCCATCCTAAGTCACTGCAGACAGTATTAGAAAAAGTAAAAGGGGAACAGGAAGAGAGAATAGTCAATACTGTCTTGCTGCGGTCTATGAAGCAGGCCCATTATGAGGTCCAGAATATCGGTCATTTCGGTTTGGCAATTGATTATTATTCTCATTTCACTTCACCAATTAGGCGGTATCCGGATCTAATGATACACCGGATTATCAAAGATGTTATCAATCAAGGGATTTTAGATCCTAATAGGCACCAGGCTTTAGAGGAGAAGCTGCCGGAGTTAGCTGAACATTCTTCTCTGCGGGAGCGGCAGGCAGAAGAGGCAGAGTATGAATCTAAGGATCTAAAGAAAGTAGAATATATGGAAGGTGAAGAAGGAGAAGTCTACGAAGGAATCATCAGCGGTATGATGTCCTTTGGTTTCTTTGTTGAACTGCCGAATTTAATTGAAGGTTTGGTACATGTCAGTAATTTAACTGATGATTACTATATTTATCATGAAGATAAACAGGTCTATATCGGGGAACGGACTGGAAATATCTATCGATTAGGCGACAGTGTTGAAGTAGAAGTCTATCAGGTTAATTTAGCTGAACGCCAGATTGATCTATTATTACGGAATTGATTAATTTTGGAATTGAATTTTTCTTGTTTAATACTTGACATAGAGTACAAAACTGTTATAATATAATGTACACGTTTTTTTGGGAGAGGTGAATAGGCTGTGAGTGAAGAAGGTATTAAAGTAATTGCAAGAAATCGAAAAGCAAAACATGAGTATCATATTGAAGAGACTTATGAAGCAGGAATTGTTCTGCAGGGTACAGAGGTTAAGTCTATTCGCCAGGGACGAGCTAATCTCAAGGATAGTTTTGCTATAGTTGAAGATGAAGAAGTCTTTTTATATCATCTTCATATTGCTCCCTACAAGCAGGGTAATCGCTATAATCACAAGCCAGAAAGAGTCAGAAAACTGCTGCTTCATAAAAGACAGATCAGGAGTTTGATTGGTAAGACAAGAGAGCAGGGCTATACCTTAATTCCTTTGAAACTCTATTTTCGGCGGGGAATAGTTAAAGTAGAACTGGCCTTAGCAGAAGGTAAGAATGTTCATGATAAGCGTGAAGATATTAAACGCCGCACTGCTCAGCGCGATATTGAGAGAGCCTTTAAGGATAAACAATTGAATAGATATTAAGTTAATAGATTTGTGGGGGTGTATATGGGACTCGACTTAAGTGTTGACACCAGGACAGCGAGCCGAGGACCCCTTTCACTCGGAAAACACTGGGACTTTTAAAATTATCTGCAAATGATAATAGTTACGCACTAGCTGCTGCGTAAGCAGTCAGCTACGCTTGGTTAGGTCTTGTCTGTGGGGCTAGTCAAGTGTCATAATCAGCAGGCTACCTGCTTTCTGAAGCTTGTAGGAAAGTAGGGAACTTTACAAGCTAACAGCTTTTGATCCTGTCTGTGGGAGCTAAAGCTGTGAACTTAAATCACAGGCTACGCTCGTAGAACCCTGAGTGGAAGCACTTAAGGACGGCGGTTCGAATCCGCCCACCTCCACCAAATTAAATTATAGATAATTTTGGACTTGCAATTTTATAGATTATATGATAAAGTATTAACTGTGATTGAAAATAGTATACAGATTTTGATGTACGGGTGTAGCTCAATTGGCTAGAGCACTGGACTCCAAATCCAGGTGCTGCGGGTTCAAGTCCTGCCACCCGTGCCATTTTTATTTCCTAACATAACAGTAATGAGAGGCCATTTTGATGATGGCCTCTTTTTTGATTTAAATAGAAATATTGCCATTTTGTCGCCATGCTTATTTTTGGAATGTATTTTTGAGCTTTTGGACCGTTTTTTTTGCATACTTAGGATGGACATTTTCTTTTGATATTAAAGTTTCGTGAGTATGTCTTAGATCATGGATACCAAACTGATTTAAGTCTTTTTTGGTAATCTTATTGAATTTACTTTGTCAATATCTTCTAAATCTTTTGTTTTATTAAACAATTTTCAACTCTTAGTGAGGAGCAAAATAATTATAATAATTACTAATTAAATAATATTTTTATTATTCTTGTAAATTATATATATCGGAAAACTCTATCTCTATTCTATTAATTCCATGATTCATATTAGCTTTCTGACTAAGCTCTGATTCCTCTTGTTCTTGTAATCTTCTGATCGGAAGTTTTATATTAAATTCTGTAAATTCTCCATATGTACTATTAACTGTAATTTCACCATTATGCAACTCCACAAGTAACTTAACAATAGCTAGTCCAATTCCACTACCTTCATTATTACGTGTAAACGATTTATCTACTTGTCCAAATCGTTCAAATATTATATTTTGTTTCTTGTTTGGAATACCTATTCCTGTATCCTTTACTGATATTAAAATCATCTCTTGTTCGTCAGTTTCAGATACATTTACTGATATTTTATCTCCTGGTTCTGTAAATTTAATAGCATTAGAAAGAAGATTCAATATGATCCGTTCTATACTAAAGGGATCACAAGCAATTATCTTTTTTTCTATATTTGAATTAAACTCTAATATTCTATCTTCATTTTCTATATAATTATTAACTGAATAAGTTATTTCTCTAACAATTTTTACTATATTGTCATTCTTTAGATTTAAATTAAAGGAATTAGAATTTATTTTAGTTATATCTACTAAATTATTAACTAGTCTTAATAATCTATAACTATTCTGCTTAATAGTGCCTGTATACTCACTTAATTTTTGATAAGTTTTAGATTCAAAATTATTTTTTTGGTATAAATCTAATAACTGTAATGTTGAAAAAATTAGATTTAATGGAGTTTTTAATTCATGAGATAGATTAGCAAAAAACTGTACTTGCAACCTATTATATTCAAGTTTTTCTTTTAACAATTCATAACGATCAATTAACCAATAAAGCAAACCACAGATAATAAAGACTCCTATAATTCCTAAAATAACCATTTTTGAAGTCGTTTCATTTACCGCAGACATAATTTCACTTTGATCCACTGTCATCAAAACTTTCCAATCAGCAATTTCAATAGGAGCATAAGCAATAACTTTATCAAGTTGTTTATTATGTACTACCTTTACTTGATTAGAACCTACTAATGGCATAAATGCTTCCTCATATTTATCAATTTGATTTAAATATTTAGCTAATAATTTATTTTCATCAGAAGTACCAATTACTCTATTCTCCTTACTTAATAAATAAAATCTAGCTGTTTCAAAAGGTTTTAATCCTTTTAGCATCTTTCGAAACTTTGTTAAACGACGATCTATTCCTGCAATTCCCATAAATTCACCATTAATCTCAATGGGATGAGTAGTTTCTGTAATCATCTCCCCCTCGTAATTATGAGGTTCTGTAATTACTGTTTTACCAGTCTTTTTAGGCGCTTGATAGTATTCATTTATTGATACATTTACTAATGGTTCTATTTTAATCTCACTTTCTGACCAGTGAACATAAGGTAAAAACTGTCCATTAGAATTATGATCCTTCCCTGATGTCCCTGCATACTTACTATCTTGGCCATCAGCATTAGGTTCATAACCAAAATAGACTCCAGCAAAATCAGAATGATTATTTAAAAACTTATATAAATAATGTAAACTCTCTTTCCTTTCTCCAAAGTTTCCTATTTCCTGATAATAAGCTAATGTTTCAACTAGATCTATTGTTCGCTGATTTTGAGCATTAATTTGGTGAGAAACATCAAGGATAATCTTCTTCATTTCTTTGTTGATTTCATGGGTTTGAGCTTGTCTAAAATCAATTACTACTAAAGTAAAAATAACTGCTAATAAAACAACTATTGCTACACCTATTTTTAGCGTTATAGAATTTTTTAGAGATTTGTTAAAATTAATTCCCAATAAACTATTTCCTCCTTTCCTCTAATTTTTAATTTGATGAGGAAGCTTCTTCATGAGTATATAACCAATTTATTGTAATAATTTCTATATAAGATAATTATATCCTTCATTTTAAGATTCATATTATTCTGATTAAATCTGTTAGATAAATTTACTATTGTGAAGTACTCTGCGGAAGATATTCCGGCTGAGAATGTAGAGTATCTATGTGAATATTCACAGAAACTCTTAGAGCAAGAGCGGATTGAGTTGGAGGATTATGCGGCACTTGCTTACTTAAAGTACAGAATTTATGGGTTTGAGAAGAAAATCAAGGTAAATAATGTTGTGATGGATGAAGCTCAGGATTATAGTATGTTCCAATTCTATATTTTAAAGGAGATACTGGATACAGATATGTTTACTATTCTCGGTGATATAGCCCAGGGAATCCATGCTTATAGAGGAATAAGTGATTGGAATAGAGTTATGGAGGATGTATTTGAAGAAGAAAGTAGCTACAAGACTTTGGTGCAGAGTTATAGAACGACTATAGTAATGGAGTTAGCCAATGAAATAATAAAGAATATTGATAATGCAGATCTGCCTCTAGCTAAACCTGTTATCCGACATGGAGAAAAGCCTGAAGTAAGAAATTATGAGCAAGAAAGAGAACTGGATCTCAAGCTGTTATATGTTGCAATGACAAGACCGCTCCATCGGCTTTATGTATATCAGCAGAATGATTCAATATCTGTGCTAAATAAGATTGATGATAGTTTTTATGAATGTATTGAGTAGTATAAAGCCCCTGTGATCCCTTGATAATACAGGAATTACAGGGGCTTATTATCTTCGCAAAATAAAAAAATGGTGCCGAAGGTGGGAATCGAACCCACACGAGGCGAGGCCCCATTGGATTTTGAATCCAACGCGTCTGCCAGTTCCGCCACTTCGGCACATTTAGTATGATAACATAATGATTTACTTTTTGCAAGGGAAATTTACAAAAAATATTCATTTGAGGTATTGCAGTAATAGTCAATATGTATCCGCCGCTTGCCGTTCGTTCGACGTCCTGTCTCCGGGTCAGTTTTAAAAGTCGCTCTGGACACATATTGACTATTGATAATAAGATAGATTACTATGATTATCACTAATAAAAGTTGCTGTAAAGGCATATTGATCATTTACAATATGATCTTGTAATTACAAAGTAGTTTTATTTTAATGGTTTTGTCTGTGTTTCTGTCTGTGTAAGTCTGTGTCTGAAGATGAAATTTATAACAGAGTCACCAATAAGTCATTTTACTTTCTATGACAGCAGATCACTAGTCAAAACTTCTGCTGTTGCTCGCTGAATCAATTCAATCTCGGCCAGTCTTCGTAGTCTAGTCCAGTTCTGCTCTAAAAGTGCATCTGTTACATCAACCGGGAGCCCGGCCTGAATAGCAACTGCTTCTACTAGTCGAGTTTTACCGAAGTCCTCTAAAGCATTCCAATCAGTATCCAGGATTGCTTTTGCTTCTTCATAGGTTAGACCTTGATTGATTAATTCCATTTCAATTCCTAATCGCATCTTTGGTTTTAGAAGTCCGTACTTTCCATTAGCAATTAGGTCAAGGTCATTAGGAGTTACAAAGCCGTTGGTTATTTCGCTGACCTGTTCTTTAGCTTTGGATTCAATAACCTTTAGATCTCCCTGGGATAGATCCTTGACTTCGTCAGGATTAAAGATACCGCCGGTTAAGTCACTAACTTCAGTAGCTATATCATCAGTAGTAACCATTCCATAAGCTTTAAGATACTTAATCTTATTAAATTCATTAACGATAAGATGGAGGCTGTCATCAGTCATTAGACTATCTAAGTCTACCAGCCGATTATTGCGGCCGACTAAAGCATTGTTGGCTACATCTATAATTATTTCCGATCCATCCTGCTTTTGAACTCGGATTTTGTTTGATAGTGGATAAGCTGCTTTTAGGCTCCCGTCAATCACTCTTAATTTCAATGTCTGATTCAACATCTTAGCTGCTTCGGCTCTGGTTACTTTATTATTAGGCCTGAAGCTCCCGTCAGGATAGCCGTCAATAATCTCTAATCTGCTAGCTAGATTAATGAAGTTATTGGCCCAGTAATCCTCCGCAGGTATATCATCATAATTGATTCCCTTTAAGTTTATCTCCGTTTCAGTTTTATTCAGTTCCAAGGCCCTCATAAGCATAGTTACTAATTCAGCTCTGGAAATCTGCCGTTCCGGGCGGAAGGTGTTATCCGGATATCCAGTGATTATTTCCTGATGGACCAAAGCTGCAATATATCCTTTGGCCGGATGTGACTGAATATCAGTTAAATTAGTGACGCTGACTACATCTAAGTCCAGACCTTTAGCCAGTCCAACAGCAAATTCCCCCCTTGTAATCGGTTGTTGTGGTTTAAACTGTCCATCATAATAGGTTGATAGAATATTGTCTGCTAATAATTCAGTTATATGTGTATTAGCCCAATGCCCTTCGATGTCTGTTGCATAATTATTTGCCATAATCGGTAAACTGACTGCTACAATGAGTATTGCACTTAATATTATGCTGATTATTTTTTTCTGCATAGACAGAACTCCTCTCTTAAATTCTAATTAGATAATACCATAACAGATAAGTAATATCCATCCTTTAGCTAATGTAATTTATAGTCAGATTACAAAATCTGTGCCGGGTTAGCTAAAGAGGGGTAAGGTACCCTAAATTTCTAATTTTAACAGGGATTATTTATTCTTTGCTGAAGTATAATAAAAGGTAATAAATTTGGAATGGTAGGTGATTAAGTAATGAAGAGGTTGATTATTCTATTTTTAATAATTGGAATGTTATCTTTTATGGTATTTGATTCAGGAGTAAACTTTCCTGCTAAGTTAGAAACAGTCGGTATTAACTGGACGATTATAGCGGAAGATGTATCACAGGTAGCAATGATGGTTAAGCAAAGTACAGCTAGTTTAATTAATATTATGTTTGGCAAGGATAAGGAAGTAGAGGAGGATATTGCTCGTTATGATGCAGGAGAAATGCATCTGGAAGGTGAGATAAAAAAGATCTCTGATAATCCACGGGCAATTCATATTAAGTTGCATATGAGTGATATAAATGATAAAGTAGATAATCCAATAGAGATTGCTTCTAGGGCAGTCTTTAAGATTAAAGAAGATAAGGCAACTTTTCGTAGTTTACAGATAGGCGATATAGTAGGAATTATTATTAATCCCCAAGGTAAAGCAAGAAAGATCACCGTTTATAATCGACCACAGCAATAAAGGAGCTATGAAACAGCTTGTAAATACCTATTTAATGTCATTTAAAATTAGGTAAAGTTCTTCATTGCTCTCCAGGCTCAGCAAGTGTAGAGAGCAGAAATGTTCTTAGCATGATGAGCTACGTTATTTGGTTAAAGAGTGTAATGCTCGACAAGGCTATCACACCCTCGAATGTATCCCATCAGTTCTAGGCTCTGTGGCAGTTAGGAAGAACGCTTACCTAAGTCAACTGATAAGGTAGCCTAACACCGAAACTGCATAAGCCCCATTTGACATTGCCGAGAAGGGAAGTTCCCGTTAAGGAGGTCGCCAGAGATGGCAATTAACTATGCTTTTGTATTAGACAATGAAGGTAAAATGTTAGATCCGACTAAAGCTAAGAAAGCATGGTATTTAATTCGACAAGGTAAAGCTGAATTAGTCGAAGAGTATCCACTTATTATTCAATTAAATAGGACAGTGCCTAGCAGTCAAATTAATGATGACGAGATAGTACTAGGTATTGATGATGGTGCTAAATATGTAGGTGTTGCTTTAGTGCAGGATTGCAAGACTAAAAATAAAGTATTATTCAAGGCTAAAATGAAACAGCGCCAAGATGTATCTGCTAAAATGGAAGAACGAAATGATTACCGTGGATATCGTAGATCACATAAAAGATATCGACCAAAAAGATTCGATAATCGCTTTGCCAGTAAGAGAAAAGGTAGACTACCGCCGAGCATTAAACAAAGGAAACAAGCGATTTTGCGAGTAGTTAAACATTTAAGCAAGCATATTCGGTTAGATAAGATAATTTTAGAGGATGTTTCCATAGATATTCGTAAACTAACCGAAGGTGAAGAGTTATATAGTTGGCAGTATCAAGAATCTAATCGACTTGATGAAAATCTTCGCAAAGCTACTTTGAAGCGTGATGATTATACCTGCCAATTATGCGAAGTAGAAGATACTATGCTTCATGCCCACCATATTATACCAGTAAGAGATGGTGGAGCTGACAGTATCTATAATCTAATTACTTTGTGTGCTGATTGTCATAACAATAAAGTAGATAATAATGAATATAAGTACAAAGATCAACTTTTAACTAAAATTGATGGAAAAGAATTAAATTTAAAACCAGCAATGCATGTAATGCAGGGTAAAAGTTGGTTAAGAGAAGAGTTATCAACCATGGCTAAGTTAGAAATTACTACAGGCGGGGATACAGCTAATCGCAGAATTGATTATAATATTGAGAAAACTCATTCCAATGATGCAATCTGCATTACTGGGTTGTTACCAATAGATAGATTAGATATCAAAGGATACTTTATCAAGCCGTTGCGTAAGAAAAGAGCAAGCAAGATAGACTCTCTAGGTGATTTTAAGCACCGAGATGTGATTCGCTACATTAAAAGGGATGGAACAACTTATCTAGGCTATATTACTGCTTTACGAGTTAAAAACAACAAATATAACTCTAAAGTATGTAATTTTACTACTTTAGATGGTGAAAAGACATTTAGAGGATACGGGTTGACCAATTTAACTTTAGTAAATAGACCGCAGGGTCTAATGATTATTTAACATTTAAAAGGAGGTGTCGAACCTGGTTATAAGTTAATTAGTTTTGAGTAGCTTTTTATAACCAGGCTAATTATGGAAGATAAAAAAGAGCTATTCTTATTAGATGGAAGCAGTTTATTACATCGCGCCTTTTATGCTCTGCCTGAGAGTTTACAGACTTCAGATGGTGAGTATACCAATGGCGTATTTGGATTTACTAAGATGCTTCTGCGTTTAATTGAGGAAGAAGATCCGGACAGTTTAGCTGTTGCTTTTGATCTGGCCGGTCCTACCTTTCGGCATGAAGAGTATGAAGAGTATAAGGCCAACCGCAAAGAAACGCCGGATAAATTGAAGCCGCAGTTTGGATTAATGAAAGAAGTTTTAGAGGCTTTCAGAATTCCAGTAGTAGAATTAGAAGGATATGAAGCTGATGATATTATAGGGACTCTGGCCCGCCAGGCTGAAGAAGAAGGCTATCAGGTAACGATTGTAACCGGAGATCGAGATGCTCTTCAGTTAGTAACCGAGCAGACTAAAATAAGATATACTAAGCGGGGAATTACTAATATAGTTGATTATGATCTGGAAAAGGTAGAAGAAGAGTATGAATTAGAACCGCGGAAGTTAATCGATAAAAAAGGATTAATGGGGGATAAATCCGATAATATTCCAGGGGTTGACGGTATTGGAAAGAAGACTTCGACTAAGCTCCTCCATCAGTTCGGCAGTTTAGAGGAAGTATTGGATAATATTGATCAAGTATCAGGTAAGAAGAGAAAACAGACCTTAAAAGAACAGGCCGATAGAGCAAGGATGAGTAAGAAGTTAGCCACGATTAAGCTCGATGTACCGATAGAATGTGATTTAGATGAATTTAAGCTAGAAGAGCCTGATCAGGAGAAGTTAATTAATATTCTTAGTAGGTTGGAATTTAATAGTCTGTTGAAGGAATTTGGAGGCCATGAAACTCTTAATCTTACTGGTGGTTTCGAAGTTATTACCGATTTAACAGAGATAGATAGGGTATTGTCTATGCTTGATGAGGTAGAGAGCTTTGGGTTTAAATTCAATTTTGCCAGCACTAAACTGTATCAGCAGAAAGTAGAAGGCTTGACAGTAGCCAGTGATGAAGAAGCTTGCTATATCGATACTTCAGACTTAGATTTAGCTGAATTAATCGATAAACTGCAGCCTTATTTCGAGGATTATGAGCTTAATAAACTGAGTCTGAATACAAAAGAGAACCTAATTTATTTAAAAGAACAGGGAGTAGAAGTTAAAGGCATAAGCTTTGATCCACTACTGGCTGATTATCTTCTTCGTCCGTCGGCTAAAGAGCAGGACTTAGAGAGCATTCTAACTGATCAACTACAGATGGAGCTAGAGAAGACAGAGAGTGAAGCTGAAACCGAAGTACAGCAGGTGCGGATTCTATTTAAATTACAGGATAAATTAACTGATAAGTTAGCCGATAAAGGTTTAATGGAACTCTTTATTGATGTAGAGCTGCCGTTGATTCCTATCCTGGCTCAGATGGAGCTGAATGGAATAGCAGTTGATCAGGATATGATTCAGGAATTATCAAATAAATTGGAGGAAAAGCTGGATTCGCTCCGCAGTCGGGCTTATGAATTAGCAGGAGAAGAATTCAATCTTAACTCTCCTAAGCAGTTAGGAGAGATTCTATTTGAGAAACTGGGGCTGCCGGTAATCAAACGGACTAAGACCGGTTATTCGACCAGTGCTTCAGTACTGGAAAAGCTAGAGGATAAGCATGAGATTGTACCTTTGATTTTAGAATACCGTAAATACCAGAAGTTAAAATCAACCTATGTTGATCCGCTGCCAGATCTAATTAATCCTAAGACGGAGCGGATTCACACTTCCTTTAATCAGTTGGTGACAGCTACTGGGAGGCTCAGCAGCACTGAACCCAATCTCCAGAATATACCGATTCGGACTGAGGAAGGTCGAAGGATTAGAAAGGTATTTGTAGCTGAGGAAAGAAAGGAATTATTGGCTGTTGATTATTCACAGATAGAATTAAGGGTTTTAGCCCATATTTCCCAGGATGAGAACCTGATTGCTGCTTATCGAGAGGGCCAGGATATCCATACCAAAACAGCAGCCGAAGTATTCGGCCTGGAAGCATCTGAAGTTAGCTATCAGCAGCGCCGTCGGGCTAAAGCAATTAATTTTGGAATTGCCTACGGTATAAGTCCCTGGGGATTAGCAAAAGATATTAATGTCAGCAAACAAGAGGCTGAAGATTACATAAATCAGTACTTAAACCGTTATCCTAAGGTCAAAGAGTATATGGACCACCAGATCAAGCAGGCCAAAGAAGAAGGTTATGTAACTACTATTCTGAACCGCCGCCGCTATCTGCCGGAGATTAACAGCAGCAATTATCACCGCCGCAGCTTTGGCGAACGAATGGCCATTAATACTCCGATTCAGGGCAGTGCAGCCGATATTATGAAGCTGGCTATGCTGGAGTCGGCCCGAGTTTTAGATGAACGGGAACTGGATACGAAGATACTACTTCAGGTGCATGATGAATTGATCTTTGAAGTGCCGCCTGAAGAATTAGAAGAAGTCCAGCAGGTAATTAAAGCAGAGATGGAAGATGTAATTGAGTTGGATGTACCGCTTAAAGTAGATCTCAAAGTTGGTTCTAACTGGCGGGATATGAATGAAGTCAAGTAGATTAATTAGGAGGGTAAGTAGATGTTAAGTGAAGAAAGAATTGATAAAGTACTAAAGTCTGCCTTGGATAAAGGCGGAGAATTTGCTGAACTCTTCTTCGAAAAGAAAGAGAGTAATCAGCTCAGTATGGAGAGCAGTAGATTGGAAAAAGTAAAGACAGGATTTGATTTAGGAGTAGGTATCCGCGTGATCAATGGAGATCAGGTTTCCTATGCCTATACGGATGATATTACATTGGATTCACTGTTAAAGACAGCTAAGGCAGCCGGAACAGCCAGCAAGTATAATGAAGATGTAACAATTAATAATTTACAGCAGAAGAATACTGATTCAGTCCATCAGATTGAGGTTAGACCGGAGACAGTAGAGAAGCTGAAGAAGAAAGAAGTACTTAAGACAGCCGATAAATCAGCCCGTAGTGTTGACCAAAGAATTCAACAGGTAATGGTCAGTTATATAGATTATTATCAACAGGTCTTGATTGCTAACTCAACAGGACTTTTAGTTGAGGATGAGCGGGTAAGAACCCGGCTGATGGTTAATGCAATTGCCTCCGATGGTAAGATTATTCAAACAGGCCGCGAGACGCCAGGGAAACATGTCGGATTCGAGTTGTTCGATGAGTATTCGCCAGAAGAAGTAGGAAAGAAGGCTGGCCAGAAGGCAATTACTATGTTAGAAGCTAGACCTGCTCCGTCAGCCAGAATGCCGGTAGTAGTCAATCACGGCTTCGGCGGTGTCTTATTCCATGAAGCCTGCGGCCATGGATTGGAAGCCGATGCTGTTCAGAAAGGATCATCTGTCTACACAGGTCGGATTGGGGAGCAAGTAGCCAATGAGAAAGTAACAGCCATTGATGATGCTACTGTACTCAATGAATGGGGTTCCTTTGTTGTTGATGATGAGGGACATGAGGCTGAAGAGACAGTCTTGATTAAAGATGGTGAATTAACAGATTATATGTATGACTATAAGACAGCCAAAAAGGAAGATAGAGAATCTACCGGCAACGGTCGACGCCAGTCTTACCAATCCCGGCCGATTCCGCGGATGACTAATACCTTTATTGCTCCTGGTGAATCAAAGCCCCAAGAAATAATCAATAGTGTAGATCAAGGGTTGTATGCTAAGAGTTTAAGCGGCGGTCAGGTAGAGCCGGCAACCGGTGACTTTACCTTTACTGTTGCTGAAGGATACTTAATTGAAGATGGTGAAGTCTCCGAACCGGTTCGAAATGCTACTTTAGTCGGGAATGGTCCTGAAAGCCTTCATCGGATTACTATGGTCGGCGATGATTTAGAACATGCGCCAGGCATGTGCGGCAAAGAAGGACAGAGCATACCAGCAGCAGTAGGCCAGCCTACTCTGTTGATCGAGGAATTGACAGTTGGCGGTACAGAAAGGGAGGAAGAATAAGATGGCTTTGGATCTAAAGCAGATAATAGCTCAGGGTGAAGAATTAGGCGTTGATGATATTGAGTTATTTTATGAAGAATCCAGCGAAAATAATATCAAAATCTATGAAGGTGAAGTAGAATCACTGAAATCTGCTAATGCGAAGGGACTGGGAATTAGAGTCTTTATCGATGACAAGATGGGGTTTGCCTATACCTCTAACTTCAGTGCAGAAGAGATAGAAAAGACACTACAGGAAGCTATTGCCAATGCCGAAGTAGCCAGTACTGATGAGTATCGGACTTTACCTGAAACTGTAGAAAAAGTTGAGAAATTGGATCTTTATAGTGATGATTTAGCTGCTGCAGAGTTAGAAGAGAAGATTCAATTAGCACTGGATTTAGAAGCGGCAGCTTTAGAATATGATGAACGCGTTGATTCAGTGGATACAGTAGGTTACGGCGATAATGAGGTTGAGATTAGAATAGTTAATTCCAAAGGATTCAATGAAAGTTATCGCCAGAACCAGTGTTATGCTTATTCTTATGTTATTGCCCGGGAAGGTGAGGATGCCGAAACTGGAATGGCCATTACTTACGGCGATTCCGTAGCCGAATTGACTCCTCAGAAGACAGGAAAAGAAGCTGCTGAGAATGCTGTAGCCCTGTTAGGCGGTCAGCCGGTTGAGTCACAGAAGGCTCCAGTAGTCTTTCCGCCGGAGGTAGGTAGTATGTTTATGTATGTTCTCTCTCAGGCCTTGACTGCCGAAGCAGTTCAGAAGGGTAAGTCAGTCTTTGCCCAGAAGGTAGGGGAAGAAGTAGCAGCCAAGGAAGTCAATATTATAGATAACGGCCTGTTAGAAGAAGGATTGGCCACTGCTCCCTTCGATGGCGAAGGAGTTCCCTCTGCTAAAACAGAGATAATCAAAGATGGTAAACTGAAGACTTTCTTATATGATACCTATACAGCAAATAAAGGTAATGGGGAATCTACGGGCAATGCCAGCCGCGGTTCTTACCGGGGTATTCCGGGAGTTTCGCCCAGTAACTTCTATTTAGCCAATGGAGATAGCTCAGCTGAAGGAGTATTATCATCAGTAGATAACGGATTTTATGTTATGAAGGTATCGGGATTGGTTACTGGTGGTGCCAATCCGATCTCCGGTGACTTCTCTGTCGGTGCTACTGGCAGGTGGATTGAAGATGGTGAATTGACAAAACCGGTACGTGAGATTACCATTGCCGGTAACTTAATTGATTTCCTACAGGATATAGATATGATCGGTGATAATCTAAAGTTCAATCCATTGATCGGCTCCTATGCCACTCCTACTTTTAGAGTTAAAAATTTAGCGATTAGTGGTTCTTAATTTATTTTTAACAATTTTCTCTTTATGTAATATAATAGTATTATGAAAATATGTTAAGAGCAGTAGCCTGTAGAATCATAATCTTCGATTCTACAGGCTGTATTATTTTGGCTTATATGAGGAGTGGTAATGTGGCAGTAAATTCAAGATATGAAGTCAGTCAGAAGATAAGTATTATTACTTTAATAAGTAATCTGGTTCTGGCCGGTGGAAAAATATTGATTGGACTCTGTTTTCATAGTCAGGGTCTATTTGCCGATGGTTTACATTCCGCGTCCGATGTAATTTCGACAGTGATAGTAATGGTGGGAAATACAATTTCCAAAGAGCCGCCTGATGAAGAGCATCCTTACGGTCACGGAAAGGCAGAATCGATTGCAACTAAGCTGCTGGGGATCTTTTTAATTATAGGTGGTCTTGGGATTTTAAAGGAAACTGTTACGTTAATTATTAACGATCGAATTAAGGTTCCAGGTAATTTAGTTCTATGGGCAGCACTGGGCTCCATAATAATGAAGGAGGTAATGTATCAATATACATACCGCATCGGTCAGAAAGTTAATAACCAGGCTTTGGTTGCTGATGCTATTCATCACCGCACCGATGCCTTCTCTTCTGTTGCAGCTTTAGTCGGGGCCGGGGGAGCAAAACTTGGCTATCCCATTCTGGATCCGATTGCTGGTTTAGTAGTAGCTTTATGCATCTTAAAAACAGGAATAGATATCTTTCAGGAGGCAGCTAATGAATTAATGGATGCGGCTCCTGAGCAGGAAGTGTTTGATAAAATTCTGGAGATTATTAATTCAATTGATAATGTAATCGAGGTTAAGAATCTAAAGATCAGAAGCCACGGGCCGGATTATTTTATAGATGTGAAAGTAATTGTTGATAATCAATTATCAGTAATCGAAGGCCATGAGATAGCTGTTCAGGTAAGGGATGAGATTCAGCAGTGGAATGATAATATTCAAGAGGTTCTGGTTCATATTGATCCGGAAGGAGCTAAAGAAGAATATACTCAATAGAAGTGAATTTTTATGACAGGGTAGAGAAAGTATGTTATAATGTGGACAGACACAGAGTTATTCTCCCTTCCATATATTAATTAGTGTAATATATTATGGAGGGAGGAGAATAAGATTGTGCAGATAATTCCAATTTTACTACTGGCTTTAGCTATTAGTTTAGATGGTCTGGCAGTAGGAATTACTTATGGTATGCGCAAAATTAAATTACCTCTTCTATCGTTGATTATTATTAGCTTAACTTCAGCTATTTCAGTTTTGATTTCGATGTTATTTGGCCATTTAATAACTAACTTTTTATCGGTTAAAGTAACTGAAGTTTTAGGTGGAAGTATCTTAATCTTAATTGGGTTATGGATTCTATATCAAGCAGTAAGACAGTTATTAATTGAACAGACAATGAATGCAGATATTTCGGTTAATAATAATTCGATTTCTGACCAGCCTTTATTTGATTTTAAAATCAAATCTTTGGGAATAGTAATTAAGATATTAAAGGAACCTACAAGAGCCGATTTTGATTATTCAGGAACCATTAGTAAACAGGAAGCGGTCTTTTTAGGTTTTGCGTTAGCTTTAGACGGCTTTGGAGCCGGAATAGGGGCTGCTATGACCGGGTTTGCTCCGTTGCTTACAGCTTCTATAGCTGGAGTTGTAATCTTTGGCTGTCTTTTTTTGGGGCTTTATTTGGGAGATAAATATAATTTAAAAGAGGCCGATTCTAGAATTACTCTGCTGCCGGGACTATTATTAATTATATTAGGAGCAGTCAAATTATTTAAATAAAATAATTTTCTATTAAATGTAGTTAAGACTGAATAATATTACATAAAAGGGGCTTATAAAGATGTTGATAGGATTAACTGGAGGAATTGCCAGCGGTAAAAGTACTGTCAGTAATATACTTAAAGATATAGGTATTCCAGTTATTGATGCTGATCTGATTGCTAGGGAAGTGGTTAAGCCGGGCAAGCCGGCCTGGCAGAAAATAGTTAATACATTTGGTAATGAAGTATTATTACCTAATCAACAGCTTGATAGAGAAAAATTAAGCCAGATTATATTTGAGAATTCTAAAGCTAAAGAGAAACTAGATCAGATTACTCATCCGGAGATAATCAGAGAAATTAAAAAGCGGATTGATAGTCTGCAGACCCAGGGAGAAGAGGTGATTGTTGCTGATATTCCTTTATTGATTGAAACAGGGATGGTTGAGTTCTTTGATGAAATTTGGGTAGTATATGTTAGCCGCCAAACTCAGTTAAAAAGATTAATAAATAGAGATGAGATTGATTACCAGACAGCAGTTAATAAGATAGAAGCCCAGATGCCGTTGGAAGAGAAGAAAGAGTATGCTGACCGTTTAATAGTTAATGAAGGAGATAAAGGGGATTTAGAGGATACAATAATATCTATCTGGAGGGAAATCAATGCCGAAAAGAATTGCACTAATTGCCCATGATGAGAAGAAGGATGATTTAATTCAATTTGCCAGGGATTATCAATCAACATTGAGCCGATTTGATTTAATTGCTACCGGTACTACTGGTAAATTAATTAATGAAAGGACTGAACTTGAAGTAACTAGAATGCAGTCTGGACCGTTAGGCGGTGACCAACAGATCGGTGCTGAGGTAGCCCATGACCGCTTGGATGGTATTATTTTTCTGCGTGATCCGCTGACAGCCCAGCCTCATGAACCTGATGTTAGTGCGCTGCTTAGAGTCTGTGATGTGCATGATATTCCCATATCTACTAATTTAGCAACTGCTATTATGGTTGTAACTTATTTAGAAGCTGACTTTGATTAAGGAGTGTTGAAGGTTTGGTTATTGGTCCTAAAGAGTTAAAGATTATATTAATAATTCTTCTCTGTTTAATTATCAGTGCAGTAGTGATTATCAATTTTAAAAATATATTAAAAATCTTTTATCCTCTTTATTATGAAGATTTAATCTTTAAGTATGCAGAGAAGAATAATCTTGATCCTTATTTAGTAGCAGCAGTAATTAGGGTAGAGAGTAAATTTAATTCAGAGGCTACTTCTCGGCAGGGAGCAAGAGGTTTAATGCAGATTATGCCTGAGACTGGTGAATGGATAGCTGATCAGCTAAAAATTGATGATTTTGATACTGATGATCTCTATGATCCTGAGGTTAATATCTCTTTTGGAAGCTGGTACTTGGCCCATTTGAAGAGATTCTTTGATGGTAATCTTACAGTAGTAATTGCTGCCTACAATGGGGGACAGGGTAATGTCAATAAATGGTTAGAACTAAAAGAGTGGACAGGTAAGGAGAAGGATTCTAAGCAGATACCTTTTCCTGAAACTAGAGATTATGTTGAAAAAGTTCTTAATACCTATCAATGGTATCATAAGATCTACCGGCCAGAGACTCGGTAGATCTTTTTTAAAGCGATTATAGTCAGAATAACTTATTTGACTCATAAAAATATTTTATATATAATTAAAATAAAGCTGTTGTAAGTTAATTGACTGATAAAATAAGGTCATATATAATTTGAATAAAAATAATTATCATATGATCAAATAATTTATTTAATCGGAGGGATATAGATGATCAAAGTTGATGCTCGAGGTTTAGACTGTCCTCAGCCAGTAATTAAGACAAAAGATGCTATAAACAAAGGAGAAAAGGTTGAAACATTGGTCGATAATAAAACAGCCTGTAAAAATTTACAGAAGTTAGGCGATAAGATGAATTGTAATGTTGAAGTGATGGAAGTGGATGATGATTTTCAATTAACCTTTATACCGGAAGAAGAACTTGTTACCTCCTCGACTACTTCCGAAGAATTAGATGATACCGGTGATAGTGGAGGGAAGGTTTACTTTATCAGCTCTGATGTAGTAGGAGAAGGAGACCAAGAATTAGGTGAAATCTTAATTAAAGGCTTTACTTATACGTTAACTGAAATAGCTCCTAAACCTAAAGCAATAGTCTTTATGAATGATGGAGTTAAGTTACCTACATTGAATGATGAAGTAATAGATAATCTGAAAATATTAGAGGAAGCAGGGATAGAGATTATATCCTGTGGAACCTGTCTGGATTATTATGGTTTAAAGGATGAATTAGCTGTAGGAGAAGTTTCAAATATGTATACTATTGTTGAAACGTTAAATAATAATCCAGTAGTAACAGTCTAAAATATTATTGATATATTGTTGCAGTTTAGAGTTGATATCTTGCAAACGCTCCAGAAATCAGTCCTAGTCACTCAGCAGTAAATAAATCTTAGTGTTATGATTTAAAGATTCCGTTTTATATGTTAACTATTCTCTCTTGTGGGACTGCTTTAAAGTCGCTTTTTGCAAGATATCAACTAAATTATGCAAAATTATCTAAGGAAGCGTTTAAAATCAGATTAATGAAAATTCTATGCTATAAATAGTCAACATTTCTCTGGAGCGACTCTTAAAACTGACTCGGAACCAGGGATGGTGGAGAGTCAGTTTTGGATAATGAGTGAGACAGGACGTCGAACGAATGGCAAGCGTAAGAGATTTGTTGACTATAATCTGCAATATCATGAAAGAAATTATATTAGTTGTAAATGGAAAGTGACACAATATATCAATAAAGTTGCAATTTGTGGCCCATCAATTAATAATAGAAGGGGTGAATAAAGCAATGAATGATAAAAATACATGTCAGCTAACAGCTGGAGGCGGTTGAGCAGCTAAAATAGGTCCTGAGACCTTATCGCAAGTTTTGCGATCAGTTCCTACTGTTACTAATGAACGGGAATTAGTTGGATTAAGTACTTCTGATGATGCTTCGGTAATTAAGTTAAATGAAAAGCAAGCTTTGATCCAATCACTGGATTTTTTTACTCCAGTAGTCGAGGATCCCTATTTATTTGGTCAGATAGCGGCTGCCAATGCTTTAAGTGATATCTATGCTATGGGCGGTGAGCCGTTGAGTGCCATGAATATTGTTGGTTTTCCTCCTGAACTCGATACTGAGATTTTAGAAAAGATTCTCCAGGGAGGAGCAGATAAAGTAAAAGAAGCAGGGGCAATTTTAGCTGGCGGCCATACTATTGAGGATGAAGAGACTAAATATGGTCTTTCTGCCAGTGGCTTAGTGGCTCCAGCAGATATGGTATCAAATGCGGGAGCTGAGCCGGGAGATAAGCTGGTACTAACTAAACCGCTTGGAATCGGAATTGCTGTGACTGCTATTAACGGAGGTTTAAGTCCTGGAGGTGAAAATAGTCCGGCTATTCAGGAAATGTTAACTCTGAATAAAGATGCAGCCGAAGTTATGCAGAAAATAGGAGTTAATGCTGCTACTGATGTAACAGGTTTTGGTTTATTAGGCCATCTTTGGGAGTTAGTATCGGCCAGTGGAGTACAGGCTGTAGTTAACTTTTCAACCATTCCATTACTGTCTGAAGTAATAGAATGGGCTGAGATGGGCTTAGTACCTGGCGGTGCTTATAGTAATCAGGAGTATATTAATGAACATATAGACTTTACAGCTGGATTTGAAGAAGCGAAGCAGAATGTATTATTTGATCCTCAGACTTCCGGCGGGCTTTTAATTTCGGTTACTGCTGACAAGGCTGATAAATTAGAAATTGCTTTACAGAAGAAAGGAGTAACTTCTGCTATTATTGGGCGGATTGAGTCTGGAGAAGCTGCAATTAAGGTGAAAGAATAAAAGATAATCAACAGCAGGATTCATACGCGCTGTCATTTTAAACCAGAAGAATTGCAACGGTAGATCGAAATTAATATCTGTTAAACAGCAACTATCAATCTTTGGTAGTTGTTGTTTGTTTTTTTGGAGCTTTTGCAAGATATCAACTCTACACTGCAACATTTTATAATTTCTACTCCAACTTGCTTACTTAAGCTATTAAGGTCGGTAAAGAGTTGAAAGAAATATTATTTTTTGACGTATAAAACTAACTTCATTAAGAGATAATATTTATAAGGCTGAAGAAATGATTTACTGGAAATCCAAGTTGGAGGTGGAAGTATGAGTTTAGAAGAAATGACAAAGAAAGAACAGATAATTAATTTTGCTAGGAATGATCCTTTCTTGAAGATCAGTGATATTGCTGAACATGTTCAGACAACTCCTCGTTATGTCAGAACTATTCTTTCCGAGGCTGATATTTCACTAATGAAGTTAAGAGAAAAGTATGCCCGGAATATGGAAGAGCGATTACAGGTAAAGGATGGTAATTCCCAGAAGGCAGAGATTAGATTGACTAATCAACAGGGTGATATGGAGACGGGAAATATTAGATTTAATCAGATTACTGAACAGGAATTTGATGAACTGCAGAAGATTGATTCTGAACAAGAATTATATAAAGTATCACAGAGACAATTGGTAAATGGAGAGCCCTTTGGCCTTCAGGAAGTAATTACATATTTAGACTCAGAAGTGATAGAAGAGAAGAACCAGGATTTAAATTCATTATATGAGTTATTTGGAGAAGATTCACTCAGCAAATTAAAGTTTAAGAATAATGTTATGCAGGTGGAAACGGCTAATCAGTTTTTAGCGAAGTTATTGGATATTGATAGAGATGCTCCAATTATTAAGAGTCAGCGCTTGATTTTAATCGGTAAGATGTCGGTTGCTATTGAAAACTGCTTTTTTGATGCTAATGAGGTTGAATTAGTGGTTCCAGGGGAATTTGTTATTTAATCTGGAAAATCTATTATTTAATGAACGAAAGTAAAGCAGTGCAGACGTTTAATTAAATGTCTGTGCTGCTTTTTTGTATTTTAGGATAAATAGTAAAGAACCCACCCTTATTTATATGGGTGATGAATTTACTACCTATTCTTTGATTCAATATCAAAGAATAGGTTATTTTTTGTTTAAATATTAACTATATGTAATTGTATTAAGCCTTGATATTATTGTTATCCAAGGCATTATATGATATACTATATATAAAAGGTGATAACAATTGAGTAACCAAAATAATCTAATTCATGCTAGAACATGTGTTTATAATGTTGGCTATCATAAGGAGGTGAGCTAATTGAAGTTAGCTAAATATTTTATTCATAAACCTAATCAAATCCAACAAGTTGTATTAGGTTGTTTAGCCTATGCTAGTGCCAGATTATATAATATCGGCAATTATCAACGTAAAAACTGGTCTAAAGATAGTGATGAAGATTATCCTGATTGGTATAAACAAAAAAAGCAATTAAAAGATAACTTTTGGTATAAAAACTTACCCTCCCAGACAGCACAGGAAACACTTAAAATTTTATCTGATAACTGGGATAGTTTTTATCAAAGTATGGAGGATTATCAAGATAATCCTGATAAATATAACGGCAACCCTAATCCACCTAACTATAAATCTAAAGATAGTAAATTTAACTTCCGTTATCTTAATAATGGTTTTAAAATTATTGATGGTAAGTTAAGATTATCTATCCCTAAACAATTAAAAAAGTATTTAAAAGAGGAATACTCTATTACTAACAAATTCTTATGGATAAGAGTGCCTAATGAGCTGTTATCCAGTAATAGAGATATCCTTAACTCAACTACTAGAATTGAGTTTAAACCTTTAAGTGATGATACTTATAAGGTAATCTTAACTTATAAAGTAGATACACCAACTATTAAAGAAGATAACGGTAATTATTTAAGTATTGATCTAGGCATTAATAATTTAATGACCTGTTACAGCAATCAAAATCAGGAGAGCTTTATTATTGATGGCGGACAGTATTTAGCTATTAATCGTTACTTCGACAAACAGATTAAACATTATCAATCTATTTTGAATGGTCAAGGTAAAAAGACTTCTAAACGTATCCAACAATTATATAAGAAACGACGCAAGCAGCTGTTTCATTTAATCCATAGTGCTACTAAAAAAGTAGTTAATTACTGTATTGAAAATAATATATCTAGAGTAATCGTTGGTAATATAAAAAATATTCGTGATGATGCTGATCTAGGTAAACAGACTAATCAAAAACTACATAAACTACCTTTTGATATTATCTATCACCAACTAGAGTATAAACTTCATTTACAAGGGATTACCTTAATTAAGAAGAGTGAGAAATATACCAGCCAATGCAGCCCTTACAGTAAAAAAGTAACTAAGAAATATGGTAATAAATCTAATCGTATTAAGCGAGGTTTATATGTAGATGAAGATAACAATCAAGCTTTTAATGCCGATAGTGTGGGTGCATTTAATATCTTACGCAAATATTTACAGCAGCGACGTAAAGGTAAAGATATTACTCTGCAGGTTAAAGGCTTATCAAATCCAGTTATATTTAACTGGAATAATCATCAATTTGCAGCTTAAAAGTACCTCTAAGTCCAATATTAACTGGATAGGAGTATTGGCGTTGGACACGCCGATTGGGTAACTTGCTTGATATTACGGGTAACTCCCATAAAAGCAGGCGACCATGAAGCTCGGTATTTCAATGCCGAGTAGTTCACAAGCGAATGACAAGCGAAATATATGTTGATACTATTCTTTGCCTAATAAAAATTACTAATATATTATCGTTTTATATAAGTATTTACTTATATAAAAAACAAATTACAGACTGGATAAGCTTTTACATTGTTTAAATAATTAATTACTTATACATGCTATAATTAATTACAATATAAGGAAAAGAAGGGATTAAGGTTCTACTGTGGAAATATTATAATACAAGCTATAAAAAAATACTATAAAAAATAAATTTAAATATTAAATATGGAGGATTGATCGGAAAGATCACATAGGCTCTAACCCTATGCAGCCGGGTGTAACTCCCGGATCCTCCGCCACTAATAATAATATGATTAAATTCATAATATTATGAATTTAAAAGTTTTAATTATATTTTTGCTGGAAAAGACTATAAAATAAAAACTATAGAGGAGGGATAATAAAATAAGATAGCTTTTAAATGGGATTAACAGAAAGAGTTTAAAGCGTAATGAACTAAAATTTTTAACAGAAAGGGTGAGATATATGACCATCAGAAATTCACGATCTTATTATCCCAACAAAACTGGTTTTAGTGTTGATATGTTTACTGATGAAGAGTTAGAAGAGATTCATTTAGCTACACTAGAAATGTTATGGGATAATGGAATGCATGTTACAAATGAAGAAGCACTGGATATCTTTGCTGATGCTGGAGCTAAGGTTAATCGTAGCGAAGGGAAAGTTAGAATTCCTCCTTATATGGTAGAGGATGCTATTAAGTCCGCTCCACCTCAAATTTTAATGGCTGGACGTGACCCAGAAAATGATGTGGTAATTGGAGGTAGTCGAGTCAACTTTACGACCTTTGGAGCTGGAGTTAAGATAGAAGACTTAGAAACAGGAGGATTAAGAGATACTCTTAAACAGGATGTAGCAGACACTGCTTTAGTAGCAGATTATCTTGATCAGATTGATATTTATTCTCATGCAGTAACAGGGGGGGACTCTCCTGATGCAAATATTGATCTGCATGATGCTGAGGCCTTCTTGAATAATACTACTAAGCATTGTCATCATATTGATTTAACTTGTGGTGAAAATGCGAAAAAGTATTTTGAAATGGGTGCCGCTATTATGGGCGGTATGGATGAATTAAGAGAGAGACCTATTATTTCTGGTTTGGTCTGTCCACAGAGTCCTCTTGAATTGCATGGAGATGCTGCTCAGATTATTATTGAACATGCACGGGCTGGTATTCCGGTTAATGTATTATCCATGGCTATGTCGGGAGCTACTTGTCCAGTATCTGTAGCAGGGACTTTGGTAGACCATAATGCCGAGGTGCTAACAGGAGTTATCCTAACTCAGCTAGTCAATAAAGGAGCACCAGTAATTTACGGTAGTTCTACCACGACTTTTGATTTACAGCATTCTACTGCGCCTGTAGGTGCTCCAGAACTAGGGATGTGTAATGCAGGAGTAGCTAAGTTGGCTCGTTATTACAACTTACCTAGTTATACTGCAGGTGGCTAGGCGGACAGCAAGTTATGTGACGTACAATCCGGATATGAAAAGACTATGACTTATATGCTGCCAGCTATGGCAGGTGCTAACGTGCTTTACGGCTCAGGAATGATAGAGTTAGGAGTAACCTTCAGCTATACTCAGCTTATGATCGATAATGAGATAGCTAGAATGGTAAGAAGAGTAATCAATGGTGTAGAAGTTAACGATGAAACTCTTGCTACTGATATAATGAAGGAGGTTGGCTGTGGAGGAAACTTCCTTACTCAGCAGCATACATTAGACCTTATGGACCAGGAACAGTCTAGATCTGATCTCTTCGATAGAAAGATGAGAGAAGGTTGGGAGAATGACGGTTCTCAAGGTGCTGCTGAAAAAGCTACTGAAAGAGCAAAAACAATTCTTAATGACCATACTCCTGAGCCGTTAGATCAAGAGGTTCAAGATAAATTAAGTGAAATCGTAGAAAGTGTTAAGTAAGACCGCGTTAGCAGATAGATAAACTTATATACATGTTAATTGAGGGAGATGCAGAGTCATTTCCCTTGATTAACATCCCTATATTTAAAATTTAAGTAAGTTATTCTATCCGGAAAGAAAGTTTGATTGGTTACCAATTATATTAAGGAGGTTTATAAAGATGAGTCAATTTGACGATATTGCAGAAGCTGTAATTGATGGAGATGAGGAAAGAGTAGAAGAATTAACACAGAATCTGGTTGATGAAGGTGAAGAGCCTAGTGAGATTATTAAGGAAGGATTAGTTGCCGGTATGGATGTAGTGGGGGATAGATTTAAAGCAGAAGAGATGTTTGTTCCGCAGGTATTGATTGCGGCAGAAGCTATGGCGAAAGGAATGGATATAGTAAAGCCTCTTTTAGCTGATGATGATACTAGTTCTGAAGGGCTTGTACTAATGGCTACAGTAGAGGATGACTTACATGATATAGGTAAGAACTTAGCTTCTATGTTACTGGAAGGTTCTGGGTTTAATGTAATAGATTTAGGAACCGATATTCCGCCAGAAGAATTTGTAGAAGGAGTAAAAGAGCATGAACCTGATATTGTAGGAATGTCTTCTTTATTAACTACTACAATGCCTAATATGGAGAGTACAATTGAAGCATTAGAGGAAGCCGGAATCAGAGATGAAGTTAAAATAATGGTAGGAGGCGCTCCAGTAAGTCAGGAGTTTGCTGATGAAATAGGAGCAGACGCATATGCTCCTGATGGAAGTACTGCTTCTGATTTGGCTAAAGAAATTATTGATTAATAGATATAGAGGAGGAAATTTCCTCCTCTATATTTAATTAAGGCTAATGAGGGGGCGGAGAAGATGGCTCAGTATACTTTTAGAAAAAAGCAGGATTTATTTTCTTTATTAAAAGAGATGAAACTGTGGCCTTCTCGTTCGGGACTTTTACATGGGATTAAATCGATAGATACTTTAGGCAATTATGCACGCCTTACTTTATATTGTGGTCAAGAGATTACAGTAAAGAATTCTAAAAACAGTCGGGCAGCTCGCTGGCTGCGTAATACAATGATGATTGAACCCTGTACAGAATGTGAAGTGCCTGATTGGAAGATAGAGAAATATTCTAATACTACTTTTAAATAAATTCAAGAGGGATGGAGGCCTGGATAATGAAATTTACTCAAGCTCAACAGCAGAGGATAATTGAACTGGATGCTGAAGGTAAATATAAAGGATATATTAAGGATAAGGAATTTGATTCTTCTAAAGAACGAGAGGATGACTTTCAGAAAATAGAGGATGATTTAGTTAATAAGAATAAAAAAAGACTAGAAGAGTTACAAGGCCGTCATCAGCAGCCGGTATTAAGGAGAATGGAGTTTCGGTTAGTTGAATTACTCAAAGAGTCTGGATTTATGGAAGTAGTTACTCCTATAAAGTTAGCCAAAGGCCATTTAGAGAAGATGGGAATTGATGAAGAACATTCCCTCTGGAAACAGGTATACTGGCTTGAGGAAGATAACTACTGTCTGCGTCCGATGTTGGCTCCTAATTTATATTATTTGCTGGGTTATTTTGAAAATTCATTATCTAAGCCTATTAAAATATTTGAAGTAGGTCCCTGTTTTCGCAGAGAATCCCGAGGAAGTAAACATCTTTCCGAGTTTACAATGATGAATCTAGTAGAATTAGGACCTAAGGGAGATCCCACTGAGAGATTGAAATCATTAATTGCAGAATTAATGGATTATCTAGAACTTGAATATGAGTTAGAGGAAGAGGAATCGGTGGTTTATGGTAAAACTATCGATGTAGTAGTAAACGGTATAGAAGTTGGTTCTGGGGCTGTAGGTCCCCATTTGTTGGATGAAGCCTGGAATATCAGTGATTCCTGGGTAGGAGTTGGTTTCGGTTTAGAGAGATTGATAATCTGTAAAGAAGAATTTGAAAGCATCAAACGGGTTGGCCGGAGTCTTATCTATCAGGATGGAGTAAGGTTGAATATTTAAAAATAAGGGTGGGAATAATGAAAGAAAATAATTTAGATTTACAGGTGATACTGGATAAAGCTAAAAGCGGTAGGGAACTTAAATTTGAAGAAATATATAAAATTCTAACTTTAAAAGATAAAGAGTCCCTAGAGCAGGTATTTAAAGCAGCTAGAGAGATTCGAAGAAATTATTTTGGAAATAAAATATTTTTATATGGGTTTGTCTACTTTTCTACTTATTGTAGAAATGAGTGTACCTTCTGTTATTATCGAAAGTCAAATAATAAGAGCCCTCGCTATAGAAAAACTCCGGATGAAATTCTTCAGATTGCAGAATCTTTGATGAATTCCGGAGTTCATTTAATTGATTTAACTATGGGAGAAGATCCAGCTATATATACTGAAAATAATTTTGGAAGTTTAAAAGAAATAGCCAGCCAAATTAAAGATCAAACCAATCTGCCAGTGATGGTATCTCCAGGAGTTTTACCGGAAGATGAGGTATTAGAGTTGGAAGATTGTGGAGCTGACTGGTATGCCTGTTATCAGGAAACTCATAATAGAGATCTGTTTACTGAATTAAGAGTAAACCAAAGTTATGATCGGAGAATGGAAACAAAGATGTTGGCGAAGAATAATGGATTATTAATTGAAGATGGAATTCTGCTAGGAGTAGGAGAGGAGATCGAAGACCGTGTTAATTCAATTTTGACGATGAAGGAGTTAGGGGTACATCAGGGCAGAGTAATGAGTTTTGTAGCTCAGGAAGGTACTCCTATGGCTGATTCTAATACTCCACCTCGAAGAGAAGAACTGTTGGTAATTGCTGCTTTAAGGTTAGTTTTACAGGATAGATTAATTCCTGCTTCTTTAGATGTAGATGGAATTGAGGGTTTAGAGGATAGATTGAATGCTGGAGCCAATGTTGTAACATCTTTAATTCCTCCTAGTTCTGGTTTAGCCGGTGTTTCTAATTCAACGCTGGATATTGATGAAGGCCATCGAACCGTAAATGGAGTACAGAAGGTGATTGAAGAGTTAGATTTGAAAATTGCTGCTCCAGAGTTGTATAAAGAATGGGTTGAGACTAAAAAGATGAATTTGAATCATTTAGACAGAGATGTGATTGTCTGCAGAGGATAGTATGGAGGAGATAGGAATGAATATTATTTTGGGCATAGATGCTGGAGGTACTTATACGGATTCTGTTCTCTATGATAGAGGAAATCAAGAATTAATTGATAAGAATAAGGCACTTACTACTTATTATAATTTAACTGAAGGAATTAATAATACTATTACTGGATTAAAAGAAGAATGGTTTGATACAGTAGAGTTAGTAACTTTATCTACAACTCTGGCTACTAATGCTATTGTAGAGGGGAGGGGTGGAAGAGTAGGACTACTTCTGTTGGGATATGACCAGCAGCTTATGGAGCAGTTTACATTGGATGAAGAGATTCCTGGTAAAAAAAGAGAGATTATTAAGGGCAGATTTAACACTAGAGGAGAAAAAATTGAAAGTTTAGATGAAGAGGAAATAGAAAAGATAATCAAAAAGTGGCAGGGAAGTATAGATGCAGTGGCCATTTCTGGATATATGAGTCCCCGCAATCCAGCCCATGAATTAAAGGCTAAAGGGATACTGGCTGAAATGACAGACCTGCCAGTAGTCTGCGGCCATGAATTAACTAATAAATTAAATTCTATTCAACGGGCAACTACAGTAGCCTTAAATGCCAGCTTGATTCCTATGATCAAAGAATTGAATCAAAAAGTAAAAGAGGTTCTGCAGGTTAATGGAATTGAAGCACCAGTGATGATGGTGAAAGGAGACGGTTCATTAGTAAGCAGCCAGGCAGTTATAGATAAGCCTATAGAGACTGTATTATCGGGACCAGCAGCCAGTACAATTGGTGCTAAGCATCTGGGGGAGGTAAATGAAGGAGTAATTGTAGATATTGGTGGTACTACTACTGATATTTCTGTAATTAAGGATGGTTATCCTGATTTAAATTCCGATGGAGCAGTAGTAGGCGGCTGGTTAAGTAGTATAGAAGCAATTAAATTTAAAACTATCGGCTTAGGTGGAGACAGCAGAATCTATTTTAATCAGGATGGAGAATTAAAGATTGGTCCTAAAAGGGTAATTCCTTATTCGGCAGCTGCTGTAGAGCATAGGGAAGTTTTAACTGATTTACATAGAATGAGCGAAGAAAAAGTAAGCGGAGCAAGAAGAGAATTTTTGACTTTAAATAGAGCTGGGGTAGATATCGAATTCAATAAGCAGGAAGAGCAGATAATAAATGTATTAGAAACTGGTCCTAAATCAATAGCTCAGATAGTAGAAAGCATTGGTCTGGTTAGCCATAGAATTTTAGATTTAGAGCGGCTAGAAAGACTTGGAGTGATTAAAAGAATTGGTCTGACTCCAACGGATGTCTTACATGTGTTAGGGGAGTATACTATCTGGGAGGAGGAAGCAGCAGAATTAGGACTTGAATTACTGATGAAGAGAATGAAAAGTGATAAGTTGACTTTAGCAGAGAAGTTAAAAGAAAGAGTAATCAATAAAGAAGCTAAAGAGATTATTGCTTATTTGATCAGCCAGGATTATGAAGATTATAATCAGAACAGATGTGGATTATGTGAAAGATTAATAGAGTCCTGTTTAACTGAAGAAACCAAGAATTTTTTATTGGATTTTAAGTCCCAGTTACCAATTGTAGCCTTGGGAGCTCCAGCCGAAGCTTATATGTCTAATTTGGATGATTATTTGGAGACAGATATTATAGTGCCTGAAAATTATGAAGTAGCCAATGCTGTTGGTACTGCTGTAGGTAGAATCCTGATTAAACAAGAAGTGGAGATTAAGGTGAGAGGAAATGATTATATTGTTCATGCGCCAGGCAGAAAGAAAGAATTTATTGATTTAGAGGAAGCAGTTGAGTGGGCTAAACAGAAAGGAAAGAAAGCAGCTGTTAAAGAAGCTAAGACTGCTGGAGCTAAAAGTATTGAAGTAGAAATAGAGGTAGAAAGAAGAAAAGCAGATATTAGTGCTCAAGGATCTAAAATGTTATTAGGTATTGGAGTAAAGATTATTGTTACCGGATTACCATTTTAGATTAAATATTGATCTAAAGTATATAGGGGGCGAATTAAGTGCGAAGAATTGCTATAATAGGTGGGGGATTACAGGGAATTGAAGTTACTTATCTGGCACAGAAGGCCGGATATAAAGTGCTGTTAATCGATAAAAGAAGGGATGTTCCGGCCTTTAATTTGGCAGATGAGACTATAATCTGTGATATAATGAAAGAAAAGGAGAAGTTTAAGGAGAGTTTAGATGGTGTAGATTTAATTCTGCCTACTACCGAGAATAATGCAGCTTTACAGACATTAAAGAGTATGGATTCTAAGATAGACATTCCTATTGTATTTGACTGGGCTGCCTATCAGATTACTAATTCTAAAGAGAAATCAAAGAAATTATTCAGTGAATATGATATTCCTCAGGCTGATTTATGGCCTAAAGCAGACTTTCCTTTGATCATTAAACCTAGCTCTGCTAGCGGTAGTCAAGAGGTGCATAGGGCAGAAAATAAGCAGGAATTGGATGAAGTATTAACTAATCTGAAAGCAGCAGAAAGTGATCTAATTATCGAAGAATATCTTCCAGGACCTTCCTATTCTATCGAGGTAATTGGCTATCAGGATCAGATATTGCCTTTGGTAACTACTTATTTAGATTTTGATGTTGATTATGACTGTAGACAGGTGATTTCCACTGATAATTTAGAATTCATTGATACAGAACTAAGGGAGAGATTAAATGAATTAAGCAGTAAGATTGCTAAAAAGATCGGGCTCAATGGGATTATGGATCTGGAAGTGATCAGAGGCGAGAATGATATAAAGGTATTAGAAATCGATGCCCGCTTTCCCAGCCAGACTCCGATTACAGTCTTCTGGGCTACTGGTTTAAATATGGTGGAACTGTTGGTTAAGCTCTATTTAGAGGAAGGAATAGAGCCTGAATCCAAAGATTCATTCTCGGAGAATAAATCAGTCATTTATGAACATATTAAGATGCAGAATGAAGTTTTAGAGGTCTGTGGAGAACATATTATTTCTCGAAGTACAGATTTAAGGCTGGAGAGGGACTTCTTTGGAGCTGTTGAAGCGATAACCAATTATGGTTTTAGAAAGCAAGAATGGGTAGCTACTTTAATTTTTACTGCCGATTCTTTGGTAGAAGCATTTAAACAGAGAGATCGAACTTTAAATAAAATTAGTGAAATAAATTCGTTATCTAAAACTAAAGTAAAGAGGTGATAAGATGACTAGATTATTTACTGATCAGATAAGCCATATTCCAGAGACAATAGACGAATATAACCAGGAATTGAAGGATAAGACCGGGTGTGGGCTAGTAGGCTTGGCCAATCATGCTTTAGGAACTGAGTATGAAACTGCTTTTTTGGCTCAAAAGAGAGCTGCTGTTGTCCCTGTTACCGTAGGTGAAGGGATTATTCAGGGATTCAGTAAATCAGTAGCAGCTATTTTAGAATATATGGGGTTTGAGATTTTGGTTACCAATAGTTCAGATGTAAAAGGAATTAAAGAAGCATATCAAAAGAAAGCAGATATTCTTTTGATGGCCGATGATGATGAATTTATAGCTTTGAATCTGGAAGAGAATAAATATGTTGATAATAACTGGGCTACAGCAAGGGCTTATGTGAATGCTTTGGAATTAATGGTAGGCGGATTGAAAGATAGAACAGTAGTTGTACAGGGATTAGGCCCAATAGGGAGAGAGGCTGTTAGAGCCTTAATAGAGAAGGAAGCCCGGATAAAGGTCTATGATGTTGATGAGCAGAAGATGATAAAATTAACAGAGGAGGTTGAATCTGTAGAGGCTGTAAAGAATCCGGAACAAGAATTAAAACATAATAAATTAATTCTAGAAGCAACTCCTGTTGATAATACTATACAAGAGGATTATATCGATCAAAAAACATATATTTCTGCTCCTGGAGTTCCCTTAGGTGTCTGCAAAACTGCTATAAGTAGTATTGAAGATAGATTAATTCATGATCCGTTACAGTTGGGAGTAAGCTTGATGGCGGCTGGGGTTTTATAGATGTTCTATAAATTTGTTGAAGATTTCTGAGCGGTATTTATCTTTATGATAAATAATACTGAAGTTTCTTTTAAATTCAATTCCTGAGATATTTACTTTAGTTATTTTTCCTTTTTTTCTTTCTTCTTTGGTTGAGATTTCAGGTAAGATAGAGACTCCAATGTTGGCTGCTACAGCTTTTTTAATTGCTTCAATATTATTAAAAACATGAGTGATTTGACAAGATATATTAAAATTAGCCAAAATATTTTCAATAACTTTTCTGGTACCGCTTCCCTCTTCCCGCATGATAAAGTCTTCTTCATTGATTTTTTCCGGGGAGAGGTTTTTCCAGTGGCTCCATTCATGTTTAGTAGAACATACCAATTGAAGCTGGTCTGTAAAGAACTTTTCAACCACAATATTATCAGAACTGATAGGTCCTTCTACTAATCCTAAATCGATTTTGTTATCTAAGACCATCTGTTCTATAACACTGGTGTTATCAATTATAAAGGGTAGGTTAATATCTTTATATTTCTGCTGGAATTCTTCTATTATCTGGGGTAATAGATAAGTGCCTATAGTCATACTGCTTCCAATTCGCAGCTGTCCTTGGTTTAGATTGGATATATCCTCCATTGCATTTTTGGTTTCATTTACAAGGTTTAGAATCCGCTTGCTATAATTAAGAAGTATTTCACCAGGGTGAGTTAATTTTAATCTTCTGTTTAGCCGGTCAAATAACTTCAAATTTAATTTATCTTCTAAGGTAGAGATAGTTTGACTGATAGCAGGCTGACTTATGTATAATTTTTTAGCTGCAGCTGACATATTTTTAGTTTCGCAGACTGTAACAAATATTTTAAGCTCTCTTAAATTCAATTTAATATCCTCCTTTGATTTTTGTAGATACTTAATTATACTATAATTTATGGAAAGATCTTACTTTTTATATTACCATAATTTGAACAATAATTATACCCTAAATTGAAATTTTAGTTTGGTAGTATCTTTGGTTGACTTTTTTTAAATATATGATATAATATTAAACGTCTGAAAATGAAATAGTTGCCGGAGTGGCGGAACTGGCAGACGCGTAGCGTTGAGGGCGCTATGGACAGTCTTGTCCGTGTGGGTTCAAATCCCACCTCCGGCACCATTAATTTCTAGCCTAAGTATAAGGGCTAGATTTTTTATTTACCGAATATGATTTAAAAATTGATTAGGTTTCCAATTGTGAAAAATAATATAATTTTCTAAATTAGGAGGAATTTAATTCTAAATATCTAATTATTAGTATAAGGATTAAAGATAGTATTACAGATTATTACTATTTTTCAAAAAAGACATTAGGAGGAAAGGGGGAGTAAAAAAGTAGTAATTTTTTGAAGTGTTCAATATGAAAATTGGAGTAAATGGATTGATAAGGAAGAAGTTTATTGGTTTTGGATAAAATAAAAGAGACAGATTAAATAACTATAAAGGATAAGGTGAAATAGTTATGAAAGTTAAAAACAAGTCATTTTCTGGAGGTTATACGTTTAATCTTGAGGGTAAGCCTCAGGATAGAGTTGTTGAATTAGAAACTCCTTCGAAAGTTGTTGTTCCTTTAAAGCAGGGGTTTGGCAGAGAAGTAGAACCCAATGTTGAGCCGGGTGAAGAAGTGAAAGCTGGTCAGATTATTGGTAGAGATGATGAATCTTTGTCTACTCCTATACAGGCAACGGTTAGCGGAACTGTAACAGAGATTACGGATTTACCTTCAAATAGGAGAGCAGTTGTCATTGAGTCAGATGGGACAGATGATTGGCAGCAATTAGAAGATCATTCATCTAATTGGAATAATCTATCAGCTGAAGAAATTGAAGAATTACTTTATACTTCCGGAGTTACTTCCTTGGATAACCAGGGAATTCCGACTAGATATAAGAGTTCATCAATTTCTAAAGATGAAGTAGAGCATATAATTATTGAAGGTACTGAGTCTAATCCTTATAACTTATCATTATCAGCTCTTTTAGAAGAAAATAAGTTATCACAGTTTGTTGATGGATTACAGATACTCCACAAAGTCTTTCCACAGGCTAAAGTACATGTAACTATCAATGAAAATCGACAGCAATTAATTAAAGAATTAAGTGATTCTGCTGGAAATTATGATTGGATTCAGCTGTATAGTTCAGCTCCTAAGTATCCTCAAGGTAAGGACGAAATATTAGTTCCTACAATTTTAGGTGACGATTATAAAGTAAGAGCTTCTGTAGCAAGTTATGGTGTAATTGTCTTAAAAGTCCAGACTATTCTGCATATTTATGATGCTGTTGTAGAAGGAAAACCGTTGATAGAGCGGATGGTATCGCTGGCTGGAGAGGGCTGGCAGGAAAATATTCACCTTAAAGTTCGAATTGGTACTTCTATTGAAGCTATTATGAAAAATTACTCTGGTAGTGATAACCAGAGGCTTATTATTGGTAATTTATTAACAGATAAATCTATTGCAGATTACGAGATACCGGTTGACCGCACTTTTGATAATTTAAATGCGATCCCGGAACAGGAAGTAGGCGAGCCGTTTGCCTTTGCGCGTCCAGGAGCTCAAAAATATTCTTATTCAAATTCATTCTTATCTGCCTTACTTTCTGAGGTCTCTAGTAAATGTGATACTAATGTTCATGGAGAAGAAAGGGCTTGTATCTTCTGTGGTTACTGTGAAGATGCTTGTCCAGTTGATATAATTCCACATCTTGTTGAACGGTATACAGCTCAGAGCAGTGTCGATGAAGAGCTTATTAGATATGGTATTTTTGACTGTATAGAATGTAACTTGTGTACATTTGTTTGTCCATCTAAAAGACCTGTAGGTAAGCATATCAAGCAGGGAAAACAGTTCTTGCTCAATAAAGGATATGTAGTGAAGTAAATTTAAAGTATTTACAGGTTTAAAGTTGGATAGGATTAGGAGGGTGAATAAAAAAATGAACGGACTTCGTAGTTTTTTTGATAATTTAAAGGAAAATGAATCACTACAGCCTGTAAAGCCCGTTATTGATGCAATGGCTGCAATATTCTGTGGGCCAGATGAGGTTACAGCTTCTGCACCACATATTATGGATAATAATGATCTAAAAAGGTATATGTCAATGGTGATTTTAGCCTTGCTACCTAGTACTTTTGCATCAATTTACTTTTACGGATGGCGTGCTGTATCAATTATTTTGGTATCTTATATAGTTGGTGGTTTAACGGAAGTACTCTTTGCTATCATTAGAGGACATGAAATCGAAGAAGGATTTCTAGTAACAGGGCTTATCTTTCCTTTAGTTTTACCGCCGACGATTCCTTTATGGATGGTAGCAGTAGGGTCATTTTTTGGAGTTCTGTTTGGAAAAGAAGTTTTTGGCGGTACCGGACGGAATGTATTTAATCCAGCAATTGCAGGCCGTGTCTTTATTTCGATTGCCTTTCCAGTAGCTATGACTACTAAGTGGGCTAAACCTTTAGTTGGAGGTTTAGGAGGTTTTCTGAAGTATTCAGTTCCTGTTGATGCAATGTCGGCAGCAACTCCGCTGGCAGTCTTTAAGACTAATGGTGAATTAGCATTCTCCACTTTTGAGCTTTTATTTGGTACAACTGGTGGTTCTATGGGAGAAACATTCCGGATTGGAATAATTATCGGTGGTCTATTCTTGATTGCTGCTAAAATAGTAGACTGGAGAATTCCAACGGCCTATTTAGGCTCTGTAGTAATCTTATCGGCTATTGGAAATCAGTTCTTACCAGGTACAGTTGCTCCACCATTATATCAATTGCTGACAGGAGGTCTCTTATTTGGTGCCTTCTTTATGGCAACTGATCCTGTAACATCGCCTTTTACAAAAGGCGGAACCTGGATATTTGGTATTTTTGCTGGATTTCTGACACTGATCTTTAGAAGCTTTAGTGGCTATGTTGAAGGTGTAATGTTTAGTATCTTACTGGCAAATTCAGTAACACCTTTGATCGATAGTATGGTTTTGAAGACGAAATTCAAACCAAAAGATGATGGGGTCGTTTACAATGAAAACTAATACTAATTTAGAACAGGAAGTGCAAACTAAGGATATTCTGTTGGGTAAGGCTAAGATGATAATCTTTATGTTAATCTTGGGTTTGGTTGCAGCTGCTTTATTAGCAGGATTGGGTTCTTATACTAAACCTCTTGTGGAGAAGAATAAAGAATTAAGAACAATGCAGAAAGTTCTTGAATCTATTAATGTGGATTATTCAAGTGATAATTTAACAAAGGTCTTTAAAGAAAAGGTCGAGGTTGTAAATGAAGGCGAATATAAATTTTACAAGACCAAAGAAGGCGAAGTTGCTTTTAAATTTGAAGGTGAAGGGATTTGGGCTCCAATTGTTGGTTTTGCAGCCCTTGACTCTGATATGGAAACCCTAGAAGGGATTTCAATAATGTCCCAGGGAGAGACTCCTGGTCTTGGCGGTCGAATTACAGAAGATTGGTTTCTTAATCAGTTTAAAGGCTTAAAACGCAATCCAAAAATTGTAGTTTTGAAAGCAAGTAAAACAGCTGATAATCCTAATGAAGTAGATGGGATTGCTGGAGCAACGTTGTCTGGTAAGGCTTTACAGAAGATTTTAAATAAGAATATTGAAGTGGCTTTGCAGAAACTGGAGGTGAACTAATTTGAATCTGCTCAAAAAGTTATATTATAAGATAAAATATACTAGAGTATTTGCTCTGTTGTATAAGGGAATTTGGCAAGAGAATGATCTTTTGATAGCTTCTTTAGGCATCTGTTCTGCCCTGGCTGTAACTAATCGAGTAGCAAATGGAATTGCTATGGGGCTTGCAGTTACTTTCGTTATACTAGCTTCTTCAGTATTAACTGCAACTATTAGAGATTATATTCCAAAACGGGTAAGAATAGTTACCTATGTAATCTTTATTTCTACTTTTGTAGTTATAGTAGACCAATTTCTTAAAGCATTCTTTCCAGCAATTAGTCGAGCATTAGGTGCCTATGTAGGTTTAATTATAACTAACTGTTTAATTATGGGTCGAGCTGAGTCATTTGCTTCTAATAATCCAGTTGATTCTTCCATTGTAGATGCTTTTGCTCATGGTATGGGTTATACTATTGTCTTAATTATAGTATCTGCAGTAAGAGAAGTTCTTGCCTTTGGAACTATATTACAGATACCAGTTGTTGGAGAAGCCTGGACTAACTGGGTAGTAATGGCCATGGCTCCTGGAGGCTTCTTTGTTTTAGCAGCATTGACCTGGGTTGTCCGGGAGATTCAGATTTATGAAGAGGAAGAGGAATCTCCAAATAGTCGAGCTGAGCTTGATGCTTCTGAGAAAGTGTTGTCAGTTTAAGAATGAATAGTTTGTGCTAAACAAATTAATAAAATATATGGAGGAGAAGTAAAATGCCTGAGTCTCTAAGTATTTTTATAGCAGCTATAACATCCCATAATCTAGCTTTGACTTACATTTTAGGGATGTGTCCGATGTTAGGGGTGTCAAAGAATCTTGATACGGCTGTTGGTATGGGAATATCAGTAGCTTTTGTAGTAGTGGTAACTTCTATGGTTAATTGGGGTATATATAATTTAATTTTAGTACCAACTGGAACTGAGATTTTAAATTATGTTGTCTTTATTGTGGTTATAGGAGCAAGTGTACAGCTTTTAGAGATGATTTTAGAGAAATTTCTTCCTGCTTTATATAGAGCATTTGGAATCTTTTTACCGCTTATTACGGTAAACTGTGTTGTACTTTCCATTTCACTCTTTATGACATTACGTAATTATGATTTTATAACTACACTTGTTTTTGCACTTGGTTCAGCAATCGGTTGGTTAATAGCAATTGCGATTGTTGCTGCCATAAGAGAGAAGCTTAAATTGACGGGAGATGTACCAAGAGGTCTGCAAGGACCAGGTATCGTTATGATAATACTTGGCATAGTAGCCCTTGCATTTATGGGCTTCGGAGGGATGGTGAGTGTCTAAATGAATATTCAACCAATCTATATATTAGCTTCAATTTTCTTTGGGGTTGCTTTCGTGTTGGCGATTGCTGATTTCTTATTGACCAGTAATGAGCAGCAGGTAATTAACATTAATGATGAAGAGTATATTCCGGCTGGAGATGGAACATTGTTGGAAGTTTTAGGTGAAAATGGCATCTTCATTCCTGCAGGTTGTGGTGGAAAAGCAAGCTGCGGTCAATGTAAGGTTACAGTAAAAGAAGGCGGCGGTGATATACTACCTACAGAAGAACCTTTCCTCGACGAAGAAGAAAGAGAAGAAGGAGTCAGGCTTGCCTGTCAGGTAAAAGTCAATGAAGATATGAAACTTGAGCTTGATGAATCATTACTGGATATAGAAGAATATACTGCTCGAGTAGCTGAGGTGAGGAGTGTAACTCCTACAGTTAAACATGTTAGATTAGAAATGATAGAACCAACAGATATTGAGTTTGAAGCTGGGCAGTATGCACAGATTATGATACCTGGTTTTGAAGAATATCGGGCTTACTCTATAGCTTCACCGCCGAGTATGGCCAGAGAAGAGAATGCTTTACAGTTTACAATTAAATTGGTACCCGGCGGTCTCTGTACTAGCTGGGTTCACTTTGCTATGGAAGAAGGTGATATCGTTAAGTTCACTGGCCCCTTCGGTCACTTCTATCTCGATGAAGAATCTGATAGAGAGATTATTCTGATCGGTGGAGGAGCCGGTATGGCACCTATGAGAGGAATTCTTGAGCGGCTAGATGAATTGGGGATGCCCCGGCCGACAAGATATTACTTTGGTGCCAGAAACTCAGATGAGCTTTACTATGGAGACAGATTCGCAGAACTTGAAGAGAAGTATGATAACTTTGAGTATATACCTGCACTGTCTGACCCTACTCCGGAAGACAAAAAGAATTGGGATGGTCCTACTGGATTTGTTACTGATGTACTGGATGAGAGAGAAGGATCACTGGAGAATGCAGAATCCTATCTCTGTGGACCACCGCCTATGCTTGATGCAGCTGAACGCATCTTAGTTGATCATGGAATGCCGGAAGAAAAGGTAATGTTTGATAAATTCTAATAAGATAGTCTATTTTAGCCATTGTAAGTGTGTAATTGCACTTGCGATGGCTTTTTATATTTTATATATTTTGCAGGAAGAATTAAAAGAATTGGCTAATTATACAATAGGATAGGTTGTTTGCCTGATAAAAAGGGGGGAGAGTGTGAAAAAGAGATTATCTTTATTAGTGCTATTGTTAATTACTTTGATTATTATCAGCGGTTGTAATGGAAAAGGAAATTTGAAAGTAGTAGTATATGACCAACAACAGAATCCAGTTAATGATGTCTATGTAGGAATATATAAATCTGATTTTAACCAGCGGCTTCGGTTTGCCTATACCCGCCGTGGAGAAGTAGAGTTTGCAGGTTTAGAAAGCGGAGTATATTACATTAGAATAATTAGTCCAGGCCAAAAGAAAGAAATGAAGCTTAGAATCAATAATCAAGAAGATAGATATCTTAAGGTTAATCTGAACAATTAAAGGTGGTGGAATATGATAGGTTTAAGGAAAAAAAGAATAGTCATTCTACTATTGATTAGTTTTTTGGTTTTAGGCAGCATATCAGTTCAGGCAGTATCTGATTATGAGAAAAAAATATCACAGAAGTATTTAAAGCATTATTTAGATGAATATGGCAAAGCTGACCTGAACTCTGAAGAAAAAAAGAGAGTGGATGAAATTTTTAATAAACTAGCAGCAGAGGCTGACAAGGATGCTCCAGATTTGGAGTTTAAATACCATATAATTGATAATTCTGCAATAAATGCGGTTAATATTGGTGATGGATACATATTGATTTATAAAGGATTATTTGATTTGCTAGAAACTGATGAACAGTTAGCTGCTTTAATTGCTCATGAAATGGGCCATGGAGTTAATAATGATATTCAGGAAAAGATAGAGATTAACCAAAAGATTCAGCTTGGAGCTGTAATATTTGACTTAGCTAAGGATGGTAAGCTAGACCAGGATGAAGTAAGTCCCGCAGCAGAGATAGCTGTTAATCTGTTAGTGAAAAAGTATAGTAGGAGTCAGGAAAAAGAGGCTGATATTTATTCTGCTCTTTTGCTAAAGAGAACTGATTATGATTCCCGGGGAGTAATTGGATTACTGAGGCTGCTTAAAAGGAAGTCCAATAGTGTTAACTTAGAATTATTAGAGCTGATGAAAAGCCATCCTAATTTGGATACTAGAATTGATTATGTAGCTGAGGCAATCAAAAAGCAGAAAGAAGCAGAGAAATTATATCATTCGCCAGTTTCTACATCCAGAGAATTAACAGCAGGGCTGTTTAGGGATAATCTTAACCAGGTATATTCCGCTTATGCTGAAAGAATACATGCTAATTTAACGAGAGAGCAATTTAAAGATGAAGAACAGATAGAGAAAGTGAGAAAAGAGATTGCTAACTTGAAGGAGAAATATAATTTCAAATATACATTGGAATTGAGAAACCAAGTAGAGGGAACAGCAAGAGTGGCTATTTCATTTTATAGAAATGAATTTACACAGCAGAATCAGTTAGTATCATTTGCAGTTGATTTAATTAAAGATAAATATGGCTGGAAAGTTTTAAGGGGACCGGTAGCTTATTAACGGATAATTAAAGCCCTGTAATGAAGAATTACAGGGCTAATTAGTGAGTTTTAATTCTGTTTTGCAAGTAGTTCTTTTATTTTAGGAACTGGATTATCGGCATTAATCTTTAGTTTTTCATCTGTTTGGCGTAATTTAATTTCGAGCTTATTGTCTTCAAGTGAATTCTTTCCGATAATAACCTGGATTGGACAGCCGATTAAGTCAGCATCATTGAATTTAACGCCGGCTCGTTCACTGCGGTCATCATATAAAGCTTCCAGTCCTGTTTGGTTTAGTGCTGTATAGAGGTCTTCACTGACTCTTTTTATTTCTTCATCATTTCCTAATTGCATTATATGGACTGAGTATGGAGCAATGGATTTAGGCCAGATAATGCCGTAATCATCGTGATTCTGTTCAATAGCAGCAGCAACTGTTCGAGTTACGCCGATGCCATAACAGCCCATAAAAATTGACTGGCTTTTACCATTATCATCAATATAGGTTGCTTTCATAGAATCGCTGTATTTAGTGCCTAGTTTAAAGACTTGTCCAACTTCGATTCCTCTAGTCATAGTCAGTTCAGCACCACAGTCAATACAGGGTTCTCCTTCTTTGATTTCTCTTATATCAACTATTGCATCTACAGTAAAATCGCGTTCAGGATTGACATTGGTATAGTGATAGTCAGCTTCGTTGGCTCCGGTAACTCCATTAACTACAGCCATAGCTGATGGGTCAGCAATTACTCTGACTTCATCAGGAATATCAACAGGACCAGCAAATCCGGTTACAATTCCTGTATCATTAAAAAGTTCTTCTGCTGGAGCCATTTCTAAAGCGGCTGTTCCTAAGAAGTTTCTTAACTTAACTTCATTAAGCTGATAATCTCCTCTGACTAAAGCTAAAACATAGCCGTCTTGAGTCTGATAGATTAAGCTTTTAAGCAGCTTTTTAGTCGAACAGTTAAAGAATTCGGCTAAGTCTTCAATAGTATCAGCACCAGGTGTTTCTACCTTTTCTAATTCTTGTGGTTTATCATCAGTAGTAGTGAATTCAATATCTGAATCGGCCAGTTCTAGATTAGCAGAATAATCACATTCACTACAGAAGACTACTGTGTCTTCGCCGGAATCAGCCAGCACCATAAATTCATGGGAATCTGTACCGCCAATTGGTCCATTGTCAGCTACAACGGTTCTAAAGTCCAGACCGCATCTATCAAAGATCTCTACATATGAATCATACATTTTCTCATAACTTTCGTCTAAAGATTCTTTATCAGGATTGAAGCTGTAAGCATCTTTCATAATGAATTCCCGACTGCGTAAGACTCCAAATCGAGGCCTGATTTCATCTCTGAATTTAGTCTGGATCTGATAAAGATTAAAAGGGAGATCTTTATAGGAGCGCACTTCGTCTTTAATTAAATCAGTTATCACTTCTTCGTGAGTGGGTCCCAAACAGAAGTCTCTTTTATGTCTGTCCTCAAGACGCATTAGTTCCGGACCGTAGTCAGCCCACCGATTGGATTCTTTCCATAATTCAGCTGGCTGTAAAGCAGGCAGTAGTACTTCCTGAGCTCCTGCTTTATTCATCTCTTCTCTTATAATATCTTCTACTTTTTGAATAACTTTATAACCTAAAGGCAGGTGAGAATAGATTCCTGAACCTAACTTTCTCATTAATCCTGCTCTAAGCATTAACTGATGGCTGACTACTTCAGCATCAGCTGGAGTTTCTTTTAATGTTGGTGAATACATCTGTGACATCTTCATTATATGTAGCCTCCTTTTTTATTTAAGAATTTATTGACAATTATTTTGAGACACTTGTAGATATTATAACAAATAGAATTAAAATTATCCATCGATTATAAAATTTTTGTTTAATCCAGTTTAATTGATATATTGTTGCACTTTCAAGATATTGCAGTGATAGTCAATATGTATCCGCCGCTTGTCGTTCGCTCAACATCCTGTTTCGCTCACTCTCAAAAACTGGCCCTCCATCGTCCATGATTCCGGGCCAGTTTTAAGAGTCGCTCGGGACACATATTGACTATTGATAATAGATATATCACTATGGTTATCATTAATTAGAGTTGCTATAGACGCATATTGACCATTTGCAGTATGATATTGTCATGGTATTACATTGCAATCACAGCCTGGGCTGTTTAGGAGAAAAAAGATCTGGAACAGAGAAACTTCCCAGGCTATAGTTACAGCACAAAAATTTCATTAATATGGTTTCACGTCACATCAGATTATTTTGCATAATTTTATTGTTGATATCTTGCAACAAGCGACTTTAAAGCAGCCCCATAAGAGAAAATAATTAACATATAAAGTAGGGATTCAAACTGTAGCTATAAGATTAATTTATTGCTAATTAATCAGGGCTGATTTTCGGAGCGTTTGCAAGATATCAACTCTAAACTGCAACAATATATCAACATTGTTGTAGTTTAACAAGGAATTGATGACTCAATATGGTAATGATATAATTAGGAAGCAATTAAAATTGGAGGATAATAAAAATGTCAGAACACAGTCATCAGATTAGAGTCACCTATCAAGAAACAGATAAAATGGGGGTTGTTTACTACGCTAATTATCTTCGGTGGTTTGAAATCGGGAGAACAGAGTATATGCGTCAGGCGGGAGTGACATATAAAGAATTAGAAGATGAGGGAGTATTTCTGCCAGTGTTAGAGTCACACTGTAAGTATCATAATCCGGCTCGCTACGATGATTTGATCAGAATTGAGACTACAATCAATAAGTTAAAGCGAGTCAGGATTGGTTTTTCGTATGAGATTCTGCACTCAGAAAGTGATGAATTATTAGCCGCAGGTAATACTAGCCATTCCTTTGTAAACCAGGACTTTGAACCAATATCTTTACAGAGAGAAAAACCGGAGGTATGGCAGTTAATTCAGAGAAGTTTTGATAAGAAAAAGTAAGCTATGGTATAATAGTTGTAAAAGTGATGGAGGTTAGAGAATGCCCGAATTACCTGAAGTACAGACAGTAGTTGATACACTTACAGAATCAGTTTTAAAGAAAGAGATTACTGATGTAGAAGTGAAGAATGAAAAATTAATAGCCAATCTAGAGGTAGAAGAGTTTATAGATACCTTAACTGGCAGCAGAATAGAAGATATAAGAAGGCGCGGTAAGTATATAATTATGGAGTTGGATACAGATTATTATTTAGTTACTCATCTAAGAATGACAGGACGTTTTGTTTACTGTCAGAAGAAGGAGGAAGTTGATAAATATGACTATATCTTCTTTAAATTTAAAGGGAATGATGAACTGCGGTTAGGAAGTAAACGGAAGTTTACCCGTACTTATTTAGTAGCTGATCTTAAGGAGGCGGGTAGCTTGACTAAATTAGGTCCCGAACCTCTATCTGATGAATTTACGCTGGATAAGTTTAAAGAAATACTATCCACGCGCCGGGGTAGAATTAAGCCTTTATTGTTGAACCAGAAATTTCTGGCTGGATTAGGAAATATTTATGTTGATGAAGCTTTATTTATCTCTCAGATACATCCATTACGTACAGCCGATACTCTAACAGACCAGGAGATTAAGAAGTTATACCAGGCAATTCAGCAAGTGCTAGCAGAAGGCATTGAACACCGAGGAACAACAAAATGGGATTATGTTGATGCCAGCGGTGAGGCCGGAAGTTATCAGAATTATTTACGGGTTTATGATCGCAAGGGAGAAGAATGTAATAGGTGTGCAGCAATTTTAAAGAAGATTAAAGTAGGGGGCCGAGGTACCTATTTTTGTCCCCAATGCCAAGAGCAGGAGGAATAATAGTGGCGCTTTTACAGCTACAGAACGCAACAAAGATATATCCAGAACAGATTATCTTTAAGGATATTTCGCTACAGATTCAGCCTGATGACCGTATCGGTTTGATTGGAGATAACGGCACAGGTAAATCAACATTAATTGAAGTTTTAAGAGAAGAAGAATACCTTGATGAAGGTGAACTTCTGACAAGTAATGATTTGGATATCGGTTATTTGGCTCAAAGTTATAATCTTAATCCGGATACTACGCTTTATCAGGAAATGTTAAATATTTACCAGGGGTTATTCCAGCTTGAAGAAAAATTACAAAATTTAGAAGCTGAGATGAGTCAGGTGAGCGGTAAGAAATTAGATAAAATAATGGAGCGCTATAGTAAGCTCCGCCGGGAATATGAAGCCAGCGGCGGTTATCGGTATGAAAGTGAGATTAAAGGGGTTTTACGTGGATTAGGTTTTACTGAAGATGAATTTGATGAAGAGTTAACTAATTTTAGCGGTGGTGAGAAGACAAGGGCCGGTTTAGCTAAATTACTCTTGTCGCAACCCCAATTATTACTTTTAGATGAGCCGACGAATCATTTAGATCTTCAGGCTAAAGAATGGCTGGAGGATTACTTAATTGATTATGATGGAGCAGTAGTAATTATTTCTCATGACCGCTACTTTTTAAACCAGGTAGTTGACTGCATCTGGGAGTTAGAGAAGGGTAGATTAGAAAAATATAACGGTGATTACTCCTTTTATGCAGAAGAGAAGGAACACCGTTTGTTGACCTGGCAGCGGGAGTATGAAAAGCAGCAGAAGAAGATTAAGAAGATGAAGGCCTATATTCGTAAGAATAAAGCCGGTGTTGATTCAAAGCAAGCACGCGGACGCCAGAAGAAACTGGATCGAATGGAGAGGATACCTCCGCCGCCAACGATTGATACACCCAAGATTGATTTTAGACTGGAGACCGTCAGTGGAAATGATGTTCTGACAGTTGAGGGGCTAAGTAAGTCTTATGACCAGGAATTGGTATTAGAAGATATAGATTTTAAGTTATATCGCGGAGAGAAGGTTGCTTTAGTCGGTCCAAACGGCAGCGGTAAATCAACGCTGTTTAAGTTACTATCTGAGCAAGAAGAGGTTGACAGAGGAGAGATTAAGTTAGGGACTAGAGTCAATATCGGATATTATGATCAGGAGCATAAAGATTTAACTCTTGGTCATAACTTAATTGAGGAACTACAGGAGGCTGCAGATATTACTAAAAGTTCTGCCCGTGATGTCTTGGCCCGGTTTTTATTTAAAGGTGACGATGTATTTAAAGAGATATCTACTTTAAGCGGCGGAGAAAAGGCGCGGTTATCATTGGCTAAACTAGCAATCCAGGATTATAATTTATTATTATTAGATGAACCGACTAATCATTTGGATATTAAGTCGAAAGAGATTTTAGAAGAAGCATTACAGAATTATCCTGGGACTATTTTAGTTATTTCCCATGACCGCTATTTTTTAGATGAATTAGTTGATAAGGTTTTTGCTCTTGAAGGTAATAAGTTAGTAGAGTATAGAGGAAATTATACTGATTACCGCATTGAATATGAAGAACGACTGGCTGCCGAGAAAGAAGCTAAACAAAAAGCAGAAGTTAAAACAGGGGATAAGGGACAAGAGAAGAATAATTCCCCAAGCCAGGAAAGCGAAATAGATCTTGATGAGTTGGAAGCAGAGATTATAGAGTTAGAAGATAGACTTGAAGAGTTAGAAACTGCATTCAACAGCCAGAACCTATATAATGATGAAGAAGAGCTAGCTGATTTAACAACTGAATATGAAACAATAAAAGAAAAACTGGAAGAGTATTATGAGTTATGGGAAGAAGCTATTTAACAAGTGAAGAATAAACCAAGCCTGCCTTTAAAAGGGTAGGTTTTATTTTTGCTTAATGAATTTAAATAGCAGGATAAAGTAAGAATAATAGAGAAGATATCTACTATTAACATTCTTGATTAAGAAGAGGAGGAGAAACTGAATGTCTCTATTGGAGTTAAAGGAGGTTGAGAAGATTTATCGCCAGAGTAAGGTTGAGGTACCGGCTTTGCGTGGTGTGGATTTAACAATTGAAGAAGGCGGTTTTGTCTCAATTGCTGGACCTTCCGGGTCGGGAAAGACGACATTGCTAAATCTAGTCGGCTGTTTGGATACTCCTACTGAAGGCCAAATTACTTTTGGCGGCGAAGAGATTAGTCGATTGTCACAGGATGAGCTAGCAATGCTGAGGCGCCATAATTTCGGTTTTATCTTTCAGGATTTTAATCTAATTCCTGTCCTAACAGCTTATGAAAATGTTGAGTTTGCTCTTAAACTGATTAACAATCAAGAACAGGCAAAAATTAACCAGCGGGTAATGGAAATTTTAACAGCAGTTGGACTAGGAGATTTAGCCGATAGACAGCCAAATGAATTATCAGGTGGCCAAAAACAGCGGGTATCAATTGCCCGAGCATTAGTTAAAGAGCCTAAGCTGGTATTGGCTGATGAACCAACAGCTAATCTTGATTCAGAGACTAGTCAGGATGTGTTAAAGGTAATGGTAGAGATGAATAAGAAGCTGGATACAACTTTTATTTTCTCTACTCATGACCCGTTAGTAATGGATTATGCTCAGCGTTTAATTAAGCTGAGGGATGGCGAGATTGTCAAGGATGAAATGATTAATTAAGGATTTTAATTATGTGGGAGGTGTTGCTGATCTTCTTTATTAGATTGGCTTTGAAGAACTTAACCCGACATAAACGCCGGGTTTTAGTTACGGCTTCTATAATTGCATTGGGAATTGCAATCTTTCTAATCTATGATTCGATTCAGATAGGAATTAATGAGTTATCCTTTAATAATATCAAGAATTTAGAGACCGGAGATCTGCAGGTGGTTAATAAAGATTATTGGACTAAGCGAGAAGAACTTTCGCTGAGAAATCTTATACATCAAGAGCAGGACTTACTGCAGATAATCAGAAAAACTCCTTACTTTGAAGCTCTATCGTCACAGCTGAAGTTTTCAGCTAATCTCAATAATGGTACTGATGAATTACCTGTTGTAGCCTGCGGTATTGATCCCTATCAGCATAAGAAAGTCTTTACTACTGAGGACTATCTAGTTGAAGGTAGAATGTTGGAGAATGGTAGATATGAAGCGGTATTAGGAAAGAAATTAGCAGATTTAATGGAATTAAAAATAGGCGATTATCTAACTTTACTCTTTAGGACGCCGCAAGATACCTTTAATACTATTGATGTTGAAATTGTTGGTTTAGTCCATACCAATAATCCTGATGTCAATAATAATTTAGTCTATCTTCCCTTAGAAACTGCTCAGCAGGCTTTAAATTTAAATAATAGAGTAAGTCAGATAGTAGTTAAGTTAAATTATGATGGAAAGGCAGTAGAAGCAGCAGAAGAATTATCAACAGAATTAACAAATTATAATCAGAAATTAACTGCTCATTCTTGGCGTGATTCAGCCGGAGAGGTTATTGCTATGAGTAAAGTTGAAACAATAGAAAAGTTAATTATGATGTCCGCTATATTATTGATTGCTGCAGTAGGAATTGTGAATACTATTATTTTATCCTCATTAGAGAGAACTAAAGAGATTGGTATGATGAAGGCTTTAGGATTGAAAGAAAGAGAGATTGTTCTAACTTTTATTGGAGAAGCGATAGGAATTGGTTTAATCGGTGGATTTATCGGATCATTGATAGGAATTATAGCCATTTTTTATTTAAATACTCAAGGACTTGATTTATCTGTTTTTGGTGGAGTAGAAGATTGGGGATTACCAATTATGAGTAAATTATATGGTCATTGGAATCCACCAGCTTTTTTATTTGTTAATGCTTTTGGTATAATTGTTTCTTTTTTAGCAAGTATTTTACCGGCTCGATGGGCAGCACGCAAAGACCCTGTAGAAGCTATTTATGATCGTTAAAGGAGGCAGTATCAGTGTCATTCTTATGGAACTTAGCATCCAAGAATTTATTTCGTAATAAATTAAGAACTTCAATTTCTATTTTAGCTATTGCTCTATCTGTAGCCCTAGTTGTCTTCGTTAAAGGTTTAGTAGTTGGAATGATTGATAATATGTTTAGTCTCCATATTCAGTATGAAGCTGGACATGCCAAGATTATTAATCAGGAGTATCAACAGAAAGAAAGACTGCTTTCGCTAAATTATCCTGTTGATGGATTTAATGGAGCGGGAATTACTAATATGGAACAGAAATTAACAGAAATTGAAGGAGTAAAAAGAGTAATCCCGCGAATTAAGTTTGGCGCATCCGTTATTCAAGATCAAGAGGATAATTTAGTTCGATTGATGGGGTGGGGAGTTCAGCCCAAGAAAGAGCTGGAATTTACTAATATTGGGGAGAAGCTAACAGCTGGGAGAATGATAAAGCCCGGTCGAAAAGAAGTTATATTAGGAAAAGATCTGCTTCAGAAGCTGGATTTAGATGTAGGGGAAAAGGTGACCTTTCTATACCAGACTTCTTTTGGTTCTTTTAAAGGATCTACTTTTAAGATAGTAGGGCAGATTGCCAGTAGTTTAAAGCTGTTAGATGAAAAGGTTTTCTATCTTTCTTTAGATCAGACACAAAGAATATTGGAGATGTCGGATATGGCAACGGAACTTCTATTAGAAACTAATAATTATCGAAAAATAGATCAGATACTACCTAAAGTAAATGAGTTATTTGAACAAGAAGGAGCAGAAGAGTATCAACTTATTTCCTGGAATCGAGGTTATGATATGATTAATATGTTACAGATAGCCCAAAGAATCTATAATTTTATCTATATATTTTTAGTTATTCTGGCAGGAATAGTAGTAGTGAATACTATGATTATGATAGTTAAGGAACGGACAAAAGAGATTGGAATGATGACGGCGTTAGGTTTGAAGCAGCGGGAGATACTTATTATGTTTATCATGGAAGGAACAGTTATGGGAATAGTTGGTAGTCTGGTGGGAGTGGTTATTGGCGGAGCAATTACAAAGATAACTGCTGTAACTGAGATTATTGATTATAGTGCAGCAATGTCTGGAGTAAGTGAGAATATATTAATAAATCCGGTGGTACGTCCAGTAGTAAGCGGAGAAACTTTGCTCTATTCTTTTATTCTAGGAGTAGTTATTACGGCGCTGACCTGTATTATTCCTGCCCGAAGGGCAGCAAAACTGGAACCGGCTGATGCTTTGCGAAGTAATTGATTTTAAAGCAAAAAACTACCTGAGTAGTGAGTTTGAAATCAAACCATACTAGATAATGAAAAATAATTAGGAGGGATATTATCCAACAAATAAAGAGAACCAAAGAAGGAGCAATTCCTACTGCTCTTGGTACTGTAGTTACTGGTTTAGGAATTGGTATGCGTTCTGTTAATCCGGCTTTAGGATGGGGGATTGCTGGTTTTGGTTTAGCTCATGTTCTACTAGGAGCAATTGATTTAGTTGAGCATCAATAATTAAACATTAGATTATATTAGGGAACCCATGATTCTACGGGTTCCTTAATATTTAAATGATAATTAATCTATTCAATATCAATTACTTCATCTTCTGATACTTTGTTATCTTTTTTCTTCCATTCTTTATACCGCTGTATTTCACCGCTGATTTGATTCATTAGTGAACTACTCGGCATTGAAATACCGAGCTTCATGGTCGCCTGCTTTTATGGGAGTTACCCGTAATATCAAGCAAGTTACCCAATCGGCGTGTCCAACGCCACTACTCCTATCCAGTTAATACTGGACTTGGAGGTACTTTTAAGCTGCAAATTGATGATTATTCCAGTTATATTTAACCGGATTTGATAACCCTTTTACCTGCAGAGTAATATCTGGCCCTTTACGTCGCTGCTGTAAGTATTTGCGTAAGATATTAAATGCACCTATGCTGTCGGCATTAAAAGCTTGATTGTTATCTTTATCAATATAAAGCCCTCTTTTAACTCGGTTAGATTTATTAGCATATTTCTTAGTTACTTTTTTACTGTAAGGGCTGCATTGGCTGGTATATTTTTCACTCTTCTTGATTAAAGTAATCCCTTGTAAATTAAGTTTATACTCTAGCTGGTGATAGATAATATCAAAAGGTAGTTTATGGAGTTTTTGATTATTCTGTTTCCCTAAATCAGCATCATCACGAATATTTTTTATATCACCAACGATTACTCTAGATATATTATTTTCAACACAGTAATTAACAACTTTTTTAGTTGCACTATGGATTAGGTGAAATAATTGTTTGCGTCGCTTTTTATATAGATTTTGGATACGTTTAGAAGTCTTTTTACCTTGACCATTCAAAATTGATTGATAATGTTTAATCTTTTTATCGAAGTAACGATTAATAGCTAAATACTGTCCGCCATCAATAATAAAGCTTTCTTGATTTTGATTGCTGTAGCAAGTCATTAGATTATTAATGCCTAGATCAATACTTAAATAATTACCGTCATCTTCTTTAATAGTAGGAGTATCTACTTTATAAGTTAAGATTACCTTATAAGTATCATCACTTAAAGGCTTAAACTCAATTCTAGTAGTTGAGTTAAGGATATCTCTATTACTGGATAACAGCTCATTAGGCACTCTTATCCATAAAAATTTATTGGTAATAGAGTATTCTTCTTTCAGATACTCTTTTAATTGTTTAGGAATAGATAATCTTAACTTACCATCAATAATTTTAAAGCCATTATTGAGATAACGAAAGTTAAACTTACTATCTTTGGGTTTATAGTTAGGTGAATTAGGTTTACCGTTATATTTATCAGGATTATCTTGATAATCTTCCATACTTTGATAAAAGCTATCCCAGTTATCAGCTAAAATTTTAAGTGTTTCCTGTGCTGTCTGAGAGGGTAAGTTTTTATACCAAAAGTTATCTTTTAACTGCTTCTTTTGTTTATACCAATCAGGATAATTTTTAGCACTATCTTTAGACCAATCTTTACGTTGATAATTACCGATATTATATAATCTAGCACTGGCATAAGCTAAACAACCTAATACAATTTGTTGAGTTTGATTAGGTTTATGGATAAAATGTTTAGCTAACTTCAATTAGTCCACCTCCTTCCAATATTATGCAAATATTATTATTTAGATTTTTGATTTTCAATATATTGCTTAACCGTATCTTGTAAGATATTGCTTACAGTTGTTATCACCTTCCACATATAGTATATCATATATGCTTTTAAATATCAAATATATAAATGGTTAAAGAGATTACATATAGTTTATGTATTGAATAAAAAATAACCTATTCTTTGATATTGGATCAAAGAATAGGTAGTAAATTCATCACCCATATAAATAAGGGTGGGTTCTTTACTATTTATCCTAACATAAAAGCAGCGGCATCATCAGTAAATCCGGCTACTGGAATAAAATCTGGTACAAGATCAGTAGGTAATACTAAATAGGCTAAACAGGCAATGATTGAGCCTAAGGTTCCATCATCAATATAAAAGTCCTGATTTGAGTGATCCCGCAGCATAGCTACAAATAATTTAACCTTATCTAAAAAATTAATTTTACTGCTTTTTTTGTCCAAAAATTTCTCTACTTTATCTAAATTTATTTGTTAAACGTCCCAAAAACTTTAGAATTTCTGTTTCTGTAAAGTTAGCCATAGGAATATTCCTCCTTATTTTATAGTCTATAATTGATATATTTCTGTTTAATTTATTTATTTCCTTGTAGAATTAAGATTTAAAGCGATTATTAGATTTAGCTAATGTAGGAATAATTATTTATAAGATAATAATATTATAAGTAGTTGACAAAATTAATCATAATATATATACTAGAAATAGTTATTATTATCACAAATAGAATGGAGGTGGCTGATAATGGATAAATATCGTTGTGAAGTCTGTGGATATGTCTATGATCCGGAAGAAGGAGATTCAAATGCTGGAATAGAAGCAGGAACATCCTTTGAAGACCTACCTGAGGATTGGGTCTGTCCTTTATGTGGGGTAGGAAAAGATCAATTTGTAAAAGAAGAGTAGTATAATACAGAAAACAGTTTGCACTTTGGCATATTAGTTTCCAAACTGAATTTATGCTAAAGATATTAAAGGAGGAAGAAGAATGCAGCCAATAGAAATAAAAGAAAATATTTACTGGGTAGGAGGAATTGATTGGAATCTAAGGAACTTTCACGGTTACTCTACTGACCGGGGTTCTACTTATAATGCTTACTTAATTATTGATGATCAGATTACACTTGTTGATACAGTAAAGTCAAATCTTTATGATGAAATGATAGAGCGGATCTCTAAAGTAATTGATCCAGCAGAGATTGATTATATTGTATCTAATCATGTGGAGATGGATCATTCTGGCGGTTTACCAGAACTTATGGAGGTTGTTGAAGATGCAACAGTAATCACCTCTCCTAAAGGAGAAGAAGGACTGAAGCTTCATTATGATGGAGATTGGGATTTTAAAGCTGTTAATCCGGGAGAATCATTAGATTTAGGAACTAAGAGCCTGGAATTTGTCTTAACTCCGATGGTGCATTGGCCGGATAATATGGTTACTTATCTACCGGAGGACAAGATACTCTTTTCTAATGATGCTTTTGGACAGCATTATGCATCATCAGAACGATTTGATGATCAAACTCCTTATGATATTATTATGGAAGAAGCTAAGAAGTATTATGCTAATATAGTTCTGCCCTACAGCAGTCAGGTGCAGAATGTTTTAGGTACTGTAGGAGATTTAGAGATTGAAACAATTGCTCCTTCACATGGTATAATCTGGCGGTCTAATATTGGAGAGATTATTCAGAAATATAAGAAATGGTCGGCTAATGAAACAGAAGAGGAAGCAGTAATTATTTATGATACTATGTGGGAGTCTACTGCTAAGATTGCTTCTGGTATTCAGAAGGCTTTTGAAGCTAAAGGCATCAATACTAAAATGAAGAAACTTGGCGTTAATCATATTTCTGATGTTATGACAGATGTTATGACTGCCAAGTATATCTGTGTTGGTTCTCCGACGCTGAATAATAATATGCTGCCTGAGGTAGCAGCTTTTTTAACCTATCTTAAGGGACTAGCACCTAAAGATAGGATTGGTTTAGCCTTTGGTTCTTACGGCTGGGGCGGTCAGAGTGTGAGCCAAGTAGCAGATGTATTAGAAGAATGTGGTTTTGAGCTTCTTGGTCAGATTAAAGAACAGTATATACCAGATAATTTAGAAGGAATAACCAAAGAAGTAAAGGAATTACTTAGGGGTTAAATTCAAGAATATATTGTTATAATTATTTTCTAACCTAGGACTTTATTGATTTCAATAAAGTCCTAGGTATTACTTTTGATTATTGCCCTTCATCGCTTATAGTCAGAGATGCAGACCAAATTAAAAAAGAGGATTTAATAATGATTTGTAGAATAATAGCTATAGTCGATAGTTTAATGTCCAATAATTCATGCTATTAAAAATAGGGGGTTAAAGAAAGGAAGGGTTAAGTAAGTATGAAGAAGCATATAAAGAGTAAGCTTACCAACTTAGTTGTTTGGTTTGAAGCTATACTATCAATCTTTATATTAATTGCTATTTTAATTGGATTCATTGATTTAATTAAATATTTTAGAATTATCTTTAGTTTAGCACCCCAGAATTCCTATAAATATTTTCAAAATTTTTTAAGTTATATCTTATTATTAGTAATTGGATTAGAGATGATTATTATGTTAATCCGACATACTCCTGGTAGTGTAATAGAGGTCTTGATTTTTGGGATAGCAAGAAAGTTATTAATTCATTCTGATAATATGATTGATATAGTATTAGGTATAGTTGCTTTGGCTGGTTTGTTTGGAATTAAAAAGTATTTATTTGAGAATAAGGAAGGGAATTTTATTAAACCAGAGAATGAGTTTATTATGAAGGAAGAGAATGAGTTTATTATGAAGGAGAAGATTAATAAAGAAAATTAGAATAAGATAAATGAATTAATTTTTTCACTGGACATGGAACTTTTTCTATGATAAAATTAATCTTGTCAATGGTTGTAAAATTATTGGCAAGAAATTAACTAAATAGGTTATAATTTTACGGAGGGATGTTAATGATTTTATCAGGAACAGTTAAATGGTTTGATACAAAAAAAGGTTATGGATTTATCGAAAGTGAAGAAGGGGAAGACGTTTTTGTTCATTATTCTGCAATTGATGAGGATGGATTTAAGACTTTAGAGGATGGACAGGAAGTAGAATTTGAGATTGTTGAAGGAGATAAAGGTCCTCAAGCTGAAAATGTAGTTAAAATATAAGTTAATTAATAATTTTAAATACAAATGGCTATCATTTAACCCTAGACAGTTTAAACTGTCTAGGGTTTTTTAATTTATAGAATGTAAATTTTAACATACTAAATAAGAATAAAAAGCCTTCAACTGCAAACACTATACTCGATAACGAAAAAGAAAATGGAGGCATAAGATAATGAAGAAGATAGCTACTGTATTAATTATAGTACTGCTTTTAGGTGTAGGAGGTTGGTTGGCAAGAGGCTGGATGACAGATAGACAGCTACAGCAGCAAGTCGAGCCGGTTCAGACAAGATGGGCCCCGAATTTTTGGAGTCTATCGCCAAATACTAGATTGATGGCAAGAACTATCTCAGCTGAAGCACGAGGTGAAACATATCTCGGTCAAGTAGCAGTAGGTTCAGTTATTATGAACCGAGTTAGAAGTGATAAATTTCCTAATTCAATTTCCGGAGTTATCTATCAACCATGGGCTTTTACTGCTGTTGCTCGGGGACATGTCTGGGACCATACTCCGGAATCAGATTCTATTCGTGCTGCTTTAGATGCAATGTCAGGTTGGGATCCGACTTATGGTTCAATCTATTATTATAATCCAGCTGATGTAACTACTTATTGGATCTTTTCTAGACCACAGGTAAGACAGATAGGAAAACATATCTTTGCACGGTAATCGCGGTAATATAGTTTTGGTAATTATAATAAGGAGTGATAATAATGAGGCGAAATGCTATAATCTTTATTCTAGTAATTGCTCTTGCAGCAGTAGGATACTGGGGATTTAAGAATAACAAGATTTTAGCCAAATGGGAGCTGCAGACGGAGAATCAGTATCGTAATGCTTTTGCTGAGTTAAATAATAATCTTAATTCCCTAGAAGATGAATTAGCTACTGCTTTGGTAACTAAATCCAATGAACGGCGATCAGTTAAGCTGAATAATATCTGGCGTGATGCCTTTGCAGCCCAAAAGGATTTAGGAGAGTTGCCAATTGCTGGTATTTCCTTAACTAAATTTAAAGATTTATTAGCTAAAATAGAAAGTTATACTTATCAATTATCTCAGGACAATATTAATGAAGACTTATCAGCTGAGGATTGGGATAATCTTAATCAGTTACATAGTCAGGTGCAGACAGTAGCCAAAGAAATGAAAGATATTCATAATAAGATTGAAAAAGAAGGTTTTAGATGGAGTGAACAGCGCCATATAATTTTAGAAAAGGAAGATTTAGAGGAAAATTCTATTCTAAGCAGTCTGCAGGGGCTAGAAGGCGAAGTAAGTAAAATAAATTTAAATCCAGATAATGAATCTATAAAAGATGGATTGCCAGAAAAGCTTAATCTACAGCTAGGAGAAGTAGAAAACGATCAGGAAGATAAAGTTGAGTCAAAAGAAGCCGTAGATGTAGCCCAGGAATTTATTGGAGCTCGTAGCAAAGAATTCAACTTTAGAGTAGCTAAAGATGAAAGGGATCCGGAGGCTAAAAGTATAACTACGGTAGTTGCTAATTCTAAGGATTTAGATGATAATAGAATTCATTTTGATATCAATCAAAATTCAGGTGATATAATCTGGTTTTTAGAACAGCGTCCCTTTAAAGATCCGGATTTAGAAGAGGAAGAGATTAAAAAAGAAGCTCGTAATTTTATAAAAGAGGTTGACTATGAAGAAAATTTAGCTTTAAAAGAAGTGAATTCTCAAAGGAATATTGGATTAGTTACCTTTGTTCCAAAGATTAAGGAAGTTTTATTCTATCCTCAACCGGTTAGAGTTAAAGTTGCTTTGGATAATGGAGATATTATGGGCCTTAATAATAGAGCCTTTTTAGTTAATAGAAATCTCTCTGAAGAGATGGACTTAGAACCTGGACTCAGCCTTGAAGAAGCAGAGGAAAAGGTAAATAAACGTTTGAAGTTAGTTTCAAATGATTTAGCTGTAATTAAGAATGATCAAGGTAAACCAGTATTAAGTTATGAATTTATTGGAGAATTTAAAAAAGAGCGCTATAGAGTCAACATCAATGCTGATACAGGACGTGAAGAACGAGTAGAAAAAGCTTCATAAATATTCTGATTAAGCATATAAAAGAGAATGAGATTGTATATTGTAGCAATATAGAGTTAAATAAATATAATCAGTTATAATGGTTATTTTATCTCTTTGACTATTTGGTGTTAATTTTATATACTGTTTTATGTCGCTAGTAATAAGCGGCAGACAAAAAGGTGGCATAGCCAAGTTGGTAAGGCGGAGGACTGCAAATCCTTTATTTCCCCGGTTCAAATCCGGGTGCCACCTCCAATAATCGCCGGGGTGGCGGAACTGGCAGACGCATCGGACTTAAAATCCGGTGAGCCTTCTGTGCTCGTGTGGGTTCGAATCCCACCCCCGGCACCATCTTTATGCGGACATAGCTCAGCGGGAGAGCGCTACGTTGACATCGTAGAAGCCGATGGTTCGATCCCATCTGTCCGCACCATTTATTATTACTGACATATTAACTATAAAAGGCTGTCGTCAGGACAGTCTTTTTTTGATTTTGGGTAGGAGAAATTAACAGTTCTGGCTTCGATAGCAGCAGAATTCGGGTTTGAAAGTGGTGTTTTTGCTGGAGGGATTTAATCTGTAATTTCTAGGTGAGGGGAGAATAATGAAGGAGATAATTATAATTGGAGTTGGAAGATTTGGTTTGAGTGTAGCTAAGGAATTATTTAAAAAAGGATATGAAATATTAGCAGTTGATAAGGATGAAACAAGAGTGCAAAAAGTAGCTAATTATGCTACTTATGCTGTTCAGGCTGATTTTACAAATGAAGATATTATGGAGAGATTTGAAATTGATAAATTTGATATAGGTATAGTAGGAATAGGAAAAAGCCTATATGATAATCTTGTTACTACCTTTGTTTTAAATAAGTTTAATGTTTCCCATATAGTAGTTAAGGCTAAAGACAAATTACAAGGGGAATTATTAAAGGAGATTGGAGCAGATAAGGTTGTATATCCGGAACGAGATATAGGAATTAAAATGGTTGAAGAATTAAATAATAGAGTTTTAGAATATTAAAGATAAAATTTTTTAGTTTATCTTGACATAGAAGTGATTAAGAGTTATAATATTTTCAAGTTGAATATTAGCTTAAAGACTATGAAGAGGACGAGTAAGTTAACATATATCTTTTCAGAGAAAGAAAGCCGTTGACTGCAAGCTTTCTAAGATATATTTAGCTGAAAACCCCCTTGGAGTCGGCGCCTGAAAGAGATTCGAGTACGGCTGTTCGGGAAATAATATTCCGTTATCCAGAATGAGATTATTCGTATAGTCTTGATTGGATAAGGCTGGCGAATAATTATAGAGTGGAACCACAAAAGCTACCTTTTGTCTCTATTTTAGGGATGAAAGGTTTTTTTAATTTGATTAAAAATTGATAAAGGAGAGATGATAGAGTGAATCAAGTAGATATAACTTTACCAGATGGTTCAGTCTTGGAATTTGATGAAGAAGTTACTGTCAGAGAGGTAGCCTTTGAAATTGGTCCTAGACTGGGAAAGGCTACGATAGCCGGAAAAGTTGATAGTAAAGAAGTTGATGCTGATTACGTAATTAATGATGATGTAGAATTGGAGATAATTACTATTGATTCAGAAGAAGGACTGGAGATCTACCGCCATAGTATGGCTCATATTATGGCCCAGGCAGTTGAGAGAATCTACGGTTCAGATGAAGTGCAATTAGCAATTGGGCCGTCTATTGAGGATGGATTCTATTATGATTTCGATATCCCTGAGAACTTCTCCGATAATGATTTAGAAGAGATTGAAGCAGAAATGCAGGAGATTATCGAAGAGGATTTAGAGATTGAACGGATTGAACTGAGTAAAAAAGAAGCAGTTGAGAAAATGAAGGACTTAGGAGAAGACTATAAGGTGGAGATGTTAGAAGAGCTTGAAGATGATGCTGTTAGTTTCTATCAGCAGGGGGATTTTATTGATCTCTGCCGGGGCCCCCATTTAACTTCAACCGGCAAGGCTAATGCTGAAGGATTTAAATTGTTGAATGTTGCTGGTGCCTACTGGCGCGGCGATGAAGACAATAAGATGCTGCAGAGAATCTATGGTACTGCTTTTCCTAATAAATCAGATCTAGAGGAACATCTAGATCGCTTAGAAGAAGCTAAAAAGCGGGATCATCGTAAGTTAGGCCAAAAATTAGATCTATTTAGCCTTCATGATGAAGGGAAAGGATTTCCTTTCTTCCATCCGAAGGGTATGGTGGTTAGGAATGAATTGATTGATTTCTGGAAGGAAGAACACCGCCAAGCTGGATATAAGGAGATCAAGACTCCGGTTATTCTAAACCAAGATTTATGGAAACAGTCTGGTCACTGGGATCACTATAAAGAAGATATGTACTTTACTGAAATAGATAAAGAGCCCCATGCAGTAAAGCCGATGAACTGCCCCGGCGGAATTTTGGTCTATAAAGATAAGATGCGCAGCTACCGTGATCTGCCAATTAGAATGGGAGAGTTAGGATTAGTCCACCGTCATGAACGGTCTGGAACTCTACATGGTTTAATGAGAGTAAGGAACTTTACGCAGGATGATGCCCATATCTTCTGTTTACCGTCCCAGATTGAAGAGGAGCTTACTGGAGTAATTAAGTTAGTAGATAGAATCTATGCTCCTTTTGGATTTAATTATAGAGTTGAATTGAGTACTAAACCTGATAAAGCCATGGGTTCTGATGAATTATGGGATAAGGCTACTGATGCCTTGCGTGAAGCTATTGAGGCTAATGATTTAGATTATAAGGTAAACGAAGGAGATGGTGCCTTCTACGGACCGAAGATTGATTTTCATCTAGAAGACTGTCTCGGCAGAACCTGGCAGTGCGGAACTGTTCAGCTTGATTTTCAGATGCCAGAACGCTTTGACTTAACCTATGTAGGGCAGGATGGAGAAGAACACCGACCGGTAATGATTCATCGGGCCATCTTTGGCAGTTTAGAGCGGTTTATGGGTATCTTAATTGAACATTATGCTGGTGCCTTCCCTACTTGGTTAGCACCTATCCAGACAGAAGTAATTCCTGTGACTGATGATCACTTAGATTATGCTTATCAAGTGAAGGAAGAATTAGCAGATGCTGGAGTTAGGGTTGAAGTTGATGCCCGTCAGGAAAAAGTAGGTTATAAGATTCGGGAAGCACAGGTTCAGCAGGTTCCTTATATGTTAATAGTGGGAGATGATGAAATAGAAGATAAGACTGTTTCAGTTCGTGATCGCCGTGAAGGAGACTTAGGTGCTAAAGATTTAGCTGAATTTAAAGCTGAGATTGTAAAAGAAATTGAAAATAGAGCATAATTTTAGTTTGACTTAGCTAAATGAATATGCTATAATTGAGTGGACAATAAAGTAGAAGCCATCCGCTTCTCACCCATCGGCTGGAGCTGATGCGGTTAATAAGTTAACTATACTACTTCTGATTGTTAGGAGAAGTATGGATAATTATTGAATCAAGCGGGTGGTCTATGTCTAAATAGGCTGCCCGTTTATTATATTTTAAGTGAATCTGTTGGTAGAGGCAGGTTTTGTTGTAATTTTGGTTTAACACTTTAGGAGGTGTGTAATAATTAGTAACGACGATTTAAGAGTTAATGAAAAGATTAGAGCTAGAGAGATTAGAGTGGTTGACAACGAGGGAGATCAGATAGGTATTATGCCCTTGAAGAAAGGTTTAGACATAGCTAAAGATAGAGGACTGGATTTGGTTGAAGTAGCCCCTAATGCTGAGCCGCCTGTGTGTAGAATCCTTGATTATGGGAAGTATAAGTATGAGCAGGCCAAAAAGGCTCAGAAAGCTAAACAGAATCAGAATGTAATGAATGTTAAAGAGGTTCAGATGAGTGTTAAGATTGAAGAACATGACTTTAACGTTAAAGTGAATATGGGCGAGAGATTCTTGAAGAATAAAGATAAAGTTAAGGTTAAGATTAAGTTTAGAGGTAGAGAGATTACTCATAAAGATTTAGGTTATGATCTGATGGAGGATTATTACTCTGAATTAGAGGACTTAGCTAAAATGGAGACTAAGCCGAAAATGGAAGGCCGTAATATGTTAATGATTTTAACTCCAATAAGTGATAAAAATTAGGAGGTAAATAAATTTATGCCTAAAATGAAGACACATAAAGGTGCTAAGAAGCGATTTAAAAAGACTTCTAAAGGGAAGTATAAGCGTAAGAGGACTAAAAGAAACCATTTAATGACTAAAAAGAATTCTAATAAAAAGAGAAAGTTACGTAAAGATGCTACTGTAAAGAAGTGTGATGAAGATACTCTGGATACATTGATGCCGAATGACTAGAGTTAAAAATAGTATAGGTGAATAGGAGGGATTAGGATGCCGCGCGTTAAAAGAGGTAATAAGCGACGCAAACGAAGAAAGAAAATTTTAAAGTTAGCCAAAGGATACTTTGGAACACGAAGTAAACTATATCGTCCTGCTAAGCAGCAAGTAATGAAGTCACTGAATTATGCTTACCGTGATAGAAAGCAGAAAAAGCGTAATTTCAGGAAGTTATGGATTACTCGTATCAATGCTGCAGCAAGACAGCATGATCTTTCATACAGTAGATTCATTCACGGCTTGCGAGAGGCTGATGTTGATATTAACCGTAAGATGTTAGCTGAATTAGCTGTTAATAATGAAGATGAATTTGCTGATTTAGTTGAATTAGCTAAAGAAAATATTTAATTACTTTACTGGCATGGGGGTTAATTTTATCTCCATGCTTTTTACTTTACATTATTTCAGAGTTATAGTATAATGTAATCAATAAAATTAAATAGCTAGTCTTATTATGCCGAATTCCATTTGGAAGCGGAGGACCCATTTTTGGGGTGAATCTGGACTTTAGGTTTATTATTTTGATCTAAGGTCTGGTAGGGTTACTCTTTCAACCCGAATCCGACAGCTAACTTCGTAGGCATTGAAAGAGGAAGACCGTTAGCCACAGGGAGAAGTAGGTTTTCCTGTGGATTTTTAAATTTATTATAAGGTATAATTTGATTAAATAGAGTAATGAGGAGATGTTAATCATGCAGCTTAGTGATAAATTCAGTTTAGATAACTTAACTCCAGCCCAGTTTCTGTCATTAGGTTATTTAGTTGTTATTTTAACTGGAACAGTTTTATTATCGCTTCCAATTGCTACTGCTAGCGGGATAAGAATGCCCTTGATTGATGCTTTATTTACTGCTACTTCAGCTACGGCAGTAACAGGATTAATTGTTGAGAATACCAAAAACTTCTTTTCCGGTTTTGGTCAGATAGTAATTTTAATTTTAATTCAGATCGGCGGTTTAGGAATTATGAGTATGTCCACTCTCTTTGCTATGATTGTCGGAAAAAAGATTACTCTTAAAGAGCGGTTAGTGATTAAACAGGATTTAGACCAATTTGAACTGTCAGGAATTATTAGATTAGTTCGGTATGTTCTGTTTGTTACGTTAGTTATAGAAGGAACTGGAGCTTTAATTCTATTTTCGCGTTTGATTCGCGATTATGATCCTCTTAGGGCACTTTATTTAGCTATTTTTCATTCAGTTTCCGCCTTTAATAATGCTGGATTTGATATTTTTGGTAATAGTTTAGAGAATTTCACAGGAGATTTGACTATTAATTTAGTGATTACTACGCTGATAATTTTAGGTGGAATTGGTTTTGCCGTTATTGCTGAAATATATAAAGGAGAGAAGAAGTTTAAAAATTATTCACTGCAGACTAAGTTAGTTTTGTCAATTAGTGGTTCTTTAATCTTGCTAGGTACGATAGTTGTCTTCGTTTTAGAGTATTCAAATCCAGCAACTATGGGTAATCTGCCGTTGCATGGAAAGGCTTTGGCCTCTTATTTTATGTCAGTAACTCCAAGAACGGCGGGCTTTAATACAGTACCGACGGGTAGTTTACATAACACCACTCTATTTTTTGTTATTATTTTAATGTTTATTGGTGCTTCCCCTGGTTCGACTGGCGGTGGAATTAAAACGACTACATTTGGTTCAGTATTAGCAGTAGTCTATGCAATGATGACTGGCAAAGAGGATATAGAGGCATTTAAGCGTAGAATACCAAAGGATGTTATCTTTAAAGCATTATCAATTATCATAATTTCTGTTTTGTTAATAGTAGTTGTAACTATGATACTGACAGTTACTGAAGATATGCCATTTCTGGATCTCTTCTTTGAAACAGTTTCTGCTTTTGGTACTGTGGGCTTATCGACTGGAGTAACCGGAAAGTTATCTGGAATAGGTAAATTATTAATCATTCTAACTATGTTTGCTGGGCGAGTGGGACCATTGACTTTATTTTTAGCTATTGGACGCAAAAGAATAAAAGGCAATATTAGATATCCAGAAGAAAAAGTTTTAGTTGGTTAATAAATTTCATCCAGTTTATTAGGAGGGAGAGTAAAATGAAGCAATTTGTTGTAGTTGGTTTGGGCCGATTTGGAACTAGTGTAGCAACTTCATTGGCTGAAGAAGGATATGATGTATTAGCAATAGATAAAGAGGAAGATCTAGTTCAAGAGATAACGGATAAAGTAACTCATGCTGTTCAGGCGGATGCTACTGATGAGGATTCACTGAAAACCCTTGGAGTTAATAACTTCGATGTAGCAGTCGTCAGCATTGGAGATGATATCCAATCCAGTCTTTTGGCAACATTGATATTAAAAGAATTAGGGGTTGAGTATGTTGTAGTTAAAGCCCAAACTAAATTGCATGGAAAGGTATTAAACAAAATTGGAGCTGATAAAATAGTTTATCCAGAACGGGATATGGGCGTTAGAGTAGCTTATAATCTAGTAACAACCAATGTATTGGATTATATAGAGCTTTCGCCAAATTATAGTATTATTGAAGTATTGGCTACTGATAAGCTGACTGGAAAGACATTAAGGGAACTAGAATTAAGGGCCAAGTTTGGAATTAATGTTATTGCTATCAAAAAGGAAGAAAACGAAATCAATGTAACTCCTGAGGCAGATGATATGGTTGAATCCGGTGATGTTCTAGTAGTAATGGGACAGGAAAAGGATCTTGATAAACTGCGGGAGTATTAATTAAATAATTCTCACTAGAGGTTATAATCGACTCCTGAAATGGAGATATTAAATGATGATAACCGGAGGTGAGGATTATTTCGTTTAAACTTGATTCACTGTCACCAGCCCAATTTTTGGCTTTAGGATATATCATTGTAATTACTGTCGGGGCTTTATTATTAATGTTACCGGCTGCTACTGTTGACGGCCAGGGGCTTGGCTTGATTAATTCACTCTTTACTGCTACTTCGGCTACAGCAGTAACCGGATTAATTGTTGTGAATACCGGAGCTTACTTTACTCTTTTTGGTCAAGCTGTAATCTTATTATTGATTCAGATCGGTGGATTAGGATTCATGACTACTTCTACTCTATTGGCTTTAATTCTAGGAAAGAGAATTAATTTAAAGAAGCGGATTATTATTCAAGAAGATTTAAACTATTTTAATCTATCAGGATTGATTAGGTTAGTCCAATATGTAACTTTATTAACTTTAGGAGTAGAATTGATTGGAGCTATATTATTATTTGCTCCTTTATCAGTTGAATATTCAGCAGGTAAGGCTGCATTTTTTTCTATTTTCCATGCTGTATCTGCTTTTTGTAATGCTGGGTTTGATCTGTTTGGTAATAGTTTAGCTAATTTTACTAATGATGTTTATATTAATTTAGTTATTACTGCTCTTTTTATTATTGGCGGCATTGGTTTTGCCGTAATTGCTGATGTATACCGCAAGCAGCGGTTTATAGATTATTCATTGAATACAAAATTGGTATTGGTCATCACTTTGATTTTAATTATTTTGGGTACCTGCTTTGTCTTTCTTTTGGAATTTTCTAATCCTGCTACATTACAAGGTCTTTCTTTTAAAGGAAAATTACTTGCTGCTTACTTTCAGGGCGTAACGCCTAGGACAGCCGGTTTCAATACTATTCCTACTGGTCAGATGAGAAATGCTACTCTCTTCTTTATTATTATTTTAATGTTCATTGGCGCTTCGCCTGGTTCAACTGGTGGTGGACTGAAAACAACAACTATCGGTGCTTTACTGGCAGTAGTTTATAATCTAGTTAAAGGAAATGAAGATATAGAGCTTTTTGAACGGCGGTTAAGCCAGAGCATTATCTATAAGGCTTTGGCAGTAACTATTATTTCTTTAATCTGGATTGGATTAGTTGTTACAGTTTTGACTATAACAGAAGAAGCAAACTTTCTGTCGATCTTATTTGAAACAGTCTCGGCCTATGGTACAGTAGGTTTATCTACTGGAATTACAGGAGGATTAAGTGAAGCAGGCCGCATAATAATTATTTTGACTATGTTTTTAGGCCGAGTCGGCCCTTTAACTCTGGCTGTAGCCATTGGAGAACGGGATAAAGAGGGGCAGATGCGCTATCCAGAAGAGAAGATTCTAATCGGTTAAAGTCTTCAGGAGGTAATTAAATGAGGCAGTTTATCGTTGTTGGTCTCGGAAGATTCGGTTTAAGTGTAGCCCAGACATTATCTCAGAAAGGATATGATGTCTTAGCTATTGATAAAAGAGAAGCTAAGGTACAGGATTTATCTCAAATAGTAACCCATGCTGTCCAAGCAGATACTACTGATGAGACTACTTTAGAAAAGTTGGGAGTAGGTAATTTTGATACAGCCATTGTCAGTATTGGAGAAGATATTCATGCCAGTATTTTAACTACTTTAATCTTAAAGGAACAGGGAGTAGATTATGTAGTAGTTAAGGCACAGGACCAATTACATGGTAAAGTTTTAAGCAAGATAGGTGCTGATAAGATAGTATATCCTGAACGGGATATGGGGGCAAGGATAGCTAATAATCTAATTTTATCTAATGTGCTTGATTATATTGAATTTGCTCCTGATTACAGCATTATAGAAATGAAAGCAACGGAACAGATGGTAGAAAAAAGCTTAGCAGATTTAGAATTAAGAAGTAAGTTTGGAGTTAATGTAATGGCTATTAAGGATGAAGAGGGCTTAAATATTGCTCCTGAAGCAGAAGAAATAGTCAGTAAAGGAGATATCTTAATTGTTATCGGCAGTAATGAAAATTTAGAACAAATGCGGAATTTTAGTTAATAGATTTCTTAAGTTCAGTTAGGAGGGAAAGAATGTCAGAAGTAATCTCTAGTTTCAAGAATTCTAAGATTAAGTTTCTGCGTTCATTATATAGAAAGAAGTATCGCCGGCGTAATAATAAGTTTATTTTAGAAGGAAGTAGAATTATTACTGATGCACTTGAGGCCAAAGCAGATATTGATCAAATCTTTTATTCAGCCCAATTTTTATCTCAACAGAAGAATAAAGAACTGCTTGCTCAACTTAGAGAAGTAACTGAAATAATTGAAATTACTGATTCCTTACTAAATAAGATAGCAGATACAGCTACTCCTCAGGGGATTATAGCTATTGTTAATCAGCCGGAGTTTGAATTGGAAGATTTTTTAATAGAAGATAATGATTTATTTTTAATTATTGATCGGATTCAGGATCCCGGTAACTTAGGAACGATTCTGCGGACAGCCGATGGAGCTGGAGTAGATGGAGTCTTTCTTTTAAAAGGAACTGTTGATATCTATAACTTGAAGACTATTCGGGCTACTATGGGCTCATTATTTAGAGTTCCTGTCTTTGGGTTAAATTCGCCAAGTGATTTGACGGATATATTACAGATGAAAGATATTCAGATGGTAGCAGCTGATATAGAAGCTAAAGATTATTATTATGAGCTGGATTATAATCAGCCGACAGCACTGGTTATCGGAAATGAAGGAGCAGGAGCCCAGCCTGAAACTCTTAAATTAGCTGATAAGAAGGTTAAAATTCCATTATCTGAGGGTATTGATTCACTGAATGCAGCAATTGCTTCTGGAATTATTATGTATGAAATGGTAAGACAGAGAAAAAATAACCCCTAATAATGAGTAACCACCCCTTGTAAAGGTTTAACAGTTGTGATATAATTTATTTCAAAGTGAGTGCAATAAACTTAGAAAGGTGTGGTCTTTGATGGTGACCGCAGCTATGTTTTGGCAGATTTTTGAACAGACTGGTTCAATTCAGGCATATTTAGCTTATAGAGAGTTTTTAGGATTTAATTATAATCAGGTGCTTTAATTAAGTGGAAGGAATTGGTCGAGAATTTAATATGACTAAGAAGCTAAGAAGGAGTATAAGTAATCTAGAATCAATCTTTACAGGTAGAGGATACCATGGACTGAGAGTATCTTCAAAGATATTCTGGATGAAATTCACTCTGGAGCTATTTGGCTGAAGATATAGATTAGGTCAAATCGGTTTCCCCCGTTATAGGAATTTGAGAGTGGACTCCAGTATTAAGGGTTGACTGGAGTTAACCAGGGTGGTAACACGGCCCTCTCGTCCCTGTAAGGATGAGAGGGCTTTTTTATATTTAGATAAGTATTCTGTTTAAGGAGGAAATAAATGATGGAAGAGAAACTGCAATCAATAGAAGAGACGGCTACTAATGAAGTAAAAGAAGCAGCGGACTTAGAAGAATTAGAAGAGCTTAGAATTAAGTACTTAGGAAAGAATGGTGAGGTAACAGAGATACTCCAGAATATAGGTGATTTACCTCCAGAGCAGCGGCCAGTAGTAGGAAAACTAGGCAATAAATTAAAATCCAAGTTAGAGAATGTTATTGCTGAAAGAAAGGAAGAATTAAAGCAAGCAGCTAAGAAAGAAAGACTGAAGAAAGAAAGAATTGATGTAACTTTAACCGGAAGAAAGGATAACTTAGGTAGTAAGCATCCTTTAACGCAGGTTATTGATGAAATTTCCGAGATCTTTTTAGGATTAGGGTTTGGAATAGTTGAAGGACCGGAAGTAGAGAAGGATTACTATAATTTTGAAGCACTGAATATTCCTAAGACCCATCCAGCACGGGATATGCAGGACTCCTTTTATATTTCTGAAGATATTCTATTGCGGACTCATACTTCTCCAGTGCAGGTTAGAACTATGGAGGAGACCGAGGTGCCGATTCGGATTATCGCCCCAGGACGAGTCTATAGAGTAGATGAAGTTGATGCCAATCACTCGCCGGTTTTCCATCAGGTAGAAGGTTTAATGATTGACCAAAATATATCTTTTAGTGATTTGAAAGGTATTTTAATTAAAGTAGTAAAAGAGTTATTCGGAGAAGATAGGAAGGTTAGATTTAGACCCAGCTATTTTCCTTTTACTGAACCTAGTGCCGAAGTAGATGTCTCTTGTGCTCTCTGTGGAGGAGAAGGATGCAGTACCTGTTCAGATACGGGTTGGCTGGAGATTCTAGGTTCTGGTATGGTTCATCCCAGAGTATTGGAAATGTCAGGATTAGACCCCAATGAAGTAAGCGGGTTTGCTTTTGGAATGGGAGTAGAGAGAATTGCTATTTTGAAGTATGGAATCACAGATATTCGCCGATTCTACGAGAATGATATAAGATTTTTAAAACAGTTTTAAGTATTAAATATTTTAAGGAGGTAGTGTGAGGATGAAAGTTTCTTATAATTGGTTACAGGATTATATAGATTTTGATTATACACCAGAAGAGTTAGCATCTAAATTAACTATGGCAGGATTGGAAGTAGATGGAATAGAGTATCAAGCTGAAGGATTAGAAGATATAATCATAGGTGAAATTTTAGAGGTTAATGATCATGAGAATGCTGATAAATTATCCCTCTGTTTAGTAGACCTTGGAGATATTAAAGAAGAAATTGTCTGTGGTGCTCCTAATGTAGAAGTGGGAGCCAAATCACCAGTAGCGCCTGTAGGAACTAAGCTGCCGACAGGAATGGAGATTAAAGAAGCTGAAATTAGAGGAGTTAAATCAAGAGGTATGCTCTGTTCTTCTGATGAGTTAGGACTGCAGGAAGAGCGGGCAGACGGAATTATGATTTTAGATTCTGGTTTAGAGGTTGGCAGCAATTTTACTGAAGCTTTAGGATTAGATGATGTTATTTTTGAACTGGATTTGACTCCTAATTATGCTGATTGTCTAAGTATGATTGGTGTTGCCCGAGAAGTGGCAGTAATGACAGGGAATGAATTACAATTGCCGGAAGCAGAGATAGCAGAAAAAGGTCCAGAAGTTACGGAATTAACAAGTATCCAAGTTGAAGATGAAGAGTTATGTCCGCGCTATACAGCCCGGGTAATCAAAGATGTAGAGGTTAAAGAGTCTCCGCTGTGGCTACAACAGCGTCTGAAAGCTGTTGGAATTAGACCGATTAATAATATTGTAGATATTACTAATTATGTTTTAATGGAATTTGGACAGCCGCTGCATGCCTTTGATTATGATGTTTTAACAGAGAATAGGATTGTTGTTCGTCGAGCTGAAGATGGTGAGAAGATGGTAACTTTAGATGAAGAGGAACGTGAATTGGATGACGATATGTTGGTTATTGCTGATGCTAAAGAGCCAGTCTGTATTGCTGGAGTAATGGGGGGATCGGATAGCGAAGTAACAGAGGAGACGACAGATGTACTCTTAGAGGCAGCCAATTTTAGTCCTGCTAGTATTAGACAGACAGCTAAGAAGTTAGGACTACATAGTGAATCTTCACATCGTTTTGAGCGTGGAGTGGATATCAACGGTACTGATCTGGCCAGTCGAAGAGCTGTCGAATTGATCTTGGATTTGGCTGGTGGAGAAGTAGCACAAGGAGCTATTGATAAATACCCTGATCCTGTTAAACCTTTAGAGTTAGAGTTGAAAGTAGAACGGGTCAATAACTTATTAGGAACTGAGCTTACAAAAGAGCAAATAATTGAAATTCTAGTTAAATTAGAGTTTGAGGTTATAGATCAAGGCTCTAAACTTAAGGTTAAAGTACCGACCTTTAGAGGAGATGTTAGCCGGGGGGCAGATCTAATTGAAGAGATTGCTAGAATCTACGGTTATAATGAAGTAGAAGCTACTATTTCTTCAGGATCTATTTTACAGGGGAAAAGAACTCAGCAGCAGTCAATAAAAAAGAAAACCTTAGATACTTTAACTGGATTGGGATTATATGAAGTTTCTACTTTTAGTTTTACTAGTCAGCAAGTATTTGATCGAATTAATTTACCTGCTGATAGTAAGTTAAGAGAAACAGTTAAGTTAGCTAATCCATTAAGCAGTGAACATGAAATTTTGAGGACAACATTAATACCTAATTTATTAGAAGTGTTAGCAGAAAATATAAATCAGAATATAGAAGAGGTAGAGATATTTGAATTAGGCAGGGTCTTTACTCCCCAAGAAGAGAAAGAATTGCCCAAGGAAAGAGAACTGTTGTCTGGAGCATTGATGCAAAAAGAAGAAGAGGATATATGGAATTTAGATGCGGCTAACTTCTTTACTTTAAAAGGAAAATTAGAAGAATACTTTGCTGCCTTGAATATTACTGATTATGAGTTTATAAGTAGCCAAGCTGCTACTTTCCATCCAGGAAGAACTGCAGAGATTAGAATTGGAGAAAAGAAAGCCGGTATAATAGGAGAACTACATCCTGACATAGTTGAGGAGTATGAGTTGGTACCAAGAACTGTTCTTTTTGAATTAAAATTTGAGGTTATCGTTGAAGCGGCCAGTGATGAGGTGGTTTATACGGAATTACCTAAGTATCCAGCTTCAACACGTGATATTGCTTTGGTAGTAGACCAGAAAGTAACTGCTAATGAGATAGAAGAAATTATTAGAAAAGTGGCAGGAGAATTACTGGAGAAGATAGAATTGTTTGATCTCTACCAGGGAGAACAGCTGAAAGCTGGAACTAAGAGTTTAGCTTATTCGCTTACTTATCGTGCTGTTGATAGAACCTTAACAGATAACGAGGTTAATAAATTGCAGTCAGAGATAGAATCTGAATTGAATCAAGAAGTAGGGGCAGAGATTAGGCAATAAAAGATAATTGATATTATGTGTCACTCTGCAATGTACTTGCATATATTCCTTATTTGTAGTTACCTAGCATAGTCGGTATAATCTCATTTATGATATTACTGGGGATAGTCAATATGTATCCGCCGCTTGCCGTTCGCTCAACGTCCTGTTTCGCTCACTGTCAAAAACTGCCCCTCCGTCGTCCATGACTCCGGGCCAGTTTTAAGAGTCGCTCTGGACACATATTGACTATCTGTAATAAAGTGTTATCATCGATGGAAGTTATTCTAGATACATGATAATTTATTTTGGGTTACAAATAGTCAACATTTCTCTGGAGCGACTCTTAAAACTGATTCGGAACCATGGAGGCTGTAGAGAAACTGATTTTAGCTCTTTGTCTTTAAATCAGAGCTTTAATATTATCTCTTGGCTCAGTAAGTTCATCCCATAGCCAGCATTGGTTTGTATGCTGGATATGGTGGAGAATCAGTTTTTGAGAATGAATGAGGCAGGACGCCGAATGAGTGGCAAGCGTAAGAGATTTGTTGACTATAATCTGCAATATCATGAAAGAAATTATATTAGCTGCAAATGGAAAGTGACACATAATATCAATATAATACTAATTTTCCCTTGACAAATGGAAGTAGAGATGATAAATTATAAATTGTCGCCTCACAGGGGCTGACAAATTAATTCATTTTTTTCTTGACAAAGTGAAGTTTTGATGTTAGAATGTTTAATGTCGCTTGTAAGAAAGCAGTCTTTTCTGCTGCAAAATCAAATAATTTGATATTTCTTCTTGACAAGTGACGGAGTTTATGTTAATATATTAATTGTCGCTTGAAAAGAACTGGATCTTCTTGAGATTCTTGAATTTGTTCTTGACAAGCTACAAGAAAAATGTTAAAATACTTGATGTCGCTTATTCGCGACTACTGATCTTTGAAAACTGAACATTGTCCATGCCAACGTCAATTGAGAATGGTAGTAATCCTTTATTCTTATTTGAGCCATATTAAACTCAACTTTTAGATCTGCTTTGCAGATTTAAATATATTCTTTTATCGGAGAGTTTGATCCTGGCTCAGGACGAACGCTGGCGGCGTGCCTAACACATGCAAGTCGCGCGAGAAAGCTGCTCTTTGAGCAGTTAGTAAAGCGGCGGACGGGTGAGTAACGCGTGAGTAATCTACCTTTAAGTCTGATATAACTTCTCGAAAGGGAAGCTAATTTCGGATATTATGCTGCCTGGATAACCAGGCTGCATCAAAGGCGGCTTTTTGCCTCCGCTTTTAGATGTGCTCGCGTCCCATTAGCTTGTTGGTGAGATAACAGCTCACCAAGGCTGCGATGGGTAGCCGACCTGAGAGGGTGATCGGCCACACTGGGACTGAGACACGGCCCAGACTCCTACGGGAGGCTGCAGTGGGGAATCTTTCGCAATGAGCGCAAGCTTGACGAAGCGACGCCGCGTGAGTGATGAAGGCCTTCGGGTCGTAAAGCTCTGTCCTCAGGGAAGAACATCTTAGTAGTGAATAACTGCTAGGCTTGACGGTACCTGAGAAGAAAGCTCCGGCTAACTACGTGCCAGCAGCCGCGGTAATACGTAGGGAGCAAGCGTTGTCCGGAATCATTGGGCGTAAAGGGTGCGCAGGCGGTCTGGCAAGTCAAGTGTGAAATGTATCGGCTTAACTGATACACTGCGCTTGAAACTGTCAGACTTGAGGGCAAGAGAAGAGAGCGGAATTCCTAGTGTAGCGGTGAAATGCGTAGATATTAGGAAGAACACCAGTGGCGAAAGCGGCTCTCTGGCTTGACCCTGACGCTGAGGCACGAAAGCTAGGGGAGCGAACGGGATTAGATACCCCGGTAGTCCTGGCTGTAAACGCTGGATACTAGGTGTTGGGGGTTCAACTCCCTCAGTGCTGCAGTTAACGCGTTAAGTATCCCGCCTGGGGATTACGACCGCAAGGTTGAAACTCAAAGGAATTGACGGGGGCCTGCACAAGCGGCGGAGCATGTGGTTTAATTCGAAGCAACGCGCAGAACCTTACCAGGGCTTGACATCCCGTGACTATCTGTCAACAGCAGAATTTGGTCCTTTGGATCACACGGTGACAGGTGGTGCATGGCTGTCGTCAGCTCGTGTCGTGAGATGTTGGGTTAAGTCCCGCAACGAGCGTAACCCCTATCCTTAGTTGCCAGCATTAAGTTGGGGACTCTAGGGAGACTGCCAGTCAAAAACTGGAGGAAGGTGGGGATGACGTCAAGTCATCATGCCCCTTATGCTCTGGGCTACACACGTGCTACAATGGCCTGTACAGAGGGCTGCTATACCGCAAGGTTTAGCCAATCCTCAAAACAGGTCCCAGTTCGGATTGCTGGCTGCAACTCGCCTGCATGAAGCTGGAGTCGCTAGTAATCGCGGATCAGAATGCCGCGGTGAATCCGTTCCCAGGCCTTGTACACACCGCCCGTCACACCACCCGAGTTGGATGCACCAGAAGTCGTCTACGGGCGCCGAAGGTGTGTCCGATAAGGGGGGTGAAGTCGTAACAAGGTAGCCGTATCGGAAGGTGCGGCTGGATCACCTCCTTTCTAAGGAGTACTTTTAAACCATTCTATTGCGTTTAACGGACAATGTTCAGTTTTGAGAGATCAATTCTCTCAAACTTGTACTTTGAAAACTGCACAATACCTGCATCAACAGATCAAATTACTAAGGGCATACGGTGGATATCTAGGTGCCGGAAGTCGATGAGGGACGTGGTAAGCTGCGAAAAGCTTCGGTTAGCTGCACACAAGTGTTGATCCGAAGATTTCCTAATGGGAGTACCTGCTTTGGAGTAATATCCAAGCATCTAAGCCTCAATTCATAGGGTTTAGAGGACATACCAGGTGAACTGAAACATCTCAGTAACCTAAGGAACAGAAAACAACAGTGATTCCCCTAGTAGCGGCGAGCGAAAAGGGAAGAGCCCAAACTATAACAGTGTAAGCTTACAGGCGTTGCTGTTATAGCGTCGTAGGAGTTATCAGGTAGTGCTGTAACACTACACAAGTTGATTCTTTTCTAGTCGAATCATCTGGAAAGATGAACCATAGAAGGTGATAGTCCTGTAGACGAAAGAAAGGATAGACTTGATAACTTCCTGAGTACCATGAGTCACGTGGAACCTCGTGGGAAGTAAGGAGGACCATCTCCTAAGGCTAAATACTACCCGGCAACCGATAGTGAACCAGTACCGTGAGGGAAAGATGAAAAGAACCCCGGGAGGGGAGTGAAATAGAATTTGAAACCGTATGCTTACAAGCGGTCAGAGGACTATTTAAAGTCTGATGGCGTGCTTTTTGCATAACGAACCGGCGAGTTACAGATTGTGGCCTAGGTTAAGCTTTAAAAGCGAAGCCACAGCGAAAGCGAGTCTTAAAAGGCACAAGTCGCAGTCTGTAGACCCGAAACCGAGTGATCTATCCTTGGTCAGGTTGAAGCACGGGTAAGATCGTGTGGAAGACCGAACCTATTGGCGTTGAAAAGCCATAGGATGAGCTGAGGATAGGGGTGAAAGGCCAATCGAACTCGGAAATAGCTGGTTCTCTCCGAAATAGCTTTAGGGCTAGCCTTAAGTATCTGTCTTGGCGGTAGAGCACTGATTGGACTAGGGGCTTAATCAAGTTACCGAATCCAGTCAAACTCCGAACGCCATTACAGTAAGCTTAGGAGTCAGACTACGGGGGATAAGCTGCGTAGTCGAGAGGGAAACAACCCAGATCGCCAGTTAAGGTCCCAAAGTATAGACTAAGTGGTAAAGGAAGTGGAGTTGCATAGACAACCAGGATGTTGGCTTAGAACCAGCCATTCATTTAAAGAGTGCGTAACAGCTCACTGGTCGAGTGACTTTGCGCCAAAAATGTTCGGGGCTTAAGTCTATCACCGAAACTGCGGATTGGTTTTACCAATGGTAGGAGAGCATTCTATTTGGACCGAAGCTGTACCGAAAGGAGCAGTGGACTGAATAGAAGAGAGAATGCCGGTATGAGTAACGATAAAATAGGTGAGAATCCTATTCGCCGATAGTCTAAGGTTTCCTGAGGAAGGCTCGTCCGCTCAGGGTAAGCCGGGACCTAAGCCGAGGCCGAAAGGCGTAGGTGATGGTTAATCGGTCAAGATTCCGATGCCGCCTTTAATCATTTGAGTAAAGGAGTGACACAGGAAGGTATGTCAGCATGGTAATGGATATTCCATGTTTAAGCAGTCAGGGAGCTAATCTAGGTAAATCCGGATTAGTGTTAATCCTAAGCTGTGATGACGACTCTCTACGGAGAGGAAGTGACAATTCCTCGACTGTCAAGAAAAGCTTCTAGCGAGATTAAAGGCGCCCGTACCGCAAACCGACACAGGTAGACAGGATGAGAATTCTAAGGCGCGCGAGAGAACCCTTGTTAAGGAACTCGGCAAAATGACCCCGTAACTTCGGGAGAAGGGGTACCTGTCTTTGACAGGTTGCAACAACCAGGCCCAAGCGACTATTTACCAAAAATACAGGTCTCTGCTAAGACGCAAGTCGAAGTATAGGGGCTGACGCCTGCCCGGTGCTGGAAGGTCAAGGGGAAGAGTTAGTCATCTTTTGATGATGAAGCTTGGAACTTAAGCCCCAGTAAACGGCGGCCGTAACTATAACGGTCCTAAGGTAGCGAAATTCCTTGTCGGGTAAGTTCCGACCTGCACGAATGGCGAAACGACTTGGGCGCTGTCTCAACAAGGGACTCGGTGAAATTGAAGTGTCTGTGAAGATGCAGGCTACCCACGACAGGACGGAAAGACCCCGTGGAGCTTTACTGCAGCCTGATATTGAGTTTTGGTACAATATGTACAGGATAAGTGGAAGGCATTGACACCGGAGCGCCAGTTTCGGTTAAGCCATCCCTGGGATACCACTCTTATTGTTCCGGAATTCTAACTTTGTAGCGTTATCCGCTATGGGGACAGTGTCAGGCAGGCAGTTTGACTGGGGCGGTCGACTCCCAAACAGTAACGGAGTCGCCCAAAGGTTCCCTCAGTACGGTTGGAAATCGTACGTAGAGTGTAAAGGCAGAAGGGAGCTTAACTGCAAGACATACAGGTCGAGCAGATACGAAAGTAGGGCTTAGTGATCCGACGGTAGAGAGTGGAATTGCCGTCGCTCAACGGATAAAAGTTACCCCGGGGATAACAGGCTTATCTTTCCCAAGAGTTCACATCGACGGAAAGGTTTGGCACCTCGATGTCGGCTCGTCGCATCCTGGAGCTGGAGCAGGTTCCAAGGGTTGGGCTGTTCGCCCATTAAAGCGGTACGCGAGCTGGGTTCAGAACGTCGTGAGACAGTTCGGTCCCTATCCGTCGTGGGCACAGGAGACTTGCGAGGATCTATCCCTAGTACGAGAGGACCGGGATGGACGTACCTCTGGTGAACCAGTTGTTCTGCCCAGAGCAGAGCTGGGTAGCTAAGTACGGATAAGATAAGCGCTGAAAGCATCTAAGCGCGAAGCCAACCTCAAGATAAGGTTTCCCATAGAGTAAATCTAGTAAGATCCCTGAAAGAAGATCAGGTAGATAGGCCAGAGGTGTAAGGACAGTAATGTTCTAAGCTGACTGGTACTAATAGATCGAGGATTTGATCTGTGGAAGGTATTGTGCAGTTTTGAAAGTGCAACTAGAAAGCACTTGACAAGAGTCAATAGAGATGATATATTGTTAGGTGTGAGTAAAAAATAAACAAGTAAATAAATTTTCCGGTGGTAATCGCGGAGGGGCTACACCTGTTCCCATTTCGAACACAGCAGTTAAGTCCTCCAGCGCTGATGGTACTATGGGGGTGACCCTATGGGAGAGTAGGTCGCTGCCGGAAATTAATTAATAAAGCATATTGAAGATATTGGGATGTCGCCAAGCGGTAAGGCACAGGGTTTTGGTCTCTGTACCGCAGGTTCGAATCCTGCCATCCCAGCCACAAGATATGCCCCCATCGTCTAGAGGCCCAGGATACTAGGTTTTCATCCTAGCGGCAGGGGTTCGAATCCCCTTGGGGGTGCCACCAAATTTACTTGAAGGCACTTGAATGTATTGTAGCTAAGCAACTTTAATTTAAGTGTAGTAATTACATGTGCCACAGCAAGGCTTGGTTTGTAGCCTGGCTGGGGGTGCCATTAAAACCTAATTGAATATTATGACCAGGAGGGGTTCCCGAGTCCGGTCAAAGGGAGCAGACTGTAAATCTGCCGGCGATGCCTTCAGAGGTTCGAATCCTCTCCCCTCCACCATTGTTATGCGGGAATAGCTCAGGGGTAGAGCGTCTCGTTGCCAACGAGAAGGTCGCGGGTTCAAATCCCGTTTCCCGCTCCATATTATTTTGTAATCAAGACTATCTTATAGGATAGTCTTTTTTTATTTATATAAATAATTTTTATCTCAATTTATTTATGCAGGACTTTAATTTGACAGTCTTGAAATAATACATAGCTATCATTATTTAAAGAATTATAAGTCCTAGGAGGTAATTAATTTGAGTATAGAAGAGAAAGATAATCAACCTTCTTCGGAAAAGGAAGAGGTAGGAAAAGCTAAGGTTACTATTTTTGGTGATGAATATGTAATTAGAGCAAAAGAATCGGCTGAATATATTAAACAAGTAGCTAAGTGTGTCAATCAAGAGCTAGAAGAAGTAACAGAAAAAGGGGCTAGATTAAGTAGAATAAAGATGATGGTCTTAGCAGCTATGAATTTAGCTGATAAGTATTATAAATCTTTGGACCATGAGCAGGAAATAGAGGATAAGCTTCGGGATAGAGAAGAAGAGTTGGAAAACTTAACAAAACAGTATAAAGAGTTGACTAAAGAATATAATAATTTACAAAAAGAATATGATATCTTGAAGACAAAGTATGAAAAATTACAGCAGAGATATGATGATTTAGATGATAAACACCAAAAATTAAGAAAAGAACGTAATAATTTTGAAAAAAAATATGATGATTTGCAGCAAAAGTATGAAGAATTAGATAATGAATATCAGGAGTTTTTAATGGAATTTGATAAGGAGGATTAGCTTGAATGCAGAGTATTAATCTTTTAGATTTTGGAATCATAATAATAATAATTTCTTCTATTCTCCGCGGCTATCAGAAAGGAATGATTAGACAGGTTATTTCTATTGTAGCTTTAGCTGTTGCTTTTTATGTTGCTATGAATAATTATCAAGTGGTAGCCGTTTATTTCAATAATAATTTTCCGATTACTATGTCAATTGCACAAGTTATTAGTTTTGGTTTGATTGTTATTGTGATTAGTGCTGTAATAAATATTTTAGGATATTTATTGAATAAATTAACCGGTCTTTTATTATTATCGATGATTGATGGTATGGGAGGAGCTATTTTAGGACTGATTAAGGGTGGTTTAATAGTTTATATTTTATTAATTTTAATCAGTCGAGTACCATTTCCTGCAGCGGAAGATTCCCTACAGGCTTCTATTCTGGCAGATAAATTTTTATCATTAACTCCAATTTTTGAAGATAAGTTACAGGAATTTATAAATTAAATTGTATTAGGAAAGAGGTGGGGTTAAGTTAATGGAGAACTTAAAAGTTGCTTGGATTTTAGAAGAGATAGCTGATCTTTTAAAATTAAAAGGAGCTAATTATTTTAAGATTCAGTCCTACTATAATGTTAGCAAAAGAATTAAGAATTTAGAGACTAATATAAAGAAATTAGTAGCTAATAATAGATTACAGGATATTGAAGGGATTGGTGAAAGTTTAGCAGTTACTATTGATGAAATTTTACAGACGGGAACCTGCTCTAAATATAAAGAACTTAAAGAAGAGATTCCAATTGGTTTGTTAGAAATTCTTGATTTGCCGGGGGTAGGACCTAAGAAGGTTAAGCTTTTTTATGACGAATTAGGAATTACAGATTTAGATGAACTGAAGAAAGCTGCTAAGAAGCAGAAACTGAGAAAGTTATCCGGTATTGGAGCCAAGACTGAACTTAAGATTCTTGATGCTATCATGAAGGCTAAAAATAGGAATGATAAGATTGATTTAGGTTTAGCAACTGCTTTAGCTGAGGAGTTATTGGATATCTGTGCTAAGTTAAAAAGTGTTACTAAAGTAGAAGTAGTAGGTGGTCTGCGGAGGAAAAAAGAATTAATCAGTGATCTTGATCTGTTAGTAGTAACTGATAATTCTAAGCAGGTTAGAGAAGTAATGAAGGATGTCCCCCTAGTAACTGAAGTATTAACTGAAACTGATAAGAGTCTAGAATTAGCCAGCAAGCCTGGTGTTCCTATAGAGATCTTTTTTATTGTTGAAGATGAATTCTATTCTGCTTTAGTAGCAGCAACCGGTAATCAGGAGCATTATGAAGCTTTAAGTGAGTTAGCAGCTCAGAAGGGATATTGCCTGAACAATACCGGAGTCTATCAGCTTGATACGAATGAAACTGTAGAGATTGATTCTGAGAAAGAGATCTATCAGTTATTGGACTTACCATATATTATTCCGGAACTGCGGACAGGAGATCACGAAATTGAAGCGGCAAGGGAAGGGAATTTGCCGGTTAAATTAGAGTCGGCTGATATAATGGGTGATTTACATGTCCATACTGACTGGAGTGATGGAGGCAATACTATCCAGGAAATGGCTTTGGCTGCTAGAGATAGGGGATATAAATTTTTATCTATCTGTGATCATTCAAAATCACTGGGGGTAGCCGGCGGTTTGACTATAGATGATTTAAAAGAGCAGATTAAAGAGATAGAGATAATAAATAAGGAATTAACTGATTTCAGGATCTTAAAGGGAGCGGAAGTGGATATTTTACATAATGGAGATTTAGATTACCCCCAGGAAGTTTTAGATGAGTTGGATATGGTGGTAGCATCAGTTCATTCAGGCTTTAGACAGTCCGGGGAACAGATGACTAGTCGAATCTTGAGAGCTTTAGATCATGAGGCTGTTAATGTATTAGGCCATCCTACTGGTCGATTATTGGGTAAGCGGGGGCCTTATGCTGTTGATATAGAACAGGTAATCAAAAGAGCAGTAAAGACAGACACAGTTTTAGAGATCAATGCATCGCCACATAGACTGGATCTTAACGGTAAACATCTAAGGATTGCTAAAGAGGCAGGAGCTAAAATAGCAATTAATACTGATGCTCATAATATTCAACAGCTTGATAATATGCAGTTTGGAGTTTATAATGCTCGTAAAGGCTGGATTGAGCCGTCAGAAGTTATTAATACTTATTCTTTAACAGAATTGTTGGCATTATTATATAATTAAATATAGATTATAAGAAATTAGAGGAGGATTAACTATGGAATTAGAGAAAATCTATGAATTGGCTTTAGAGCTGGGAATTGAAGCTGACCCCAGAGGAAAAGAGGAAGTTGAGAGGAAATTAAAAGAGATCAGAGAAGAATATGATGAGATGGATGAAGAAGAAAAAGGAGAGTTTGATGAAGCTAAACTGGAGAATCCTTATTCTGATACTAGAATTCTGTATGGAGACCAAGCAAGAGAAGTAGAGAGTATCTTAGTTGGGATTGATATTGATGTTAGTGAAGTACTAATTGCTGATAGATTAACGGAAAAGGGGAGAAATATAGATTTAGTTATGTCCCATCATCCTGAAGGCAAAGCACTCGCAGCCTTACATCAGGTGATGCATATGCAGGAAGACATTCTTTATGAACATGGAGTTCCGATTAATGTAGCAGAAGACATAATGGCTGAGAGAATTCAAGAAGTTGAACGAAGACTAATGCCGGTTAATCACAATAAGACTAGAGATGCTGCTCGTATCTTTGATATTCCTCTACTTTCTGTCCATACTCCGGCGGATAATTTAGTAACAGAGTATCTACAGAGTAAGATTGATAAGGAGAAACCAGACAAAGTAGAGAATGTAGTTCAGTTGCTTAAAGAGATACCGGAATATAAAGAAGCAGTTACTGAGAAGGCAGGACCTAAGGTTGTCGTGGGTAGTGAAGATAGACGAGCTGGTAAAGTAGTGGTTGATATGACCGGTGGAACTAGTGGTTCCAAAGAAGCATTTAAGAATCTATCCCAGGCCGGAGTAGGTACTTTAGTCTGTATGCATATCGGTGAAGAACATCGTAAAAAGGCAGAAGAGAACCATATTAATGTAGTTATTGCTGGACATATGGCCAGCGATTCTATTGGATTGAATCTATTTCTGGATAGATTAGAAGAAAAGGGGATTGAGATTATACCTTGTTCAGGTCTAATTAGAGTAGTAAGGAATTAACAGGAGGGGATGATAGACTTTGGAGCAGCATGTCCTAGAAATTCTAGAATATAATAAGATAAAAAAGAGATTAGCTAAGCATACATCTTCTAAACTCGCCCGTAAACTGGTTGATAATTTAAAACCAGTAAGTGATTTTGACTTTATTCAAGAGCGGCAGTTAGAAGTAACAGCTGCTAAAAAGATTCTGAATAGAGAAGAGAAGTATCCACCTTTAGGTGGAATTAAAGATGTCAGGGATTCATTGAAAAGAACTAGCAAAGAAATTACTTTGAATGGAGAAGAATTAGTAGAGATAGCAGATACTCTATCAACTAGCCGAAATTTAAAGAGGTATCTGTTGAATTTAGAAGACGAAGAAGATGAATATAAAAGTGTAGTTAAGTATGGTACTCAGTTAGATAACTTTAAACCTCTGGAACGTAAGATAAATAAGGCTGTGGATAATCAGGGCAATGTATTGGATACTGCAAGTACTAAGCTGCGGAATATTCGCCGCAGCATTACTGATTACAGCCAGCGGATTAAGGATAAATTAAATTCAATTCTGAGTTCAAAGAAGTATCAGAGTTATATTCAGGATTCATTGGTTACAATTAGAGATAAAAGATATGTAATTCCGATTAAAAGCCAGTTTCAGGAGAAAGTCTCTGGTATTGTTCATGACCAGTCGGCAAGTAAGCAGACTGTATTTATTGAACCGATGGCTGTCGTTAAACTGAATAATAAGTTACGCAGTTTCATGGCAGAAGAAGAAGAAGAAGTCTATCGAATCTTAACAGAACTGACTTATGAAGTCAGAGAAGAATTGGATAGAATTAAAGAAACCTTAAAATTACTGGCCTGGTTGGATTTTACTTTTGCTAAGGCTGAATACAGCTTCAAGATTGAAGGAGCAGAACCTGTCTTAAATCAGGAAGAGTATATTAATCTGGAGAAGGCAAGACATCCTCTGATTCCACAAGATGAGGTAGTACCAATTGATATTAAATTAGGCGGCAAATTTGATACATTGGTAATTACTGGTCCCAATACTGGAGGAAAGACAGTAACTCTTAAGACAGTAGGATTATTGACATTAATGGCCCAGTCTGGCCTTCATATTCCTGCCTTGTCCGGTTCAAAGATAGCAGTATTTGATGAAATTCATGGCGATATTGGTGATGAGCAGAGTATTGAGCAGAACTTAAGTACTTTTTCTTCCCATATGACGCGGATTATTGATATTCTTGAGACGGCTCAAGAGAATAATTTAGTTTTGCTTGATGAGATAGGAGCGGGAACTGATCCTACCGAGGGTGCTGCTTTAGCTATGGCAATTTTGGAAGAATTATATAGCCGGGGTCGGATTAATACGATAGCTACCACTCACTATAGTCAATTAAAGACTTTTGCTTATCAACAGGAAGGAATTCAGAATGCTTCGGTGGAATTTGATGTTGAAACTCTACAGCCTACCTATAGACTACAGATGGGAATGCCTGGGCGCAGTAACGCCTTTGAAATTGCTGGTAGGTTAGGCCTGCCAACAGAGGTGATTGAGAAGGCTCGGGCTAAGTTGAGTGAAGAAGATATAGAGGTTGATAGGATTATTCAGAGTATTGAGGAGAGCAAACAGAGTATCGTAGAGAATGAGGAGGCTGCCCGGAAAGAAAGGAAGAAGGCTAAAGAATTAAAAGAAGAATATGAAACCAAACTGGAGGAAGTGGAAAAGTTAGAACAGAAGATAAAGAAGGATGCTTATGCTGAAGCTGAAAAGATAATTGCTGAGTCTAAAAAGAAGGTTAATGAAGTAGTAACTGAAATGAAAGAGAAGGCTGAAGTTAATCAACAGGAAGTGGATAGAGCTAAGAGTAAAATAGATGAATATAAATATAACTTAAGTAGTGAGCGAGTAGATTTAGAATCAGACCTTAAACAGCAGAGGATACAGCAAAATTCAGAGGATTTGGAAGTAGGAGATAAGGTTCGACTCAAGAAGTTAAATAAAGAAGGGGAAATAATTGAACTTTCTGAGGATAAAGAAGAAGCAGTAATTCAGGCTGGGCCAATGAAGGTGAATGTAGATATTAGTCGTTTAGAACAGATGGATGAATCTGACCAACAAACAGAAGCAAGTAATAATTCTAATGGATTAAATAATGATACTAATATTGGCAGTCTTAAAAATAAAAAATCTCGCCATATTTCTCCTAAACTGGATTTGAGAGGTTTGAGAGCAATAGAGGCTAAAGAAAAAGTGGATAAGTATCTGGATGATGCTTATTTAGCCAATATTTCTAAAGCAGAAATAGTCCACGGCAAGGGCTCCGGTGTTTTGCGGGAGGTAGTTCATGATCTTTTAGATGAGCATTCTCAGATAGATGAGTATAGACTAGGCGGGAAAGATGAAGGAGGATCAGGTGTAACTATCGTTAAGTTTTAAAATAACTTATTAAAAAGGGGAGGAATAATTATGTTTTTAAAGAATCAAGAAGCTGAAAAAGAAGGAGTTTTACAGGCAGCTAAATTGATGACTACTGCTGCTAGGACTGCTCCTAAAGGTAAAGGTGTTGATAATCTAGCAACAGCTGTCCTTGGGGAAGGTGAAGAGAAGGAAGAGTTGGTAGCTGAAATGAAAGGGTTAGCTGATGAATCTGGAGCTGGTTTCTTTAAGCGTGATGCTGAAAATATAGCTGAAGCAGATGCAGTAGTTTTATTGGGAACTGAAACAGGAGCTATAGGTGTTCCAGCCTGTGGTTACTGTGGTTTTGAAGATTGTTCAGCTCAGAGTCAAAGTGAAAATGGAGTTTGTGCTTTTAATACTGGTGATTTGGGTATTGCAGTAGGCTCTGCTGTCAGTAAAGCAGCTGATCTGCGAATAGATAACCGAATTATGTTTACTGCAGGTAAGGCAGCAGTTAGGTTGGATTTGTTAGGTGAAGATGTAGAAATAGCTTATGGAATTGCTCTTAATGCAGCAGGCAAGAATCCATTCTTTGATCGAGGTTAAATAAAAAGTAGTTAATTTAAAAAGTCAGGCTAATATTAGCCTGACTTTTTTGCTTGCACTTAATTGGATATATCAAAGAATTCTTCAAACTTTTCTTTGATTTTATCAGTCTGATTTTTAATTTTATCTTGGAGTGAATCAGGTCTGTGTGCTTCACATTTTTCTTCGGGCATTCTTTCATAGATATAATTACCTTCATCATCGCGAAGCGGAACTTTAGTTTCTTCATCAACTTTTTTGATTGGTACTCCATTTTCATCAACTTTAATATGTGTTTCCTGTTGATAAGTATAGGTTCTTACTTTCTCCGGTGGACAGTAATCAGTAGCTAATTTACCGGTGGACGTATCAACCTTTACTTCAGTTGTTGGTTGATGCAGCTCACATTCTTCTGTCGGTTCTGTACCCTTAATAAAGATTTCTTCTCTGATAGTATTTTCAGGACAGTCTTTACTTGGAAGTTTACTGCTTTCAATACAGATCTTTTTGGAAACAATATTATCGGTAGTAGAAAATTCAGTAACCGGTTTATTTTTGATTATTTTCCGCATATATTCGCTCCATAGCCGGGCAGTTTCAGCACTGGAGATAGTATTAGTATTTGGTTTTGCTTCATTTTCATTAGCAGAAAGCAGCTTTTCTTCGTTTTTAATTTTATATTTCATTTTAGAAGGAGCATCTTCTCCAATCCAGATGCTAGTAACTAAATCCGGAGTATACCCTACAAACCAGGCATCAGTATAATTAGAAGTAGTTCCGGTCTTACCAGCAGCGGGTCGACCGAGATTAGCTCTCCATCCTGTTCCCCAAACAATAGGGCCTCGGGCGAGGACTGATTCTAACATGTCATTGACAATATAGGTAACATCCTTATCCAACACTATTTTTTTGTTAGAGTCATTCTCATAGATAACATTACCGCGGTTATCCACGACTTTTAAAAGAGAAATAGGTTCAACTCGAACACCTTCATTAGCTAGTACTCCGTAAGATGAAGCCATTTCTAAAGGAGTTACTCCTTTAGTTAAGCCACCGAGGGCTAAAGCTAAATTTTTATCATTTTTAGCACCTGTTTCGACTATATTTTTAATTCCCATTTTTTTGGCTACTTCAATTGTATTATCGATTCCTACTTTATCCAATAATTTAACAGCCATAACATTAATTGATTTGGCTAATCCAATTCTTAGGGTAGTAGGGCCTAAATACTCGTCATTATAATTCTGAGGAATCCATTTATCTTCTGAACTAGAGCCTACTTGATAAGCTTCAGGTGTATCATCTATTACTGAAGCAGGTGAATATCCCTGTTCAACGGCTGCTGTATAGACGAATGGTTTAAAAGCAGATCCTGGCTGTCGATAGGCTTGTGTAACTCGGTTGTACCTATCTTCTTCTTCACCACGGCCGCCGATCATTGTTTTAATATGACCGTTTTGTGGATTAATAGTTGTTAATGCAATCTGTGGCTGCAGTCGACCTTTTCCTTCTTTTTTATTAACACTGGGAATATAATCTTTAAAGGCTTCTTTAACTGTTTCTTCAGCTTTTGTCTGCATTTCATAATCGAGAGTAGTATATACTTTTAATCCACTATTATAGACTGCCTGTGCGCCATACATATCGATTAGTTTCTTGCGGATATGACGAACAAAGTAAGGTGCTTTATCTTCCTTACGTTCTAGTCCATTTTCAGTTTTAATCGGCTGATTTTTTGCTTTTTCAGCCTGGGATTCAGTAATATATCCGTATTTTTTCATTTGTTCTAAAACAAGATTTCTTCTTACTTTAGCTTTTTGTTTATTTTTGTATGGTGAATATTTATTTGGTGCTTTGGGTAATCCAGCAAGCAAAGCAGCTTCGGGTAAAGTTAAGTTCTCTACATCTTTATCGAAATAAAATTCAGCTGCTGTTTGGACTCCATAAACACTATGACCGAGATATATTTCATTGAGGTAGAATTCTAAAATTTCTTCTTTAGTATACATTCTTTCGAACTGAATAGCTAAATAGGCTTCTTGAATTTTACGGTAGAGAGTACGCTCATGAGTCAGTAATGCATTTTTAGCTAATTGCTGGGTGAGAGTACTTCCTCCTTGAATGATTCCTCCTCCTTTGATATCGACCCATAATGCTCTACCGATAGCCCATGGATCCACTCCATAATGTTCATAAAAGCGGTTATCTTCAATTGCTACTATGGCATTCTGTAAATTTTGAGGCATTCTGTCAATTGGAGCATAGACTCTATTTTCTTGATAAAGCCTTGATAATAATTTGTTATCTTCCGAATAAATTGTAGTTGATTCACTGGGTTTCCAGCGCCCATAATTTGATATATCAGGAGTTTCGTTAACAATCCAGGCAACAGATCCAATTAAAGCGCCAGAAAGAATTGCAAATAATAATATAATAGATATTATAGATACCTTTTTGAACCGGGACATTATGCTTCCTCCTTCCAGATTTTATTATAACATAAAATAAATAAGATATATAGTCTGGATTAAAATAAAAATCTGGTAGTAGAATAGGGAGTCGAAAAATTTAGTGAATTGATATTTTATTTTGGCTATGTTATAATATTATAGCATATTTTGAAAATTGATTTTAAGCATAGGAGGCCATAGATATGAGTAGTGAGAGTGGAATTGAAAAGCAGTTACAGATTATTAAACGCGGAGTAACAGAATTGATTTCGGAAGATGAACTGGAGGATAAACTAAAAGAGGCTCAAAAAGAAGATAGACCATTAAAGGTAAAGCTTGGGCTTGATCCTACAGCACCTGATATTCATCTAGGCCATACTGTTGTGTTACAGAAGTTAAAGCAGTTTCAGGATTTAGGCCATGAGGTTATTCTACTTATCGGTGATTTTACTGGTCGAATTGGTGATCCCTCGGGCAAATCAAAGACTAGACCACAGCTGACGGAAGAAGAAGTAATGGAGAATGCTAAAACCTATCAAGAACAGATCTTTAAAGTTTTGGACCCGGATAAAACCCGGTTAGTCTTTAATAGTGAATGGTTAGGTGAAATGGATTTTGCTGATGTACTTAATCTTTCGTCTAAATATACAGTAGCAAGAATGCTAGAACGGGAAGATTTTTCTAATCGTTATGAAAATAATCAATCGATTGGTGTACATGAATTCTTTTATCCACTGATGCAGGGTTATGATTCCGTGGCTATTGAAGCCGACGTTGAACTGGGAGGGACTGATCAGAAGTTTAATCTTTTAGTTGGCCGTAGACTCCAAAAGGAGTATGGTCAGGATCCACAGGTTATTTTGATGATGCCGCTATTAGAAGGATTAGATGGTGAACAGAAGATGAGTAAGAGTTTGGGGAATTACATAGGTATCGATGATGATCCTAATGATATGTATGGTAAAGTAATGTCAATTCCTGATAAATTACTGGGACGTTATTTTGAGTTATTAACTGATGTTTCTCTAGAAGAATTAGAGGAGATCAAAAACGGTTTATCCAGTGGAGAATTACATCCAATGGAGACCAAAAAACGCTTGGCAGAAACAATTGTAGCTAAATATTATGATGAAACAACAGCTAAAAAAGCTGCTCGGGAATTTGAACGTGTCTTTAAAGATGGAGAATTGCCGGAAGATATTCCGCAGGTAGAGCTGTCTAGTGATAGATTAGAAGATGGTGAACTCTGGATTGTCAAGCTAGTAGCAGCTACTGGATTAGTAGACAGCAACAGTCAGGCCCGAAGAATGATTAAACAGGGTGCAGTCAAAATTGATGGTGAGAAGTATGATAAGATGAATCTTGATCTGGAAGTAGAGGATGGGATGATAATTCAGATCGGTAAGAAACGCTTTGCTGAAATAATTTTAGATTAAATTTTTTCACATAACCACCTCTTAATACATAGAATATTAAGAGGTGGTTAGTTTGTATCTATCGCTAAAAAGATTATTGGCCTTAATATTAATAGCTACTCTTTTATTTGCTTTTCTTTTTGTAATTTTAATAGAGATCAAACTCAGACCTATATTCCATAGTATATCTAAAACTAAGGTTTCTACTATGGTAACTAAATTAGTTAATCAGGCGATACAGCAGAAGTCAAAAGAATTTACATATGGTGATTTAGTTAAGCTTAAGACTGATGCAGAGGGTAATGTTGTTTTTATGCAGCCTAACATTCAAAAAATAAATCATGTCTCTTCCCGGTTAGCACTTGAGATTCAGTCATCTTTAAAGAAAATTAAAGGGAAGGATATAGAGTTACCATTGTTACAGGTGTTTGGGATTGATATTCTAGCTGATTATGGACCTAAATTAGATGTTAGAGTTATTCCTTATAGTTCTATAAATACTGATATTGTTGATTACTTTCAATCTGCTGGTATTAATCAAACAAGACATAAGATTGATTTACAGGTTATTGTTAATACTAGAGTAGTTATTCCGTTTTTGAGTGAAGATATTCAGATTGATACTACTGTTCCGTTAACGGAAGCAGTAATAGTTGGTGATGTACCTGAAGTCTATGTCGATTTAAAGAATGGATTATTTGGAAGTAGTGAAGCAGACAATAAAACAAATGATAATTAGGTTATATAAGCCGCTCGGTATTTGATACTGAGCGGCTTTCCAATTTTTAAAAGTCTCTATTCTGTTTATTAAGCAATAATTTAGGACATAATAACAGATACAGTAGACTGGAAAGGGAAGCAAGGAGGTTAAGAATGAATAAGGGATATGAGGTTATAGATTTGCCAGTAGTTAACTTGGAGACTGGTAAAGAAATAGGGGATGTTAAAGATGTAGTTTTTGATCCAGATACAGAGAGGATTGTCGGTTTGATTGTAGAAGGAGGCGGCTTCTTTAAAGGCGATAGAATGATCCCTTATGATCAACTATACAGTATGGGTGACGATGCTGTAACTATTAAAGATGAGTCTGCTTTAAGTGACCTTGATGATACAAAAGATTATTTAATTGATAATCCTGGTGATGTGATAGGATCTAAAGTAGTTACTGATGATGGTAAAGAACTGGGGATAATTGAGGATATTATTTTAAATCCTGATGACGGCAATAGAGATAGTTATGAAATCACTGATGGCTTGGTACATGATATATTGGATGGTCGGGGCGTATTGAGTGTTTCAAATGAATTAAAGTATGGTGAAGATGTAGTAGTTGTATCTAATCTAGAGGACTATCAAGAATTAAATAACCAACAATCAACTAAGGAGGAATAATAAATGATCTTTAATCGAAAATTCTGGACAGGATTAACTTTAGGTGGACTTGGCGGTCTTTATCTGCTTAACTATCTAAGGGAGAAGAATAGGCAGCCAACTAAACGGGAGGAGTTAGAAGCTTTTGCAGATAGATCACAACAGAAAGGAAAGGAGTTATTAACAGATCTTATTTCTAGATTAGATTTAGAAGCAGCTGATCTGCAGAATGTGGATAAGTCTGAATTGATGGAGAGTTTAATAGAGATGGAGAATCAAAATAACGATAGGTAGGAGTTGATCAATTCTGGATGAAAAACGTCAAGAAAGAAAGGCACTATTATTAGTACTGTTAGTAGCTATAATTTATTTTCTATATTTAGTTAGAATAGTTCTGCTGCCTTTTGTTTTGGCGATCTTTATTGTTTATCTAGTAAATCCTTTTGTTAAGTTATTAATTAATAGAGGTGTAAGTCGGAATTTAGCCTTGGTCTTAATCTTTATAATAGTAGTAGGGGGTCTCTTTTTGGTTGGCTTCTTTGCGGCTCCGCCTCTAATTGAAGAATTAAATGCTTTGGCTAATAGAATTCCGCAGTATAGTATTGAAATACAGAAGATTATTGATTCTGTTACTCAGAAGTATCAGCGGTTTAAACTGCCGTCTACCTTTCAATTAGTTGTGGATAATGCTATTGAAAGGATTCAGAATATAATCCTTCAGTTTGTAGAACGGACTACTGAAGTCATTATCGGCATTCTATCGAGATTTTTTAGCCTTATAATGGCTCCAATACTGGCCTTTTATATGTTGAAAGATATAGAAACAATTAAGAAGAATTTCTGGACGCTGATTCCTAAGGAAAGCCGCAAGGATATCAAGCAGTTGTTAAAAAAGATTGATAAAGTATTGATTGATTATCTTAAAGGACAACTGTTGGTTTCGGTGGTAGTAGGTCTTTTATCAATGTTAGGTCTGTATCTTTTAGATATTAATTTTTATTTAATTATTGGAATTTTTGCTGGAATAATGAATTTGATTCCTTATCTTGGAGTTGTGTTTGGAATTCTACCAGCTGTTTTTGTAGCTTCCTTTAAGTCTTTTCAGTCAATCCTGGAGGTTATAGTGATGTTTGCTTTTGTCCAACAGTTAGAGGGTAGTTTGATTTCTCCTAAAATAGTTGGGGATAAAGTGGGACTGCATCCGATTCTGATTATTTTTTCTTTATTAGTAGGGGGAGAGTTATTAGGAATTATTGGAATGTTACTGGCAGTTCCTGTTGCTGGTATAATCAAAGTAATACTTAATCATTATATCAGTCGAGCCATAAAGATAAATAAAGGTGAAAGTTGACAATATAAGTCTTTTTTAGTATCATATAAAATATAAACTGTATTGAAAGCAAAAAAATCGATATATTTGATAGTGGAGGAGTTAGGTCAAGGAGGGGAATAAATTATGTCAATGACTAGTAAAGAAATTAGACAGAAGTTTTTGGATTACTTCGAAAGCAAGGGCCATCTAATATTACCTAGTGCGCCTTTGGTACCTCAAAATGATCCTAGTTTATTATGGATTAATGCCGGAATGACGCCTTTTAAACCTTATTTTAATGGACAAGCTACTCCTCCTAAGACGAGGATAGTTACTTCCCAGAAATGTATTCGGACTAATGATATTGGAAATGTGGGAAAAACAGATAGGCATCATACATTCTTTGAGATGTTAGGGAATTTTTCATTTGGTGATTACTTTAAAGAAGAGGCAATTAAGTGGTCTTATGATTTTTTAGTTAATGAAATAGAGCTTAAACAGGACAGGTTATGGATCTCTATTTATAAAGATGATGAGGAAGCATTTGAAATTTGGAAGAATAAGATAGGGATTCCTACTGAACGGATAGTCCGGATGGGTAAGGATGAGAACTTCTGGCAGATAGGAACCGGTCCCTGCGGCCCCTGTTCAGAGATCCATTATGATTTAGGAGCTGAATTTGGCTGCAGTGATAATTGTGATTTTGGCTGTGATTGTGATCGGTACCGAGAAGTCTGGAACTTAGTCTTTACTCAGTATGATTATACAGAGGATGGTGAGTATAAGACACTGCCAAGTAAGAATATAGATACCGGTATGGGACTGGAAAGGCTGGCTTCTATTATTCAGCAGGTTGATTCTAACTTTGAAACTGATCTCTTTATACCGATTATTGAATTTATAAGTGAACATACAGAATATGATTATGAATCCAGTGATGAAATCAAGTCGGCTTACCGGGTAATTGCTGACCATATTCGCAGTGTTACATTAGCTATTGGCGATGGAGTCTTGCCTTCTAATGAAGGACGGGGTTATATTATCCGCCGTGTGCTACGAAGGGCTGTTCGGTATGCTAAGAAGCTTGATCTAAAGCTGCCTTTCTTACATAGAATTGTGCCGGTAGTAGTGGATATTATGGGGAATGAATATACTGAAATTGCAGACAAAGAGGAACAGATCAAAAAGACTATTAAAAGTGAAGAAGTTAAATTTCAGGAAACACTTGACCAGGGTATGGTAATTTTAGAAGAGTTAATCGATGAATTAGAAGGAGAAGGCAGAGAAGTAATTCCTGGTGATGAAGTATTTACTCTCTATGATACTTATGGTTTTCCCAAGGAATTAACTGAAGAGATTGCTCAGGAACGCGGTTATAGAATAGATAGTGAAGGTTTTGAAGAGGCTATGGAAGAACAGCGGGCTAGAGCCAGAGCAGCCCAGAAGGATCATGACTGGAGTTCGGCTGAGATAGAGTTATTTAAGGAGCTTAGAGATGAGATAGAGATGCCTGAATTTGTGGGCTATACTCAGCCGGAATGTGAGACTGAAGTGGTGAAGATAATTAAGGATAATGAATTAGTAGACAGCCTATCTGCTGGTGAAGAGGGACAGGTTGTCTTAACTAAGACTCCGTTTTATGCAGAAAGCGGCGGACAGATTGGAGATAAAGGTGCTTTATTAAGTGATGATATAACGGTAACAGTTGTGGACACGCAAGAAAAAGCAGAATTGATCAGCCATCAAGTAGTAATTGAAGCTGGTAAATTAAGTGTAGGGGATAAGCTGACAGCGAAGATCCAGACTGATCAGCGGATCTATATTAGAAGAAACCATACTGCCACTCACCTTCTACATCAGGCTTTAAGAGATATATTAGGGGAACATGTGGATCAGTCTGGTTCCTTAGTGACTCCGGAACGGCTTCGTTTTGACTTTACTCACTTTGAAGCAGTAAGTGAAGAAGAGTTAAAAGAAATAGAAGAGCGAGTTAATCAAGTAATTAGAAAGAATTTAGAGGTTGAAGTACTTAAAACTACTTTAGAAGAGGCGAAAAAGATGGGAGCTGCAGCTCTCTTCAGTGAACAGTATGATGATGAGGTTCGCGTGATTAAGATTGGAGACTATAGCTTAGAACTTTGTGGTGGAACCCATGTTGATGCTGCAGGAGAGATTAATCTATTTAAGATCACTAGTGAAGGTGGAATAGCAGCCGGTGTACGCAGAATTGAGGCTGTTACCGGTAAAGAGGCGCTTAATTACATAAATCAGCAGGAAGATATACTAAAAGAAGCTGCTGCGGCTTTAAAGGCTAATCCAGAAGAGGTAGTCGAGAAGATTGAAAAACTGCAGTCTAAGATTAAAGACTTAGAAGCTGAAGTAACTAAGTTTAAGAATAAATTAGCTGATTCTCAGGCTGATGAAGTAGCATCAGATATAGAGGAGATCAACGGTATTAATGTAGTCTTGGAAGAGGTTGAAGGACTGGATGCCGAAGGTCTACGGACTATGGGGGATAATATTAAAGAAGAGCTCGATTCTGGGATTATTATTCTGGCTTCGAAGCTCGGAGAGAAGGTTCTCTTTGTCAGTTTAGTGACTGATGATTTAGTTGATGAAGGATATAATGCCGGTCAGATTATTGGTGAAGTGGCCCGTGTTGCCGGAGGTGGCGGTGGTGGCCGTCCTGATATGGCTCAGGCTGGAGGTAGTCAGCCGGATAAGTTGGATGCTGCTTTCAAAAAAGCACGAGAATTGATAGCAGCTGAATAAGAGCGAATTATAATCAGTTAAGGTGGGATGCAAATGAGTCGTCATGATGAAACTATGAAGTTTAAGGTAAAGAAAGAAGAAATTAAAGAAGTTTCGGAAGTATTGGCTGAAGTCTATGAGGCGTTGGATGAGAAGGGGTATAATCCTATTAATCAGATTGTAGGCTATATCTTATCAGGAGATCCAGCCTATATTACTAGCCATCAGGAGGCCAGAAGTAAGATTCGCCGTTTTGAACGAGACGAGATAATTGAAGAATTAGTCCGTAATTATCTAGAGGACGGAAAAACCGAATAAAATATATCAATTATGCTGTGAATTTAATATGGAGTGATTAAATGAATCCCAGGATTTTTCTAATAGCACTCATGCTCTGTCTGGTAATTTCTCAAGCAGCTGTAGCCGATGGCAGCACTGAATTTACATTATTTATTATGGATCAGGTTAGTTTAAAGGAGATTATGCAGACTGAAACTCCAAACATAGATTACCTTATCAATCAGGGGGCAGTAGGACTTATGAATGCACGGACTAGCGGAAGTCTTACGCCTCCTGATACTTATTTGACTATTGGCGCTGGACGCAGAGCTGATGGCGGTAAAGCAGCCAATTATAACTTTAATGTTCAATTTGATAAGGAGCAGATAATTAATAACAGCTTTTCTCAGTTAATTGCTGCTAATTTGGAGGGGCGCTATAGTGCTTATCCAGGGGCCTTGGGTGAAAAATTAGATAAAGCCAAAAAACAAGTAGCAGTGATCGGAAATAGTGATTATTATGATCAAAACGGTCAATATCAGTTAGGTAGAGAGGCAGCCTTGATTGGAATTAATGAAGAAGGCAGAATTTCTTTGGGAGATGTGGGACCTAAAACAGTACAGATTGATACTACATATCCAGGGAGAGTATTAACTGACCATGATTATCTGCTTGGTAAATTCAAACAGTATAGTTCAATAGCTGACTTAATAATAGTCGAATCAGGTGATACGGCCCGAATAGCAAAGATGCGTGATTCAATTCCTGAGACTAGATTTAATCGGTTAAAGAAGTGTGCTATTAAAAGAGTGGATAAATTATTAGGTCAACTGTTAGCTGAAATAAATTTATCCCAAAACAAGATTATGATAGTGACTCCAACACCACCCCGAAAGGCTCAACAGAAAGGAGAAAAGCTGAATCTTACTATCTTAGCTGGCAGCGGAGTTAAACATGGTTTACTTACTTCCTCTACGACTAAACGATCTGGAATTATCACTAATCTGGATATTGCTCCTACAGTCTTAACTTCACTTGGGATTGACGAAGATTCTTCTAAGCTAATCGGAAATTCTATCAATGGTATTGAAGCTGAATCTCCATTAACTAAACTGTATCACTTGGATAATAGAATTAATAAGACATTTACCTGGCGTCCGGTATTGATTAAAGGATTTATCCTATTACAGATATTTACTTTAGTATTGGCAGCAGTAGTGATTTTAGCCCACAAGAGGGTAACACTGAGATTGAAAAAAATAACAGAGTATTTGTTGCTATCTTTATTGGTGATCCCAATCTTTATTCTCTTCTTTACTTTCTTTGTCAAGCTTAATATTTATCTGATAATAATTTCATTTTTATTACTTAGTTTAGGGACAGCTTATTTATTGAAGAGGTCATTTGACCATGAATTAATGCCGGTTTTATTGTTAGCGAACTTAGTTTCATTCTTACTGGTCTTCGATCTCTGGAATAATGCCAGCTTGATTAAGACTTCAGTCTTGGGGTATTCGCCGGTGATTGGGGCCCGATATTATGGATTAGGTAATGAATTCATGGGGCTGTTGATTGGAGCTGTGTTGATTGGAGTTATCGGTATTTTTGATTGTTTCTGTAACTTGAAGCAGAAACAGGATTATATCTTATTATCGATTTTTATATTAGTTGTTATTACTATTGGTCATTCTCAGCTGGGAGCTAACTTTGGCGGGTTGCTTACTTCTCTAGCAGCTTTTAGTTTTACTTACGGATTAATTAAGGGATATCTGTTTAATTTTCGTAAGATATTAGTTATAATAATCTTGGTAGGATTGTTAACGGGCAGTTTAGTTATCTATGATGCCTTGAGTCCGCAAGCGGAATCGACTCATATCGGGCGGACAGTCCGGTTGGTTGAAGAGAATGGATTTTCAGTAATAGCTAAGATTGCTGCTAGAAAATTGAGCATGAATCTGAAGCTGCTGCGCTGGACGATCTGGACTAAGGTGATTTTAGCCTTTATTATTATTTTAGCTATTCTATTTAGATATCCAGTGGGGGTAGTTAGGAATATTATCGATGACTATTCTTATCTCCGATATGGTTTTGGCGGAGTAATCTGCGGCAGTATAGTAACGATGTTGGTTAATGATTCGGGGGTAGTAGCAACAGCAACATTATTGTTATATCCGGTAATTACTCTTGTATATTTAGTAATTAGACGTATTGAATTATAGCTTAAGAAGATAGAGAGGAGCTTAAATAGTTTGTCTCGGATACTTGGATTGGATTTTGGAGATAAGCGGATAGGAGCTGCAACTAGCGATGCTTTAGGCTGGACTGCTCAGGGGAAGAAGGTAATTCAGAATACTTCCTGGGAGGAAGTAGTAGCTGAAATAAATTCTTTGATTGAGCAGTATGATGTTGGGAAGGTAGTTGTAGGTCTACCCAAGAATATGAATGGAACCTTAGGACCTAGAGCTGAAAAGACTCTGGATTTTGTAGAACAGCTTAAAGAAGAGATTGAACCTCCTATTATTACCTGGGATGAGAGATTATCTACTGCTGCAGCTGAAAGAACACTGCTTAAGGCAGATGTCAGTAGAGCAAAGAGAAAAGATGTTATTGATAAGATGGCAGCAGTAGTTATCTTACAGAGTTACTTAGATGCTCAATCGAGCTAAAATTAGGAATTGGGGTGAATAATATGGCTGAAGAAGGAATGATTCGAGAGTTTGATCCAGAAGAAGGTGTTGTTGTTTTAGAAGAAATGGATGGAGAAGAGATTGAGTTTTCCATTGAGGAAGAAGTAGAGATTGATGATGATAAGTATTTTATTCTTGTTAGGGAAGATGAATTAGATGTTGGGGAAGGATATGCCTTACGATTGGATAAGGATGATAATGGCGACTTGATTCTGGTTCCGGTTGATAGTGATGAGGAGCTGGTGAAAGTTCAGACGGCTCTGGAGAATATGAACTAATAAAATTGAGTTTTTTCTATTATTAGAAGTATAAAGCCGCCCTTAGCTGGAGATAATATTACTACAAGCTAACAAGGGGGGCTTTATATGTTATTAGCGGAGTGTTTTCTGGATGACCATTATTTTAGAATAGAAAGCACAACACATGCAATGGATAGAATAAAGGAACGCAGTATAGATATTAGCCTGGTAACCAGTATTATTTTGAATTTAGGTAATAAGCTGTTGGATTATAATGATACAGGTGATGAAGTAGCAGTTGTCGATCAGAAGAATAATCTGGCTGTAATTATCGAGGTGCGTGAAGGTAAAGCGGTGGTAATTACAGTGATTGACCGGGCTAATATACATATTAAAGATGGAACACTATTAGAAGAGATTGCTTGATACTATGGAAGCTCAGCTTAAGGCCAGAGGAATTATTCTTCTGGCTTATTATTTTTATTTGCTAAATAAGACTTAATTGTTTATAATATAAGAGGATAATTTATTAATCATGCACATCAACTTAGGCTAAATTAATGTACACATTCATAATATTACAGGGATAGTCAATATGTATCCGCCGCTTGTCGTTCGCTCAACGTCCTGTTTCACTCACTCTCAAAAAACAGTTTTCCGCATAGCCAGCATAAAGATCAATACTGGCTATGGGAGTAACTAATTGAGCAGAAAGATAGTATTAATGCTCTAATTGACAAGGCTAGGAGCAAGGATTTATAATCCTGCGGACCTCCATGGCTCCAAACTGTTTTTAAGAGTCGCTCTGGACACATATTGACTATTGATAATAGAATAGATTGCTATGGTTATCACCAATAGGAGTTGCTGTAAGCATATATAGACTATTTGCAATATTACATTGCAATTACAGCACAGAAATTTCATTAATTTGGTTTTAAACGCTTCCTCAGATTATTTTGCACAATTTAGTTGATATCTTGCAAAAAGCGACTTTAAAGCAGTCCCACAAGAGAGAATGATTAACATATAAAGCAGAATCTTTAAATCGTAACATTAAGGTTGATTTACTGCTGAGTGATTAGGACTGATTTTTGGAGCGTTTGCAAGATATCAACTCTAAACTGCAACAATATATCAATAATGATTAACTTATATATTAAGTTGACGTGTATGATTTATTAATTAGATTTTGAAGAAAGGGATGGGGTTTTTGTTTGATTTTCAATCGCGTAATAGAAATTTAGCAGCTGTGGTGATTATGATTCTTTTTATTTTAACGCTGACTAGCATTTCTTATCTCCAGAAATGGACAGGGCCGGTGGATAGAGGAGCGGTTTCTGCTTATGAAGTTGAGGTTAAGTCAGGGGCTAGCAGCGGTCAGATAGCTAACTTGTTATTTGAAAAGAAATTAATTAGACATCCGTTTCTTTTTAAGGCATTGGTTAGATTCAAGGGAGTTGAGAATAAGCTGCGGGCGGGCTATTATAGATTAAGCACAGGTATGTCGATTGATGAAATGATAGATAAGTTAGTTAGTAATGAGGTGATTACTTATCAGGTAACTATTCCGGAAGGATATACTGTCGAAGAGATTGGGGATAAATTATCTAAAAAGGCTGGCTTTAGTAAGAAGCAGTTTCTTACGGTAGCGGAAGAATTAAAGGCTGAATTTTCTTTTGCCGAAGAGATAGATGTTAAGCATCGGAAATATCCGTTAGAGGGCTATCTGTTTCCGGAGACTTACTCAATTCCGAAGGGGACTGCTCCGGAGAATATAATTAAGTTGATGGTGGGGCAATTTAAGGAGAAGTTAATTGATAAATTAATAACAGAGGTGAAGCAGAGCAAGTATAGTCTGGATGAGATAATAACAATTGCTTCTTTAGTGGAAGCAGAGGTAAAGTATGATAAGGAGCGGCGGTTGATTGCAGGCGTGATCCATAACCGGCTGAATAAAAATATGTTACTCCAGATAGATGCTACTATTCAATACATTCTGCCGGAGCATAAAGAGCAGATTCTTTATAAAGATTTAGCTTTGGATTCGCCGTATAATACCTATCAACGTTTAGGCTTACCGCCGGGGCCGATCAATAATCCGGGGCTGGCTTCGATTAGGGCAGCACTCAATCCTGCTGAGACGGATTACTTATATTACTTTGCTTTAGAGGATGGGAGCCATAAATTTAGTGAGACTTATCAGGAGCATCTGCGGCTGCAGAATAAGTTGAAATATTAAGGCTTGATTATGTAAAGACTAGTAATATTATGTGTAAATCTACAATCTTTTCACGTATATATTTGATCATGATATTGCCAGAATAGTCAATATGTATCCGCCGCTTGCCGCTCATTCGGCGTCCTGCCTCATTCGCTCTCAAAAATAGCCCTCTCGCCGTCCGTGGCTTCGGGCTATTTTAAGAGTCGCTCTGGACACATATTGACTATTGATAATAAAGTACATTTAATTTTGCGTAATTAGTTGATATATTTCAAAAAGCAACTTAAAGCAGCCCCAAATAAACGAGTTATTAGCATATAAAGTAAAATTTTTAAGCCATAGCTCTAAGTATAATTTATTGCTAATTGATGAGGGCTGATTTTGGCAGCGTTTGAAATATATCAACCCTCAACTGTAGTATTATATCTATGAGGCGTAAGCTGCTGGAATTAATCTAGCTGATAATATATTGAAGAGCAAATAAAGGTGGTTGTTAGTAATGAGCAAGAATATCTTAACTGATTTTGTACAAGATTATATAGAAGAGATTAATCCTGAACCGACGGGGGAGTTGAAGCGATTAGAAGAGGAAGCGTTAGGGAAGAATATACCGATTATTACGCCGGAGATTGGTCAGTTTTTATCGCTGTTGATTGATATTCATCGGCCGGAGCGGATTCTGGAATTGGGAACGGCTACGGGATATTCGACGGCCTGGCTGGCTAAGGATAATGATTGTGAGATAGTAACGATTGAGCTTAAGGAGCGGGAGGCTAAGGTAGCGCGGAAGAACTTTAAGGAGCTGGGATTGGAGGATAGAGTTGAGCTTCTAGTTGGTGATGCTGTGGAAGTTATGGACGAGCTGGAGGAGAAGTTTGACTTTATCTTTATCGATGCAGCTAAAGGACAGTATGTAGAATTTTTGAAGCAATCGCTCAAGGTAGTAAAGGAAGGCGGTTTGATTGTGGCGGATAATATCCTATTTAAGGGTATGATTGCTAATGATGACTTGATGCATCCCCGCTATGATACTTTGACTTATCGAATCCGGGAGTACATAGATGAAGTAATGAATCACCCTGAGCTTAAGTCATCGATTCTACCGTTAGGTGACGGCTTAGCAATTAGTATGAAATTAGGCAAGGAGGAGTAATAATGGAAGATGTACCGGAATTGTTAGCGCCGGCAGGAAATTTGGAGAAGTTAAAGATTGCTGTTCTGTATGGTGCTGATGCTGTTTATGTCGGCGGTGAGCTGTATAATCTAAGAGAGGCTGCTGATAACTTTACGATAGAGGATTTACAAGAGGGATTAGAGTTTGCCCACAAACGGGGCGTGAAGGTCTATGTAACGGTGAATATGATTCCGCATAATGAGAATTTAAAGGATCTACCGGAGTATATAGCCAAGCTGGATGGGATCGGTGTTGATGCTGTGATTGTGGCTGACCCCGGCGTGTTGAGTATTGTGCGGGAAGCAGCGCCTGAGATGGAGATTCACCTCAGCACACAGGCCAATAATGTTAACTGGCGCAGCCTTCAGTTCTGGCAGAAGCAGGGCGTGGAGAGAGTAATTCTGGCCCGCGAGTTGAGCATTAATGAGATGAAGGAGATCAATAAACGCGTCGATGTTGATACGGAGGCCTTCATTCACGGCGCAATGTGTATCTCTTATTCCGGGCGCTGTCTGTTGAGTAACTATATGATCAACCGCGATGCCAACCGCGGTGAGTGTGCCCAGTCCTGCCGCTGGGAGTATACCTTGATGGAAGCAGAGCGGCCGGGCGAGTACCATCCTATAGTTGAGGATGAGAACGGGACCTATATCTTTAACTCCAAGGACCTCTGTATGATCGAGCATATTCCTGAGCTGATGGCAACAGGAGTTAGTAGCTTCAAGATAGAGGGCAGAATGAAGAGTCTGCATTATGTAGCAACGGTAGTCAATACTTATCGGCAGGCATTAGATGAATGGGCGGAAGATCCGGAGAATTACACTTTCAAGGAAGAGTGGCTGGATGAGCTAAAGAAGATCAGTCACCGTCACTATACTACCGGCTTCTACTTCGATCAGCCGGGAGCGGAAGGACAGAATTATGAGACTTCCTCTTATGTGAGAGATTATGACTTTATGGGTATCGTCCAGGAGTATCTGCCGGAGACGGAAGAGGCGGTAATTGAAGTGCGGAGCAAGTTCTTTGAGGGGGATGAAGTAGAAATTTTTGGTCCTAAAACAGATAGTTTCATAGAAGAGTTGGAGTATATCAAGAATGAAGAAGGCGAACGAATTCTTGATGCACCGCATCCGCATCAGTTGATTACAGTTAAAGTAGAAGAACCGGTTGAGAAGTATGATCTAGTGCGGAGAGAGAAGAGGGATGAATGATGGATACGCTATTAATTAAGTTAGAAGTAGAGAAACCGCAGATGTCTTATGTGAATAATATTCTCAAAGCCTACGAAGGATTGGCTATGGTAACGATAATCGGCGGCGATACCGGCAAAATGGAACTGCAGGTGCCGCCGAGTACGAAGGAAGATGTGCTGGCAATTTTGGATGATCTGGCGGATAAGATAGAACTGGAGATAACATACATAGAAGATGAAGAATAAGAGAGCATCTTGCACCTGCAGGGTGTTCTTTTTTTGTTTGTGTAGGTAATTTATTCTTTAAGTAGTAATATTATAATGTGGCTTGTTTTATATTAGGTTGTTGAATAATTAGTTTAATAAATTGCTTAATTAGCAATTAAAGTTGAAATTTGATTTCTAATTATTATCAAGACTTATCTATTCCAAGAAAATTTATTATCTGTTATTCCATTTTCTATTCTACATTGATCAGTAAAATCATCAATAGAATCTGCATTTCTATAATTTATATCGGTCAATAATTTAAAACCTAGATCGTCTGCTAATTTGAATAATTTAGTGCTATCATAGGCTGCATCACCTAAAAGAATGAAAATATCATGTTCATCTAACGGTTCCATGATTTCTTTACAGCAATCAAAGGTGTTATCATAGACATTTCCAGTGGTGAACTTAAATGATAGTGGAATAGAGTCATTTGAAGCTATTAAATGTAATTTATATCCTTTATATCTACCTAGATTAGTTGATAGACCAAATTTAGCATTTAAATCATTCTTTGAACTTCTTAAAGCAGTTGCATCAATAGATGTAATTCTAGTATCAGGATTTAATTCTTTAATCACTGACTGAAAAAGTATATTAAATTTCATTTTTTCAAGCTGATTAAATCTAATAGCAAATGTAGAATGATCAGGTACATCATTAAGTCCGATGATACCACGAGCTAAAAGATCTTCCTTAAGCTTAGACTCTAGTTCTCGCAAACAATAAATTTTATTTTTAACTTTGTACAATAAATACTTAATCATTTATAAATCTGAATATTTTTTAGGTTTTCCACGTCCTAGATTTTCTTGAGGAGAAAATTTTGTATAATAAATTTCATCTAGTTTGGAACAAATTTGATAAAAAGTGTTTTCTTTTAAAGCTTCAGGTGATATAATCATTAGTGGTTGCTCCTTTCTAGTGATTTGGGTTTGGTCACCTGAAGTATTACTAGAAAGTGAGCAACTTTTCCTTTTTGAATTGGAAATATCTTTTCTTCAATAACCTATAAAGAAAAAGGAATAGAGAAAGCTAAAAAATTAATGAAAAAATATATTGATCAGGAAGAAAGCTAATATCTTCAACTCCGAGAAGAAAAAGATTTAACAGGAAACGTTAGCCGTGAATTGAGTTATAAAATTCAGTTGCATTAAATTAGATTGTAGAGTATACTAACTAGACGTGATAAACTTGCAGGATGCCAAATACATAATCAAACGAAAAAATTGGAGCTGAGGATATGAAAAATAATATCAAAAAGCTGATGCTGTTATCTTTATTGATCCTAGTCGTAACATTAGGATTTACCGAAACGATATTAAGCACTAATCTAAATATCGACAAAGAAGCCTTAGCATCACAACTTGAGCTAAAAGAAAATATAGAAATCATTACCATGCAAGAGATTGAGGTAACAGGTGATGGAATTAGCGATAAAGTCATTCTCTTAGGCAGCAAAGTTGGACCAGGAGAAAGTCCATTTAGAGATAATTTGATGGTTGTTGTAGAAGATGGAGAGAATCAAAGATATCTTACAGCAACCTATGATAACTTTGCGGGTTATAATCCTGAGCTATTGACCAGAGATTTTACTGGTGATCAAGTAGATGATGTAATGATTACTGCCAACAGCGGAGGAAGCGGCGGAATCTATCATCATTTGATCGCTACCTTTAAAGATGGCGAAGCAGAGGTTATCTTTGCTGAAGATAATAACAGAGGTATCGAGGTTACCGGCCAGTTTATTCCTGATTTCAAAGCAAGATTAAACTTTGTTGGTTTAGATAAAGAAGTAATCCTCGATATCAGTGCCAATAAAGACGAGTATATTAAGCAGAGAATCTATAATCGAGAGGGAGCTTTAGTGACAAAAAGACTGATTCGTCCTTACTCCTATCCTTTCAGTAGATTAGAAGCGGTTGATTATAATAATGACGGTCAGTATGAATTGAGGGGACTTCAAAAGATAGTCGGAACCTGTGGAGCGGACAAGATTTCCGAAGTAGATTCTATCTGGTCTTATAAGAATCAGCAGTGGACTTTAAAAGCAGTCGAACTTTAAATATCCCTCTTTCCTTTCACAATTCTACATAATCTGCATAGTGTAAAGGAAAAAGGAAGGATATGATGCCGAGAAATAAGACGCAGCAATTAGGTCAAAGAGACTTAACTGCTGCGGGATAAATATTCCTTTTGTAACAATATTATGCTGTTAATTTCTTGTTAAAGCATCTACTGGACAGTTATACACACATTTTTCACAATGTATACAGTCTAAATCTTTATCATTGCTCTTAACGAAGTCATGTGGTTTTAAATCCATTGGACAGTCTTTAGCACAAACACTACAGTCAACACATGTATTTTCATTAACTATAATTCGTTTATCCTGTTCAAACCATCTACGTCTAATTTTAGTTATCAAAGCTGATAAAGACCCCATAGGACAGAAAGAGCACCAAGTTCTTTCGTGATACATAATGCCTAAAATGACTGTAATAATTGATGTTATTAGAATGATTTTATAAAAGACAAAGCCGATCTTGATTAAATCTCCCTGAGCATTGATGATACCTACTACAAAGTTATAGACTAAAAATAGAGCAAAACCAATTCTAAACCAGACTGTTCTAATAAACTTAGGAATTTCTATACTGCGACTAATCTTGCTTAATAGATTATCATTAAAGCTACCGCGGGGACAGAAAGAACCACACCAGATTCTACCGCCCTTCCAGGCAGCTGTTATTGCCGGAGCTAACATGCATACTAAAGCTATGCTACCAATGACTGGATATTTCCACCCAATACCTAAAAAAGCTACAATTAAGATCCAGCTCCACTTACCAATTGTACCAGCTAATCCTTTTTGTCTCATGTTTATCACCTCTTTTATAAAAGCACCCCCTTCGCCGGGGGAGTGTAAAGAAATTATAATATATTTTATCCCTATTTGTCAAGCTAGAATTTCTTTTTGTGCAGGAATAAGAGCTTATATGGAGAAATTAAAACCAGAAGATTAGGTACTTAGGAGGGATAATAGTGAACACTGAATTAAAAGAGAAATTAATTTCTAAAGCTGAAGAGATGGGAGTAGTTGATATAGTTTCCTTTACTGTTGACCAGATTGAATTTGATAGCAGAACCTTATTAAAGTGTATGTTTGGTTGTGAGGATTGGGGTAATGGTAATACCTGTCCTTCGCGTCCTGGTTCATTGAAGCCGTGGGAGTATCGTAAAATATTTGAAGAGTACAGTTGGGGCGTAATTGTTCATACTAATGATAAGAAGTTATCACAGAAGATATCTTATGAATTAGAAGAGTTAGCTTTTAGAGAAGGATGCTATTTTGCCTTTTCCTTAAGTGACTGTGCTCTCTGTAGTGAGTGTGCTGGTTTCAATGATGAATCCTGTCGTTTTCCAAAACAGGCACGTCCAGCTTTTCACAGCGTGGGGATTGATGTCTTCAAAACAGTAAGAAAATTTGGTTTACCGATTGAGACTTTAAAGAAGGCAGACGAAGAAAAAAATTGGTATTCAGCTGTCTTTGTAAAGTAAAATATGATTGTACAGGCACGATTTCATAATATTCCCCATATATATGTAAATAGAGTGTGTTACTTATAAGGGGGAATATTGGATGATACCTGGCTTTCTGGCTGGAATAGGAAGCAGCTTGGCCGATGGTATTTTAGTTTTGATTTCTTATATTGCCAATAATAATATCTTTCCTCAGCCGCTGGATGATGAAGAAGAAAAGAAATATTTAACACGTTATTTAGAAGGGGATGAAGAAGCAAAAGAGGTTTTGATTGAGCATAATATGCGTTTGGTAGCCCATATTGTAAAAAAGTATAATAACTCTAATGTAGATAAAGAAGACTTGATCTCTATCGGTTCTATTGGATTGATTAAGGCTATTGAAACTTATGATCCATCTAAAAAAGTCAAGTTAGCTACTTATGCTTCCCGCTGTATAGAGAATGAAATTCTGATGCATTTTAGACAGAATAAAAAGACTAATCGCGAAGTAAAACTTCATGATCCGCTTAGTTCAGATAAAGAAGGAAATGAAATGACTCTAATGGATGTTTATGAAACTGATGAGGAAGCAGTTTTAGAGAAAGTAGAGATGGCTTTAGCAGAAGAAAGATTATATGATAAGATTGAAGGCTTAAGTGAGCGCGAACAGAAAGTAGTAAAGATGAGATATGGTTTAAATAATGTTGAAGAGCTTACACAGCGGGAGATAGCCAATAAATTAGGAATTTCACGGTCTTATGTTTCTCGAATTGAAAAGAGAGCGCTCCAAAAGTTGAATCAATTATTCTGTACTAATGGAGGTTAAGAGCCTCCATTTTTTGATATTTTTAATTAAGGAAAACAGATAATTGATTATTGACATATGATCATAAATAAGTTATAATATAATTGTAACAAACAAATGATCATAACTGATTAAAAGAGGTGATTAATATGCCTAGAGGAGATGGAACTGGACCTAGAGGAGAAGGATCTCAAACTGGACGTAATGCTGGTTATTGTTCGGGATTTGATCAGCCTGGATATGCTAATGATGAAGTGCCGCGTCAGAGATTAGCGCACAGAAGAGGTAAAAGAGGCGGACGGAACCGCCGTAGATAATGATATATTAAGAAAGATGTCAAAGGACTAGCCGCGCGGCTAGTCCTTTATTACTTTTAAGGCAAAGAAAAAAAGGCTTTGGTAAGCGGTGAAGCTACTTTTAGGAAAGGTTATCAGTATATTCACAAAATAAGACATTATACATAAATATACTATAAAGCAAAGAAAGGAGGAGCAGAATGGACGGTATCTTTTTAGCTCGTGAGATTCGTAATCGCGAAAGAGAATTAAATAGTTTATATAAGCGGTTAGACCAGCAGGTAACAGATGGTAACTTGCAGAATTTAGTTAACCAATTAAGACAGCACCAGAGCCAACAGTTAAGTCAGCTTGATGAGTTAATTAAAGGCTTGGAAGGACCGAGACCATTTCCACCAACCGTTAGGTTGGCCCGCCATGTAGTCCAGCAAGGGGAGACATTATCCCAGATTGCTAGTCAGTATAATACTACAGTTGCTAATTTACTGCGGGTAAATCCTGATATTGATGATCCAGATATGATTCAAGCTGGAAAGACAATCAGGCTGCCCATTATTCTACCGCCGTCACCTGAATGTTATTTTGAGTATGAAGTTAAAAGAGGTGATACTTTATTTAAACTGACACAGCAATTCAATACAACAGTTAATGAATTAGTTTACTATAACAGTATTAAAGATCCTGATTTGATATATCCAGGACAGATATTGATTATACCATGTCCAGAAGATGAAACTTCAGATGATGATAAAGAAATATCTGAAGAGTTAACCTTTAATACGCTAGACAGAAGTAATGCCAACAATTATAGTGGTTCAATTGAAGAAAAGTTATTTGCTGCTTCTACTAGAGCTCAGTTGAGAAGGGCATTGAATAATTTCAATATTAGAGTACCGACTAGAGTTAATTTTAATACTGATATAGTTATTGGCGCAATAGAATATGATATTGAAAATCTGTATTTAGAGGATAGAAGGATTAGAGTAGTAGTAGATCGCAAAGCTAGAGGTTATCATTTAGTAACAGTACCAAGAGATCAATTTAGGGAACAGGGATCTTATAGAGTATATTTTGTTACTCGCGATAATAGAACATTGGATAGAGATAGAGTGAATATTTAAAAAATCTATTATATTTAAAAGGAATTGTTAATTCTGCATAGTAATAGTTAAATAATGGTAAAATAGAGTTCCCTATTCTTTCTTTTTACAGAAGGAGTAGGGGTTTATTTTTAAATTACGTTTTTTCACAAAGATAAAAGGAGATTAGTATCTGTTGGAAAAATATTGAATGAGATGTTAAAATGAGCTTAAAAGGTTTAGGACAAATAGTAAAGACTCCACACTTATTCTTTGATTCAATATCAAAAAATAGGTTAGTTTTTGTTTAAATATTAACTATATGTAATTACATTAAATTTTAATATGATTGCTATCTAAGGTAATATATGATATACTATATGTGGAAGGTGATAACAATTGAGTAACCAAAATAATCTAATTCATGCTAGAACATGTGTTTATAATGTTGGCTATCACATTGTATTTACAGTTAAATGTCGAAAGAAAGTATTAACTGGTAAAGTAGCTACTAGATTAAAAGAAGTATTACATCAAGTTGCTCAGGATAAAGAGTTTATTATTGAAACTATGGAGTTAATGCCTGACTATGTAGATTTATTTGTAACTGCTCACCCTAAAATAGCTCCTAGTTATATTGTTAAAATGAGTAAAGGTATTAGCGGTAGATTATTATTAAAAGAATTTCCTAAATTAAAAGAGGAGTTATATAAAGGACATTTATGGAATAAATCTTATTATCTAGAAACTGTAGGTAGTATTTCTAAGGATACTGTTAAGCAATATATTGAAAATCAAAAATCTAAATAATAATGTTAGTATATAATACATAAGATTTTGTTAGATAGGTTCACAATTTATTACATTTGTGTTATAATTTATAGTACATAATTATATCATTTTGAGGGATGAATAGATATAGAATTGAATTGAGGTAGATAGAATGGAATTGAAAGATGCAATTATAGATTTATGTCGTCCTGATTTTTATTATAAGAGCATCTATGATATCAATCTACAGCAGCTTAAAGAATTAGGAATCAATGGTTTGATCTGTGATCTTGATAATACTCTTTTAGCCTGGAATCATCATCAGGTAGAACCGCAAATTAAAGAATGGATAGCCCACATAAAAGAATTAGGAATTTCTGTCTGTATTCTGTCTAATAGTTTACAGGTTAGGGTAGATAAAATTTCTAATATATTACAGTTGCCGGCTGTTTCTCAGGCTTTAAAACCGCGCAAGCGGGCATTTAAGACGGCAATTAATAAATTAAATGTTAATTCAAACCGTATAGCTGTAATTGGAGACCAGTTATTTACTGATGTTTTTGGAGGAAATAGGTTAGATTTGTTAACAATTTTAGTAGATCCGATTGCTGATAAAGAATTTGTTACTACTAAATTAATTAGACTATTAGAAAAAAATTTTAAGAAAGAGTTAGAATTAATCCAAAAGGAGTGAGGTATGATGAAGAAAGTATCTAAATATCATACTATATTACTAATTTTAGTTTTTATTTTCTTTATTTCGATTTTTATAGATAAACCAGTAGCTCAGGCAAGCAGTAGTTATAATTTTGAGTTTGGAGCTAGAGATTTAAAGTATGGTGATGAAGGTGTTGATGTAGTTTTTCTTCAAGTTCAGTTGAAGGTATTAGGATTTTATGAAGGAGAAATAGATGGCTTGTTTGGAAGAGGAACTTTAGAAGCTGTAGAAAAGTTTCAGAATAAAAATGATTTAAAAGTTAATGGCATTGTCGATAAAAATGTTTATAAATATCTGGAACTTGGTAATTATGCCGAACAGAATGAATTTGTTCAGCATAAGATTATGACTTTAGCTAGAGCTATTAATGGTGAAGCTAGAGGAGAGTCATTCCGCGGTCAGGTTGGTGTTGGAGCAGTAATTTTAAATCGAGTTAGAAATGATGAGTTTGCTAATAGTATTAAAGAAGTGATTTATGAGGATGGACAATTCACTTCAGTAGTTGATGGCCAGGTTAATTTACCCCCTACGGAATTATCTATTAAAGCAGCCAAAGCGGCATTAATAGGCTACGATCCAACAGGTAATGCTCGATTCTTTTATAATCCCAAAATTGCTACCAAATTAGAATGGATTTCCTCTCGGCCAAAGATAGTTAAGATTGATAATCATATATTTGCAGATTAAAGATCCCATTTGGGGGATCTTTTTATTTTTGATTTTTGGAGAACTTATGTTAGAATTAAGAGGAAGTAAATTTAATTAAAGGATAATTTAGACTGGTATCGAAAACAAATAATGATGAAATTTATAAAGGATGATAATATGTTCCAGAAATTAAGAGGCATTTTGACAACTTATGATAAAATATTAATTATATCTATTTTATTGTTTACGATTGTAGGTATTGGTTGGTCAGTGTTTAATTTAGCTGAAGATAATCAAAGTGCTAAGTATGTAGTAATTGAGCATAAAAATCAGGTGTTAAATAAATTTAGGTTAACTTCTGATTTCCAAAAAAGAATTACAATTGATTTAGACCATGGAACAGCAGAGATTATGGTCGAGAATGGAGAAGTGAGAATGATGGAGATGCCAAGAGAGATCTGTCCACTAGGAATCTGTTCTGATACAGGATGGGTTAGTAATGTAGGGGAGACAATTGTCTGTATTCCTAACCAAATAGTAATTGCTGTTGAGGCCCAAGATTCTGAAGATAAAATAGATGGTATCTCGTACTAAATTAAATGAATGGTGGTGAATCTAATGAAATATGATATTTTAATAGTAGGAGCAGGACCAGCTGGGGCTTATACTGCCTATAGATTAGCCCAGGCAGATTTAGATGTATTATTATTGGAAAAGGAAGAATTACCCAGATATAAGCCCTGTGGGGGAGGTCTGACTTCAAAAGTTTTTGGAATTATACCTGAATTTAATTTAGATCATGTTATTGAGGATAAAATCTCTACTGTGGTCTTTACTCATAATGTAGAAGCTCCTATTAAGCTTGATTTCATAGAGCCTTTTACCTATATGACTATGAGAGATAAGTTTGATTATTTCTTAGTTCAGCAGGCTAAAGAGGTAGGAGTAAAAGTGATTGATAATACTCCAGTAGTAGACATAAGATGTATGTCGGATAGAGTTCGTGTCTGTACTACAGGAAGTGAGTATACTGCTAAATATATCATTGGAGCTGATGGAGCCAGGAGTTTAGTTGCGCAGCAATTAGGCTTAATGGATGGGGTGGAGTCTGCTATTGCTTATGAAAAAGAGATAAAGGTGTCTTCACAGTTACTTGAAGCCCAGCGGGGAATTATGAATCTTGATTATGGAATTATTCATGGCGGTTATAGCTGGATTTTTCCTAAGGTCGATCATTTTTCTGTAGGTGTTGGTACCTTTGCTGAAGGAGTAAGCTTAAAAAAGAGTTTAGAAGATTATTTAGCTAAAGGTAAAATAGATGATTATAAGGAACTTAAAGCTAAAGGCCATCCTCTGCCAGTTGGAGGGTCTAAACGGGAATTAACATACAAACGAGCAGTATTAATTGGCGATGCTGCTGGCTTAGTTGATCCATTGTCAGGAGAGGGAATTTTTTATGCTTTAAAGAGTGCTGATTTAGCCAGCCGGATACTTCTTGATGTTATACGGAGAGGCAAATCCTTAAGCAGATATACTACTTTAATTAATCAGGAAATACTACCTGAATTTCGCAAAGCAGAATTAATCAAAAAAATCTTTTTTAAGTTTTCTGATTTATTACATAAGTTATTTATGAAAGAAAATTGGATTTTAAAGAAGTTAATACAGGTTATCTATGGTGATGATACTTATTCAAATCTGTATGATAATATTCAAAATCAAATTCCTTTATTAAAATTTTAAATAAAATAACCAGGATTAGGGGGCCCTAATCCTGGTTTAATTTGATTGAATCTTAAGTAATTAAGCAGGCTTTTCTTCTGATTTCTCTACCATTTTATCTAAGCATTCAGAACAGATAATTTTATTTTTAAAATCGATAGTATTTTCTGCATTACCACAAAAGATGCAAGCAGGTTCATACTTTTTAAAGATTATTTTGTCATTGTCTACGTAGATTTCTAAAGAATCTTTAGTCTCAAGCCCTAAAGTTCTACGCAGTTCAATTGGAATTACTATTCTTCCTAAATCATCTACTTTTCTAACAATACCTGTTGATTTCATTTCTTTCTCCCCTCCCTTTACATAATTCGACAAAAACTCTAAATTAATTATATATAAGAAGAATAAACTTGTCAAGTTTATTGGCAAGTTTTTTCAAGGCAAATTTGGGTTATCTTTCTTTAAATCCCAGTTAAAATTTAACAGGTTAAATAGTTTGGAATTATTTTTAAAGTTTGGTTTATAGTTTGACAAACCTGATTATATGTTATATTATTTATAAACGAGATTTGCGGGGAGTAAATTTTTAGTCAGGATAGAAGATGTTTATTATCAATTAATAGTCTACAGTGATAATCTTTGGAATAAAAGTTAACTTTATTTCAAAGATTTTTTGTTTACAGTGAATAAAATAACCTGGGAGGTTGAATTAATGAAAGAGATAGAAGTAAATAATCTTTCAAAGATATTTGGAAATAATCCTCAAGAAGGTATTGAGTTATTAAAAGAAGGATATTCTAAAGATGAGATATTAGAGAAGACGGGCTTGACAGTAGGTGTGAATGATGTTAGTTTTAAAGTTAATACAGAAGAAATATTTGTGATTATGGGGCTGTCAGGCAGCGGTAAGTCGACTTTATTGAGGTGTTTAAATAGGTTAATTGAACCAACAGCTGGAGAATTGAAATTAAAGGATCAGAATCTAATGGATTTGGATCAACAGAGTTTACGCCAGATGAGAAGAGATAAATTTGGAATGGTCTTTCAGAATTTTGCTCTTTTTCCTAATAGGACTGTACTAGAGAATGCTGAATTTGGATTAGAGATTCAGGATGTACCTAAAGAAGAAAGAGAAGTACAAGCTAAAGAGGCATTAAAAAGAGTAGGTCTGGATGGATGGGAGGACCAATATCCTGAGCAATTAAGTGGTGGAATGCAGCAAAGAGTTGGTTTGGCTCGAGCTCTAGCAGTTGATCCTGAGATTCTTCTTATGGATGAACCTTTTAGTGCTTTAGATCCTTTAATCAAAAAAGAAATGCAGGATGAATTACTGGATATTTATCAAGATTTAGATAAAACAATTCTATTTATTACTCATGATTTAGATGAAGCTCTTAAACTAGGTGATCGAATTGCTATTATGAATGATGGAAAAATTGTTCAGATAGGAACTCCAGAAGAGATTTTGACTGATGCTGAAAATGATTATGTTAAGGAATTTGTACAGGATGTAAATCGTTCTCGTATCTTAACTGCTGAAGATATTATGACTAAACCTCTAGCTTTATTATATGATCAGGACGGTCCTCATACTGCTATGCATAAAATGAGGCAGAATGAAATTTCCAGTATTTTTGTAGTAGATAAAGAACGAAAACTTAAGGGAATAGTAGAAATTGAAGATGCTGTTGAAGGAGTTAATAAAGGACAAAAGGATTTAGAAGGTATAATGAAGGAGACTCCTACTACCAATCCAGATGAAAACTTAGATGAGTTATTTTCTGAGATTGCTGATTTAGATATTCCTCTACCAGTGATTAATGATGAAGGGAAGTTATTGGGGCTGATTATTAAGAGTAATGTCTTAGCTAATTTAGCTAGTGAGGAGAGGGTATAATGAATTTGCCTATAGGCAAAGGAGTAGAATTATTATTAGATGTACTTTTGAATAATTTTGGACCTTTCTTTGAAATAGTATCAAATTTAGTGGAGCAATTTATGACTGGATTTACAAATTTACTTTTAGTAGCTCCACCTTTAGTTGTTATTTTAGCTTTAACCGGTTTAGCTTTATTAATAGCCGATAAGAAGGTAGCTTTCTTCAGTTTTATTGGTCTTTTTGTAGTATTTGGTATGGGATTGTGGGTAGCTACTATACGTACTTTTGTCTTAGTTTTTGTTGCAGCTGTAATTGCGCTAGCTTTAGGAATTCCAACAGGAATTTTGATTAATAAGAGTCAATTATTGAATAGAATAATTACCCCCATTTTAGACTTTATGCAGACTATGCCTCCGTTTGTTTACTTAATCCCAGCCACTATGTTCTTTGGAATTGGTAATGTTCCTGGAGTAATGGCTACAGTTATTTTTGCAATGCCTCCAGCGATTAGATTAACTGATTTGGGCCTAAAACAAGTACCAGATGAACTAGAAGAAGTAGGATTTGCTTTTGGGTCTACTCCATGGCAGATGTTGTTTAAAGTTAGGTTACCTCTAGCATTACCTTCAATTATGGCGGGGATTAATCAATGTATTATGCTTTCCTTATCTATGGTTGTTATAGCTTCTATGATTGGAGCTAAAGGTCTAGGAGCTGAAGTGTTGAATGGAATTCAAAGGATGCAGATTGGAGTTGGATTTGAAGCTGGATTAGGAGTAGTTATTTTGGCTATTATTTTAGATAGAATTACTAAGGGATTGAATCAGGTTAACGCGGAGCAATAAATTAAAATAAATTAGGAGGGGTTATTATTTTTAACAGTAAAACTAAAAGCTTTACGTTAGTAGCTTTAGCTTTATTGTTAGCAGTGACGGTGACAGGATGTGGTATGCTTCAAAGTCCGCAGCAGACAAGCCAAGATGAATCAGTTGAGCAGAAAGGAAAGGTTAAGATTGGTTATGTGCAGTGGGCATCAGCAGAGGCTTCTACATATGTTGTTCGTGAAGTTTTAGAGAGAATGGGCTATGAGGTGGAAACACCGGTAACGCAATCTGGACCAATGTTTCAAGGGACAGCTAATGGTGAGTTAGATGCTTTCGTTTGTGCATGGTTACCTAATACAGATAAGACGCGTTGGGAAGAATATGGTGATGAATTAGTTGATTTAGGGAGTAATTATGATTCAGCTCAGATAGGCCTTGTAGTTCCTGAATATGTCAAAGCTGATACTATCCCTGAACTTAAAAAATATGCCGATAAATTTAATAAAGCAATAGTAGGAATTGATCCTGGCGCTACGGAAATGACAGTAATTGAGAATAAGACTATGCCTAAATATGGTTTAAAAGATTGGGAATTAACTAGTAGTAGTGGACCGGCTATGACTGCTGAATTAGGTAAAGCAATTAAAAATGATGAATGGATTGTAGTAGCTGGTTGGAAACCGCACTGGAAATGGTCTAAATGGGATCTTAAATTCTTAGAAGATCCAGAGTTAACTATGGGTGAAGGCGAATATATTAAGAGTATAGGTAGACCAGAGATTAAAGAAGATATGCCTACAGTAGCTAAGTTCTTACAGAATTATAAGCTGACTACAGAACAGTTAGGTTCTATAATGTTAAAAATTCAAAATGGAATGGAACCGAAGAAAGCTGCTGAAGAGTTTGTCAGTAATAATCCGGAAGCTGTTAATAGCTGGGTACCGGGAGATAAAGAAGTTGTAAAATAATTAGATTAAATTAATTAAAGTATCAGATTAAATAAACTAATCTGATACTTTAATTACTGTTTTATTATCGATAAGGGGGTTATTAAATGATTTCTAAAAAGGGACGGATAATTTTAGCTGTATGTTTAGTTTTAACACTTACGGTAGTAGGATGTACACAGCAAAAACAGGCTTCTAATCAGGCTGAACAGACTGAAGAGATTAAGTTTGGATATGTAAATTGGCCGGGTGTTACTGTTAAGACAGAGGTAGTTAAACAGGTTTTGGAAACTATAGGTTATAAGGTTACAACTGAAAGTTTAGGCCAGCAGGTATTATTTAAAGGAATGGACAATGATGAAATTGATGCCTTTTTGGGTAACTGGATGCCTACAATGATGACTAATTTCAAACCTTATAAGGAAAAAGGAACGATTGTAAATATCAAACCAAATGTTGAAAAAGCGGTTTATAAGCTTGCTGTACCTGAATATGTCTGGGAAGCAGGAGTTAAATCTATTAGTGATCTGCATAAGCATGCTGATAAATTTGATCATGAAATAGTTGGGCTGGAAGCCGGTAATGATGGTAATGAAATCATGAAAGAAGCTATTGAAAATAACACTTATAACTTAGAAGATTGGAAGGTAGTAGCAAGCAGTACTGGAGGAATGTTATCAGCAGTAGAACGAGCTACTAAGACAGGAGAATGGATTGCTTTTCCAGGTTGGGAGCCGCATTGGATGAATGTTAAATATGACATTAAGTATCTAGAGGATCCAGAAAATATCTGGGGAGAGAGTAGTACAATTTATACTGCTGCTCGACCAGAACTGGAAGAAGAGAGTCCTAATTTCTATAAGTTTTTAGAGAACTTTGAAATTACATCTCAAATTCAAAGTAAGTGGATTTTAGAGTATCAGAAGAAAGAACGTCCAGCTGAAGAAGCAGCTGAAGAATGGATTAAGAATAATATTGATGTTATTAGTAGCTGGCTTGACGGTGTAAAGACTGTTGACGGCAAAGATGCTGTTAAAGTAATTAAGAATAAATTTAAGTAGTTTTTAACAGAATCTTAGCGATATTCGTGATCACGAATATTGCTAAGACAAATAACTCGGTGATAAATTAAGTTAAGATTAGCTAAAGTTTTATATCTTAAGGAGGTAATACTTTCTAATGAATCTTATTCCTTTAGTCTCAACACTGGATAAGTTAATCAACTTTTTATCTACTAAAATTCCTTTAGGTAATGCAGTAGAGGCTATAGTTGATTTTATTATTTCGAATTTTAGTGTTCCGCTAAATACCTTTTCTGAAATAATTAGTTCATTGATTGGTGGATTTGAGGCTGTTTTATCTTATGGTCATCCCTTTCTATTAATTGCTGTTTTTGCTATTGCCGCTTGGAAACTCAAGGGAAAAAATATGGCTGTCTTTGTTGCTTTAGGATTAATGTTAGTCTTAAATCTTAGAATGTGGGACCCGTTAGTAACTACTATGGCTTCAATAATTACTTCGGTGGTTGTCTGTTTAATTTTGGGAATCCCAATTGGAATTTTAAAAGCCCGTAGCAGAATTATTGATCTTATTACTCGTCCTATGCTAGACTTTATGCAGACTATACCTCCCTTTGTTTATTTAATTCCAGCCTTAATGTTCTTTGGTTTAGGTAATGTTTCTGGAGTTATAGCTACTGTAGTCTTTGCTATTGCTCCTCCAATTCGTTTAACTTATTTAGGAATTAAACAGGTATCAGATGAGTTAAAAGAAGCTGGGAGAGCCTTTGGTTGTACCCCATGGCAGATGTTATATAAGATAGAGCTACCGTTAGCATTACCATCGATTATGATGGGCGTTAACCAATGTATTATGCTTTCTTTATCTATGGTAGTAATTGCAGCGATGATCGGAGCTGGAGGATTAGGAAAGCCAGTACTGCGTTCCTTATCAACAGTAGATATCGGTTTAGGTTTTGAAGCTGGTTTAGGAGTAGTTATTTTAGCTATGATTTTAGACCGGATCTTTGGGCGGGAGCAGTAAAAAATAATAACTAAAAAAGACTAGAATGCCCTTGTATTGGGGCATTTTAGTTAGTTAAAAGATAAATTTTTCTTCCTTATTGTGATCTATATTATTTCCAGTGGGAATTGATTCCTTTACTGATAGGTATATTGATCCTGGAAAGCAGTATGTTAAATCATGGAAGGGATTTCAGTCTCAATAAATAAGATAGTAATAAGGGGGAATCAAAATGACAGAGTTTGAAGCTATCAGTAATCATATAATTAATGGTAATGAAGATAAAGTAGCTGAGTTGACTCAAAAAGCTATAGATGAAGGATTAGAACCTAATGATATTATACAGAAGGGTTTAATTAATGGTATGAATCAGGTTAGCCAGAAATTTAAAGATGAGGATATGTTTGTACCTGAGGTTATGATATCGGCTCAAGCAATGAAAACAGGTATAGAATTGGTTAATCCTTTACTTACTAAGGAAGAAACTTCTTTAAAAGGTAGAGTGTTGTTAGGTACAGTTGCTGGTGACTTACATAATATTGGTAAGAATCTGGTTCGAATAATGATGGAGAGTGCTGGTTTTGAGGTTATAGATTTAGGAACAGATGTAGAACCCAAAGAATTTGCAGAGGCAGTTAAAGAATATAAACCGGATATTTTAGGGATGAGTGCTCTGTTGACTACAACTATTCAGCAGATGCAGAAGACAATGGGGGCTTTAAAGAAAGAAGAACTTAGGGATTCTGTGAAGATTATGGTTGGTGGAGGGCCTGTAACTCCGGATTTTGCTGAAGAAATTAATGCTGATTTTTGGGCTCAGGATGCTGTTGCTGCTAAGAGTGCTGCTTTGGAATTGGTTGAGTCATCTCCTCCACCCAAATTATAGATTTGGATGGAGCTTGCTAAGTTCAGATACGACTTATTGAATAGCCTACTACTTTTTCTCAATCTTAGTACCTCCATTGCTTTTATTATACAACTTAATTGGATGTCTAACAAATTGGGCGAAGGGGAACTTAGAGTTTTTAAGTATAATGAAGGAGATAAGGATGAATTACAGGAATTAATAGTAAATAAAAAAAGAGAATTAGACAGGAAAGAGAAAGCATTGTCTAGAATTGATTCAAAGGTGGTTAACAGTAAATTAGAGAAAAGCACAGGACTATTTAAGGCGTTAAAATCATTTAGGTAGAAATTACTCTTTTTAGTTTTGCTCATCTAATAAATTATAGAGAGGTAACAACTTTTTTTAAATGATTTTTACTATATTTAATTTAAAAATTTACAGAATTTTTAATATAATTTGATTTAATTTATTTTTTTATATTAATCAATTTACTATTAAATCAAGATAGGGGGGAGTAGATGACTAAACTAAAAGAACTTAAGAAATTCATTCAGCAAATAGCAAATGCATTTGCAGCAGTTATGGATTACGAAATAGGAATTTTGGATGATGAGGTAGAAATTGTTGCTGGAACTGGAAAGTATAAAGAAATTGTAAACTCCCGAGTTGGTTCAGGCTGTATAACTGATAGACTTATTTCTAATTCTAATTCTAAAAGTTTTTTTGTTGAAGATACTGATAGTAATGATTTATGTAATAGGTGTCAGTTTAAAAAAGAATGTCCTGTTTTAGCAGTAGTTATTTCGCCTATTAAATTTTCAGGACAAGTGGTAGGAACTTTTGCTTTGATGGCTTTTGATGAAACACAGCGTCAAAATCTTATTACTAATAGATCAAATTTGATAACTTTTTCAGAAAAAGTAGCAGATTTTCTATCTAGTACTTTGGCTGAAAAAGAGATGAGAAAGCAGATGGGAATTTTAGCGGATCAGTTTAAAGCAGTGATTAATTCTGTTCATGAAGGTATTATTGCTATTAATGCTCAGGGTAATATTACTCACATTAATCAGTCAGCAACTGAGGTTTTAAAACTCAATCAGGTACAAACTGGTAAAAATATTAAAAGTTTTTTTCCTGAACTAAATCTAGAGAGAATTTTTAGTGATAGTATAATGAAGAATGATTATTGTGAAACAAAACTTAAGTATAAACAGGGTGAAGAAGAATTTGAATTACTCTGCAATATTACTTTAATTAAGAATAATGAGCAAGTTATAGGTGCTACTATTTCATTTAGAGGGTTAGAAGAGATGAAGCAGTTAGCTACTAAGATTATTGCGGAAGACCAACAATCTGCTTTTGATAAAATTAAAGGTACTAGTAATGAAATTATTAATCTTAAAAAACAGATGCATAAGGTGGCTCAGACTTCTTCGACAGTCTTAATTTGTGGTGAAAGTGGTACTGGAAAGGGTATGTTTGCCCGAGCGATTCATGAAGAGAGTGATAGAAAAGAAGAAGCTTTTATTTCTGTTAATTGCGCAGCTATTCCTGAAAATTTGCTGGAATCTGAATTATTTGGTTATGAAGAAGGGGCATTTACTGGAGCTAAGAAGGGTGGTAAGCCGGGTAAATTTGAACTTGCTCATAAAGGAACTATCTTTTTAGATGAGATTGGTGATATGCCGCTGCATTTTCAAGTTAAATTGTTAAAAGTAATTGAGGATAAAAAATTAGAGAGGGTAGGAGGAGTTGAATCAATTGATATTGATGTACGAATTATTGCTGCTACTCATCAAGACTTAAAAAAGATGGTTAAAGAAGGTAAATTTAGAAAGGATTTATTTTATCGATTGAATGTAATTCCTTTTTCGATTCCGCCTTTGCGAGAACGAAAGGAAGACATACTATTATTATCACACTTTTTTTTACAGAGATATTCTCATTTATTAGGTAAAGATATTGAAGGATTTACGGAAGGAGCTAAACAGAAGTTGCTTAATTATTCATGGCCGGGTAATATTCGTGAGTTAGAAAATAGTATTGAATATGCTGTCAATATTGCTACTTCTAATTACATTACTGAAAAATATCTGCCAGAAACAATTTTAGAATCTTTTTCAGGAAATGAAGAGACATCTGTAGTTCCTACTCTTAATGAAGTAGAAAGAAAAACAATTATTAAGGCGTTACAGGAGTTTGGAACGAGTGGTAAGGGAAAAGAAAAGGCTGCTGAGGCTTTAGGAATTGGTAGGTCTACTCTTTATCGAAAGCTGGATGATTATAATATTGAGCTATCCTAAAGTGGGATAAACTGTCCTAAAATGGTATAAATTAATTAAGGCTTGGTATGTAAGGAATAATCAAATAATTTTTAAAAATATTGTCCCATTATGGGACAATATTTTTAATTATTTGATTTTATTGAATTGTAAAACTTTAAATATTTAAAAAATAAAACTTTATTTCCTAATATTATAGTATTTGTCGTAATATATATTATAATTTTTAAATAATTCAATTTTGGCATAATATTTGCAACTTAATATAAGTAGAGTAAACAATGTTAGTAAAATTAGAACTGGGAGGCGATAAAGGAGAATAGAGATAAAAATAAAATATTGTAGTTGTTTAAGTATAGTTATTTAATAATAAATTAACCTAAAATTATTGTAAAGGAGTGGAAATTATGAGACCAAAGTTAAATTTCTTTTCTGAAGAAGAGATAGAAAGAATCCATAATATGTCTTTAGATATTTTGGAGTCAATGGGTATGAAAATACCTTCTGAAGAAGCATTAGGGATTCTTGAAGAAGCCGGTGCAGATATTGATGGGGAAATTGCTAAGTTTACTCCTGAATTAATAGAAAATGCTGTTGAAACTGCCCCTAAAAGAGATGAACTGACATTATATGCTCGGGATGAAGAATATGATATTAATTTGAGTGAAGATGCACCTGTATTAGCCGGCATGACACAGGCGACTAATGTAATTGATGTAGATACACGGGAGAAACGACCGGCAACTAATGAAGATGTTGGTTTGATGTTAAGAGTCTTAGATCAGTTAGATAATGTTTCGATTGCTTCTACGCTTGCTACTCCGCAGGATGTGCCTGAGGAAAGGATGGATCAGTATACGTGGGCTACAGCTATTAAAAATACTAAAAAGCATATTACTGCTCCATCATTTAACGATCAGTGTGTAAAAGATGCAGTCAAGATGGGATCTATAGCAGTAGGTGGAGAAGATAAATTTCAGGAACGTCCTTTCTTTTCTACCTGGGTTTTAACTTCACCTCCTCTGGAGTTAGATGCTGAAACTGCAAGTACACTAATGGAAGCTAGCCGTCATAATATTCCTACTCTCGTCAGTTCTGGACCTATTCTTGGTGTTTCTGCACCAGTTACTATTGCTGGAGGTGTTGCTCAAGCCCATGCAGAGAACATGGCTTGTTTAGTATTATCACAGGCAGTTAACCCTGGTGCGCCATTTATCTATACTAGTTTTGCCCGAATTATGGATATGAAGGTAACTAATATATCAATGGCTAGTCCAGAGTTTGCTATTATGAAGGGGTGTATGGCGGAATTAGGTCACTTACTGGATTTGCCTACTAGAATGCCTTCTATGTTGCGTGATTCTAAGAAAGTAGATGCTCAGGCAGGATTTGAAGTCGGTATGGGGCTAGTAGGTGCTTTAGAATCTGAGATTATTGGTGGACTTCAATTAGATATGGATATCGTTATTGATTTTGCTGATTTAGTCTTCAGTAATGAATGTATGGGACAATTAAAGAGGATAGCTCGAGGTGTAGAGGTGAATGATAATAATTTAGCTCGGGAGTTGATTTCTGAAGTTGGACATGGTGGAGATTTTTTAAAGACTCTTCATACAGCTCAGAATTTTAAAGATGAATTATGGGATGCAGACCTTGTTGAACGGCGAATGTGGGAATATTGGGAAGATGACGGCTGTTTGGATATGGAAGAAAGAGCTTTAGCTAGAGTAAAAGAGATGATTGAAGAAGATACTGGTCCTTTATTAGATGAAGAACTACAGAAAGAAATTGATGCTATAGCTAAAGACTAGACCACAGATAGCAGATTTTAGGCTTAAAAAACAAGGGGGGGAAACAATGGCAGATGAAGTTAGTGTTGAGGAAAAGAGTGAAATAAACTGGAGAGTATTTGGACTAAGTGGAGGTTTCTTTGTTCTATTTGTAATTGCTTCTATTATTAACTTAGATGCTGTTTCTAGTGTTGTAGATGCCTGTTTTAATTGGAGTATTAGCTGGTTTGGAGCATTTTGGCAGGTATTAGTCCTACTAACATTTATAATAGCAGTATTATTAGGAATTAGTAAATATGGAAGCGTACGCTTAGGCGGAGATGAACCGGAGATTAATACTTTTAATTGGATAGCTATGATTATGTGTGCATTATTGGCTGGTGGTGGAGTATTCTGGTCAGCAGCTGAACCGATGTATCACTTTTTAGATACTCCAGCTTTCTTTTCAGGTTCAGGTGTAGAATCAGCTACTGCAGCGGCAGTTAATCCAGCCTTCTCTTATTCTTTTTTACATTGGGGATTTTTAGCTTGGGCTATCTTAGGAACACTTGGTACTATAGTTTTGATGGATGGAGTCTATAGAAAAGAATTACCACTACAGCCCCGGTCTTTATTATATCCTGTAGTAGGTGAAAATGGAGTATTTGGACTATTGGGAGATTTAGCGGATATAACTTCTATTCTTGCGGTTGCAGCTGGAACTATCGGACCAATTGGATTTTTAGGATTACAGTTGAGTTATGCTTTAGAAAAAGTTTTGGGAATTCCTGATGTTTTTATGACTCAACTTGGTGTTATACTTGCTTTTACTGCTTTTTATACTATAACTGCTATTTTGGGATTAGAAGATGGAATTCAGAAGTTAAGTGATTTTACTGCTAGGTTTACTCTGCTCTGTGGTTTAGTTATCTTAATATTTGGACCAGGTAGCTTTATTATTAATCATTTTCTAAGCGGTTACGGAACTTACTTAGATAACTTCTTTAGTATTAGCCTATTTAGAGGAGATGCTAACTGGTTATCATGGTGGACTTCATTCTTCTGGGCTTGGTTTATTGGGTATGCACCGATGATGGCTATATTTGTGGCTAGAATTTCACGTGGTAGAACTATTAGGGAGATTATATTAGCTGTAGCTGTAATTTCTCCAGTAGTAACTAATTTCTGGTTTAGTATAGTCGGAGGTACCGGTATCTTCTATGAATTACAGAATCCAGGTGTTATATCAGAGTCTTTGAATTCTAGTGGTATGGCAGCAGCTTTACTGGATATAATTGAAATGGTACCATACATTGGACCTAATATTTTAATGGCAGCAATTCTGTATTTGATTGTTGGTTTTTTAGCTACTACCGGAAATTCAATGGCTTATACTATGTCTATGGTTGTTACAGCAGAAGATGTTCCTCCTAAATGGGTACGTGCTTTTTGGTCAATTGCGATGGGAGCCGTTGCTGCTATTTTGATGAAAATAGGTGGAGTTAATGCTTTACAAAGATTCATTGTTGTTACTGCTGTTCCAGTTTCGGTATTTATGATACCAACTTTATGGGCAGCACCTAAAACAGCAGCAGAATTATATGAGAAACAAAATAATACAGTAACTACTTCTTCAGTTCCAAAAGATTCTCTAGATGTAGAATTAACAGAAGAAACTGAAGAAGTGACTAATTAATATAACTTAATGAAATAGGGGGTAATTATGAGAATGGGTGAATTTAAAGAGATAACAGAAGCAGTAATTAATGGAGAAATTGAAAAAGTAGGTGAATTAGCCCAGGAGCTTGTAGATGCAGGAAAGGAACCAAGTAAGATTATTAAAGAAGGATTTGTAGCCGGAATGGATATTGTTGGTGAGAGGTTTAAGAATCAAGATATGTTTGTACCTGAAGTATTACTTTCAGCTAAGTCCATGCATGCTGGCATGGATATAGTTAAGCCATTATTATCTGATGCCGATTCTTCTTCAGAAGGAACAGTAGTTATCGGTACTGTTGAGGGTGACTTACATGATATAGGTAAAAATTTAGTTATTATGATGATAGAGGGAGCAGGTTATGAAGTAATAGACTTAGGAATAGATCTACCAGCAGAGGAAATTGTAGAAGCAGTAAAGGAACATCAACCAGATGTTATAGGTTTGTCTGCCCTCTTAACTACTACTATGCCTGCCATGGAGAATACAGTTGAAGCTTTAGAAGAAGCAGGCGTTAAAGATGATATTAAAGTTATTGTTGGCGGAGCACCAGTAAATCAGGAGTTTGCTGATGAAATCGGTGCTGATGGTTATGCTCCTGATGGAAGTACTGCTACTGATTTAGTGCGGGAAATGACTAATTAAGAAGTGATATAGTTTGAATATTAGGAGAGTTCTGTTAGTGGAGAGCTCTCCTAATTTTTACTTGATAATAGTAAGGGAGTGAAAATTTGATGATAGTAATTGGAGAATTAATTAATACTAGTCGCGAAGAAGTAGAACCAGCAGTTAAAAATAGAAATGTAGACTTTATTCAAGAGTTAGCTAAAAAGCAGGAAGAAGCAGGTGCCGACTATATTGATGTTAATTGTGGAACATTAATTAAAGAAGAAGTAGAGGCAATGGAATGGTTAGTTAAGACGGTACAAGAAGTAGTAGATGTACCACTCTGTATAGATAGTCCTGATCCGAAAGCACTGAAAAAAGGTCTAGAAACTTGTGAAAAGAGACCTATGATTAACTCCATTACTGCTGAGAAAGAAAGATATGAAGAAATTCTACCACTAATTCAGGAGTATGATGCAGAAATCGTTGCTTTAGCTATGGATGAAAGCGGTATGCCAGAAGATGATCAAGATAGAATTAATGTAGCTACTAAATTAATTGATGACTTAGTAGCAGATGGAGTTGAATTAGAAGATATTTATCTTGATCCGATTATTCAGCCAATTGGAACTGATGAAGAAATGGGAGAATATATCCTAGCTGCTATTGATGAGATTATCACAAAGTATGAAGATGTACATATTACTTGTGGTTTAAGCAATATTTCCCATGGATTACCTAAAAGACAACTATTAAATCAGGCTTTTGTAGTTTTGGCGATGAGCAGAGGTATGGATAGTGCTATTATGGATCCATTAGATGAAAAAATCATGTCTTTAACGATAGCCTCTGATACTCTATTAGGTGAGGACCAGTATTGTGCTAATTATATTAAAGCGGCAAAGGGTGATAAGTTAGTTATTTAGTTGTTAAATAAATATTGAACTTGATTAAAAAGAAGTCGCCCCTTGATTCTGGTTTGAAATATTAGTCAGAGGGGGCGACTATTATGTTTTAAACTTAGGGGGGAAGTTATGGAAGACATTATGGAAAAAATACGCCAGTCATTAAACAGTCTCAGTACTAAATTAATTATATTATTTTTATTAATAGGTTTAGCACCGATGGTTATATTAAGTTATTTTCAGATTCAAGAGACTGAAGAGGAATTAAGGCAGAGTTTTATTCGTTCAAGTACAAGTGAGATTAAGCATGTAGATAACACAATTAATATGTACTTTAAAAAGATAAAGGAAGACTGTAAGATGTTGGCAGAAAATGCTAATGTGAAGAAAGCTGATAAGACTATTACTAGTTATGTAGATAAAACCAAAGATGAAGAATTACAGATGACGCCTTCTCAAAATAGTGGTATTGAAGCAGATATATATCAAGTATATTCAAATTATGCAGAAAATCATTCTAATTTAGTCTATACCTATCTTGCGACTAAACACGGTGGCTTTATTCAGTGGCCTGAGGGACCGATTACTGCCAATTATGATCCTCGGGTTAGGCCTTTTTATAAGGCGGCAATGAATAATAAAGATAAAGTTATAAGGACTAAACCTTATTATTGGGAAGGCGATGATGTATCTTTAATGAGCACAGCTACAGTAGTTAGAGATGATGTTGGTGAAATTATAGGAGTTCAGGTTGTTGATATTGGTTTGGAAAACTTAACAGATATGATTGAGAATATACATATCAAAAAGAAAGGTTATATTATTATGACGACTAATGATGGAACTATTTTAGCCCATCCAAAGAATAGAAATCTAAACTTTAAAAATATAAATGAACTCGGTGTTGATAAATTGAATAATTTAACTAATCTCAAAGAAGAAAGCTTTACGGCACGGATGAATAATAAAGATTATTTAATGAATATTTACACTTCGCCTCAAACAGGATGGAAATTTATAGCTGTAATTGAAAAAGAAGTATTAAATGAACGGGTCAGCAGTTTATATAATAAAACATTGTGGATGGGATTAATAGCAGCAGTTATTATTATTATTATAACTCTATTTGTTTCCCGACGATTTTCACAGCCGATAGTGGCAGCAACTGAATTTGCTCAACAAATTGCTCAAGGGAATCTGGACATAAAGTTGTTGAATAATAAATCCACAGGAGAAATTGGAGATTTAATTCAAGCTTTAAATAAAATGCGAGATGATTTAAAAGAAATGTTGCTTAATTTAATGGATGTCATTGAGGATCTATCCGCTTATAGTCAAGAATTATCAGCTTCATCTGAAGAAGGTAATGCGGTAATTGAACAGAATACGGAAAATATTGAGGAGATGACAACAAGTATTCAGCAGATTTCAGCTAGTAGTCAAGAAGTGACTAATTTAGCTCAGGAAACTAATGCTCAATCAGAAGTGGGTAAAGAAAAGATAGAAGAAATAGCTAATGTAGAAGAGGTCAGTAGGGTAGTAAATAATGCTGTAGAAAGTATTGAGGAACTAGATACTAATTCTAAAGAAATTGGAAAGATAGTAGAGTTAATTTCTAATATAGCTGAGCAAACTAATATGTTAGCGTTAAATGCTGCTATTGAAGCAGCTAGAGCGGGAGAGCAGGGTCAAGGCTTTGCAGTGGTAGCTGACGAAATTCGACAATTAGCTGAGGAAACTACTCAGGCTACTACAGAAATAGATGAATTAATTAAGGACACTCAGAATAAATCAAAAATTAGTCTTAAAACTGTTCAGCAGATGGAGGATAAAGTTAAAAATAGAAAACAGGCTTTAGAAGAAACTAATGAAGTTTTCACAAAAATCAAACAAAGAATTGAAGATACTTCAGCTCATATTCAACAAACCGCTGCTTCAGCTCAAAATTTAGCTGAAAATAGTGACCAAGTGCAACAAGCTTCTGAAGATATGCGAAATATGTCTCAGGAAGTAACTAATTCTTCTCAGGAACTGGCTAATATGGCACAAAAGCTACAAGAATTAATTACAGATTTTAACATTTAGGCAGATGTTAATCCTATTATGAGATTAATTATCTTTAAAAAGGAAAAAAGCCCTGAGGCTTGCTATATAAGCATTAATCAAATGAAATTTAGAAACAATCATTCCATTATGGGATAATTGTTTTATTATAGTTGATTTTTAAAGATTAATTGTAGGGAAAGTAATTCTTAAAATTAGCTTAAGTGTTAGTATTATAGAGGATTATATAAAATATATTAATATATTTTATATAATTAAAGCATTGGCATAAAATTTGCATTTTAAAGTAGATCAAATACAAGTAATATTTAATTATATCATTAATAGGATAAGAAAAATATAATATTTTTTTGTTTTTCCTATAATATTTTTAGATTTAAGTTATATTAGATCTACCTAATATAAATTAATCAAAAGAGGTGAATTTAGATGATTACAACAGTGACTTTGAATCCAGCGATTGACCGGGAATATTTTGTAAAAAATAATACTCCAGGCTACCACCAGTATATTTATGAAAATCAACAAATTAATGTTTCTCCCGGAGGTAAAGGATTAGTAAGTGCTATTGACCTAAAGTATTTAGGTTATTCAGATGTTCAGAATATCGGTTTCGTCGGTGGTCAGCAGGGGCTATTTTTTGAAAAGATGGTACAAGAATATAAAATTACAACCAATTATATTTATACTGAAGAGGAAATGAGAAATAATATCTATATTATTGGTAAAGAACCAGTAACATACACCCATTATAATGATTATACCTACCGAGTTGAATCCTCTGATGTAGAGCGATTATTAAAACGATTTAAACGGAGCATTACTGATAGTGACCTGATAATAATCTCCGGTTCTATTCCAGAAGGGGTTAGTTTCAGCATTTATCAAGACTTAATTAGTATTTGTCAGCAGAAAGGGAAAAAAGTTTATTTATTTGCTAGCGGAAAAGCACTGAATCGGGCTCTGCAAGAAAGCCCACACTTTGTAGTCCCTTATTTTAAACATTCTAATAAAATTTTAGAAGAAAAAGTAGAATTGCTTGAAGATTATATTAGAGTAGGAAAGAAACTGCAGGAGATGGGGGTTAAGCATGTTTCAATTCCATTTCATGGTAAACGATTAATATTTGGTGAAAATAAGGTTTATTCTATTTCAGCAGAATATTTCCGTCTAATGAACTGGTTAGGAGCCGGCGAAGCATATAATGCTGCTTTCTTTGATCATATGCTTCGAGAAGGATTTGATATTATAGAAACTAACCGGTATGCGGGAGCAGCTGCTTTAGCTGTATCAGAAAAAAAAGAGGTATTCTTGAAAAGTAGATCTGAGATTGAAGATAAGTTAGAACTAATTAATATCAAGGAGGTGACACTGTAACAAAATGAGTACAGTAAAAAAGTATATGATGCGGTCATTAAATTCAGTTTCTAAAGAAGATACTGTCAAAGAGGTAATCAGAGCTATGCATAAAATAGAAATGTCTGTTCTGCCTGTAGTTGATGAAGAGAATACATTTTTAGGTAGTATCTATAGCGAAAATATTTTAAGAAATATTATTCCTGAACAGTACGGTATGTTAGAAAGCCACCGCTTACTGCATGAAATCAACCAGGCAGCAGAAAACTTAAAAGAAATTAAGGATAATAAAATAAAAGAATATATGTTGACTAATACTTCTGTAGTTAAAGAAATGGATAATATGGATAATCTGGCTGATATCATGTTACATAATGAAGAGTCATACTTATTCGTAGTAAATGAAGAAGGAAAGTTAAGAGGATATATTTCCCGTGGTGATCTGCTTTACTATTTATCTGAGGTAGAGGAAAATTGATACTAGTATTAGTTTTCTAACACATAAAATTACAGTAATAGGAGTTGATAAAATGACAGGTGAAATAATAGAAGGATTACATCAGATTCAGGAATGGTTTGTTCTTAATCAGGTAGGCGACAAAGTAATCTACTTAATCGGTTTATTGATCTTTCTGGCATGGTTAGTAGTTCTAATTGCTAAAAAAACAAAGATTCCTATTGTAGTAGGCTATGTATTCTTAGGAATTATATTAAGTGTGGAATTAATAAACCAGCTACCTTTCTTAACTGAAGCTCAAAAATCATGGTATGAATTCTTGATTGAAAGCTTTGATTATATTCCTCAGTTAGCATTGGCCTTTATAGCCTTTACTATCGGTAGTGAATTATCAATTAAAGTATTGAAGAACCTAGGAAAGAAGATTCTTTATGTAGTAGTCTTAGAAGCCTTTGGAGCTTTTATACTAGTTACTTTAGGAATATTAGCAATTGGTCAACCGCTCTATTTGGCTTTGTTATTTGGATCAATTGCTTCAGCTACTGCACCGGCAGCTACAGTAATGGTCCTTAAAGAATATGATGCAGAAGGTGTATTGACTTCAATGATTTTAGCTGTAGTAGGAATAGACGATGCTGTAGCTTTAATAATCTTTAGCTTAATAAAGCCTATTGCTTTAATGCTATATTCAGGCAACAGTAATTTATCGCTAGTCAACTCCATTCTGTTGCCTTTAATAGAAATTGGAGGTTCAATAGGAATAGGACTGCTACTTGGCTATCTTTCTCAGAAAGTACTGGTTGGTTTTGAAGATAAAACAAAAAAGGTAATGACTGTAATAACAACAATTGTCGGCGGTTCTGCTGTAGCAATCCTGATAGAATTATCACCATTAATTACTAATATGGCAATCGGCTTTGCCTATCGAAACTTTACTCACAAAAACTTGGGGGTAACGGATTATCTGGATACACTAACTATTCCCCTTTATGCATTATTCTTTATTCTGGCTGGAACGGAAATTAGATTTACAGGAATTGCTTCTGTTGGCTTTCTAATAGTTGCCTTCACCTATACAATAGCCCGACTGATTGGAAAGATAGGAGGAGCCTCTTTAGGAGCCTCACTGTCCAATGCCCCTGAAAAAATTAAGAAATATGTAGGATTTGGTCTATTACCCCAGAGTGGAGTAGCAATTGCTCTAGCCTATACTGTCCAGAAGAGTTTTTCTGAAGCACCTGAAGTCGGCTTATTGGTATTTAACACTCTATTATTCACATCAGCTTTAACAGAAGTATTTGGCCCCTTAGCTACAAAGTATGCTATTTCCCAGGCTGGAGAAGCTCAGCAAGAAGTTAAACATGACCAATCAACTTAATAAACCCCAATTATCCATAAAATACACTTAGTGGTTGCTTAAGCAACCACTAAGTGTATTTTATGGATAATTATAGAGCAATCTAAAGTTCTATTAAACTATATAAAAAACTTGTTATAAGTTTAAATGATGCTACTCCTTTATAACGCTAGTGTCACTATGTCTTAAAAAATAACTAATTTTGTTAATATTGCATAGAAATTCAAGGCACTAATTAAATATTATACTATTTAAGCAAATTTTAATCCCATTATAGGATTAGGCATTTTAAAAAGAGAAAACATGCTAAGCCTTGTTATATAAGTATTAATCAAATAAGTTTAAACAATCATTATCTCATAATGGGATAATGATTGTTTTTATAATCGATGTTTAAAAATTTGATTAGTCAATAAAGTATTTCTTAAAATTAGCTTAAGTGTTGATATTATAGGGATTTAAATAAATATATTAAAATTATTTTTAAATAATCATAATCTTGGCAGAAAAATTGCATTATTATAATAGTGAATATAATTATTATTATGATAATTATGAATTTTAGTTTTTAGACTTAATTGAAAGGAGGAAAAAGAAAATTCATATTTCAGATGATTTTGAATATTAACTTATAAAATTTATAAATAGAAATTGGAGGGTTAAAACACTTTATTTTACTAGGAGACAAAAATAATAATGTCGTTACAGTTAATTATTATATCATTGTATTTAAATAATATTCCAAGTGAGGAGTTGATGGATTATGGAAGCGGTGTATGATTCAATGACCAAGATGTTCAACAAGAAAAATATTAAGAATATTATAGTTTATTTGATCTGTATATCAATTTTATTTATTGTTCATGTAACGTCACCAGCAGGGTTATCTCAAGTTGGATTTAAGATGCTCGGTATAGCAGTTATTTCTGCTTTATTATGGTCGACTGATGCAGCTCCAATTCCTATAACAGCACTAATTATTATATTTTTGCAGACTATTTTAGGTGTGGCTGACTTAAATGAGGTATTAAAATATATAGCTCATCCAGTTAATGCACTACTGTTTGTCGGTTTTTCTCTATCAGCTGGTTTACAGAAGTATAATTTAGATAAAAAAATTAGTATTAAGATTATAGAATATGCAGGTACTAATGTAAAGAAGCTAATTTTGAGTGTGATGTGTGTAGTTGCTGTGCTTTCGATGTGGATGTCTAATACTTCTACAACAGCAATTATGATTCCGATTGCAGCTAGTATTCTAAGAATGGCAAAGGGAGAGCATAAAAATATTGGCAAAGCGTTTATGATCGGTATTGCCTATGCTGGGACTATTGGTGGAATGGCTACTCCAGTAGGCACAACTCCTAATCCGATTACAATCGGTTTTTTACAGGAGATGGCTGGTATAAGTCTTACATTTCTTGATTGGGTTGCTATTGGGCTTCCTTTTGCGGTTGTTTTGGTTCCTTTGGCTTGGTTTCTGTTAACCTGGATTTATCCTCCGGAAGTTGAGGAAGTAGATGTAGTTGATATTAGTTCATTAGACGATGACCAGGGAGAGACAGATCAATTAGGAGTTAATAAATTTCTATTTTATTTTGGGTTAATTGTAGTCTTGTGGCTTAGTGGTTCATTTCTACCGGTACCTGATGGTTGGCTTTATATTGTTTCATTAGGTGGTTCAATAGTACTCTACCTTCCTTTGTTTGGAGTATTGGAATGGAAGGATGCAGAAGAAAGTGTAGATTGGGGAGTGTTGATTTTAATAGGAGGTGGATTGGCTTTAGGGTCAGGGTTATCTAGCACTGGAGTTATTAGTTGGATAATAGGATTCTTTGAACAGGGGATTCAGGGTTTACCTATATCTTTAGTAGCAATTCTCGTTGCTGCTTTAACTAGTATTAGTATTCTCTTTTTCTGTAGCATAACGGCAACTTCTACTGCTTTTGTTCCTCTGGCTATTACTCTAGCTATGCAGATAGATGCCAATCCGATAATTTTAGCAGCAGCGGCGGGGTTGGCTTCTTCATTTGCCTATCTTTTACCTGCCAATACACCGCCTAATGCGATTGCTTATACTGAAGGTTACTTTGAGACTAAGGATATGATTAAGTCTGGGGTAATTTTATTAGTCTTATCGATTATTGTATTTGCAGTTATTTCTCAGGTATTATGGCCTTTTATGTTTCAATTTTAAATAGTAAAACACAAAGAGAGGGAGGATATAATGGAAAATATAGAGATTATCTTTACAGTTAATCCAGGAGCTACATCAACTAAGTGTGCTCTGTATCAACTAGTAGATAATGAAATAGATTGTATTGCTGAAGAAGCAATTAATCACCCTGATGAAGAGATAGTGGAATTTGATAGTGTTTCTGACCAAGTTGATTATCGTGAAGAGTTAGTACGGCAATTTATCGATCAGTCGCTTCCTCAACAGGGAGAGATTATAGCCTGTGCTGGCCGCGGTGGGATGTTAACACCTGTGCCTAGCGGAGCAATTAAAGTAAATGATGAGTTAGTTGACTTTTGTTTAAATGATCCAGTTTACTACCATGCTTCTAATCTAGGAGCTCCGTTGGCCTATCGTGTAGCTAATACTTATGGAATTGAGGCTTTTATAGTAGATCCTGTTGCTGTAGATGAATTGACAGAGGTAGCTCGGGTTTCAGGTTGTAAAGACTTTCCCCGTTTTAGCTTTGTCCATGCTCTTAATGTTCGAGCTACAGTGAGGAAGTTAGCTGAAAAGTTAGGTAAGGACTTTGAAGATATGAAGTGTGTAACAGCTCACTTAGGTGGAGGTTTTTCCATTGCCGCTATCGACCAAGGTAGAATAGTTGATAACGATAACCGGATGGAAGGCGGTCCATTTACTCCTGAAAGAGCTGGAGGTGTTCCTCCGATTCCTTTAGTTGAAGCTTGTTTTTCTGGTGACTATACAAAAGAAGAGTTGATGAAGAAATTATATGGGGAAGGAGGAGTTTATGGTTACTTAGGAACTAAAGATATGAGAGAAGTAGTCAAGAGAGTAGAAGATGGAGATGAGTATGCGACCTTAATTTATGATGCAATGATCTATCAGATCTGTAAAGAGATTGCTGCTATGGCTTCAGTAGTAAGCTTTGATTTGGATGGAATTGTTGTTACTGGTGGATTAGCATATAGTGACAAGATAATTGCTGATATTAAAGCCAAAGTTAGTAAATTGGGGCAGGTTTATGTATATCCTGGTAGTAATGAAAGTGAAGCATTGGCTGCAACAGCAGCAAGAGTAATTAATGGAGAAGAGTATAGAGAATGGCCTGTAGAAGTGAGTAATTAAATTAATCTAGATAGGGAGAGGTGAGTAGGAATTAATGGCTATTAAAACCTTTGAAGAATTAAAAGAAGCAGTAGTTAAGTTAGAACCGATTAGAGTAGCAGTAGCTGCTGCTGGAGATGAGAAAGTAGTCGGTGGAGTTAAGCTAGCTCAAGAATTAGGAATTATTAAAGAACCGGTTTTAACGGGAGATGCTGAGAAGATAAAAGAGATTGTGGATGCTCAGGAAGCAGAAGTAACAGCAGATAATATTCGTGATGCTGTAGACGATAGTCAAGCAGCTCGGTTGGCAGTAAAGGCTGTTAATGATGGTGAAGTGCAGGCTTTAGCTAAAGGTAGATTGGAGACACTGCACTATTTAAGAGCTATTCTTGATAAAGAGACAGGAATTAGAGCAGCTAAAGTTTTGAATAATCTTACGTTATTTGAAATGGATAGCTACCATAAGTTAGTCGGTGTCAGTGATAATGCAATTATGCCCAATCCCGATTTAGAAGATAAGAAGGCAATTATCGAAAATACTAAGCCGCTATGGACGGCATTAGGAATTGAGCAGCCGAAAGCGGCAGTGTTAGCGGCTGTGGAAATAGTTAATGATAAGATGCAGGCGACCGTAGATGGTTGCTGTTTAACAAGGATGGTAGATCGGGGACAGATAAAAGATTTTATTGTAGATGGCCCCCTATCCTATGATATTGCAATGAGCTTAGAATGCGCTAAAGGTAAAAATCTAGCAGATTCCAAGGTGGCTGGAGATCCTGATTTATTGGTACTTCCTAATTTAGAATCAGCTAATATGCTAGGTAAGAGTTATAAATTGCATGGTAAAGCTGAATCTGGTGGATTAGTATTTGGAGCTGAAGTTCCAGTAATGTTAAATTCTCGTTCTGATTCTGCTGAAAGGCGATTGAATGCTATTTTAATGGCCCGAGCGATTGCTGAAAAAACTTCTCTAGTTTAAAAATTATGAGGAGGGAACGGAGGTAAATATAAAATGGCTAAAGTATTGATTGATCATGAGTTATGCAAAAAATGCAAGATTTGCGTGGAGTTTTGTCCTATGGATGTCTATTCGTTTAATGAGTTGGAAGGCCCTAAAGTAGAGCAGGAAGAGAAATGTATTGGTTGTGATAAGTGTGTAATTATGTGTCCAGATTTTGCAGTTGAAGTAATTGAGGGAGAGGAGGTTAAATAATGAGTAATAAATCACAGGAAAAGCAGGCGTTTATGCAGGGGAATATTGCAGCAGGTGAAGGAGCGATTGCAGCCGGAGCAGATGTGTTTGCTGGTTATCCGATTACACCATCATCAGAGATTGCTCAGCATGCTTCAGTTAATCTACCTAAGTTGGGTGGAATGTATGTCCAGATGGAAGATGAAATTGGTAGTATCAGTGCTGTAGTTGGCGCTAGTATGGCTGGAGCTAAAACTTATACAGCAACTAGTGGTCCTGGTATATCATTGATGAATGAGAATATTGGGTTAGCCTGTATGGTTGAGGCACCGTGTGTAATAATTAATGTGCAGCGTGTGGGTCCGAGTACAGGATTAGCTACAAAGCCGGCTCAGGGAGATTTGATGCAGACTCGTTGGGGAACTCATGGTGATCATGGAGTAATTGCTGTATCTCCAGCTTCAGTTCAGGAATGCTTTGATTTAACTGTTCAAGCCTTTAATTTTGCTGAACGGTTTAGAACACCAGTATTTGTTTTAATGGATGGTTTGGTAGGACAGATGTATGAAACGATTACTATACCAGAAGAAGTAGAAATTGAGGATCGTAAATTGGCTGATTGTCCACCAGAAGAATTTGAACCTTATGCTTATGATGAAGACTTGGTTCCTTCTTTTGCACCATATGGAGGAGAGCGGATCAATAAGGCTAATGGTTCAGGCCATGGATTAGATGGATATCCTGATAATTCACCAGAAAATTACGATATGTTAGTCAACCGTTTAGTCGATAAGATCGAAAATAAGAAAGAAGAGATCTGTCTTTATGAAACTTATCAATGTGAAGATGCTGAAGTGTTAATTATTACTTATGGTTGTAGTGTTCGCTCAGGTCTAACTGCAGTAGAGAAAGCGAGAGAAGAAGGGATTAAAGCCGGATTGCTACAATTGAAGACGGTTTGGCCTTTTCCTGATCATTTAGTCAAAGAGTATAGTGCACAGGTTGATAAGGTAATTGTACCGGAATTAAGCTTAGGACAATTGAAAGCAGAAGTAAATAAATATGTTAATGATGTTCCTGTTATAGGAGTTAATAAGAATGTTGGGCTACCTATAACACCACAAGAAATTATTGCAGAAATGTAAACGGAGGTGAAAAGAATGGAATATACAGGTGAAGAATTTTTAAAAAGTGAAGATCTACCTCTTTTTTGGTGTGCTGGCTGTGGACATGGTATTTTATTAGGTAGTATCGTTAGAGCACTGGAAGAAAGTGGTTTATCAAGAGAAAATACAGTAGTAGTAACAGGTATAGGCTGTTGGGGTAAAGCTGATGATTACTTAACAACCCATGCTTTTCATGGAACGCATGGTAGAGCAATTGGAGTTGCTACTGGAGTTAAATTTGCTAATCCTGATTTAAATGTAATTGCATTAGTAGGAGATGGTGATGGAGTAACAATTGGTGGTAACCATCTAATTCATGCAGCAAGAAGAAATACAGATATTACTGTTATTATGTCTAATAATCTCAATTATGGTATGACAGGAGGACAGTATTCAGGTTCTACACCTAATGAAGCAATTACGTCTACTTCTCCTTATGGTCATGTGGAAGACCAATTTGATATTTCAGAATTAGTTAAAGAGAGTGGTGCCGGTTATGTAGCTAAAGAGACTGTAGCTAAACCCCTAAAACTTCAGAAATATATCAGTAAGGCATTACAGAAAGATGCTGGTTTTCGTTTTGTAGAAGCATTGAGCGTCTGTCCTACCCACTTTGGTAAGAATAATAAATTGGGAGGAGCAGTAGAAATGATTAATCATTTAGATTCAAATACTGTAAAATTAAAAGCTGCTCAGGAAATGAATTCGGAAGAATTAGAAGATAAATATGTGATAGGAGAATATGCAGACCGTGATGTTGATGGTTACATTAAACGTTATCAAGAAGTCCAGAAAAATGCTGCTAATGCTTAACTTGAGAAGGAGGTAGGGTATTATGAGTAAGGAACAATGTGAAATTATTTTAAGTGGTGTAGGTGGCCAGGGTTTGATTTCAAGTGGGGCCATCTTGGGTGAAGCAGCTAGTGTTTATGAAGATAAATTTACTACTATGACCAAGACTTATGGTGTTTCTGCTCGGGGTGGCTTTTCTAAATCTGATGTATTGATTAGTGATGAATTTGTATCTTACTTTAAAGCTTTAAATCCAGATGTAATTTTAATACTTGACAATAAAGCATATCCTGAAGTTAAGGATAAGATAAGTGAAGAGACACTAGTAATTATTAATTCTAATGAGGTAGATAATTATAATCCAGATTTAGGAAATGTATATTCGTTTCCATTATCAGAAATGGCTTTTGAAATTGGATCTTTATTAACCTTAAATATTATTGCTTTAGGCTTTATTGCTGGAAAGACTAATATTATTAGTAAAGAAGCGCTAAAGAAAGTTGTTAAAAAGAAGTATCCGGCTGAAAAGGCCGTTGAATTAAATATGAAGGCTATAGAAAAGGGATTTAGCTTAGTATAGATTTTTAGAGATAGTAAGTGTTTAACAAACTAAATAACAAGGGGGGGATTTAAGTGGTTAATGAGATTGCTTTAACAGTAAATGGTACAAAATATGAGTTGGCTGTAAAAGGTCACCAGACTCTTGCTGACGTTCTAAGAGATGAGCTAGGATTAATCGGAACTAAGGTTGGATGCGGCGAGGGAGAATGCGGAGCCTGCACAGTTATGGTAGATGGTAGAACCGTGACCTCCTGTTTAATGCTTGCTGCGCAGGCTGATGGATGTGAAATAATAACTATTGAAGGATTAGCTGAAGATGCTGAAGGCGAGTTACATCCAGTACAAGAGGCTTTTGTAGAAGCAGGAGCTATTCAGTGTGGTTTCTGTACTCCAGGATTTGTAATGTCAACAGTAGCCTTATTGGAAGAATATCCTGATCCAACAGAAGAACAAATTAGGGAAGGTTTAGCTGGTAATTTGTGTAGATGCACTGGATACCAGCAGATATTCGATGCAGTAGAGTTAGCTAAAGAAAAAAGGGAGGTGTAACTAATGAGAGAAATTAGTGATGAATTAAAAGAATATAGAGAAGATTATGAAAAAGTAGGGAAAGATAGGCCTCTTGTTGATGCTAAAGACAAGGTTACAGGAAAGGCTAGATATGTAAGTGATGTAGAATTACCGGGGATGCTAACAGCTAAAGCCTTAAGAAGTCCTTATCCTCATGCTAAAGTATTGAATATTGATAAGAGTAAGGCAGAAAAAGTACCGGGGGTTAAGAGTATTTTAACTCCTGAAGATGTAGAACAGCAGAAGTGGGGGCCAATAACTCAAGACAGGAATCTTTTATCTAGGAAGGCTCGGTTTACTGGTGATGAAATTGGATTAGTTGTTGCAGTTGACGAAGCAGCGTGTGATGAAGCTTTAAGTAAAATCAAAGTTGATTATGAACAACTTCCTCCAGTTTTAGATATGCTTGAAGCAATGGATGAAGATGCACCAACAATCCATGAAGAATTTCCTAATAATGTAAACCACCATGTAGAAGTAGAGAGAGTTTCTGAAGAAGAGATGGAACGAATCTTTGATGAAGCTTATTTAGTCTGTGAAGATGAATTTGTTACTAATAGAGTACATCAAAGTTATATGGAACCCAATGGAGTAGTTGCTGAGCAAGATGAAAATGGTTATTTAACAATGTATGCTGGTGCGCAATCTCCTACCTGGTGTCGACGAGACTATGCTGAATCACTTAAAATGCCGGTAGATAAAACTAAAGTTGTCCAGACGTTATATGGTGGAGGTTTTGGTGCGAAGATAGAACCGCAATTTCCTCCTTTGGGAGCATTAGGTGCTAAGTATGTAGGGCAACCAGTGAAGTTATTATTAAATAGAAAAGAAGATTTTGAAAGTGCTTTACCAAGGGTTCCGATGACCATTAGACTTAAGACTGCCTGGAGTAAAGAAGGAGAATTGCTAGCCAAAGATGTATATGTAATAGCTGATCAGGGTGCATATGCAGATTATGGATTAGCAATTGCTAAGACTGCAATGAAAAGGATTGATACTCTATATCAGCTTGAGAATGTAAGAGCAGTGAGTGATGTGGTATATACTAATAAGGTTCCTACAGGCTGTTTTAGAGGTTTTGGAAATTCTCAGTCACATATAGCTTTAGAAAATCAAGTTGATGAAGCAGCTGAAAAGCTTGGTATTGCTCCTGATGAACTTAGATTAAAGAATTGTGCTAGACCAGGTTATGATAACCCACATGGTTGGGAAGTAAATAGTTGTGAAGTAGATCAATGTATTGAAGAAGCAACACAGCAGTCTAATTTTAAGGAAAAAAGAGATGAATATAAAGGTGCTCAAAAAGACAATGCAAAGATTAAACGTGGCATTGGATTATCAGCTTCGATGCATGTTTCAGGTAATAGGAGCTTTTTAAAAGCCTTTGATGGGGCATCAGCTTTATTAAGAATGAATGAAGACGGAAGATTGTATATTTATTCCAATGAACCAGATATGGGACAAGGAATCCGGACAGTTACTACTGTTTGTGCAGCTGAAGTGTTAGATATGCCGATAGAAGATATTAGAGTACCCGAAGTGGATACTGATGTAGTTCCTTTTGGAACTGGTTGTTGGGCTAGTAGAGGTACTTATCTTGCAAGTTCAGCGGTAAAAGAAGCAGCACTTAAATTAAAAAGGAAATTGCTTGCAAAAGCTGGAGAAATGATGAATATATCAGCGGAACAGTTAAAAGTAAAAGACGGAACAGTAGTCTGGAAAAGGGATGAAAATAGAAAACGTACTTTCAAAGAAATTGCCTGGCAGTATGTATGTGAAAATTCTGGAGAAATGTTGATGGCTCAGGGTTCATTTATGCCTGATGTTGAGTATCCTGATGAAGACGGTTATGGTAATGTGTCTGGTGGCTATGCTTATGCATGTAATGTTGCAGAAGTAGAGATAAATACTGAGACTGGTGAAATAAATGTTACAGATATTTGGGCTGCTTATGATGTTGGCCAACCAATTAATCCTATGGCCGTCAAAGGACAGATCTGTGGTGGTGTTGGCATGGGCTTTGGTTGGGCTATATTAGAAGATATGAAGTATGATGAAGATGGTGTATTGATGAATCCTAACTTCCTTGATTATCAAATTCCTACTACTAAAGATATTCCCAATATCCATCCTATAATAGCGGATAGTTATGAATGGACTTCAGGATATGGTGCTAAATCTATTGGAGAGAATGCATTAAATCCAGTTGCACCTGCTATAAGTAATGCTATTTATAATGCTATTGGTGTAAGGTTTAAAGAAGTCCCTATAACTTCCGAAAAAGTTCTCGAAAAATTGCAAGAAGAAGATGCTGCTGTGGAAAAGGAGGGTAATCAATAATGAGGTCATTTGATTACTATAGGGCTGATACGGTTGATGAAGCAATAAGTTTATTACAAAAGTTTAATGGTGAAGCTGTTTTATTAGCTGGAGGAACAGATGTTATAGTAGAAGCGAAAGAAGAGGGTGTCGAGTTTGAACGAGTTGTTGATATTAGTAGGACCGATGAATTAAGAGGAATTTCGTTAGAGGGAGATAAAATTCATATTGGAGCAGCAACTAAGTTCTATGAAATTGTTGATTCTGAAATAGTGAGAGAAAATGCAGGAGTTTTAGCTCGGGCTGCTAATAAAGTAGGATCAGTGCAGACGAGAAATATGGGAACAATAGGTGGAAATGTAGGAAATGCGGCTCCATCAGCAGACTCCCTACCTTCTTTATTAATATTAGATGCTCAAGTAGTAGTAGCTGATCCAGAAGGAGAAAAATGTGTGCCAGTAAATGAAATCTTTGAAGGGCCAGGAGAAACAGTATTGAATTCACTACAGATGATTAAAGAAATTATAATTCCCTGTGTACCTGAAAATACGGGAATGAAATATATAAAACATATGCGTAGAAAAGCAATGGATGTTGCAACGGTAGGATGTGCAGTTAGAGTTGGTATTAATCCGCAGAGTAAAAAGATGACAGATGTTTATATTGCTTTAGGATCTGTAGCTCCAACACCGATCTTAGTTGAAGGAATAACAGATAAAGCTCAAGGAAAGAAGCTTGATCAAGATTTAGCTCAAGAAATTGGAGAATTTGCTATGAATCAAGTTTCTCCGATTACTGATGTAAGAAGTACTAAAGAATATAGGAATGAAATGGTTAAAACGTTAGTGAAAAATGCTTTAATGGAAGCTTATGATAATGTAATTTAGCTAAAATAATTGGAGTATCAAGATTAAACTTATTTTTCTATGATACTTCAATTTTAAATAACTAAAAAAGGAGTGGAGATAAACAATGAAACCAGATTTAAGTACAGAAGTATGTGGAGTTGAATTCAAAAATCCAATTGTAGTAGCATCGGCAACACCGACTCACGATGCTGAAGCTATGCGTAAGTGTGTAGAGGCAGGAGCAGGTGGCTTAGTAGCGAAGACTTTCAGTCCTGAACCATTAACTAAGGAGTATGTATCGCCGCGTTTTACAGTGCTGCATAAAGAAGGATGGCCAGATGTATACTCTAATTATTCCTGTGAATTTTTAGCTACTTTTGCAACAGATGAGTGGATGAAGCAGATGGAAGAAGCGGCTGAATATTGTCATGAGCATGATGTACGGTTAATCGGTAGTATTTCTGGTACTACAATGGAGAGTTGGCAAGACTTAGCTCAGAGGATAGAAGCAACCGGTATAGATATGTTGGAGTTAAACTTCGGCTGTCCTCATCCTCGTGATTTAGACTATAAGAGTGGACAGGTACTTGGTAGTTCTCCTGAAGCAGCAGCAGAGGTAACTGAAGCAGTAGTTGAGGTAGTAGATATTCCAGTATTTATTAAAGTGACTCCTGAAGCAGTTAGTCCGGTAGAAGTAACTAAGCGGGTAACAGAAGCAGGAGCTGCTGGAGTAACAGCAATCAATAGATATCCAGCTTTAGATATTGATATTGAGGATGGGCGTCCTCTTTTACACTCAACTTATGCTGGTGTAGGCGGCCCTTGGATGAGACCGATTACTCTCAAATGGTTATCGAAGATTTCTAAAGAAGTTGGAGCTCCTATTTCTGCAACTAATGGTATTAGCACTTGGAAAGATATTGTAAAGTGTATTATGGTTGGAGCTTCTACTGTACAGACCTGTACTGCCTTAATGTATGGTCAGAATCAGTATGGAAAAATTGAAGACTTCATTGAAGGATTAGAAGATTATATGGAAGATAAGGGTTATGATTCTCTAGATGAGCTAAGGGGTATTACTCTACCACAGATCAAGACGTGGGATGAGGTTGATCGTGAAAGTAAAGCGACTCCAGAGGTTATTCCTGAAGAGTGTATAGGCTGCGGCATGTGTCTCAATTGGTGTTTCTATGATGCTATTTCGCTGTATGAAGAAGATGGTGAGACTAAGGCTAAAGTTGATCCTGATAAGTGTGACCATTGCGGTTTATGTGTGTCACTTTGTCCAAAGGAAGCGCTTAATATGGAGTATGAAGATAAAGATGAAAAGGTATATCTCGGTGACTTTGAATAATTAAATTTATTCATTTAAAAGGAGGATACTAAAGATGGGAAAACAAGAGATTGAGATTACAGATCCAGTATGCATCAATGAATGGCGTCTAGTAAAAGGGGCAGAAGATCAAGGAATTATGGAGAAAATATTAAGTTATGATTCCGAAACCGGAAACTATACAAGATTATTGAAGTTCCCTCCGGGTACGCGAACTGACGAAGTTCTAAAGCATGACTTCTGTGAAGAAATCTATGTGTTAGAAGGATATCTAACCGATGTAAATAAGGAACTTACTATGAAAGCAGGAGACTACGGCTGTCGTCCGGTAGGGATGCCGCATGGTCCTTACGATATTCCCAATGGCTGTATGACTTTAGAGATGAGATACCAGGATCCGAATAAAGAGATTGATGAAGACTGTTCATTAATGAAGATGGATTTTGAAAGATAATTACTTAAATATATTCCCGGGTTACTCTATTAAGGAGCGCCCGGGAAAACAGTCTACTTTTGGAGGTGAGAGAATTGAAAGTAGCTTCTTTACAGTTGAATATTTCTGATGACATGACTAAGCAAGATCGAATTCAATATACTTTAAATCAGATGGAGCAAGCTAGTGATGCAGATTTGATATTACTACCGGAGGTTTGGAATATCGGCTATTTTTCTTTCAATCAATATGGAGAACAGAGCGAGACATTAAATGGGCCTTCGATTAGTGCTGTTGCTGAAAAGGCTGACGAATTAAATTCATATGTGTTTGCCGGGAGTATTGTTGAACGGCTAGAAGGTGAACTCTATAATACTAGTGTTATGTTAGATAATGACGGTGAAATTTTAGATACTTATCGAAAAATACATTTGTTTGGCTATGGTTCAGCTGAGACAGAAATATTAACCCCCGGTGAAGAGATAGTTGTTATTGAAACAGAGATCGGAAACTTGGGTTTTTCTACCTGTTATGACTTAAGATTTCCAGAATTATTTCGCAAAATGATGAAGAAAGGAGCAGAGATATTTTTAGTTACTTCCGGCTGGCCTTTCCCAAGGTTGACTAATTGGACAGCACTAAATCAGGCTCGAGCTGCAGAAAATATCTGTTATCTGGTGTCGTGTAATTGTGCCGGAGAAAATCAGGGGACTCAATTTTTAGGACACAGTATGATAGTAGATCCATGGGGGACTCCGATTGCTAGCAGTGACCATCAAGAGCGGATAGTTAGAGCTGAAATCGATGTTTCTAAAGTAAAAGAAATCAGACAGGAGTTTCCACCATTGAAGGATAGAGTTTTAGAAGTTTAGCTAATATTGAATGGAGGGATTTTAGTGGCATATCTAGAGTTTAGAATTAATGGTAATCCTAATGAGATTTTACAGTTTGAAGTAGAGAAGATGATCAATGCTGGTTATACTGGAAGAAATCAGGAAGAAGTGCAGAAGCATGTTGAGGAGTTGAAAGCTAAAGGAATACCTGCTCCAGAGGAGGTACCAACTTATTTCCCTGTCTTTAACGATGGTATAGTACAGGATGAAGTTCTCGATGCTCTTGATGAAACTGATCACTCTGGAGAAGCGGAGTATGTGTTATTGTGTACCGCGGATGAGATCTATGTAGCAGCAGGCAGCGATCATACTGACCGGAAATTAGAAGAAGAGAGTATTCCTAAGGCTAAACAGATCTATCCCAATACTATCTCTCGGGATGTCTGGAAACTTTCTGAGGTAGAAGATCACTGGGATGAAATTATGATGCGCAGTTGGGTAGAAGATGATGGAGAAAAGATACTATTCCAGGAGGCTCCTCTATCAGCTCTACTTCCTCCTAATGAGCTATTAGAGAGGATTAAAGAGATTATCGAAGTAGAGAGTATGGAGGGAGTAGTCATCTATTCAGGCACTGTTGGAGCAGAAGTAGATGTCGATTATAGTCCGATATTTGAAATGGAATTAGAAGATCCTAAAAAGGATCGCAAGCTGGAGTCTAAGTACCGGATGAAGCCGATGGCTGATTGGTATAAGAAAGAGATAAAGTAGATCTAGTAAAGTCAGAATTTTTTGCAGAAAGGGGGTGGTAGTGATAAGATTGGTTTATTAGAGTAAAGATGATAAGTGTCAGTTAAAAATAGGTAAATTTCAGTTGATCAGTCGTTTCTTACTGCAACAATATCTTTAAATTAAAAAAGGGGGAAGTAGAGTATGTTTTTTGAATCTGGATTTGACCTCAAAAAAGGAATTAATGAATTTGGTGAGAAAGCTAATCTTACCAATATCAGTACTGGGCTAATTGGAGGTTCTACTCTGGCGTTAGTAGCAATTCCACTGGTACTAAAAGCAGGAGAAGCGGCTAATCTCTCACAGGAAATTGTTATGTCTTGGTTATTTAGTATTTACTTCTTTGGATCAATTGTAGGTTTGATTTTGGCTTTAGGATATCAGCAGCCGATTGCTGGTGCCTGGTCGATCCCAGGAATATTTGCTGTAACCCAAGTAATGCATAACTTTAGTATTAATGAAGCTGTAGGAGCCTTTTTAGTATCAGGTGCAATCGTATTATTTTTAGGCGTGACGGGTTTAATTAAGAAGGCAGTAAATTATATACCGGACTCAATTATGATGGCTATGGTTGCCGGAGTTCTATTTAGTTGGGCTTTAGGTATTGTTGATGCTTTTAAGTCTGCTCCCTGGATATGTTTAGTTGGAGCTATTGGGTTCTGGGTTTCCAAAAAAGTATTAAGTAGAATTCCACCAGTGTTAGGTACTTTTGTTTTCGGAATAGTTATGGCTGGAATTTTAGGTCAACTCAATTATAGTGAGATTAATATTGGAGTTGCTAATCCGATCTTTTTTAAACCAACGTTTACTATGCAGGCTATTATGTCGATTAGTATTCCTTTAGCAATGTTAGTTATTGGAGCGGAGAATATGCAGGCCTATGGGGTATTAAAGGCTGAAGAGTATGATGCTCCAATAAATGCTATGACTATTGCCAGCGGTATTGGAGGATTGATTGCTCCTTGGATGGGTGGACATAATGCTAATATAGCCGGTCCGATGACAGGTATCTGTGCCGATAAGGTAGCAGGAGATAAGGATGGGCGTTATGTTGCAGGGGTAGCTAATGGAGCTTCATTTGCTTTATTCGGTCTCTTTGCACCTCTATCTTTGTCAATGATTGACTTATTACCGGGGGCATTAGTTAGCTTGTTAGTTGGCTTAGTGTTGATGGGTATTATTAATAGTGCATTACAGACAGCCTTTGGCGACGATAAATTCCTCATCGGTTCCTTTACTGCTTTAGTTATAGCAATTTCTGGTGTTTCAATGTTGAAAATTGGAGCAGCTTTCTGGGCACTAGTAATCGGTACTCTCGTTTCTTTCATGTTCGAAAGAGAGGACTTCAATGCAATGAGATTGGAGTCTGAAGATGGAGAAGAAAAAGCTGCAGAAAGTGTATAATTCTTCTATGAGTTATCTTTACGCATAGTGTAACTATTGAAGTTTACGTGTAGCACTCTATTTATAGGAAGGAAGCTATTATTATAGAGTATAAAGCTATTATTATAGAGTATAAAGCTATTATTATAGAGTATAAAGCTATAACTTAAAAGAAAAGTTACTGCAATAAACCAGAAATGATATATATTAGGAGACATTAGTCTTCCTCCCTTCCTTTCCCTTTCTTAATAGTAGTGTATTTTAGTGATTTTTTTATTCTAGTCGTTATTTGATATTAAGTATAACGGTTAAGATACTTTTTGAAAAAATATGAGTATTGAGAACAGGAGGTGGAAAATTATGTTTTTAGAGGTGAACTTAGAAAAAGAGATGAAGGATTTTAATATTTCTCAAAAGTTTACTGTAAATAATGAGATTTTAATTTTATTTGGTCCTTCAGGAGCAGGTAAAACTACTATTTTAGATTGTGTTGCAGGCTTGCAAACTCCTGATAAAGGTGCAATTAAATTAAATGGAGAATATTTGTTTTCAACTAAAAAGAAAATTAACTTGCCACCATTTAAAAGAGAGATAGGTTATATTTTTCAAGAGCATGCTCTGTTTCCTCATCTAAATGTTAAGGAGAATATAAAGTATAGTTTAGATGGATGTAAAAGTGGAAAAGGATATAGATTTAGTGTAAAAGAGGTTTTGGATATGTGTCGAATTACTCACTTGCAGAAGCGATTGCCTTCTCAATTGTCTGGTGGGGAAAAGCAAAGGGTAGCTTTGGCCCGGGCACTAATGAGGGAACCATCTTTATTATTATTAGATGAACCATTGTCAGCTTTAGATTATGAATTAAGAAAACATCTGCAATCTGAAATTAAAAATCTTCATAAGAAATGGCAGATTCCTTTTATTTATGTTACTCATAATCGAGACGAAGCTGAATTTTTAGGCGATAGAATTTTACAAATTAATCATGGTAGTTTAAGAAAAATAAGGGCCGTATAATAGGAATTATTGGTTATCATCTGTTAATGGTACAATTGATGAGTTATTAAATTTGTTTAATAGAAAGGTGTGATTATTAATGGAAATTAAAGAGATACCAGTTGAAGAGGCAGTTGGTAGAGTAGTAGCTCATGATATGACTCAGATTATCCCTCAAGAATTTAAAGGGGCTAGATTTCAAAAAGGGGATGTGATTGACAGTAAGGATATATCTACTTTAAAGGATATGGGAAAAGAGCATATATATGTCCTTTCTTTAGATGAAGGAACTATTCATGAAGATGATGCAGCTTGTCAAATTGCTAAGAAAGTAGTTGGTAAAAATATTGTTTTATCAGAAGCAAATGAGGGTAAAATTAACCTCAAGGCAGAGCAAAAAGGTATTCTTAAGGTAGATAAGGATTTGCTTTTAGATGTTAACAGTATTGATGAAATTCTTATTACTTCTAGTCATGATAACATTTTTTTACAGGCAGGAGATTCATTAGCTGGAGTAAGAATTAATCCTTTAACAATTGAAGAGAGGAAGCTGAAACAATTTGAAGCTATTTTAGGTGACCAAAACCTTTTTGGGATAGAACCCTTTGTTGACAAGAAAGTAGGTGTAGTAGTTACTGGAAATGAGGTCTATAGTGGACGAATTGAAGATGAATTTGTGCCAACCTTACAGAGAAAGTTTAAACGTTGGGGGGGCGAGTTGTTAGATTCAATTATTGTCCCTGATGAAGTAGATGAGATTACAGAGGCATTGTCTAACTTAAAAGAATCTGGAGCAGAAGTATTAATTACCGGAGGAGGAATGTCAGTTGATCCTGATGATTTGACCCCAAAGGGAATAAGAAATACTGGAGCTGAAATTGTTAAGTATGGTGTGCCAGTATTGCCTGGAAATAAATTAATGTTGGCTTATTGGGATGGTATACCTGTACTAGGTTTACCGGCTTGTGTTATTTTTGAGGAAATTACTGTCTTTGATCTTATTTATCCCCGTCTTTTAACTGGAGAAGAATTCACAAGAAATGATTTGATAGAATTAAGTTATGGTGGATATTGTTATCATTGTGATGTATGTCAGTTTCCTCAGTGTTCTTTTGGTAAAATTTAAATGAAGTTATAATAATAAAATTTCTGACAAAGGTATTGCTGTTGGTGTGAAGTCGTAGAAGTTGTTTTACATTTGATTAATAAAAAGTTAGCGGAAGGGGTAGTTAAAATGGAACAGATTGAATTTTACAGAAAAATAGCAACTGCTTATAAGCAGAAGGAACAAGCAATGATAGGTACAATTACTGCTGTCAAAGAAAATAATAATTTTGAATTTGATCCGGTAGGTAGTAAAATTCTTCTCCGGCAGGAAGATAGATTAGCTTATCCAGCTAATAGCTTGGAGTTGTGGCAAATAATTCTGGATAATATAGATGCTGCTGACCAGTTAATAGACTTGAAACAGCCAGCATTAAACAAGGTAGAAATCGATTCAGGAAGTGAAATGGAAGTTTATTTTGAGCCAGTTATAGAAGAACCCCGGTTATTAATTTTTGGAGCAGGCCATGTTGCTCAATCTTTAGCTCAGGTAAGTAAGATGGCAGATTTTAAAGTTACGGTAATGGATGATAGAGAAGATATGGTAAATAGGCAACGTTATCCTCAAGCTGATAAGTTAGTCTGTGCTGAGTTTGATGAATACTTAGAAAATGTACAGATTAAAGAAAATGATTATTTAGTTATTGTTACAAGAGGGCATCAACATGATTATGATGTTTTGCGAGAGGTTATTGACAGTAAGGCAAGGTATATAGGAATGATTGGTAGTAGTCGCAAAGTAAAGATATTATTTAAGAATCTACAAGAAAAGGAAGGAATTAGCCAAGAATTAATAGATAAGGTTTATGCTCCAATTGGTGTAGATATTGCTAGTGAAACTCCAGCAGAAATAGCAATATCTATTATTGCAGAAATAATTTCTATAAGGAGGGGGAAGTAATGGACAGAGAGATAGTAAATAAGATTAAAAGTTATGAAGGAGAAGGGGATTATATAGCTCTTGCTACTGTTATTTCAGCTGCAGGTTCTTCACCGAGAAATATTGGAGCACAAATGTTAGTTTATCCTAATGGTGCTATTAGTGGTACCGTTGGAGGAGGTATATCTGAAGCAGAGACTATTGAAAAAGCACAAGAGTTAATAAAAACAGGAAAGAATAAAAAATATTTTTTTGATATGAGTAATCAGGAAGTAGCCAAATCTGGTGGAGTCTGTGGTGGACAAGTTGCAATTTTTATTGAAACTATAAAGATAAATAATTAAGAAGTTTTTCAGTGATGTGAAGTAAGTATTTAAAGGAGGTATTTAGTTAACAATGAAAAAAATCATTTGGGGACTAGTTTTAGTTTTGGTTTTGTTGGTATCTATTACTGTTCAGGCTCAAGAGTCTTTATTTGTATATTGTGGTGCAGGTTTTAAAAAACCTATGCAAGAAATAGGACAATTGTTTGAAAGGAAGTATGGTATACAAGTCAATTATCAATTTAATGGTTCCGGAACTTTATTTAATCAAATTAAAACTGTTAAAAGTGGAGATTTATATATACCTGGTGATATTTGGTATATTAATAAGTTAAAAAATGGAGACCAAGGTAATTATATTTATACTCAAGCTCCAGTTGGTTATCATACGCCGGTAGTTATAACTTCTAATAGTAACTCATCTAAAATTAAAGAATTTAATGATTTAAACCAAGCAAAAGTCCAAGCAGTTTTAGGAAATAAGAGTGCAGCTATTGGTCGGGTTACAAATAAAATTTTGGCTAAAGCTGATCTTACTTTAAATACAGTTGCTAAAATGGGGACAGTTAATCAAATAGCTATGGCTATTGCTATGGGCCAAGGTAATGTAGGAGTAGTTTGGAGAGCTAATTACAAAGAATTTGAAGATCAATTACAAATGATTAAAATACCTGAAGAAGTTAATATTGTTAAAGATTTAGCTATAGGAGTACTTGAATTTTCAGATCATAAGAAAAAAGCAGTTAAGTTTATGAATTTTGTTTCTTCAAAGAAAGGACAGAAAATTTTTAATAAATATGGATATAAAACAACCAAAAATTAAGTTAAATAATAAATTAATGAGGGGAGACAGATGAAATTTAATTATTTTAAAGTAATAATGTTTATTGTTTTTATTGTTTTTATAGTTTTTTTAACTACTGTATTATTTACTCCCTTGATATATATCAAGGGAGCAACATTATTATCAGTTTTAGTTAATAATCAAGAAGTTTATTATGCTTTATCTTTAAGCTTGCTTACATCATTAATTTCTATTTTGTTAGCTACTATAATCTCCTTACCTGTTGGTTATGTATTAGCTAGATATGATTTTAGAGGTAAAAAAGTATTTGATATTTTGCTAGATTTACCAATTATTCTGCCCCCTTTAGTGATGGGACTGAGTTTATTAATCTTGTTAGGGCCAGTATTAGGAGATCAATTAGCTAAATTAGGAATTAAATTTGTTTTTACGCCCTTGGGAGTAGTAATGGCCCAGTTTATAGTGGCTACGCCTTTTACTATTCGAAGTTTTAAGACAGCTTTTATTGAGATTGATCCTAACTTAGAAAAGGCAGCAATGACTTTAGGTGATTCTTATTTTCAAGTATTTAGAAGAATTACTCTTCCCTTAGCTAAAAATGGTATTGTATCAGGGATTACTTTAGCCTGGGCTAGGGCAATGGGAGAATTTGGAGCTACAGTAATGTTAGCTGGAGCGACTCGGTTGAAGACTGAGACGTTGCCTATTGCTATTTTTTTAAATATTTCAACTGGTGATATGGATGTGGCTATTTCTATTTCTTTAATTATGATTATTTTTTCTATTATTGTTTTAGGAGTATTAAAGACTTTTGATAAAGGAGTTGATGAAAGATTTTAATATTCTTCAAGAGTTTAATGTGAATAATGAAGCTAAGTTCTATATATGTTAATCAATTCCCTAAAGAATCTTCAAAAATTGTAGCAGCGAAGCTTCAGGCTACCGAAAGGGAGGTTTTGCTCCTAAAGATAGGTGACATCTCAGGTAGTACCAAGTGAGGAGAATTGGATAGAAAAGATTGCTATTCTACCTGAAGATATATATATTTCTGATACTAAGCCACCTGGACCGAACATAAATAGAATCAAAGGTAAGTTAACTAGAGTCGAAGAAGATTCTGCTTATGTTAACTGTATTGTCAAAACGGACAGAGAGATAAAGATTAAAGTTTTGCCGGAAGTCTTTAACAGTATGAACTTAAGTATTAATGACCAAGTTTGGTTAGTTTTCAATTTAAGGAAAATTAAAGTCTTAAATGGAAGTTAAAAGTATAAATAGATTATTTTTCAGTAAAATAATAAATTATGGAGTGATATAATGAAGGTTTTAGAAAAGATTAAAGAAGAATTCAGTGATTTGGTTATAGAAAATGGTTTCAGTAAGTATGAAATTAAAATTCAAGCTCGCGGCCTTTCATCTGAAGAGGCTATAGGGAATCCTAAAAGAGATGATTTTCCTTTAATAATTGGTGATGAAGTTATGATTCAGGCTCAGTTTAAGGATAGCTTAGGGCAGGCTTTTACAGACCATCCAGGGAATTTTCAGGGGTCTTTATCAAAAATACTTGATCTTTCTTTTGATAGTAATTATCATAGAGCTTTATTTATTGCTTCTGTAAATGCAGTTCTTAGAAGTTTATCTGCAGCAGATAAGACAGTTCATTGTAAAGATGAAGAACCTCATAAATGTGCTAAAGAAATGGCAGAATGGATTAGTAATAATACAGACGCAGTACAAATAGGTATTGTTGGATATCAGCCGGCCATTGTAGAAGAGTGTAGCCATATATTCGGTTCAGATAACATTATGGTAACTGATTTAAATCCGACTGTAATTGGTGAAATTAAAGCAGGAGTTGAGATTTGGGACGGCAGTAGGGATACAGAAAGCCTAATAAAAAATTCAGATGTAGTACTAGCTACTGGTTCTTCAATTATAAATAATACAATTGATCAGATTATTCGGCTTGTTAAAAAATATGAAAAAGAATATTATTTCTTTGGAAATACTATTGCTGGTCCAGCGGCATTACTTGACCTACCTCGATTATGTTTTTATGGGCATTGAATTAAAAAATTTAGGAGGAGATAAGAGATGATTAAAGAGATTAGTAATATATCAGATATTAAGGTTTTGATTAAAGGGGGAGGAGATTTAGCTACTGGAATTGCTTATAGGCTTTTTCAAAGCGGTTTTACTGTAGCTTGTAGTGAATTAGATGAACCATCAATGGTAAGGAGAACTGTTTCTTTTGGAGAAGCAGTCTATCAAGGTGAGTGGGAAGTAGAAGGAATTAAGGCTAGGCTTATTAATAATAAAAGAGAGTTTGAACAAACGGTAAATGATAGGAATATTCCAGTCTTTATTGCTGATAAAATGTCATTATTTAAAGAAGTTTTGTCCCCGCAGGTAATAGTTGATGCTAGAATGTTAAAAAGAGTAAATGATACAGTCATAAATGAGGCACCAATTGTGATTGGTTGTGGTCCAGGTTTTAGTGCTAATAGTGATGTTGATGCTGTGGTTGAAACTAACCGAGGACATTATTTAGGACGGGTGATTTATTCAGGTAGTGCTCAGGATAATACTGGTGTTCCTGGTGAAATCATGGGATATGCACGAGAACGAGTACTGTTTGCTCCTGGTAGTGGGGTTTTCACTAGCAGTAAAAAAATTGGAGATGAAATTAAAGCAGGAGAAGAGTTTGGGAAAGTAAATGATAAAGTTGTTAGTGCAGCTATTAGTGGGGTTATTCGTGGACAAATATATCCCGGTATTAAAGTAAAGGAAGGGATGAAGATTGGTGATATTGATCCACGAAATAAGAATGACCATTGTTATACAATTTCTGATAAAGCCTTAGCAATTGGTGGTGGAGTCCTGGAAGCAATTTTGAATTTGTTAAATAGATAGGATTAAATTAAGAGATGAAAATAGGATTATTGCCGACAATGCTGTATACGGATAGATATAAAATATATCAGGAGTTGATTCTGTGTTAGCTGAAGTTTTAGGCATAAGGTTTGGTGCAGCAATTTCTCTAATAGGTGGTGGGGGAAAGACTACTACCATGTTTAGATTGGCTGAGGAATTGAGTCTAGAGAATAGAGTAATTACTACTACGACTACAAAGATTTTTAAGCCACCAACTAATAAGATAGATGATCTAATTATTTGTAAAGATTTTGATCTATTATTAGAACGATTGGAGTTGAGTCAAGCTCAGTTATTAACAGTAGCAAAAAAAATTACAGTCAAAGATAAGTTAATTGGTATTGATTCTTGTTGGGTTGATAAATTGAAGGGGGCCGGATTAAGTTATGCCCCTATTATTATAGTAGAAGCTGATGGAGCAGCCTGCAAGGATTTTAAAATTCCTAATCAAACTGAACCTGTTGTGCCAGTAAGCACTAATTTATTACTACCGGTGGTAGGTAGTAGATTAGTTGGACAACAATTAAACTCTCATAATTTACATCGTGCTTCCTTAATAAATACTATTAATTCTCAGTTTGATATTGGCCAATTAATTACTCCAGAGTTAGTAGTTGAAATTTTATTAGGTAAAGCCGGATATGATTTATTGACTAAACAACAAAATTATGAGGTGATTCCCTTGATTAATCAAGTGGATACTGATCCTAGATATAATTTTGCTTTAGAAATAGCACATAAATTAGTAGCAGCGGGGATAAAGAAAGTCTTATTAACAGCAGTTAAGCGAAAAGAACCTGTGGTAGGGGTTGTTAAAAGATGATTTCAGCTATAGTGTTGGCAGCTGGGATGTCTACTAGATTAGGCAAGACAAAGCAGTTGCTTTCAATTGGGGAACAGACGATAATAGAAAGAGTAATAGATAATTTATTAGCAGTTGATTTAGATGAAGTTGTAGTTGTAGTAGGACATGAGGCTCCTAAAGTAAAAAAAGTATTAAATAATAGAGACATTAAGATTAGCTATAATCCTGATTATAGATCAGGGCAGAGTACTTCTTTAATTAGAGGATTACAGTCAATTAATAATAAGTGTAGTGGTATTCTCTGTGCTTTAGGAGATCAGCCGTTAGTGAAAGCAAAGACTTTGAATCGATTAATTGTTGAATTTAAAAGGGGACAAGATTTAATAGTAGTTCCTGAATATAAAGAACAGAGAGGAAATCCGGTTATTTTTGATTCTCAATTGAAGCCAGAGATGTTAAAGCTTGAAGGAGATCAAGGTGCAAGGACTTTAATCAAGAAATATCATGTTCAAAGTAAGAGAGTGCGAGTTTCTGACCGGGGAGTTGTTTTTGATATTGATACTAAAGTAGATTATCATCAATTATTGAAACAATTAGACTAAGTATAAAATCTATGCTTCCAGTGATGTCATTTTAATAGTAATTTTTTCCTGGTATAAAGGAAGGGGAAGTTGAAATGGAAATAAAGTGGAAAATTTGGTTAGAAGAAGATGACGGCAAAGTATTTGGGGATGGTCCCAGAGAATTACTAAGTAAAGTTAAGGAGTTAGGTTCTTTACGACAGGCTGCTAAAGCTATGGATATGTCCTATAGTAAGGCCTGGAGCATAATTTCTATGATAGAAAAAAATTTAGATGTTGAGTTATTACAAAGACAGATTGGAGGTAGCAATGGTGGTGGATCAGAGTTAACTGAGGAAGGTAAGGAAATTTTAATTAAGTATCATAAGATGGAACAGGAAGTTGATCATACATTGCAGAAAATATTTCAAAATTTTTTTAACTGCTGTTAAACTTCATTAAATTAGTTAATTGGCACCAATTTTATCTACCACTTTATCCAACAAAGTTTATATCAATTACTTCTAGTAACTTGTTCAAAAGTATGGTACAATTATTTATAAATTTTAGCTCCTTTGATTTGTGGATTTTGTGCTTGTGGGGTACTCTTCCATTTATCAAAGGAGTTTTCTTTTTGTAAGGGTAGTTTTAGCTAAAATTTCGATGCAACGCTAGTGACCAAAAAATGATTAATGGGATATCGGGTTATCGGGGTATAAAAATAAAAGAATTCTTTTATTTTAACCCAATCATTAATTATTAATGGGAAGAAGTTAAATTAAATGATGATGAAATAGGAGAAATTAGATAAAGTTGTCGATAAGGTGATCCTTTAAGTTACATTTAATTAAAATTAATGGTAAAGAACGTTTGTTATAGCGGTATAAATTGTTAAAGAAGGATTACTCCCCCTTTTTGTTAGTTGATGAATAAATAATAATGATTTTTTGTTGATTTATTGAGCTTTTTGGAATAGAATTTGCAGTATAAAGTAAGTGAAATCTAATAAGCCAATTTTAAATTTTAAGTAAAGGTGGGATATATAATGGAAGATAAGACAATAGTAATGGGAGTTATAGGTTCGGATGTACATGCAGTAGGCAATAGAATCTTACAGGAAGCATTTGAGAAAGCGGGATTTGAAGTGATTAATATCGGGGTGTTAGCACCTCAGGAAGATTTCATTAATGCTGCAGTGGAGACAGATGCTGATGCTATTTTGGTTTCTTCACTCTACGGCCATGGAGAGATGGACTGTAAAGGCTTTAAAGAGAAGTGTGTAGAGGCAGGATTAGAGGATATTGTTCTTTATGTTGGCGGTAACTTAGTTGTTGGAAAACAGGACTGGGAACCGGTAAAAGAGAAATTCTTGGATATGGGCTTTGACCGTGTCTACCCACCAGGAACATTACCAGAAGAACCGATTGCTGATTTAAAAGAAGATTTAGGTATTGAAGAGTAGTAAATCTGAAATTAGTGGGGTGAGGTTATGGAATTAGCCTTATTATTGGATATTGGCAGTACTTATACTAAAGCTACTGTAGTCGATGTAGAGAATATAGAGCTTAAAGCAAAGGCTAAAGCTTCAACTACTGTCTGGAATGATGTGAATGTAGGAATTGAAAATGCCCTAAATAAGATAGAAGAACAGGGAATTGATTTGGATAAGATCGAACATCGTTTGGCCTGCAGTAGTGCTGCTGGTGGCTTGAAGCTAGTAGCCATCGGTTTAGTTCCGGATTTGACTGCTGAAGCAGCTAAGAGAGCAGCATTAGGAGCTGGAGCCAAGGTTGCTAATGTCTATTCCTATGAGATAACTGATACTGAATTAGAAGAGATTATTGACCAAGAGTCAGATGTAATTTTATTAGCTGGCGGAACAGACGGCGGTAATCAAGAGATAATATTGAAGAATGCCAGAACATTAGCTGATTCTAAGCTTGCTGCACCAGTTATAGTAGCAGGTAATAAAGTAGCAACTAATGAAGTAACAGAAGTTTTAGAAGAAGGCGGTAAAGAAGTCTATGTAACTGAAAATGTAATGCCTAAACTGGAAGAGTTAAATATAGAACCGGCTCGTAAGACTATAAGACAGGTTTTTCTGGATAAGATTATTTATGCTAAAGGTTTATCCCAAGCAAAAGAGCATATTGATCGCTTAATTATGCCGACGCCTTCGGCAGTAATGACAGCAGCAGAATTGATTGCAGAAGGAACACATGATGAAGGTGGATTAGGTGAATTGATTATTGTCGATATCGGCGGTGCTACTACTGATATTCATTCAGTAGCTGCTGGTAATCCGACAAAAGGCGGAGTAAATGTTAAAGGACTAGAAGAACCTTATGTTAAACGGACAGTTGAGGGTGATCTGGGAATGCGCTACAGCGCTCCCTCGCTATTAAAAGCTGTTGGAGAAAGAGAGCTATTAACTTATCTTTCAGATGACATAGATAAAGAACAGGTTATAGATTATGTTAGCAAAGTAAGAGAAGATGTAGAGTATGTTCCTTCTAATAAGGAAGAAAAGGATTTAGATTCTGGTTTAGCCAAAGTAGCTACTAAGCTAGCAATTCAAAGACATGTGGGGCGGATTGAAACAGTCTACAGTCCCTTTGGAGAGACTCAGGTTCAGTATGGAAAGGATTTGACTGATCTGGATTTGATTATAGGTACCGGCGGAGTCTTGGTTCATAATGATAAGCCTGCTAAAGTACTACAGGCAGGTTTATTTGATGAAGCAGAACCTACAATTTTAGCTCCAATGGAGCCTGGTTTCTTGTTAGATCAGGATTATCTATTAGCATCGATCGGATTATTATCTGAAATCTCTGCTACTAAAGCTTTAAAGTTAGCTAAAAAACATTTTAAACAAATAGGAGGCGAAATAAATGGAATTAAAGAATGAAAAGTGGAGCCTAGATAAATTTAAAGAAATTCGGGAAGAAGTACTACAGCAGTGGCCGACAGGTAAGGATGTGGACTTTGAAGAAGCGATAGAGTATCATAATAATCTACCGGAAGAACAGATTATGGCTGAAAAATTAGCAGAAGCAAAAGAAGAAGATGTAACTTTAATTCAGCCTAGAGCTGGTGTAGCATTGATTGATGAGCATATTGAACTATTGAAGTTCTTAAGAGAAGAAGGCCAAGCAGATTTACTGCCTAGCACAATAGACAGCTATACTCGTCAGAATAATTATGAAGAAGCAGAAGCCGGAATTGAAGAAAGTAGAGAAGAAGGAAGATCAATGTTAAATGGTTTTCCAGCCGTTAATCACGGAGTTAAAGCCTGTAGAGAAGTAGTGGAAGCTCTGGATGCACCGTTGCAGGTTCGCCACGGGACACCTGATGCTAGACTACTGGCTGAAATTACTTTAGCCGGTGGATTTACTGATTATGAGGGCGGCGGACTATCCTATAATATTCCGTATGCTAAAAATGTATCCATCGAACAGACACTACTTGACTGGCAGTATGTTGATAGATTAATAGGTTATTATGAAGAGAATGGGATTAAGATCAATCGTGAGCCTTTTGGTCCATTAACTGGAACTTTAGTTCCTCCATCCGTATCACACAGTGTAGCAATTATTGAGGGGCTTCTAGCAGCAGAACAGGGTGTTAAGAATATTACTTTAGGCTATGGACAATGCGGTAACTTAGTCCAGGATGTAGCTGCATTACAGTCGTTAGAAGAGTTAGCCGAAGAGTATTTAGCAGATTATGAAGATGTAATGTTAACTACTGTATTCCACCAGTGGATGGGCGGCTTCCCCCAGGATGAAGCACAGGCTTTTGGTGTTATTTCTTGGGGAGCAGCAACAGCTGCATTAGGTAAAGCAACTAAAGTAATTACCAAAACGCCTCATGAAGCTATGGGAGTGCCGACTAAAGAAGCAAATGCGGAAGGCTTAAGATCTACTAAGCAGGTTATTAATATGCTGCGGGACCAGAGCCTTCTTTCTAATGATAAGTTAGAAGAGGAAAAAGAAATGATCAAACAGGAAACTAAACAGATTCTTGACCGCGTATTTGAATTAGGAAATGGAGATGTGGCTCAGGGAACAGTTAGAGCCTTTGAAGCAGGAGTATTGGATGTACCGTTTGCTCCAAGTAAGTATAATGCTGGAAATCTATTACCGGCTCGTGATGATGATGGAGCAGTGAGATTCTTAAACCACGGTAATCTACCATTCTCCGATGAAGTAGTTGAGTTTCACCAAGAGAAATTAGAAGCCCGCGGTAAATCTGAGGGAAGAGAGCCTAACTTCCAGATGGTAATTGATGATATCTATGCTATCGGTAAAGGAAGATTAGTAGGCAGACCTCGTTCTTAATTGATCAGATAATGATAATATAAAATTCTTTGGGGAGGAAATCCGTAATGAAGATAGAAAAGATAGTAACTTCACCAGGACTGACAGGTTTTTATTTTGATGATCAGCGAGCAATCAAAGAAGATGCTGAACATGATGGACTAGCTTATCTTGGAGATCCTGTAACTGAGGGCTTTAGCAGTATTCGACAAGCAGGCGAATCAATTTCCGTGATGATTATCTTAGAAGATGGTCAGGTAGCTTATGGTGACTGTGCTGCTGTGCAGTATTCTGGAGCAGGAGGACGGGATCCACTATTTTTAGCCGAAGAATTTATTCCCATTATCGAAGAAGATATTGCCCCTAAGTTAGTAGGGAGAGAGATGGATAGCTTCAAGGAATTAGCTGAAGAATTTGATAACTTAAAGGTAGACGGTGAGCGGCTCCATACAGCAATTAGATATGGAATTACTCAGGCATTATTGGATGCTGTAGCAAAATCTAAGAATAAAACAATGACAGAGGTAGTAGCAGAAGAATACGGTCTAGACCTAGTTTCTAAGCCGGTACCTATCTTTGCTCAAACAGGTGATGATAGATACCTAAATGCTGATAAAATGATTATCAAGCATGCTGACGTAATTCCTCATGCTTTAATCAATAATGTTAAAGATAAATTGGGTGAAGATGGAGATAAATTATTGGATTATGTTGAATGGTTGAAGAATAGAGTAAGCCAGCTAAGAACAGAAGAGGATTATGAGCCTATCTTCCATATTGATGTCTATGGAACTATCGGACTGGCTTTTGATAATGATCCTGAAGCAATGGCTGATTACTTAGAAAAGTTAGCTGCAATGGCAAAGCCGCATACATTAAGAATTGAAGGACCAATGGATTCTGGTAGTCGTGCTGATCAGGTTGCAGATATGAAGGCTTTAAGAGACGAAGTAAAAGAGCGCGGCATTGATGTAGAGTTAGTAGCAGATGAATGGTGTAATACCTTTGCAGATATTAAGAAATTTGTAGATGAAGAAGCAGCCGATGTAGTTCAGATTAAGACACCTGACCTAGGCGGTATCAATAATACAATCGAAGCTGTATTATACTGCAAAGAGAACGGTGTTGGTGCTTATCAAGGCGGAACCTGTAATGAAACAGATCGTTCAGCCCAGGTATGTGTGAATCTAGCCTTAGCTACAAGACCGGATCAGATGCTGGCTAAGCCGGGCATGGGTGTTGATGAAGGATTAATGATTGTCAATAATGAAATGAATAGAGTATTAAGTCTAATTGAGGCATGTAACTAAATATTGGAGGGATAGAAATGGAAGAATTAAGAATATTATCTCCGACAGCGATTCTGGGTTATGGTTTTCCTAGAGAATCGTTCGAAAGAGGTTTAGAAAAAGAACCTGATTTGATTGCAGTAGATGCTGGTTCTACTGACCCAGGGCCTTATTATTTAGGAGCAGGTATTTCCTTTACTGATAAAACAGCAGTTAAGAGAGATCTTAAATTAATGATTAAAGCAGGTCAAGAAAGGGATATTCCGGTCATTTTAGGAAGTGCCGGTGGTGCTGGTGGAGCACCACATCTAGAATGGTGTACAGAAATAGTAAAAGAGATTGCTGAGGAAGAAGACTTAAACTTTAAGTTAGCAACAATTCAGTCTGAACAGGATCCAGATTATATTTTGGATAAATTTGAAGCCGGAGGAGTTTCAGCTTTACCTCCTGCCGAAGAAACAACAAGAGCAGAACTGGAAGCCAGTACAAGAATTGTAGGTCAGATGGGTGTAGAGCCTATTATTAAGGCTTTAGAAAAGGATGCTGAAGTAATTGTAGCCGGTCGCGCCTATGATCCAACAGTTTTTGCTGGTTACTGTATTAAGGAAGGATTTCCAGCTGGTTTAGCACTTCATATGGGTAAGATTATGGAATGTGCATCTATTGCTGCTAATCCTGGTAGCGGTAGTGACAGTATGTTTGGAATTCTGAGAGATGATCACTTTGTTCTGGAACCGCTAAATAAAGATCGAAGATGTACTACAACTTCAGTAGCGGCCCACACGCTTTATGAAAAAGCAAATCCGCTGGAATTACATGGGCCGGGTGGAGTTATTGATCTATCAGAAGCCGATTTTGAACAGTTAGATGATAGAAGAGTTAAAGTTACTGGTAGTAAATTCATTGAAGATGAAGAATATACAGTTAAATTAGAAGGAGCCAAAAAAGTAGGATATAGAACGTTATCTATTGCTGGAACTAGAGATCCAATTATGATTAATGAATTAGATCATATAAAAGAGGTAGTTAGAGAGACAGTAAGGGATAACTTTGATGATCTATCCGAAGATGATTATCAATTACTCTTTAGAATCTATGGTGAAGATGCAGTTATGGGCGATCTAGAGCCTAACGAAGAAATTACATCCCATGAGGTAGGGATTGTTATTGAAGTAGTAGCCAAGACTCAGGAATTGGCCAATACTATCTGCAGCTTTGCTCGATCTACAATGCTGCATTACGGCTATCCAGGCCGGGTAGCAACAGCAGGGAACTTAGCTTTTCCTTATTCACCGTCTGATCTGAAAGCAGGCGAGGTTTATGAATTTAATCTACATCATCTGATTACAGTTGATGATCCGTGTGAGCCATTTCCAATGGAGATAGAAGAGTTATAAAACGGGAAAGAAGGTGATTTTAATGTCAGAAACTAAAAATATTAGAGAATTGATAGATGTAATTAGAAGTAAGAATGCAGGTCCTTACGAATTAACATTTGACTTTATCTTTAAAAGCTTTGAAATCTATGATAAAGTCAAAGAATCCGGTGTAGTTAATAAAGAGTTAATTGCAGACTTGTATGATATACCAGTAGATGATGTAATTTCGGTTATTAATTATGACCCTGCAAAAGCAATTAAGGCAACGATTGTTCGTCCTTGTTCTTCAGGAGCAGTAGGAGAGACAGATGTCTATGGAGCTCAGCAGCATGCACCGCTATTAAGCATTGAAATTCCTATGTAACTAGGAAAATTTAACTGAAATAGAAGTCATTATTATAGCTAAAAGGCTTGAATTATAAGCATAACATAATTATTTATAGAAACTAATGGGTTATGAAGTGGGATTTTCACTTTATAACCCATTTGGTTATTTATGGGAACTGTTTAGTTTAAAAGGAAAATTGGATTTTATGTCGAAAAATATAGTTGGAGATTATAATTTCTTATCAGGGGGGACTTTAGTGGGAATTACAAAAAAAGAACTGGTAATTATAACTATTAGTAAAGAAACTAATGAATTATTTAAACAGCAGTTGGAGAAAGTATTGAAAAATAAAGTAAATATAAAGAGTTATATAATAGAAGAGATTGATGATCAGTTTGTTGAAGCAGATCTAATTTTATCAACTAAGTCTTTGATGGGAGAGATAGATAATTATGTAGCTGATCCAAGTAAAATTATATTTGCCAGAAGATCACTAGATATTTCTTTCCTCGAGCAGTTAATCAAGCTTCCAGCTAATAAGAAGGCATTATTAATTAACAATACTCAATTGGCTGCTTTTGAAGCCAAGGATTTATTAACAGAAGTAGGAATTGATCATATTGATTTGATCCCCTTTTATCCCGGCAAAGGAACAGTTGATAAGGTTGATTTAGCAATTAATCTAGGTGAAGATAAGTATGTACCTGATAATATTGATCAGGTTATCAATATTGGAAGTAGAGTTCTTGATTTAACAACGATTATAGAGATTTTAATAGAGCTGAATCTACTAGATGATAAGTCTAATCTTTTATCATCAAGATATATAAGAGAATTAGTAGAGTTAAGCCGTAGATTGGAAATTAATATGAAGAATAAAGCTAGAATCAATAAGAAGCTGGATGCTATAATTAATCATGTTCATGATGGAATAATTTATATTAATCAGCAAGAAGAGATTAAAGTATTTAACGAAATGGCAGAAGAAATCTTTGAAATGGATGCTGAAGATGTCATTGGCAATAAAGTGAATGAAACTATTCCTAATACTAAATTGGATGAAGTCTTAAAAGAAGATATTAAACATATAAATGCTGTTCAGAATATAGGTAGTAAGAAGATAGTAAGTACCAGAGTTCCGGTTAAAGAAGAAGGAGAGACTGTTGGAGCTTTGGCTACTTTTAAGGATGTAACTGATGTAAAGGAATTAGAAGAGGATTTAAGAAGAAAATTAAAGAAAAAAGGTCATATAGCTAAGTATAATTTTTCTGATATAGTTGGAAAAAGCCAGGAATTAAAGAAGGGTATAAAGAAGGCCAAAAAATTATCTAAAAGTGAGTCTACTGTTCTAATCCAGGGAGAGAGCGGAACAGGAAAAGAGTTATTTGCTCATTCGATACATAATTATTCTGAGCGAAATAAAGCACCGTTTGTAGTTATTAACTGTGCTGCTCTGCCGGATAATCTGTTGGAAAGCGAACTCTTTGGTTATGAAGAAGGAGCCTTTACTGGAGCTAAGAAGGGCGGTAAACCGGGAGTCTTTGAACAGGCCCATACAGGAACTATCTTTCTGGATGAGATAGGAGATATTTCTCCTAGTATTCAATCGCGGCTTTTGCGGGTGCTGCAGGAAAAGGAAGTAATGAGAGTCGGCGGTACTAAGGTGATTCCTATAGATATTAGGGTTATTACAGCTACTAATAAGAATATACAGCAGTTAGTCAGCGAAGGTAAATTCAGAGAAGATCTCTATTATAGATTGAATGTTTTATCACTACAGCTTCCTCCTCTCCGCCGCAGAAGAGAAGATATACCTCTGTTAATCGATTACTTTTTAGAAAAGTTTGATAGAGAAGATCTATCTCTATCAAAGGAGGTAATAAGTAGATTATATAATTATAACTGGAAAGGTAATATTAGAGAGTTAGAAAACTGTATTGAATATATTGTTCAGATCTGTGAAGATGAGGTAGAGATTGATAATCTCCCCTCTCATTTTAATCCCAAACAGAATAATCAGAAACAGGAACAGGTGAATATGGATTTTGAATTGGATGAGCTAGGAGATATAGAGGAGTATATATTTATTCTGAATGAACTTTATTTAGCCAAGCAGTTAGATGAGAATATAGGTAGAAGAGAGATAGCTAAAAATGCAGAGATTAATAATCTATATCTCTCTCCACAGATGGTAAGAAGTAGATTGAATAAATTAGAAGAACATGGTTTAGTAGATATAGGCAAAGGTAGACAGGGGACAACGATTACTAATAAAGGAATTAAAGTATTAAAAGAATTAGGCAATTGATATTATTGGGTTATTGGGTTGTTTTAGGTAGGTGGTTTCTGATTAATATCGCCCATTCAATGTCGATAATACAATTAATTCCTCGAAAAATAATTATAGAAGTATAAGCTTAATTAAAATATTGATCCGAAAATTATATTTTTAGTTAATTAATTCCAGATTAATACAGCAGAATTAAAGTTGAAAAGTTATATATTGAGAAAATAAATATTTTTTAGGTTTGCTGCTAAGTTTGGTATAGAAATTGCATTTAAAATAATAGTGAGAAATGAATGAAAATTAAAGTATAAATAAGAGTCCGGTTTCGAAAAAGGAGGCAGGATAGTAGTGTCAATTAATGTGAATGAGATTACAGATGCAGTAGCAGAAATGTGTATGGAAGCAAATTTTATTCTCGGTGATGATATAATTGAAAGTTATCATCAGGCACTTGAGAGAGAAGATTCTCCAGTGGCCCAGGAAATATTAGAAAGATTAATTGAAAATGCTGAAATTGCTAAAGAAGAGAAGATGCCTATCTGTCAAGATACAGGCATGACTGTTGTATTTGCTGAGTTGGGTCAGGATGCTGAGATAGAAGGTGGAGATCTAACAGAAGCTATCAATAAAGGTGTAAGCAAAGGATATAAAGAAGGCTATTTGCGCAAATCTGTAGTAGATGGCCCGCTAGAGCGGGAGAATACTGGTGATAATACTCCGGCAGTAATCCATACGGAGATAGTACCTGGCGATAAATTGAAGCTGACAGTAGCCCCTAAAGGCTTTGGCAGTGAGAATATGAGCCAGATTAAGATGTTAAAGCCTGCCGATGGAGTTGAGGGAGTTAAAGACTTTGTAGTTCAGGCAGTTAAAGAAGCCGGGCCTAATCCTTGTCCGCCGGTAGTAGTAGGCGTAGGAATCGGCGGTACCTTCGAAAAAGCGGCATTCCTAGCCAAGAAGTCGCTATTGAGACCGGTTGGAGAAGCCAGTCAAGAAGAAAATATATCAGAATTAGAAGAAGAGCTGTTGGAGAAAGTAAATGAATTGAATATCGGCCCGCAGGGCTTTGGCGGTAAGACGACGGCCTTAGCAGTTAATGTTGAGACCTATCCGACGCATATTGCTGGCTTGCCGGTAGCAGTTAATATAAACTGTCATGTAACTAGACATAAAGAACGGACCTTGGGTTAAAAGGAGGCTAAAAAGATGAGCGAGATTCGATTAGAAACTCCATTGACAGAAGAGAAAGTAAGAGAGTTAGAAGCAGGAGATACAGTGCTTATTTCAGGAACAGTCTATACAGCCCGCGATGCAGCCCATGCTCGTTTAATAGATGCTCTAGACTCAGAGAAGGATATGCCTTTTGAAATAGACGGTCAGGTTATCTATTATGTAGGTCCTGCACCGGCTAAGCCGGGTAAGCCTATCGGTTCTGCTGGACCGACGACAAGTTATCGCATGGATCCCTTTGCTCCAAGATTAATCAAAGAGGGACTGCGGGGAATGATCGGTAAAGGATACCGCAATAACGAGGTAGTAGAAGCTATGAAAGAAGAAGGAGCAGTCTATTTTGGGGCAATTGGCGGAGCAGCAGCTTTGATAGCCCAGAGGATTAAAGAAGCAGAAGTAATAGCCTATGATGACTTGGGAACAGAGGCGGTAAGAAGGCTAGAAGTAGAAGACCTACCAGTCTTAGTGGTAATAGATGCCGAAGGCAATAGCCTTTATGAGACTGAATAACTGAAGGTTTAATTAGAAGATATATATATATAGGAATAGATTTCAAAATCTATTCCTATTTAGCACTCCAAATTTTATAATTATATTCTGAATATTATAAAATTTAATAAAATGATTGATATTATAATGACAAACATATGTAATAATTTAAAGATATCAATTATGAAAATATAAAGAACTTAAATTATAGACAAATTAGATAAATATAAACTACATTTTAAATTTATTTAAGGAGGTGATGTGACAAAAGGAAGGTACTAAAACCTACAATTTAGGGGATGAAAATTAATTCAACTAGTCAGATTACGTTATTAAATTCTAAATTTGCTACACTATAATGATGAACTGGTGTAACTGAATAGAACTTGCAGAAATATCCGTTTATTAACATTTATTTAGATTATTCTTTGTACTTAATATTGAACAAAATTTCAAATCTGTATTAATAAATTATTATAAATAGGAGGAGGAAATATTAATAATGAATAAAAATATGAAGAAACAGATGAAGAAGTGGTTATTGCTTACTGTAGGAGTAGTGGCATTTACTTTTATGCTTAGTAGTGTCGGCTTTGCTGGCGGCGAAAGTGCAGAGAATTATGGAATTCTTTCAATTGTACCTCCCATTTTGGCTTTAACATTAGCTTTTGTTACACGCCAGGTAGTACCTGCCTTGTTTTTAGGTGTTGTTGCTGGTGGAATTATTACCGGTAACTTTGATATTGTAGGAGAGTACTTGATACCTTCTTTAGGTTCTGAGGGTTATGCCCAAATATTATTGGTATATCTCTGGTGTCTTGGCGGCTTAATCGGTATCTGGACTAAAACAGGTGGAGCCCAGAAATTTGCTAAATGGGCTGGAAAGAAGATGGTTCGTGGTAGAAGATCAGCTAAGTTCTTTGCCTGGATTATGGGGGTTGTCTTCCATCAGGGAGGAACTATCAGTACAATCCTGGCTGGTTCTACTGTTCGTCCTATCTGTGATGAAGCTGGAGTATCCCACGAAGAGTTATCTTATATCGTAGACTCTACAGCATCACCGATTGCTACTTTAATTCCATTTAATGCTTGGCCGCTATATATTGCAGGTCTAGTAGCAGGAACAATTCCATTGATTCCTGATGAAAGTGCAGGACTTGATTTATTCTTTAGTGCTATTCCATATAACTTTTATGCCTGGATAGCTATCCTCTTTACTTTCCTATTAGCTATGGAGAAATTACCTTTTATTGGTAGTAAAATGAAGAAGGCAATTAAGAGAGTTAAGGAGACAGGCAAATTAAATAGAGATGGTGCTGATCCGCTCGCTTCTGAAGAACTTACTGACCTGGATGTTCCAGAAGACTATAACACTACTTTAATAGACTTTATTGTTCCGATTGGAACCTTATTAGGAGTAGGTGTTATTCCCAAGTTTATAGTAGGTGATATGTATATTCCACAGGCTTTTATGTTGAGTGTACTGTCAGCTATGGTGTTAGCATTATTTAAAGGAATGGAGTTAGACAATGTAATAGATGGATTTGTTGATGGTGCTAAAGGTGTAACAATCGGTGCTATTATTCTGGGATTAGCTGTTACTTTAGGAAATGTATCTGACAGTTTAGGAACTGCCTCTTATATAGTAGGAGCCACAGAATCAATTATTATTCCTGTGCTTTTACCAGCCATCTACATGGTATTATGTATGTTCATTGCTTTCTCTGTAGGAAGTTCCTGGGGTACTTATGCAGTAATGTTCCCGATTGCTATGCCGCTGGCTTATGCAGTCAATCCTGATCCAACCTTTATTACTCTCTGTTTTGCTGCTGTAACTGGAGGTTCAATCTACGGTGATCAGGTTTCTCCGATCTCCGATACAACGATTATGTCTTCACTTGCTTGTGGTGCTGACTTGATGGATCATGTTTATTCTCAGATTCCGCAGGCCAGTGTGGCAGCCGGTATTTCAATGGTTCTATATACTATTCTGACTGCTATCTTATGCTAGTAATTTAAATAAGTAAGAAAGAGAGGCGCTAGAGCTTTCTAGTGCCTCTTCTTTTTTTTTTTTAAAAAAAAAGAGTATAAATATGTAAATGAATTTGATTATTAGTTTGACAAAATCATAAAATTCATTAATAATATAACATATAAGTGACACTTGACTAACATTTTATAAAATAATTAATTTAAGGAGTGATTATAATGTATAAAGTTGATTTAAATAGTGATATTGGGGAAAGTTTTGGGAATTATAAATTAGGTTTTGATGAAGAAATTGTTCCGCATATTACTTCTGCTAATATTGCTTGTGGCTGGCATGCTGGAGATCCAACTGTAATGGCCCATACAGTAGATATTGCAATTCAAAATAATACTGCTATTGGTGCTCATCCTGGTCTCCCAGATCTAATGGGGTTTGGAAGAAGGAGAATGGAGGTATCACCACAAGAAGTAAAATCATATGTCAAATACCAATTAGGTGCTTTGACAGCTTTTGCAGAAGCAAAGGGAAATAAAATACAGCATGTAAAACCTCATGGGGGATTATATAATATGGCAGCTGAGGACAGAGATTTAGCTAGAGCAATTGCTAAGGGAATTTATGAGGTAGATAAAGATATTATTTTGGTTGGTTTAGCTAATAGCGAACTGATTCACATGGGTAAAGAAGTAGGGGTGAGAGTTGCAAATGAAGTCTTTGCAGATAGAGCATATAATCCTGATGGAACTTTAGTTTCTAGAAAAAGAGAAGGAGCGGTGATTCATGATCCAGATCTTGCTTTTTCCAGAATAGCAAAAATGGTTTTAGACGGGAAAGTAGAGGCTATAAATGGAGAAGAAATAGAAATTACTGCGGATACTATTTGCGTACATGGTGATAATCCAGAAGCAGTAGAATTTGTAAGTAAAATAAATACTAAATTAAAAGCAGAAGGTATTGAGGTCGCTCCGATTAGCCAAATAGTAGCATAATAGACTAACATAAATAAGAATAATATGAAATTTGTGTTAAATTTATATTTTTATCATAATAGTTGAGTTTAGTGTTGACAAAACTGACATAGTATATTAACATATATCTAACATATAGTTTACATATACTGATTTAAAGTATATATAACTTTCTAATGCAATTTAAAATTAAAAGGAGGTAGAAGTGAGAAAATGAAAGAGAAGATTAAAGAAGAAACGCAGCATTGTCAAGGGAAAAAGGGCTTTTTAGCAAAATTAAAGCAAATTGGTCCTGGAGCTTTAGTAGCTGCTGCTTTTATAGGACCTGGAACTGTAACTACAGCTACAATTTGTGGAGCTAGTTTTGGTTATACTTTATTATGGGCTATGTTATTTTCTATAATTGCTACTATGGTACTACAAGAGATGTCATCTCGATTAGGAGTTGTAACTAGAAAAGGAATAGGAGAAGCTTTAAGAAATCAATTTGATAGTCCTACTTTAAAATGGATGAGTATAATATTAGTTATCTCTGCTATTGGAATTGGATGTGCTGCTTATGAAACTGGAAATATATTAGGAGGAGCTTTAGGCTTAGAGACTATTACAGGAATTAGTGGTAATATTTGGGGACCGGTTATGGGGATAATAGCTTTTCTCTTTTTGTGGACAGGAAGTTATAACATTATAGAAAAAATATTAGTTGGATTAGTTGGGGTAATGAGTGTTACCTTTATATTGACAGCCATTATTATTAGACCTGATATAGGAGCAATTTTAAAAGGCTTTTTTGCCCCTACTATTCCTAAAGGTGGTTTAATGTTAGCTGTTTCTTTAATTGGTACCACAGTAGTACCTTATAATTTATTCCTTCATGCTTCTGCTGTTCAAGAGCGTTGGAATAGTGCAGAAGAGTTATCTAAAAGTCGATTAGATACACTCTTATCAATAGGTTTAGGGGGGGCTATTTCTTCTGCAATTATAATAACTGCTGCAGCAACTTTTAAAGATACAGGAATTGTTCCTAACAATGCTGGTGAAATGGCTATCCAGTTAGAACCGTTATTAGGGACTTGGGCTAAGTGGTTTTTTGGAATTGGACTTTTTGCTGCTGGTTTTTCATCTTCAGTTACTTCGCCTTTAGCAGCTGCCTATGCTACTGTTGAAGCACTTGGCTGGAAGAATGACTTTAAATCAACTAAGTTTAAGTTAATCTGGGGAATAGTATTAATAGTTGGAATAATTGGTTCAGGACTAGGGAAGAGTCCGGTAACAATTATATTATTTGCTCAGGCAGCTAATGGAATTTTACTTCCTATAATAGCTTTATTCTTAATGATTTTAATGAATAACGAAGACCGATTAGGAGAATATGCCAATAGTAAATTTCAAAATTTATTAGGCTGGATAGTAACAGCAGTAGCTTTTGGCTTGGGAATAAAATCATTATATTCAGTTTTACAAAAGTTAATTGGTTAATTTGATATGGAGGTAGGATGATGAAAAATTTAAGTGAAGTTTTTCCTTTAGGATAAATAGTAAAGAACCCACCCTTATTTATATGGGTGATGAATTTACTAACCTATTCTTTGATTCAATATTAAAGAATAGGTTATTTTTTACTTGGTTTTTAAACTATGTGTAATCGATTTAACTTTTGATATGCTTGATATTAAAAGTAATATATGATATACTATATGTGAGAGGTGATAACAATTGAGCAACCAAAATAATTTAATTCATGCCAGAACATGTGTTTATAATGTTGGCTATCATAAGGAGGTGAACTAATTGAAGCTAGCTAAGTATTTTATCCATAAACCTAATCAAACCCAACAAGTTGTATTAGGTTGTTTAGCCTATGCTAGTGCCAGATTATATAATATCGGCAATTATCAACGTAAAAATTGGTCTAAAGATAGTGATGAAGATTATCCTGATTGGTATAAACAAAAAAAGCAATTAAAAACTAACTTTTGGTATAAAAACTTACCCTCCCAGACAGCACAGGAAACACTTAAAATTTTAGCTGATAACTGGGATAGTTTTTATCAAAGTATGGAGGATTATCAAGATAATCCTGATAAATATAACGGTAAACCTAATTCACCTAACTATAAACCCAAAGATAGTAAGTTTAACTTTCGTTATCTCAATAATGGCTTTAAAATTATTGATGGTAAGTTAAGATTATCTATTCCTAAACAATTAAAAGAGTATCTGAAAAAAGAATACTCTATTACCAATAAATTTTTATGGATAAGAGTGCCTAATGAACTGTTATCCAGTAATAGAGATATCCTTAACTCAACTACTAGAATTGAGTTTAAGCCTTTAAGTGATGATACTTATAAGGTAATCTTAACTTATAAAGTAGATACTCCTACTATTAAAGAAGATAACGGTAATTATTTAAGTATTGACCTAGGAATTAATAATTTGATGACTTGTTATAGTAATCAAAATCAGGAAAGCTTTATTATTGACGGCGGACAATATTTAGCTATTAATCGTTATTTTGATAAAAAGATTAAACATTATCAATCAATTTTGAATGATCAAGGTAAAAAGACTTCTAAACGTATTCAGAACCTATATAAAAAGCGACGAAAACAATTATTTCACCTAATCCATAGTGCAACTAAAAAAGTTGTTAATTACTGTGTTGAAAATAATATATCTAGAGTAATCGTTGGTGATATAAAAAATATTCGTGATGATGCTGATTTAGGGAAACAGAATAATCAAAAACTCCATAAACTACCTTTTGATATTATCTATCACCAGCTAGAGTATAAACTTAATTTACAAGGGATTACTTTAATCAAGAAGAGTGAAAAATATACCAGCCAATGCAGCCCTTACAGTAAAAAAGTAACTAAGAAATATGCTAATAAATCTAACCGAGTTAAAAGAGGGCTTTATATTGATAAAGATAACAATCAAGCTTTTAATGCCGACAGCATAGGTGCATTTAATATCTTACGCAAATACTTACAGCAGCGACGTAAAGGGCCAGATATTACTCTGCAGGTAAAAGGGTTATCAAATCCGGTTAAATATAACTGGAATAATCATCAATTTGCAGCTTAAAAGTACCTCCAAGTCCAGCCAGTATTAACTGGATAGGAGTAGTGGCGTTGGACACGCCGAATGGGTAACTTGCTTGATATTACGGGTAACTCCCATAAAAGCAGGCGACCATGAAGCTCGGTATTTCAATGCCGAGTAGTTCACAGGAAAATATTCCAATTAGGCATATAGAAGCTGGAAAAAATGTTCCTATGTATATTACGAATAAACAATGCAAAACTGCAGGAAAATTCAAAGGACCAATGGTTGTTTCTATGAGACCTATTCCTAGTGATTTAATTACAGATACGATTCAAATAACTGCTAAATATAAAACGGTTCACGGAACTCCAGTACAGGTAGGTTCTCCTGAAAAGTTAGGAATAGAAAATATTAATACTCCAGATTTTGGAGACTCTGTAAAGATTAAAGCAGATGAAATTCCTGTTTTTTGGGCTTGTGGTGTTACTCCTCAAGCAGTAGCAATGAAAGTTAAACTATCAATTATGATCACTCACTCACCTGGTCATATGTTTATAACTGATCTTGAAAATAAAGAGTTAAAAAATTATTAAGGAGTATTATCACAATTGATGGTCTTAATGATGGGGATTTCTCATAGATGTTGTATTAGAATAAGGGGGGAGTTGTTTTGTGTCTGCAAGCAAAATATAAGCCTGCAGGAGATAAGGCTGTAGTTATTGAGCTTGAAAATGTAGTTTCGAAAGAGATAAATCAACGAATAAGAGCTCTGATGATAGCTATAGAAGAGAAAGAAATTGATGGGGTTTTAGAAGTTGTACCGACATATTCTTCTTTAATGGTTCATTATGAGGTTCAAAAGATAAGTTATGATCAACTTATAAAAAAACTTAAAGTTTTAGAAGAACAGCTTGAAGATTTAGAGTTATCAGAACCTAAAACTATAAAGATACCTACAGTTTATGGTGGTGAGTATGGGCCAGATATTGAAAAGGTGGCAGAATATAATGGATTGACAGTAGATGAAGTAGTTGAGATTCATACTTCAAAGCCTTACCTAATATATATGTTAGGATTTGTTCCTGGTTTCCCTTATTTGGGCGGAATGGATGAACAAATTGCTACGCCAAGGTTGGAAAATCCTAGAACAAAAATTCCTGCTGGCTCTGTAGGTATTGCTGGAAAACAGACGGGAATTTATCCTATAGATACTCCTGGAGGTTGGCAGTTAATTGGTAGAACACATATTAAATTATATGAGCCTTATAGTGATGATCCTTTTTTATTGAAAGCGGGGAATTATGTTAAGTTTGTACAGATAAGTGAGGAAGAATATAAAAGTAAAAATAAGAATGTAGAGAGGGGAAAGCAAAAGTGGGAGAAATAAAAATAATTAAATCGGGGATGCTGACCCTCATTGAAGATGATGGAAGATATGGTTATCAGCAGTATGGAGTTCCCGTCTCTGGAACTATGGATTTTTTTGCTCATAGATTAGCTAATATTTTAGTTGGTAATGATGAACTGGAAAGTGTATTAGAAACTACGATAATAGGACCTGAAATTGAATTTCATGATGATATGGTAATTGCTATAACAGGAGCAGATTCATCTCCGATTTTAAATGGTAAAAGTATTCCTTTATGGCAGAGTATAAGAGTTCACAGGGGAGATCATCTGAGTTTTAATGGAATCAAAGATGGCTGTAGGAGTTATATTGCTTTTTCTGGTGGATTTGATGTTCCCGTTGTAATGGATAGTAAGTCAACTTATATTAAAGCAGGGATTGGTGGGTTTAAAGGAAGAGCATTAAATCAAGGTGATGTACTCAGGATTGGAGAGCCTACAGAAGAGATAACTGAACTAGAAGGACGTAAGATTCCTCAAGAATATATTAATTATCATCTGCAAGATAATATTAATATTCGAGTTGTATTAGGCCCTCAAAAGGAATATTTTACTGCTAAAGGAATTGAAGCATTTTTATCGAATAAATATGAAATAACTAATGAATCTGATCGCATGGGGTATAGATTGAATGGAGAAGAGATTGAACATAAAAAAAGTGCTGATATACTATCTGATGGTATTGCAATGGGAGCAGTACAGGTTCCCAGTAATGGACAGCCGATAATTATGATGGCTGATAGGCAGGTAACAGGTGGATATACTAAAATAGCAAATGTAATTACAGTCGATTTACCTAAGATTGCACAGGCTAAACCTGGACAAGAGATTGAATTTGAAGCGATAACAGTTCAAAAAGCACAGAAATTATTAAGAAGCTTTGAAAATAAAATTAATTTTATAAAAAGGGTATTTAAGTTGAAATTAAAGAATAATAAGAAACTAATTACTTATAGATTAGATGAATTGTCGAAGTTATTCCTGGATAATATTAAAGATGAGGTGAAAGATTGTACAGATAAAAGAGAAGAAATAAATTTAAGTAAAATTAAAGAGTTAGTTAAGCTTTTGAATGAAACTGATGTTTATGAAATCAACTTTAAAAAGAATGATATTAAAATAAACATTAAGAAAAGAAGTGCTAGAAATTTCTAGCACTTCTTTTCTTAATGTTTTATGGCGTAAAATACTTAAAAGTGAAAGGTGATTTGATATAAGTCTACAAAACATGATATAATGACGCAAATATTTATAGTAATAATAAATATGTAGTAGATTTTCAGTTTTGGCTAATTTAATTCGTGAATTACATGATCAGGCTAAGAAAAAAGTGATATTATAATTTCTCAGTTAGCTACACTAAAAAAGAGAGTTAAAATTTTGGATAAGAAGTTAGTTATCATTTTATAGTTGCTTAATAAAGTCAATACATGATTTATTTATATTGCTAATTTTATAGTTAGCTTAAATTAAAGGGGAGAAAAAAATGTTTCATAGTTTTGCACAATCAGTCTACTTTGCTCCACGGGGTAAAAAGAGATTAATGTTGCTGGGAGATAGCTTAAGCCAGAAATATTTAAGTCCTACTGATAAACTGATCGGTTTGATCGGTGAAGGAGGTTCCGGTAAATCACTCTTGATTAAAGGAATGTTTCCTGGATTAAATTTAACCAATGATGATAATGGAGTAGAAGTACGTCCGCTTCCTTTATGGGAAGGGTCTGAGAAGAATAACTTTACTAATCATACTTATCATGTGGATGCTAAGTTTGAAACAGCATTTATGCAGCCCTGGGAGCTAGGTTCTGCGATTCAGAAAGCAATAGATAATGAGCGGCGGGTTGTGATTGAACATTTTGAGTTAATAGCAGAATATTTGAGAATGGATGCTGATTTATTAGTGGGGATCGGCGAAGAAGTTTTAATAACCAGACCGGGAGTCTTTGGACCACAACCGGAGGAAATAGTAGAGATAGTCTTTAAATCAATTAAGCATAGGCGGATGGCCCATACTGTTGAGGATTTGACTTCTAAAGTATTAGAAGAAGAACTGGGAGTAGAGAAGCCTACCTATCACAGTGATGTAAAGAGCGGCTTTGTACTTCAGTTTGATGAGAAGCCAGAGTTTGACTTTGAAGAGTTAGAAACTAGAGTAAAGGAGATTATAGATAAGAATCTACCGGTAAGCTTTCATGATGAAAGCAGTATTAATATTGGAGAGGATACGTATTCATGTACTGGACCAAGAATCCATGTTAATAAGACAGGAGATATTAATTACTTTAGATTAATTAAGGAATTAAAGTATGATGCAAAGATTGGGCGTTATTTATTAGCAGGATTTGTTGGTAGGGAGAGAAGTCAATTTGAATTAAGCCATAAGTAGTTGAAAGAGAAAGGAGTTAGGAGAATGTTTGATTGTCTTGCTCAATCAGTCTATTTTGCTCCGCGGGGTAGAAGGAGATTAATGTTATTGGGGAAAAACCTAGCTCAAAAATATTTAACTGATGATGACAAAATAATAGGTTTGATTGGAGATGAGGGTTCCGGTAAGTCATTATTGATTCGCGGTATGTTTCCCGGATTAAATTTAGTTAATGATGATAAGGGGATCAATATTAAGCCTTCATCCATTATACAGGATGCAAGAGAGAATAATTTTAATAGCCATACGTATCATGTTGATGTCAGATTTGAAACTGCTTTTGTGCAGCCCTGGCAGTTAGGAGAGGTAGTTCAGAAGGCAGTAGATGACGGACAGCGGGTTGTTATTGAGCATTTTGAATTATTAGCTGATCATCTTGAACTAGATGCCGATTTATTGTTAGGTATTGGGGAGGAAGTCCTGACTATGCGTCCAGGAGTTTTTAGCTCTCATCCAGAGGAGATAGCAGAAATAGTCTTTGATTCAATTAAATATAGGCGGATGGCCCATACTGCTGAAGATTTAACTTCTAAAGTGTTAGAAGAGGAGCTGGGAGTAAAGAAGTCTACTTATCATAGTGATGTAAAGAGCGGTTTTGTGCTTCAGTTTGAAGAAAAGCCGGAGTTTGACTTTGATGATTTAGAAACGAAAATAAATGAGGTTATTGCTGATAATAAACTAGTGAAATTTCATGATAGAGAACATATTAAGATAGGAGATGAAACCTATCCTTGCAGCGGGCCCCGTATTCATGTTAAGAAGACAGGCGATATAAAGAACTTTAGATTGATCAAAGAGCTGAAGTATGACTCCAAGCAAGAACGTTATTTATTAACAGGTTTAGTTGGAGATGAACAGAGCCAGTTTGAATTGAGTAATAAATAATCTACCATTAATAAAGGAGAAAGTTAATAATTATTGAAATAATACAAAGGCTAATAAGTGGAAAGGAGTATTAATATAATGCGTGTTGATGGAAGAGATAGAGATGAATTAAGAGAAGTTACTATTACTAGAGATTTTACTAAGTATGCTGAAGGATCAATTCTAATTTCTACTGGAGATACAAAGGTGATCTGTAATGCTTCAGTAGAAGAGAGTGTGCCGTATTTTTTGAGAGACCAAGGACAGGGTTGGATTACTGGTGAATATGCTATGCTGCCGCGGGCTACGGAAAGCAGAAATATTAGAGCAGCAGCTAAGGGGAAGATCAGCGGTCGGACTAAAGAAATTCAGCGGTTGATCGGCCGGGCCATGAGATCAGTTATTGATTTAGATAAATTAGGAGAAAGGACTATCTGGTTGGATTGTGATGTGATTCAGGCAGATGGAGGTACAAGGACAGCTTCGATAACTGGTGCCTTTGTAGCTTTGATCGATGCTTTAGATTACTTGTTAGAAAAAGATAAGATAGATGAGATGCCGGTAAAATCCTTTATTGCTGCTACTAGTGTGGGAATTATTGATGGTGCTCCGGCTTTAGATCTCTGTTATAAGGAGGATTCATCAGCTCAGGTAGATTTAAACCTAGTTATGACAGAAGAGGGAAGAATTATTGAGATCCAGGGTACCGGTGAAGAGAATCCCTTTACGCAGCAGGAACTGGATAAATTAGTTGAGTTAGGGGAAAAAGGAATTAAAGAATTAATTAGATATCAAAAGGAAGCACTAGGAGATAAGGCTGAATTATTAAATCAAAAGGAAGATGATAATGCGTAAGATCTTTTTGGCTACCGGTAATGAAGGTAAAGTGAAAGAAATGAAGGATTTATTGGCAGAATTAGAAGTAGAGCTTGTAACTACTTTTGATCTTTCGGAAGTGCCAGAAGTAGTAGAGGACGGCTCAACTTTAGAAGAGAATGCTATCAAAAAGGCTAAAGAGCTTGCTGATTATACAGGGTTATTAACGATTGCAGACGATACTGGATTATTAGTTGATGCTTTAGCCGGTAGACCGGGAGTCTACTCAGCGCGGTATGCTGGAGAAGATGCTACTTATGATGATAATAATCGTAAGTTATTATCAGAATTAGATGGTATATCGCTAGAAGACCGAACAGCTCGTTTTAAGACGGTGATGGCTCTAGTAAAGTCGGAGGGAGAAGTAAAGACAGTGGAAGGAATCTGTAAAGGGAAGATTGGCTTTAAGCCGGAAGGGAACCACGGTTTTGGCTATGATCCGTTATTTATACCTCAGGGTTATAATGTTACTTTTGCTGAAATGAAGTCAGAAGTTAAGAATAAAATTAGCCATCGGGCTAAGGCTTTAGATAAATTAAAGGAGATTCTACAGTCGGATTGGATGGATCAATAATGAAGATATTATGTACCAGTGATACCCATGGCAATACAGAAAAACTAAAAGAGGTAGTAAAATCAGTAGAAGGAATTGATATTCTATTGCATGCTGGGGATCATATTGGAGATGTTGATGCTATCGATCAGAGTGAGTTTGATGTCTTTAAAGTTAAAGGCAACTGTGACCGGGGAGTTAAAGGTAAGTCAAAAGAGGTAATTACTATGGAAGATAAAAAAATACTGTTAACCCACGGCCATCAATACGAAATTAAGTATGGATTACAGAAACTCTCTTATCAGGCAGCAGAGGTAGAAGCAGATATAGTAGTTTTTGGCCATACTCATAGAAGTCTATCTCTGAATGAGGAAGGGATTTTATACTTTAATCCCGGTAGTATCACTTATCCTCGTGATGATTCTGCTTCATGCGGTATCCTCGAAATTAAAGATGGTAAAGTTGAGGGTGAGCTCAAAAGATTATAAAACTGAATATTCTCGTAACTCGTAGAAAATAAAAGTTTAAATAAGAAATGAGTAGTTAAATGAAGATAAAAGGGTTAGAAGTTGATTTGAGTTCTTTGACGGTTGTGAGATTTTAGGTTATACTATTAATTGTCCTAAGTAATGGGACAGGCGGGAATAGCTCAGTTGGCTAGAGCACCAGCCTTCCAAGCTGGGTGTCGCCGGTTCGAGTCCGGTTTCCCGCTCCATTAGCGAGCGCCTGTAGCTCAGGTGGATAGAGCAATGGACTTCTAATCCATGCGTCGGGGGTTCGAGTCCTCCCAGGCGTACCATTCATTGTGGTGGGTGTAGCTCAGCTGGTTAGAGCGCAGGATTGTGGCTCCTGAGGCCGTGGGTTCGACCCCCATCACTCACCCCATATTATATATGCGCCCGTAGCTCAACTGGATAGAGTCGCAGACTTCGAATCTGAAGGTTGGAGGTTCGAGTCCTCCCGGGCGTGCCATTTATCTTGGGCCATTAGCTCAGCTGGAAGAGCATCGGACTTTTAATCCGAGTGTCGGAGGTTCGATCCCTCCATGGCTCACCATCTTTACAATTAATGCAGATGATGAGCGGGAATAGCTCAGGGGTAGAGCGTCTCGTTGCCAACGAGAAGGTCGCGGGTTCAAATCCCGTTTCCCGCTCCATTAAAGAAAGAATATTTAACCTCGGAACGACAGTCTGTGTCGTGACCCGAGGTATTGTTTTTATGTAATGATAATGAAGGAAATAAACATAAAGTCTAGAAATAATTAAAATGGATATAAAGACAATAGAAGATAAACAAATTAAATCACAATTACATATAATTCTTAATAAGGGGGAAGCATAAATGAAGGTAAGCCAAGAAATGATTGAAGAAAATAAAGTTAAACTAGATGTAGAAGTGGAGGCTGAAGAAACCAACAAAGCTTTAGAGGAAGCCTATAAAGAAGTAGTTAAAGATGTAGAGATTGATGGATTTAGAAAAGGAAAGGTTCCACGGCAGGTTCTGGAAGCAAAATACGGAAAGGAAATTCTACACAAAGATGCGCTGGATATTCTAATTCCTAAAGCCTATCGAGAAGCAGTAGAAGAAGCCGGAATTGAGCCTATTGATCAGCCGGAGATAAATGATTTCTCTATTGAAGAGGATAAACCGACTACTTTTACAGCAGAAGTAGAGATTAAGCCTGAAGTAGAATTGGGTGAATATACAGACTTAGATATTGAACAGGAAGCTGAAGAGATTACAGAAGAGGATGTGCAGGAAGAATTAAATAACAGAAGAGAGCGATTTGCTGAATTAAAAGTAACTGATCGTGATGAGGTTCAGGAAGGTGACTATGTAGTTATTGATTTTGAAGGATATGTTGATGGCGAACCTTTCGAAGGCGGTTCTGCAGAAGAATATACATTGGAGATCGGTTCCGGTGACTTTATTCCTGGATTTGAGGAACAATTGGTTGGAGCTAAAGTAGGAGAAGAGGTTGAGGTTGATGTAACTTTTCCCGAAGAGTATCAACAGGATGATTTAGCCGGCGAAGGTGCTGTCTTTAAAGTAGATGTTAAGGAGATTAAAGAGAAAGAACTACCGGAATTGGATGATGAGCTAGCCCAAGAAGTTGGAGATTTTGAAACATTGGATGAATTAAAAGATGATATTACTAATAAACTAAAAGAAGAAGCAGAACGGAAAGCTAAAAATAAATTCACAAATGAATTAGTAGAAGCTATTTCTGAAAATGCAGAAGTTAATATTCCAGAAACTATGGTTGAAGACGAACTGGATCTGATGGTGGATACTATGAAGCAGAGATTACAACAGCAGGGAATGGACTTTGAACAGTATTTAGAGATGACAGGAAATGATGAGGCAAGCTTCAGAGAAGAAAACAGGGAAGAAGCTAGAAAACGGGTTAAATCAAGCCTTGCTCTGGAAGAAATTGCAGAAGAAGAGGATATTGATGTAACAGAAGAAGAAATTGAGAATAAAATAGAAGAAATAGCAGATCAACAGGAGCAGGATCCAGAGATGGTAAAGGCAATGCTTCAGATGCAGGGACAGTATGAATCATTAATTGAAAGTATTCAGAATGAAAAAGTACTTGACTTTTTAACAGAGAATAATTAAAATTAATTAACTTTTCTTATTAATAAGAATAAGGAAATTCAGAAATCGAGGGGGAGTGAAATCAGATGAGTGGATTAGTGCCTATGGTGGTAGAACAGACAAACCGTGGTGAAAGATCATATGATATTTATTCTCGATTATTAAAAGATAGAATTGTGTTTATTGGTAGTCCAATTAATGATGAGATAGCTAATTTGGTAATTGCTCAGCTATTGTTTTTAGAAGCAGAGGATCCGGATAAAGATATTTACATTTATATCAATAGTCCTGGAGGTTCTGTAACATCAGCTTTAGCCATTTATGATACTATGCAGTATATTAAGCCGGATGTATCTACCATTTCTATGGGATTAGCAGCCAGTGCTGGAGCCTTGTTATTAGCTTCTGGTGCTGAAGGTAAGAGATATGCTTTGCCTTATTCTAGAATAATGATTCATCAGCCAGCAGGTGGTGCTGAAGGTAGAGCAGCAGATATTGAGATTCAAGCCCAAGAAATCTTAGATCTACGTAAAATCTTAAATAATATTCTAGCTGATCATACAGGACAGCCGCTAGAAAAGATTGAAGAAGATGTTGATCGCGATTTCTTCATGTCATCAGAAGATGCTAAAGAATACGGTATTATTGATGAGGTTATCTCCCGCCAAGAGGATTTGGATGGTTAATTAACTAAAGAGGTGATAAAATGTTTAAGTTTGGTGACGAAGAAGAGGGCCAATTAAAATGTTCTTTCTGTGGAAAGGTACAGGAACAGGTTCAGAAGTTGGTAGCAGGTCCTGGTGTATATATTTGTGATGAGTGTATTGAGCTCTGTAATGAGATTATAGAAGAAGAACTGAACGAAGAGATGGATGTAGGTTTTAATAATGTTCCTAATCCGCAGGAGATTAAAGATATTCTTGATCAGTATGTTATCGGTCAGGAACGGGCCAAAAAGACTTTATCCGTAGCCGTTTATAATCATTATAAACGGGTTAATTCCGGAATGCAGGTTGATGATGTAGAATTAGAAAAGAGTAACATCTGTCTGATTGGACCGACAGGCTGCGGAAAGACATTACTTGCCCAGACGCTTGCTAAGATTTTGGATGTCCCGTTTGCAATTGCTGATGCTACTTCTTTAACCGAAGCGGGATATGTAGGAGAAGATGTGGAGAATATTCTCCTTAAGTTAATTCAAGCTGCAGATTATGATGTAGAGAAAGCTGAGCAGGGAATTATCTATATTGATGAGATAGATAAGGTAGCCCGCAAATCGGAAAACCCATCGATTACCCGCGATGTTTCAGGAGAAGGGGTTCAGCAGGCTCTGCTTAAGATTTTAGAAGGGACAGAAGCCAGTGTGCCGCCTCAGGGTGGACGAAAGCATCCCCATCAGGAGTTTATTCAGATCGATACTACTAATATTCTATTCATCTGTGGTGGAGCTTTTAACGGTTTAGATGATATAATCAAGTCCCGTATTGATGAAAAGGTAATGGGTTTTGGAGCTGATATTAAGAGCGAAAAGGATGAAGATATTGGAGAAGTTTTAAAACATGTTAAGTCTCAGGATGTTTTAAAGTACGGTTTAATTCCTGAATTTGTAGGGCGGATTCCAGTTCTAGCAACTTTAGACCAGTTGGGTGAAGATGCTTTAGTTGAAATCTTGACTGAACCACGGAATGCATTAGTTAAGCAGTATACCAAGTTCTTTGAACTAGATGGTGTAGATTTAGAGTTTACAGAGGATGCCCTTCATGCTATTGCTGATAAGGCTCTAGAACATGATACAGGAGCAAGAGGATTGAGATCAATTGTTGAAGAATCAATTTTAGAGATTATGTATGATCTTCCATCACAGAATAATATAGAAAAATGCATTATTACTGAAGATGTGGTCTATGAAGGTGCTACTCCTAAATTAGTCAGAATTAATCAGGAAGAGACTGCTTAATTAAGCAGTCTCTTTTTTTATCAAACAGGAACTTTATAATTTCTTACCTTCTTAAAATATTTATGATAAAAAAGCTTGCTTTGGATATAATAAGTAATGCTGATTAAATACTACCTTTAAGGAGGTAAGATACAGATTACTATGAATATATTTGGTATCGTTCAGTTCTTTTTTGCAGTAGTTATTGGACTTTATTTCTGGAATCTATTACGCAAACAGCAGAAGAATAAACGGGCAGTAGTTAAGGAATCAAAAAAAGAGATGAAGAAGTTAAAGAAAATGAGACAGCGTTCGCTAACTGAACCTCTATCAGAAAAGACCCGCCCGGATGATTTTGAGGAAATTGTGGGTCAGGAAGACGGTCTTAAGGCATTAGAAGCAGCCTTATGCGGTCCTAATCCACAGCATGTAATTGTTTATGGACCGCCTGGTATAGGTAAGACAGCAGCAGCCCGTTTAGTATTAGAAAGAGCAAAGCAGAATGAAGATTCTCCTTTTAATGAAGAATCGAAGTTTGTAGAATTGGATGCTACTACTGCTCGATTTGATGAACGAGGAATAGCAGATCCTTTAATCGGTTCTGTCCATGATCCTATTTATCAGGGAGCAGGTGCTATGGGGTCGGCTGGAATTCCTCAGCCTAAGCCTGGAGCTGTAACTAAGGCCCACGGTGGTCTCTTATTTATTGATGAGATCGGTGAATTACATCCAATTCAGATGAATAAACTGCTTAAGGTATTAGAAGACCGTAAGGTATTTCTGAAGAGTTCCTATTATCATGAAGAAGATGATAATATTCCGCAGTATATTCATGAAATATTCCAGCAGGGGCTGCCGGCAGATTTTCGAATGGTAGGTGCTACTACTCGCAAGCCGGAAGAGATTCCTCCTGCTATTCGTTCCCGTTGTTTAGAAGTTTATTTTAAGCCACTAACGCCTAAAGATATAGATAAGATAGCTCGGAATGCTGCCAATAAAGCAGGATTTGCTATTGAAGATGGAGCTGTAGAAGTAATTAAGGATTATTCCAATAATGGACGGGATACTGTTAATATGGTTCAGACAGCTGGCGGATTAGTTTTATCCGAAGATAGAAAGGTGAAAAAGATTACTACTGCTGATATTGAATGGGTAGTTAATAGCGGAAAGTATGATCCTCGTCCTGATAAAGATGTTAATGATAAACCACAGGTGGGAGTAGTTAATGGTTTAGCAGTAAAAGGGCCCAATTTAGGCATCTTAATTGAACTAGAGGTATCTGCTATAGAGGTAGAATCAGGTACAGGAGATATCAACGTTACTGGGATTATAGAAGAAGAAGAAGTAGGTAATCGCCAGCGGAAAGTGCGTAGGAAGAGTATGGTTAAGGGTTCAATTGAGAATGTGATGACTACACTGCGTAAATTTATCGATGTTAATCCTAAAGATTATGATCTCCATGTTAATTTTCCCGGAGGTATTCCTTTAGATGGTCCTTCAGCTGGAATTACAGTAGCTACAGCTATTTACTCAGCATTAACGAAGAAACCGGTGGATAATTCAGTAGCCATGACTGGCGAGCTTTCTATTCGCGGTTTAGTTAAGCCGATTGGAGGCGTACTCTCTAAGATAGAAGCTGCTAAACGGGCTGGAGCTAAAAAAGTAATTATTCCCGCTGAAAACTGGCAGGAGAATTTTGCTGAGTTTGATGAAATTGAGATTATTAAGGTCAATAATTTAAAAGAAGTTTTAGATAATGCAGTCTTGAATGAGGAAGTAAAGATAGATTCTCAGATAGAAGAAAATGTTAACTTCTTGACTGCTTCTTCAATAAGTTAAGTGATAATGCAGGAATTTTATTAGATTGATAGAATAGTATTTAAGTGTTAAAGTAAATATTGGAGGGATAGGCAATGGTCGAGGAAATTGATACAACTGAGATTAAGGATGAATTACCTTTATTAGTATTAAGAGGTCTAGTGGTCTTTCCTCATATGGTAATTCCCTTATTAGTAGGGCGGGATAAATCAGTAGAGGCTTTAGAAGAAGCTATGGTTGAAGATAGATTGATTCTGTTAGCCGCTCAGAAGGATGAAACGGTAGAAGAGCCTGAAACTGAAGAGATCTATGATATGGGGACTGTAGCTCAGGTAAAACAATTAGTAAAGCTACCTGATGGTACAATTAAGATTTTAGTAGAAGGTTTAAAGAGAGCTAAAATTGATGAGTTTTTACAAGAAGATCCGTACTTTAAGATTAGATTACAGGAGATTGAACCGGAAGAAAAAGAGTCAAAAGAACTAGAGGCTCTAATGCGGAGTTTAGTTAACAGGTTTGAAGAATATGTAAAGTTGAATCAAAAGTTACCGCCAGAGACAATGATGACAGTCGCAAATGTGGAAGATCCTGGACGGTTGGTAGATGTTATGGTTTCCCATATGTCGCTTAAAGTAGACCAGGAGCAGGAGATTCTGCAGGCTGTTTCCTATAAAGAGCGGTTAAAACAGTTATATAAACTGCTTGATGAAGAGATAGAGGTATTAGAAGTAAAGGATAAGATTAACTCAGAGGTTCGCGAACAGGTAGAGAAAAGACAGAAAGAGTATTATCTAAAGGAACAGTTAAAGGCCATCAAAAAAGAGTTAGGCCAGGATGAAGAAATGTCTGATGAGATTGAAGAGTATAGAACCAAGATAGAAGAGGCTGATCTGCCGGAAGAAGTCGAAGAGAAGGCCTTAAAGGAAGTTGATCGATTAACCAGAATGCCGCCGATGGCTAATGAAGGAGTAGTAGTCAGAAATTATCTGGACTGCATTTTGGATCTACCCTGGAATGAAAAGTCTCAAGATCGTTTAGTTCTGGATGATGCAGAAGAGATTTTAGAGCGGGATCATTATGGTCTAGAGGATGTTAAGGATAGAATTCTGGAGTATTTAGCTGTCCGCAAATTAACAGATGAGATGAAGAGCCCGATTCTATGTTTAGTGGGACCGCCGGGAGTAGGTAAGACTTCATTAGGTAAGTCGTTAGCTGAAGCTATTGGACGTGAATTCGTCCGGTTATCCTTAGGTGGACTGAAGGATGAAGCAGAGATTCGCGGTCACCGGAGAACCTATGTAGGTTCCAGACCGGGACGGATTATTAATGCAATTCGAGATGCTGGCACAAATAATCCGCTCTTTTTGTTAGATGAAGTGGATAAGATTCAGAGTGACTTTAGAGGAGATCCGGCTGCGGCTTTATTAGAAGTTTTAGATCCGGAACAGAATGATACCTTTACTGATCATTATCTGGAGCTGCCTTTTGATCTATCCGATGTAATCTTTATTACAACTGCTAATGTTACGCATACAATTCCTGGACCGCTGCAGGATAGAATGGAAGTAATCGAGATTGCTGGTTATACAGAAGAGGATAAGGTTAAGATTGCTCAGGAACATCTGCTTCCTAAACAGATTGAGAATCACGGTTTGAGTGAAGACCAGATTAATGTATCGGAGAATGCTATCCGCAAGCTAATTCGTAATTATACCCGTGAATCTGGGGTTAGAAACTTAGAAAGGAAATTAGCCGGTGTCTGCCGTAAAGTTGCTAAAGAAGTAGTTAAAGGAAAAGAGAGATTAAGCCGCGTTACAGTTCAGAACGTAGATAGCTATTTAGGTATTGAGAAATTTAATTATGGTGAAGTTGATGAAGAATCACAGGTAGGTGTAGCTACTGGTTTGGCCTGGACTAAAAGTGGCGGAGATATCTTAAAGATAGAAGTTTCAGTAGTTCCTGGTAAGGGCAAGCTCCTATTAACCGGTAAATTAGGCGATGTAATGAAAGAATCAGGACAGGCAGCCTTAAGTTATGCTCGCAGTAAGATTGAGGAGTTTGAGCTAGAGGAAGACTTTCATGAAAATTATGATATCCATATTCATGTACCTAAAGGGGCAATTCCTAAAGATGGACCGTCAGCAGGAATCACGATTACAACAGCTATTATTTCAGCTCTGTCTGGTAGAAAGGTTAATTCTAAAGTAGCTATGACTGGTGAGATTACCCTGCGCGGTAGAGTTCTGCCGGTAGGCGGAGTAGAAAGCAAGGTTTTAGCAGCCCATCGAGCAGGAATTGAGACAGTAATTATGTCCGAAGAGAATGAGAAGAATTTAGATGAAGTTCCTGATAATATTAAACGTGATTTAGAATTTAAGTTTGTAGAACATATGGATGAAGTAACGGATACTGCTTTACTAAAGGAGGAGTAGTCATGAATCTAAATAATGTAAAGTATCTCTGTAGTGCTACTTCCCCGGCTGATTATCCCCGACATAACCTGCCAGAGATTGCCTTAGCTGGCAGGTCTAATGTCGGAAAATCTTCACTTATTAATCAGATGGTAAATCGCAATAGATTTGCCCATACTAGCTCTAAACCGGGTAAGACTCAGACACTGAATTTTTATAATATTGATAATATCTTTTCTTTTGTAGATCTACCGGGCTATGGTTTTGCTCGTGTGCCTGATGAAGTGAAGGATAAGTGGTCGGAGATGATTGAAGAGTATCTATTCCACCGTTCTAATCTGGCCGGTGTAATCTTAATTGTAGATGCTAGACATGAACCAACGGATGATGATCTGATGATGTATGAATGGCTATTAGAGATGCAGCTACCTCATTTAGTAGTAGGAACGAAAGTAGACAAGCTATCCAACAGCCAGCTTAAGCCTAACCGTAAGCAGATCTTTGATAAATTGAGATTAGAGCCTCAGACGCCTTTTACTTATTTTTCTGCTGAAGAGGGTACGGGGAAGAATGAAGTATGGAGTTTTATTAAGGAGATAACTTCTTAAAAAGTAGTTTTTGTAGCAGTAACTTAATTAAGTGTCAAAATACTATGTACTAGTAATAGCTGTAAAAGGGTGAGTTTAAGTGAAGAGTGAATATCCTATTGATCAGACGGGAGAGATCTTTCCTCATTTTCCAGTAGTGTTAACTACTATTGGTGATAATATTATTACTTTGGAGTTTGTACAGTTTTTTAGCTTTGAATCTCCAATTATCGGGATCGGAATTAATTCTGATAATTATTCCCATCAGTTGCTTAAAGAAGAGAAAGAATTTGTAATTAATATTCCCACTACAGAATTAATAGATGAAGTTAAATTCTGTGGTAATAATTCTGGGCGGAATCTGGATAAATTTTCAGCTACGGGATTAACTTCAAAGCCTTCTGAAATAATTAATAGTTGGTTAATTGAAGAATGTCCAATTAATATCGAATGTAGAGTGATTCAGGAAGAAAGAATTGGTAACTGTGATTGGTTCTTTGGTGAGATAATGAAGGTTCATGTAACTGAAGACCATAATAGGTTAAATGCTTTACTTTATAGTGGTAATTCGGCCCAGGACTTTAAATTAAGAGAGTTAAAATGAATAATTAATAGTTGATTTAAAAAGAGATATGATGATAGTAAGAAAAATATAGGATTCTCTTAAGAAAGGTTGATGTAAAACAGATGGCTTATAAGAACCTAAAAGAATTTATTAAGCTGTTGGAAACCGAGGGATTATTAACAAGAATTACAGCGGAAGTGAGCAGTGAGCTGGAGATTACCGAGATTACAGACCGGATTTCGAAGGAAGTAGGTCCGGCGTTATTGTTTGAAAATGTTAAAGAATCCGAGTTTCCTGTTTTGATTAACGCTTTTGGTTCTTATGAACGAATGGAAGCAGCTTTAGAGGTTGAAGATTTAGATGATATAGGAGCCAGAATTGAAGAGTTATTTGACTTACCTAATCTCAAGGATAAGAGTCTATTGGGGAAATTAAAGACATTACCTAAACTCAAAGAGATCAGTAATTATTTTCCCAAGACTGTAAGAAAGGCACCCTGTCAGGAAGTAGTTGATAAGGATCCATCGCTGGATGAACTGCCGGTTTTAAAGTGTTGGCCGCAGGATGGAGGTAAGTTCATTACGCTTCCTTTAGTCTTTACTAAGGATCCTGAGACTGATATTCCTAATGTAGGAATGTACCGACTACATGTCTATGATGAGCAGACTACAGGAATGCACTGGCATATGCATAAGGATGGAGCCGATAATTACCGCAGCTATGAAGATGAAGGTGAAAGAATGGAAGTGGCTGTAGCCTTAGGAGGTGACCCAGCAACTATCTATTCGGCTACTGCGCCGCTGCCGAAACAGATAGGTGAGATGTTATTTGCCGGATTTTTGAGAAAAGAGCCGGTTGAGATGGTAAAAGCCAAAACTGTAGATATTAAAGTACCCGCAGAGGCAGAGATAGTTATTGAGGGATATGTTGAGCCGGGAGAACGGAGACGGGAAGGTCCGTTTGGCGATCATACCGGTTACTATTCATTGGCCGATGATTATCCAGTCTTTCATATTACCTGTATTACTCACCGTAAAGATGCTGTTTATCCTACAACGATTGTCGGTAAACCCCCAATGGAAGACTGCTATATGGCTAAAGCAACAGAGCGTATTTTCTTGCCACTGCTTAAAATGCAGCTGCCTGAGATAGTTGATATGAATCTACCTTTAGAAGGGGTCTTTCATAACTGTGCTATTATTTCTATTGATAAACAGTATCCTGGACATGCCCAGAAGATAATGAATGCTGTCTGGGGGCTAGGACAGATGATGTTTACCAAGATAGTAATTGTAGTTGATAAGGATGTTGATGTGCAGAATATATCTGAAACAGCCTGGAAGGTCTTTAATAATATAGATCCTGATCGTGATTTAACAGTGATGAAAGGGCCGCTGGATATTCTGGACCACTCTTCTTCAGTGGCTAATTTTGGTTCTAAGTTAGGGATTGATGCCACAAAGCCGCTGCCTGGCGAAGGCCATAACCGTGAGTGGCCGGATGAGATAGTAATGAACCAGGAGATTAAAGATTTAGTAGACCAAAGATGGGAGGAGTATGGTTTTGAAGATTAAGCTAATTATGAAACTAATTAAGTTTGAACATACCATCTTTGCTCTGCCCTTTGCATACCTGGGGGCAGTTATGGCAGCTCAGGGGATTCCAGCTATAGGAAAGATAGTTTGGATTACTTTAGCCATGGTAGGTGCTCGTAGTGCTGCTATGGCTTGGAATCGATTGACCGACTGGAAGGTAGATGCTGTTAATCCTAGAACTGAAGATCGAATACTGCCGCAGAACTTATTATCTAAAGCTGAAGTTATTTTATTTATTATTGGTTCTTTAGGTTTATTGTTAGTAGCTGCCTGGCAGTTGAATCCCTTAGCCTTTAAGTTATCTCCATTAGCTGTTTTTCTGTTGATCTTTTATTCCTATACTAAACATTTTACCTGGCTCTGTCATCTAGTATTAGGGCTTACATTAGGAATGGCTCCCCTAGGAAGCTGGATTGGAGTAACCGGTAGTCTTTCTTTACCACCGGTATTAGTAGGGGCAGCAGTGATGTTTTGGGTAGCAGGGTTTGATATTATTTACTCGATTCAGGATTATGAATTTGATTTTAATTATGGTCTTTATTCGATTCCAGTAAGATTTGGTCCTCAGAAAGCCCTACGGATTACTGTTATTTTTCATGTTCTTACCTTTCTGCTGTTGATTACTGTAGGCTATTATCTTAGTCTAAACTGGTTATATGCTGTAGGCATCATAATTGTAGGGATTCTATTATATATTGAGAATTCATTGGTTAAAAAGGATTTTGAGAAGATTAAGTTTGCTTTCTTTAATATCAATAGTGTAGTCAGTATTACTATCTTTATCTTTACTCTAATGGATTATCTCTTAACTTAGAGTGGAGATGAAAGGAAGTGACTAATGGTGAATGAGCTGTTTAGTGATTCGGAGTTAGAAGAGATTGGAGATAAAGTATTGGCTGGAGAACGTCTGACGCGGGAAGATGGAATTAAGTTAATGAAGAGTAATGACCTGTTGACTATCGGCTATCTAGCAGACTATAGGCGACAAGAGAAGTGCGGTGATGAGGTCTATTATATCAAAAATCGCCATATTAATCATACCAATGTCTGTGAGGTCCAATGTAGGTTCTGTGCCTTTGGACGTGAAGAGGATGAAGACGGCGCCTATACTATGGAGTTGAATGAGATAGCTGAGGCTATTGACAAGTCGCCAGATGGTATTTCAGAATTGCATATTGTAGGCGGCTGTCATCATGATCTGTCGCTGGAGTACTTTGAGGAAATGTTGAGGCTGGCTAAAGATAAGCTGCCTGAAGTCTATATTCAGGCCTTTACTGTTGTGGAGATAGCCCATCTAGCAGATAAATCAGGTCTGACAGTCAAAGAGACGCTTAAGCGGTTAAAGCAGGCTGGTTTGGATTCAATTCCCGGCGGTGGAGCTGAAGTATTCAGTCCCCGGGTGAGAGAGAAAGTCTGTAAGGATAAGGTCAGCGGAGAGCGGTGGCTCTCAGTAATGGAGACGGCCCATAATCTAGGAATCAAGACCAATGCTACGATGTTATACGGACATGTGGAGACGCCGGAAGAGAGGATAGATCATTTAATTAAGCTGCGTGAACTCCAGGATAAGACCGAGGGCTTTTTAACCTTTATTCCACTAGCTTTCCATCCTGAGAATACCGAACTTAACTATCTTTCTGCAACAACTGGTTATGATGATCTAAAGGTGCTAGCTATTGCTAGGTTGATGCTGGATAATTTTGCTCATATTAAGGCTTTCTGGATTATGTTAGGGACTAAGCTGGCCCAGATCTCTTTAAGCTTTGGTGTGGATGATTTAGATGGAACAGTAGTTGAAGAGAAGATTACTCACGATGCCGGAGCTCAGACTAAACAGGGTCTGACTGAAGCTGAGATTGTTAATATGATCAAAGAAGCCGGTAGAATTCCAGTAGAGCGGGATACAGTTTATAACCGCGTTGGGGATGTGAAGTAATTATGACTGAATTAAAGTTAGGTGTTGTAGAGTATATTAACTGCTGGCCGGTGCATTATGGTTTTGATTATGATGAAGTAGATATCGAGGCTGAGATTGTTGCTGGACCGCCGGCAGAGTTAAATGAGATGTTTTTGCGCGGTGAGATTGATATTACTCCGATGTCTTCGATTGAGTATGCCCGTAACTTCGATGACTGTTATATTCTGCCTGATTTAGCCATTGCTTCTGATGGGCCGGTAGGCAGTCTCTTTTTATTTAGTGAACTGGAGATCGAAGATTTTAATGGTAAGACGGTAGCTTTGCCTGAGGATTCCCGGGCTACAGTAGCATTACTTAAGATTCTGTTGGAGCGCTATTACCAGGTGGATGTTGATTATATTACCTGTGAACAGGATCTGGATTATATGCTGGATGTAGCTGATGCTGCTCTTTTAATCGGAGATCCGGCTTTGAATGGCTATATTAAGTATCGGAATTCTGAGTTAAAGATAACTGACTTAGGTGGTGCCTGGAAGAATCTAACCGGCGAAAAGATGGTTTATGCTATCTGGGTGATCAGAAAGGAATTTGCTGACAGGAATCCTAAGTTAGTAGATGAAATAAGTGATAAATTATTAGAATCAAAGTATTTAGGATTGGATCAGTTTGAATTGCTGGCTAAAAGAGCTAGTAAAGAGCTAGATATTTCGGAAGATATCGGTTTAAAGTACTTTCAGAGTCTGCGCTATGATTTTGATGAAGACTATCAGCAGGGCGTTATGGAGTACTTTACTGATGCCTATGAGCTCGGCTTAGTAAAAGAAAAGCCTGAGCTTCATATCTGGGGTGAAACTGATGGCAGAAGTTAAAGATATTTTAGCTAAAGCCCAGCAGGATAAGCGGCTAACTTTAGCCGAGGGAGTTAAGCTGTTGGCCAGCGATAAGCTATTGGCTATCGGTAAGGCAGCTGATAGAGTTAGAAGAAGGCTTCATTCGGAGAATAAAGTTACCTTTGCCATTGATCGGAATATTAATTATACCAATGTCTGTGAAGCCGGCTGTAAGTTCTGTGCTTTTTATCAGCAGTTGAATGACAGCGAAGCTTATCTTTTAGAACATGATGAGATCTTTCGTAAGATTGAGGAAACAATTGAGTTAGGAGGCACTCAGATTTTAATGCAGGGGGGCCTACATCCCAAACTGGATATAGATTACTATCTTGAACTCTTTAGAGCCATTAAAGAGCGGTTTAAGATTCATCTTCATTCTCTTTCTCCACCTGAGATAGCCTATATAGCCCAGCAGTCGAATTTAACACTCAAGGAAACGTTGACTAGATTACAGCAGGCCGGTCTCGATTCACTCCCTGGTGGTGGAGCAGAGATGCTAGTTGACCGAGTGCGGGAGGAGATCAGTCCCAATAAGGTAACTTCTGATGAATGGCTGGAGGTAATGCAAACGGCCCATGAGATCGGCATGAGGAGTACGGCTACAATGATGTTCGGCAGTATCGAGACATTGGCCGATCGGATTGAGCATTTAATTAAGATAAGAAAGCTGCAGGATAAAACCGGAGGTTTTACTGCCTTTATTCCCTGGGCTTTTCAGCCGACTAATACAGCATTAGAGGATCATCCAAAGGTCTCTAAGGTAACAGGAAGCGAATATCTTAAGATGGTAGCAGTAGCCAGAATTGTACTGGACAATGTGGATAATATTCAGGCCTCCTGGGTAACACAGGGAGCCAAGGTAGCCCAGGTTTCTTTAGAGTTTGGAGTCAATGACTTCGGAAGTACTATGATCGAAGAGAATGTAGTTAAAGCAGCCGGTGCGTCGTATCGGGTTCCGCTAGAAAAGATAGTGGAGCTGATTAAAGATACAGGCCGTAGACCGGTACAGCGCAATACGCTCTATCAGGAGTTAAAGGGGTACTAGTCTAGAAAGGAAGTTATAGTATGATTCTAACTGCTCAGTGGGTACTACCAATTGAAAGAGAAGCCATATCGAATGGAGCAGTAGTGGTTGAAGATGGCTATATTGAAGCTGTAGGCCACAAGGATGAGATTGTAGATAACTATCCTGAAGAGGAAGTGAAGGATTTAGGTTCAGCTATTATTCTGCCGGGAATGGTTAATATCCATACCCATCTGGACTATACAGCTTTGCGGGGAGAGAATGATAATCTGCCCTTTCTGCCCTGGATTGGTAATTTAGTCCATAAAAGTCGGGCCTTGACCCAAGATGAAGTGCTGCTGTCAGCAAAACTGGGGGCTTTAGAGCTTTTAGCCAGCGGCGTGACTGCTGTTGGTGATACTACAGCTACTGGTGCTTCTCTACAGGCGGCTGTCTGGTCAGGGCTGCGGGGGGTTGTTTATCAAGAAGTATTCGGTATGGATGATGAGAAGATAGATGAGACTTTATCTGACCTAGAAGAGAACTTTAGAAACTTAAAGGAAGATAGTAACTCTAGATTAAGCGTCGGTCTATCGCCTCATGCTCCCTACTCGGTTTCCAGATGGCTTCTTAAGGAAATAAGTAGCTGGGCAGAGCAAGAAGGAATTCCACTGTCGATGCATCTGGCCGAGACAGAAGAGGAATTAAGCTTTCTCAAAGAAGGAACCGGCCCCTTTGCTACTACTTATCGGCAGGCAGTAGGCTGGGAGGATATTCCCTGGCAGGAGCCGGGCCTATCTCCTGTAGAATATTTAGCTGATTTAGATATATTGACTGAGAATCTATTATTGGTTCATCTGGTTCAGACTGAAAGGGAAGAATTTGATTTACTACAGCAGTTTGATGTTAAAGTAGCACATTGTCCTAAAAGCAATGCTAAATTAGGGACAGGAATAGCTGATCTGTCGGCTATGCTGGATTCAGACTTAACAGTAGGCTTAGGAACTGATAGTGCTGCCAGCAATAATTCACTAGATTTATTCTCCGAGATGGAGTTTGGAGTTTTACTCCAGCGGGCTAACCAGAAGAAGGCTGATGCTGTAACAGCAGAAGAGATAGTAAGGTTAGCTACTATTAAAGGAGCTGAAGCTTTGGGCTTGGATGAAGAGATAGGTAGCTTAAAGCCAGGCAAGAAGGCTGATTTAACAGCAGTCAGAATTGATAATCCTGCCAACCAGCCGGTCTATGATCCTTATTCAGCATTGGTTTATACTGCTTCCAGCCGTGATGTGATCTTAACTATGATTGCTGGTGAGGAAGTATATGAAGCAGGAGAGTTCAAGAATATAATAGTAGATGATGTAGTGGCTAAAATAGATTGGATAACTGACAAAGTAGATAAGTTATAGGTTGGGAGGTTGAATTAGTGAAGCGCTATATAGTAGGTATCACAGGAGCCAGCGGCAGTATTTATGCGAAACGGCTGCTGGAAGTGCTGGAAGCAAAAGAAGCTGAAGTCTATGTAACAGTTACAGAGGCCGGCCGGCAGGTCTGGAATGATGAACTCGAAGTGAATATTAGACAGCAGTTAGGAGATAATAAAGACAGTAATTCCATAATTTATCTCGATAATCAGAATTTATCGGCTCCGATAGCCAGCGGCTCCTTTCAGACTGATGGAATGATTGTCATTCCCTGTAGTATGGCTACTTTAGCCAGCATTACGCAGGGCCATTCATCGAATCTATTGGAGAGAGCAGCTGATGTAGCTTTAAAAGAGAAGCGGCAGCTGATAGCTGTTCCCCGGGAGACGCCGCTGAATACTATTCATCTCGAGAATATGTTGAAGTTATCGAAGTTAGGAGCAGATATTATTCCGCCCATGCCGGCCTTTTATAATCAGCCAGAGACGATAGATGATTTAGTGAACTTTGTTGTCGGCAGAGTTCTGGATAGATTAGGTGTTGAGCATGATATCTATCAGAGATGGAAAGATTAATTTGACAAATCACCCGAATCATTGTAAGATAAAATGTAAAATAGGATATTTATAAAGGCGTTGAAGAAGAGTAATAGGTAATTTAGGTTTCTAGAGAGGAGTATCCTAAGGCTGGAAGATGCTCTAAGCTGTAAATTACTGAAGTAGCTTCTGAGCTGCTGGGTTGAACAAATTAAGTAGGTCCAGTCGGTAGCTAGCCGTTATCTAGTCTGAGCGTCTAAAGCTTTTGGTTTTAGAAATTAAGGTGGTACCACGGAAGTAAGATCTTCTTTCGTCCTTGTGATGGGGATGGAAGGAGTTTTTTTATTTATAAATTAATTATTTATTCACGAAATGGATAAAGGGGGAAGATGAATGAGTAAGAAAAAGATGGCAACAACCTATGATCCAGCAGCTGTAGAGGATAAGTGGTATGAATATTGGATGGAGAATGATTGTTTTGGGGCAGAAGTAGATGAGGATAAAGAATCATTTACAATTGTGATGCCTCCTCCTAATGTAACAGGGCAGCTACATATTGGACATGCTCTTGATAATACGCTCCAGGATATTCTGATCCGCTGGAAGAGAATGCAGGGCTATTCTGCGCTCTGGATTCCGGGAACTGACCATGCAAGTATAGCCACAGAAGTGAAGGTAGTTAATAAATTACGAGAGGAAGAAGGGCTAGAGAAGGATGATGTAGGCCGAGAAGGATTTCTAAAGCGGGCCTGGGACTGGAAGGAAGAGTACGGCGGTCGAATTACTGACCAGCTGAAGAAGTTAGGAACCTCCTGTGACTGGAGTAGAGAACGCTTTACTATGGATGAAGGCTGTTCGAAAGCTGTTAAGGAAGCCTTTATTCAGCTTTATGAAAAGGATTTGATCTATCGCGGCGACTATATCATTAACTGGTGTCCTGACTGCGGGACTACGCTGTCGGATATTGAGGTGGAACATGAAGAGATTCCAGGCCATTTCTATCATATTAAGTATGATCTTAAGGATAGCGATGATCATCTAGTAGTAGCTACTACTCGTCCTGAGACGATGCTTGGGGATACTGCTATTGCTGTTAATCCTAGTGATGAACGCTATCAAGATCTAATCGGTAAGACGGCTATTCTACCGGTAGTAGGTCGAGAATTACCGATAATTGCTGATGAGTTTGTCGATTCTGACTTTGGAACCGGGCTAGTAAAGGTTACACCGGCCCATGATCCTAATGACTTTGAGATGGGACAGCGCAATGATTTAGAGATAGTAAAGGTTATTGATGATCAGGCCAAGATGACAGCTGAAGCCGGTAAGTATGAAGGAATGGACCGCTATGAATGTCGTGAGCAGCTGGTAGAGGACTTAAAAGAGACTGGACAGCTAATTGAGATTGAAGAACACGACCACTCTGTCGGCCACTGTTATCGTTGTGATACAGTAATTGAGCCTTTGGTTTCAAAACAGTGGTTTGTGAAGATGGATCCGCTGGCTAAGCCGGCTATCGAAGCTGTAGAAGAATCAGAGACAGACTTTGTTCCTGACCGCTTTACTAAAGTCTACCGTAACTGGATGGAGAATATCCGCGACTGGTGTATTTCCCGTCAGCTCTGGTGGGGACATAGGATTCCTGTCTGGTACTGCCAGGACTGTGAAGAGGAGATTGTAGCGAGAGAAGAGCCTGCTTCCTGTCCGGAATGCGGCGGTGATGATCTAAAGCAGGATGAGGATGTATTGGATACCTGGTTTAGTTCTGGACTCTGGCCTTTCTCTACGCTAGGTTGGCCGGAGGAGACGGAAGAGCTTGAGTATTATTACCCTACATCGGTCTTAGTTACCGGCCGGGATATCATTTTCTTCTGGGTAGCTAGAATGATCTTTTCTGGTCTTGAGTTTATGGAGGAGACGCCGTTCTCTGATGTCTTAGTCCATGGACTGGTCAGGGATGCTCAGGGCCGTAAGATGAGTAAGTCTTTGGGCAACGGTATTGATCCAATAGAGTTTATCGATGAATACGGAGCTGATACCTTACGCTTTACTTTAGTTACTGGGAATACTCCTGGTAATGATATGCGCTTTAGACAGGAGAAGGTAGAGGCTAGCCGTAACTTTGTTAATAAGATCTGGAATGCTTCTAGATTTGTTCTGATGAATTTAGAAGACTTTGATCCTGAAGAAGTAGAGGAGTTAGATTATACATTAGCTGATAAATGGATTATCAGCCGTTTGAATGAAACAGCACAGGAGGTTACGCGGACTTTAGATAAGTACCAGATCGGTAATGCCGCTCAGACCCTTTATGACTTCATCTGGAATGAGTTCTGTGACTGGTATATTGAATTAATTAAACCGCGTCTCTATCAGGATGAAGATCAGGTAGTCAAAGAGACGGCGCAGTATGTTGTATCTTCTGTTTTAGAACAATCCTTACGCCTCTTGCATCCATTTATGCCTTTTGTTACCGAAGAAATCTGGCAGAAGCTGCCTTATGAAGGCGAGACGATTATGACGGCTATCTGGCCTGATGAAACAGAGACAGAAACTTATGAAGCTGCCGAAGAGAAGATGGAAGTAATCATGAATGTAATTACTGCAGTTAGAAATATCAGAAATGAGATGAAAGTAAATCCTGGTAAGGAGATAGAAGCCATTCTTGAGCCGGAGAATGATAAGAAAGAGGAAATCTTAACAGTTGGCCGCGATTATATTATGGATCTAGGCAAGATCTCTAATCTGAAAGTTGAACAGGATTTGGATGAAACGCCTGAGAAGGCATCGACAGCCATTACTGATAATATAGAGGTTATATTACCTCTAGCTGGAATGGTGGATTTAAAGAAAGAGATAGAGCGGTTAAAAGATGAATTAGACGAAGTGAAGTATGAAATTGAACGGGCAGAAGGGAAATTAGCTAACGAAGGCTTTGTTAATAATGCCCCTGAAGAGTTAGTTGAAGAAGAAAGAGAGAAGGTCAAGGATTATAAAGCCAAGAAGGAACAGCTGCTTGAGCGGCTGGAGATGTTAAAAGAATAAATAATTTTGTATTAAGAAGCAGATGGTACTCATACCATCTGCTTCTTTTATTTGGTTTGAAAATAGAGAATTAAAAGTTGAATCTGTTTATATGTTTTGGATGGAATTGTTAGTAGTTTTTAACTTATAGAAAGAGGAATTTGTTTAATTATATCAAAATATGTGATTGTATGTGGTTGATTTTAATGGATATGATTATTGGTATAAAATTTGCATTTAAATTAATTAGTGAAATTATTTTTACATAAAAGTAGGTATATATTAATTATGGTGGCCTACCGGAGGGATATAGATGTCTAATAAAGAATTAGCAGTTGTAACTATTAGTGAAGCAACGAATAACTTATTGAAAGAGCAATTAAAGGAAATATTACAGGATAGAGTGAAGGTAAAAGGATATCAGATTAATGAAATAGGGTCTAATACTATTAATTCAGATTTGGTATTAGCAACTAATTCTTTACAGGGAGAAATAGATAATTACATAACTGGTGTTGATGATATTATTTTTGCTAGGAGGTCTCTGGATTTTTCCTCTTTAGAGATGTTGATTAAATTACCTGATGGTAAAGAAGTTTTGTTAGTTAATAATACTGAGATGGCAGCTTATGAAACTAAATCGATGTTGGAAAAAGTAGGTATTGATCATATTAATTTGCAGCCTTTTTATCCCGAAAAAAAATTAAATAAAGAAATAGACTTGGCTATTACTCCTGGGGAGAAAGGGTATGTTCCTGATACTGTTGAAGATATTATTGATATTGGTAGTAGAGTTCTTAGTTTAACAACAATTATTGAAGCTTTGATTAAGTTAGATTTATTGGATGAGAAGGCAGATTTGTTAGTAACTAAACATATTAAACAGTTAGTAAAATTGAGCAATAGATTATATGGAAATACAAAGAAGGTTGAAAGAATTAATCAGATGTTGGAAGCTGTAATTAATCATGTGCATGATGGTGTAATCTATATTAATCAGCAGGAAGAAATTGAAATATTTAATCAAAAGGCTGAGGAAATTTTTGAGATGAAGGCCAAAGAAGCAGTGGGAGCTAAAGTGGAAGAGAAGATATCCAATACTAAATTAAATTCTATTCTTAAGACAGAAGATAAGCACTTAAATGATTTGCAGGATATAGTAGAAAAGAAGATTGTAACTTCTAGAGTGCCGGTTAAATTAGATAATGAGGTTATTGGTGCTTTAGCTACTTTTAAAGATGTAACAGAAGTAAAGAAGTTAGAGAAGAACTTAAGAAGGAAGTTAAAGGATAAAGGACATATTGCTAAGTATGAATTTTCTAATATAGTTGGTAATAGTACTCAAATTAATCAAACTATCAAAAAGGCAAAGGATTTAGCTGAGAGTGAATCTACCATTCTGATTCAAGGAGAAAGCGGAACAGGAAAGGAACTATTTGCTCAATCGATCCATAATTATTCTAATCGAGAAAAACAGCCCTTTGTAGCTGTTAATTGTGCTGCTCTGCCGGAAAATTTATTGGAAAGTGAATTATTTGGTTATGAAGAAGGGGCCTTTACTGGAGCTAAAAAAGGAGGGAGACCGGGGGTTTTTGAACAGGCCCATACTGGAACAATCTTTTTGGATGAGGTTGGTGATATTCCGCTTAAGATTCAGACTAATCTATTGAGGGTTTTGCAGGAAGAAGAGGTAATGAGAATAGGAGGAACTAAGGTAATTCCAATTAATATCAGGGTGATTGCTGCTACTAATAAGAACTTACGTAAGTTAGTTAAAGAAGGTAAGTTTCGAGAGGATCTATATTATCGCCTTAGTGTTTTACCATTAAAGGTACCAGCTTTAAGGAAACGAAAAGAAGATATTCCGCTTTTGATCGAATTCTTCTTACAGAAGTTTAATGCTGGGGATTTGGTGTTTTCAGAAAGAGTAAAGAGCAGATTATATAATTATAATTGGCCTGGTAATATCAGAGAATTGGAGAATTGTATTGAATATATTTCTCAGACATGTAATGAGAGGGTAGAGATAGGAGATTTACCTTCACATTTTCATGATGAAGATAATATTTTAAGGAAGAGTATAGAAGATATAGATTGTGAAATAGAAGATATAAAGAGTGAATTAGAAGAATTAGGGGATATAAAAGAGTATCTATTTATTTTGAATGAACTCCATCTGGCAAAGCAGGAAGGGAGGAATATAGGGAGGCGGGAGATAGCTAAGAATGCTAAAATTAATAACTTACATCTTTCTTCTCATATGGTAAGAAGCAGATTAAGGAAGTTGGAATCTTGCCGACTGGTTAATATTGGTCAAGGAAGACAAGGGACTAAAATTACTGAAAAAGGAATCGAGTTTTTAGAAAGAACAACTTAAATTAATGGGTGAAATGGGGGAGTTAATACCAGATTAATTATTTTTTTACCCCCCTTTTTAAAATATGGAGATTAAATTGATAGGATATGATTATATATTTAATAGTTATTTTAATATATTTCATTTAATTTGTATAAAAGTTAAGAAAAATAAAATTTTGTAGATTAATAATTATTTTTATGCATAACTGGTATGAAAATTGCAATTTATAAATCAATACAGATAATAATCAATTTTCTGAATATAGATTTGTTAAAAGAAAGGAGTTATTTATGTGGATTTTAAAGAAGAAATTCTTCAATTTATTGATTCTAATCTAGATAGGTTTATTGAAGAAAGTATTAAGATCCAACAGATCCCTGCTCCAACTTTTCACGAAGAGAATAGAGCAGATTATATTAGAAATAGGCTAGAATCATTTGCAAGAGGTAAGGTGCAGATTGATAAAGTAGGTAATGTAATAAAGACCTATACTGTAGATGAAGATCTGCCTACAGTTATGATTGCTGCTCATTTGGATACTGTCTTTTCGAAGGAAGTAGATTTGGAAGTGAAAAGAGAAGGAAATGAAATTTATGGGCCTGGACTCTGTGATAATAGTTTAAGCTTAGAGGGCTTAGTAATGATAGCAGAAATAATGGATAAATTTGAGCTGGAACTTAATTATAATTTGATATTAACTTCTACAGTAGGTGAAGAGGGTAGAGGCAACTTAAAAGGTATGCAGCAGGTGATGGAAGATTATCAAGATAAGATAGATACAGTTATTGTTTTGGAAGGAGATGGTCTAGGTAGAATTACTCATCAGGCAGTTGGCAGCAGCCGCTGGAAGGTAGAGTTTAGTGCTAAAGGCGGACATAGCTGGGGAGACTTTGGAAATTCCAGTGCGGTTCATACTATGTCAAAGATAATCAGCGCTTTATCCGATTTTGAGTTGCCGACTGAACCGAAAACAACCTTTAATGTTGGCAAGGTAGCTGGAGGCCGAGCAGTTAATGCTATTGCTTCTAAGGCAGAAATGTTATTGGAAGTTAGGTCAGTAGGTGAGGAGGCTTTAGCAGAAGTAAGCCAAGAATTTAAGAAGATTATTCAAGAAGTTTGTCGGCAGAATGGAGTTGAAGTTGGATTTGAGAATATAGGTAAGAGGCCGGCTGGTGGGCTTAATAAAGAGCATCAGTTAGTAAAGCTATTAAAAAGAATTCATCAGAGACTGGACCTAAGTTCTAGCTTTAAGCCTGGAAGTACCGATGGGAACTTACCATTAAATTTAGGGATTCCTGCTGTAACTATAGGATTAACTAAAGGTGTAAACTTACATTCAACAGATGAATATATAGAAGTTAAACCGCTGAAGAAAGGATTACAGCAGTTAATTTTAATAGTTTTACAGATTGAAGATTATATTAAGTCTTAAAAAATAGATATAAATGACTTATAAAGGAGGTGATTATGGAATTATAGTTCAGAGTTTATAACAGCCGGAATCTCAATAGTCTATTAAGATGAGAAAATTCAATAAAGTAAATTAAAAGGGAGGCAATATTAAATGGAAAAAACGAAAGAGTTACCTTCAATGGGGAAAGTATTTCTAGTATTAGGTGGTTTTTTAGCATTAGCTTTTGCTTTTACTACTTTAGGAATTTCAATTCATTTGGCTATATTTAGCGGTTGGTTTCTAGCTATTGGTGTAGGTTTATCACTAGGTTATACTTATGAAGAATTGGAAGATGCAATTTCTGATGGTATCCATAATGGTATGAGTGCAGTAATAATTTTATTAGCAGTAGGTGCTTTAGTTGGAACCTGGATTTCAGGTGGAATTGTGCCTACTATAATTTATTATGGTTTAAAAACAATTCATCCATCTATCTTTTTCTTAGCAACTTTAATTATTTGTACTCTGACTTCTCTTTCTACAGGTACTTCCTGGGGAGCTGCAGGAACAGCTGGTATTGCTATGATGGGTATAGGAGCTGGTTTAGGTGTTCCAGACCCAATGACAGCAGGTGCAGTTTTATCTGGTGCTTATTTTGGAGATAAGCTGTCTCCATTATCTGATAGTACAATTTTATCGGCTTCGATGTCTGATGTTGATGTAATCGAACACGTTAAAGGTATGTTTCCAGCTTCTGTAGTAGGTTATGCTATAGCAGCGATAGGATTTACAATTTTAGGATTTAATGTTGGTGGCGGTTCTACTGATTTAAATAGAGTTAATGAGGTTATGAATGCTATTGAGGGTATGTATAATATTAATCCTTTGTCTTTTCTTCCTTTGGTAATAGTGATTGGATTACTAATAATGGAAAAGCCGTCGATTCCGGTTATAACTTTTGGATCAGTATTAGGTATAATCTGGGGAATAGGTTTCCAGGGGTTAGAGCCTGTAAAAGCAATTGGAACAGCCTGGAGTCAAATACCTAAGGATACAGGTATGGAGTTTATTGATAGTATTTTAAGTCGAGGCGGTATGCAGTCTATGCTTTGGTCTGTAGGAGTTATTTTATTCGGTTTAGGCTTTGGTGGATTATTAGATGAGATAGGTATTCTGGAGGCTATTGCTAAAAAGGTTGAAAAAGGAATTAATTCTGGTGGTTCTTTAACAGTTACTACAATTCTTGTTGGTTTTCTTGGCAACCTATTTGGTAGTGCAATGTATGTTTCATTAATTTTAACTCCGAAGATTATGGAGAAAAAATATGATGAATTAGGGTATGATAGAAAAGTTCTTTCTCGAAATACTGAGTTTGGAGGTACTTTGACGTCAGGTATGATACCTTGGAGTGATAATGGAATTTATATGGCTGGAATATTAGGAGTATCAACGCTTGATTACCTACCATATATGTGGTTAGCATTTGCTTGTATTGGTGTATCCATTATTTACGGCTTTACAGATAAATTTATGTATAGAGTAGATGATGAAGCAACTGATGATGGAATGACAGTATAAGCAAGTTAAAAGTTAAATTTAATTGATATTATGTGTCACTCTGCAATCTTTCCACGCATATATTCGATCATGATATTGCAGGAATAGTCAATATGTATCCGCCGCTTGTCGTTCGCTCAACGTCCTGTTTCGCTCACTGTCAAAAACTGGCCCTCCATCATCCGTGATTCCGGGCTAGTTTTAAGAATCGCTCTGGACACATATTGACTATCTGTAATAAAGTATCATCACCGATGGAAGCTACTTTAGGTGTATGATAATCTATTTTGGATTACAAATAGTCAACATTTCTCTGAAGCGACTCTTAAAACTGATTCGGAACCATGGAGGCTGTAGAGAAACTGATTTTAGCTCTTTGTCTTTAAATCAGAGCTTTAATATTATCTCTTGGCTCAGTAAGTTCATCCCATAGCCAGCATTGGTTTGTATGCTGGATATGGTGGAGAATCAGTTTTTGAGAACGAATGAGGCAGGACGCCGAATGAGTGGCAAGCGTAAGAGATTTGTTGACTATAATCTGCAATATCATGAAAGAAACTATATTAGCTACAAATGGAAAGTGACACATAATATCAATATAATTTCATAAGTTATGGAGGGATAATTATGAAGAAAATACTTTTCATTACAACTGGAGGAACTATTGCTTCTTCTGAAGGGGATAATGGATTAGAGCCTTCTTTTGATGCTGAGGAATTATTAGCTCATATACCTGAGATCAGGGATCTTTGTGATATAAATGGAAAGTTAGTTATGAATATAGATAGTACAAATATGAGACCTACTTCAGTAAAGAAGATAGCTGAAACAGTCTTTGAAAATTATGATGATTATGATGGATTTGTGGTAACTCATGGTACTGATACGATGGGATATACTTCATCATTATTAACATATATGTTGTCTAATATTAAAAAACCGGTTGTTGTTACAGGTTCTCAAGTTGCAATAGGCCAACCTTATACAGATGCCAAAAAGAATATTTCAGATGCTGTAAGATTTGCTCTTGAAGGAGTTCCAGGAATATTTGTAGCATTTGATGGCAAAATAATTAATGGAACAAGAGCAATAAAGATGAGAAGTAAAAGCATGAATGCTTTTGAGAGTATAAATAGACCTTATGTAGCTTCTATTAAGTTGGGTAAAATTACATATAATGGAGATAGCAGGGGAAATGAGTATGAGAATGAATATGAAATAATGAATATTGATCCAAGTGAACCTTTTAGATTAAGAACTGATCTATGTACAGATGTATTTGTTTTAAAACTTTATCCTGGTATTGATCCTGATATCTTTGATTTTATAAAAGAAAATTATAAAGGACTAGTTATTGAAACTTTTGGGCTTGGTGGTATTCCAAATTTAGAGGATTATAATATTGTTTCTAAAGTAAAAGAGGTTATTGAGGCTGGGGTTGTCGTTGCAGTAACAACGCAGTGTGTTGAAGAGGGAGTTAATTTAGGTGTTTATGAAGTGGGGCGAGATTTAGCAGAGCATAATAAAGCAATAATTACTGGTGATATGAATACTGAAGCAATAGTTGGTAAATTAATGTGGGCGTTAGGAAACTTTAATAATTTGAGTGACGTTAAGTGTTTTATGGAAACTCCTATATTTGGAGATATGAGCGTTGAAGAAAAATAGAAAATAGCTGTTAAAATAAGCTCAGGCCTTAAGGCCTGAGCTTATTTTTATGCAGTAAATTTTCAAGTGGTAAAATGGGTAATCTAAAATAGTAATTGGGGGATATTGGGGAAGCTTCAAGCGATTAAAACCGATAATTTATTTACTTTTATTATCAAATATTAAAATTAATGGTTGCTTTAGAGCATAAGAACAGTAAAAAATGGGATTTAATTATTTTTTGAAATGAAAAAGTTTCATTAGGATATTCTGGTATGGAATATGCAATTATAAAATAGTAAAGTAATTTTAAAAGCAGATAAAAGGAGGATATAGAATGAGTTTAAAAGAGAAAGCATTAGACTTACATGAAGATAATCAGGGAAAATTAAAGGTAGATACAAAAGTCAAAGTTGAGACTGAAGATGATTTATCTTTAGCTTATTCACCAGGGGTAGCTGAGCCCTGTCTTGAGATTAAAGATGATAGAGAGAAGATATTTGATTATACAAATAAGTCCAATTTTGTAGCTGTGGTCAGCAATGGTAGTGCAGTATTGGGATTGGGTGATATAGGAAGCGAAGCATCTATGCCGGTAATGGAAGGAAAATCAGTACTATTTAAAGAATTTGGAGGAGTAGATGCCTTTCCAATCTGTTTAGATGAAGAAGATCCAGACAAATTGATTGAGACGGTTAAACGTATGGCGACGACCTTTGGCGGTATTAATTTAGAAGATATCAAATCACCAGAATGTTTCTATATTGAAAAGCGGCTTAAAGAAGAGTTGGATATCCCGGTTTTCCATGATGATCAGCATGGAACAGCTATAATTGTTCTGGCTGGCTTAATAAATTCTTTAAAGCTGGTAGGTAAAGAAAAAGAGGATGTTAGAGTAATTGTCAATGGAGCCGGCGCAGCAGGGACAAGTGTTACTAAACTATTATTGGCAGAAGGAATTGGAGAAGTGATTGTTGTTGATAAAGAGGGAGCTATCTATGAAGGACAGGATAGTTTGACTGAAAGTCAAGAGGAGTTGGCTAGATTAACCAATCCTGAAAATGAAAAAGGAAGTTTAAGTCAGGTAATTAAAGGAGCAGATGTCTTTATTGGCGTTTCAGTAGCCGGCGTGTTGAAAAAAGAGATGGTACGGAAGATGGCTGATGATCCTATTATCTTCCCTATGGCCAATCCTGAACCTGAGATCTGGCCTGAAGATGCTTTTGCTGCAGGAGCAAAGATAGTAGGTACTGGCCGTTCTGATTATCCTAATCAGGTTAATAATGTTATGGCCTTTCCTGGGCTCTTCCGCGGAGCCTTGGATGTAAGGGCTAAAGATATAAATGAAGAGATGAAGGTGGCAGCTTCTTATGCCTTGGCTGAACTTGTCTCCGAGGAGGAGTTAACAGCTGATTATGTAATTCCTAAGCCTTTTGATGAACGAGTAGGACCTTATGTAGCTGCAGCTGTAGCCCAGGCAGCAGTTGAGAGTGGGGTAGCACGGATTGAGCTTGATTATGAAACGGAATTAGAGCAGGCTAAAGAATTGATGGCTTAGAGGATTATAAAAAATTATTAGGAGGGGATTAACAATGTCAAGAATTGAAAAGGATTTTTTAGGAGAAATGGAGATTGAGGATGAAGCATATTATGGAGTTCAGAGTAAGAGAGCAGCCCAGAACTTTATGGTGACTGGAGTTTCTATTTCATCAGAATTAATTCATGCGTTGGGAGTAGTCAAGAAAGCAGTAACTACAGCAAATATGAATCTGGGGTATCTTGGTAAGGAGAAAGCAAAGGCAATTATACAGGCTGCTGAAGAAGTAAGAGAAGGAAAGTTTGATGATGAGGTTATTCTGGATTCGGTTCAGGGTGGAGCAGGTACCTCTATTAATATGAATATTAATGAGATAATTGCTAACAGAGCATTGGAGATTCTAGGATATGAGAAAGGCGATTATGATCGAGTACATCCTAATACTGATGTAAATATGGCCCAATCAACTAATGATGTAATACCTACTGCAATTAGAATAGCTACTCTTAGAAAGATTGACGGCTTAATTGAAGCTACAAATTTATTGGATAAGAGGTTGATCCAGAAAGAAGAAGAGTTTGATGATGTACTTAAAATGGGACGAACTCAGCTGCAGGATGCAGTACCGATCAGATTAGGACAGGAATTTGGTGCTTATCGAAAAACAGTTGAACGTTTTATTGATCGAATTAAGGAAGTTAGAAATGATTTAACAGAAATTAATTTAGGAGCCACGGCCGTAGGAACCGGTTTAAATGCTGATCCTAAGTATATTGAACTGGCTATTAAGGAGTTAAGAAAGAGTACAGGTTTAAAATTGGAATCAACTGATAATCTAATTGATGGTACTCAGAACACTGATATCTTTGTTGAAGTATCTGGACGATTAAAGACTTTTGCTAGCAGTCTATCCAAGATAGCTAATGATCTTAGACTATTAGATTCTGGTCCAAAGGCAGGATTAAATGAGATTAATCTTCCAGCAGTCCAGCCGGGATCATCAATTATGCCGGGAAAGGTTAATCCGGTGATTCCGGAAATGGTAAATCAGGCTTCTTTTCAGGTGTTGGGTAATGATCAGACAATTACTTTAGCTTCCGAGGCAGGGCAGTTGGAGTTAAATGTAATGGTACCGGTAATAGTCTTTAATCTATTACAGTCAATTAATATTTTGACTAATGTAAATAGGATATTTGCTGAAAAGTGTATCAAGGATATTACAGTTAATAAAGAACGATGTGAGGAGTTTGTTGACCGCAGTGTAGGTGTTGTGACAGCACTTAATCCTCATATTGGCTATGCTAAGGCCTGTGAAGTTGCTAAGAAATCTCTAAGAGAGGATCGACCTGTTAAAGAGATTATTTTAGAAGAGGATATTATGGATGAAGAGAAGTTATCCCAGATATTGAATCCAGTTGAAATGACAGAGCCGGGAATTGCAGGTAAGCAGTTATTACCTAAGGAAGCATAAGAAAGGGACTGATAAACATGAAAAAGACTGTAGGAATTTTAGGAGGAATGGGGCCACAGGCAACAGTAAATTTATTTCAGAAAGTGATTAATTTCACTGATGCTGAGTGTGATCAGGACCATATTCAGGCTCTTATAAATAATAATCCCCAGATTCCTGATAGAACAGAATATATACTAGGAGATGGTGAAGATCTAACGCCACATCTTATAAAAGGGGCAATTAAGCTTCAACAGCTTGGGGCTGATTATTTAGCTATGCCCTGTAATACAGCTCATTACTTTTATGATGAAGTAGTAAGATATATGGATATTCCCTTTCTTAATATGATTGAAGAAGTTGCTGCAGAGGTAGATAGAAAATACGGAAATGATTCTAAAGTAGGATTGTTAGCAACTACTGGGACTTATCAGGTTGGGATTTATGAGAAGGTCTTACAAGAATCTGGAGTAAATTTGATTACTCCAGATGAGAGTGGCAAAGAAGCAGTATATGATGTAATATATAAGGTAAAGGAAGGTTTTGATGATATTAAGTTTCAGTCAGTGAATAATCTTTTGGCTGAAATGAAAAAGCAAGGAGTTTCAGTAGTTATTCTAGGCTGCACTGAACTTCCGCTCATAAAGGATAAGTTAGATTCAGAAATTGATTATATGGACTGTACTGAGATATTGGCCCAAAGAATTGTTGATTATGCATCTGATCAAGAAAACAGCAGTCAGATTGAAGTAGAAGCAGAGATGGTGACCCAAACAATTGAATAAGTAAATTCTGAGTGAAATGATTTAAAAGAAGATATAAGGAGGCAGGATAGTAGTGTCAATTAATGTGAATGAAATTACAGATGCAGTAGCAGAAATGTGTATGGAAGCGAATTTTATTCTTGGTGATGACATAATTGAAAGTTACCATCAGGCACTTGAGAGAGAAGATTCTCCAGTAGCCCAAGAGATATTAGAAAGATTAATTGAAAATGCTGAAATTGCTAAAGAAGAGAAGATGCCTATCTGTCAAGATACAGGCATGACTGTTGTATTTGTTGAGTTGGGTCAGGATGCCGAGATAGAAGGTGGAGATTTAACTGAAGCTATCAATAAAGGAGTCAGCAAAGGATATAAAGATGGTTACTTACGTAAATCAGTAGTAGATGGCCCATTAGAGCGGGAGAATACTGGTGATAATACTCCGGCAGTAATCCATACGGAGATAGTACCTGGCGATAAATTGAAGCTGACAGTAGCTCCTAAAGGCTTTGGCAGTGAGAATATGAGCCAGATTAAGATGTTAAAGCCTGCCGATGGAGTTGAGGGAGTTAAAGACTTTGTAGTTCAGACAGTTAAAGAAGCCGGCCCTAATCCTTGTCCGCCGGTAGTAGTAGGTGTAGGAATCGGCGGTACCTTCGAAAAAGCGGCATTCCTAGCTAAGAAGTCACTATTGAGACCAGTTGGAGAGGCAAGTGAAGAAGAGAATATAGCTGACTTGGAAACAGAGCTGTTGGAGAAAGTAAATGAATTGAATATCGGCCCGCAGGGCTTTGGCGGTAAGACGACAGCCTTAGCAGTTAATGTTGAGACCTATCCGACGCATATTGCTGGCTTGCCGGTAGCAGTTAATATAAACTGCCATGTGACTAGACATAAAGAACGGACCTTGGGTTAAAAGGAGGCTAAAAAGATGAGCGAGATTCGATTAGAAACTCCATTGACAGAAGAGAAAGTAAGAGAGTTAGAAGCAGGAGATACAGTGCTTATTTCAGGAACAGTCTATACAGCCCGCGATGCAGCCCATGCTCGCCTGGTAGATGCTTTAGACTCAGATAAAGATATGCCTTTTGAAATAGATGGTCAGGTTATCTATTATGTAGGGCCTGCACCGGCTAAGCCGGGTAAGCCTATCGGTTCTGCGGGACCGACGACAAGTTATCGCATGGACCCCTTTGCTCCGAGATTAATCAAAGAGGGTCTGCGAGGGATGATCGGTAAAGGATACCGCAATGACGAGGTAGTAGAAGCTATGAAAGAAGAAGGAGCAGTCTATTTTGGGGCAATTGGCGGAGCAGCAGCTTTGATAGCTCAGAGGATTAAAGAAGCAGAAGTAATAGCCTATGATGACTTGGGAACAGAGGCAGTAAGAAGGTTAGAGGTAGAAGATCTACCGGTACTGGTGGTAATAGATGCCGAAGGCAATAGCCTGTATGAAGTGGAGTAATGAGATGAACAGCTGAGATAATATCAGGTATTATCTAACCGTTCTAGTGAATTCACTAGAACGGTTTTTTCTATGGTTGTTTGGTGTAAACGGCAGTTTAAACATAAGGAGAAAATATCTCAAAGGCTTGATTTTGTGAGGAGGTTCACCTTGTTAAATGATATAAGTTGTGGTAAAATTAAAATAGTTTTAAAAATTTGGGGGTAAAATAATGGAAATTAATAAGTGGTTAGAAGAAGTTTCTAAGCAGGCAGAAAGGGTTAATACAATTTCCGAGGATTACTATGATAAGTACGATATTAAGCAGGGATTAAGAAATTCTGACGGAACAGGAGTTGTTGTGGGTTTTACCAAGATTGGTTCTGTACATGGGTATAAATATGTTAATGGAGAAAAAACACCTATGGAAGGAAAGCTGTTTTATAGAAATTTAGAGATTGAGGATTTAGTAGAGAATATTAGTGAGCTTGGATTTGAGAATACAATATATTTATTATTATTTGGGGAACTTCCATCCGAAGATGAAATAAATAATTTTAATGAAGTTCTGGATAACTATAGAAAGTTACCTCCCCAGTTTACTGAAAATATGATTTTAAAGAGTCCAAGTAATGATGTTATGAATAAACTACAGAGAAGTATACTGGCTTTATATTCTCATGATGAAGATCCTGATACTTTAGAAATAGACAAAATCTTACTTCAGAGTATAAAATTAATTGCTAGATTTCCGACAATTATTTCTTATGGCTATCAGGCAAAGGCTCATTATTTTGATGATCAAAGTCTGTATCTACATAATCCTAAAAAAGGGATTGGAACAGCGAAAAATATTCTGCATATGATCAGGGCAGATAACTCTTATACTAAATTAGAAGCTGATACTCTTGATCTGTTATTGGTATTACATGCAGAACACGGCGGAGGAAATAATTCTGCCTTTACAACTCATGTTGTTTCGTCAAGTGGAACTGATACTTATTCAGCAGTAGGAGCTGCGGTAGGTAGTCTGAAGGGAGCTAAACATGGCGGTGCAAATTTAAGAGTAAGGAAAATGATTAAAAATATTCAACAGAATATTGATGATTATACTGATGAAGCCCAATTAAAAGATTATTTAATGAAAATATTGAAAAAAGAAGTTTTTGATAAAGAAGGTTTAATTTATGGTATGGGACATGCGGTTTATACTAAATCAGACCCTAGAGCGGTAATCTTAAAAGAAAAGGCTGCAGAATTGGCTAAAGAAAAGGGAAGAATGAATGAATTTAATCTCTATAGTAATATTGAAAGATTAACAAAAGAAATTTTTAAAGAGCTTAGAGGAGATACAAATATATGTGCTAATGTAGATTTATATTCAGGCTTTGTCTACGATCTTTTGAATATACCTAAGGAATTATATACTCCATTATTTGCTACTGCCAGAGTAGCAAGTTGGTGTGCTCATAGAATTGAGCAACTTGTCAGTGATGAAAAGGTTATAAGACCGGCTTATAAATCATTAAAGAATGAACCGAAAGATTCTTAAAATAGAAAATTAATCTTTAGTGAATTTTGTTCAACCGTTCTAGTTTAATTTGGCTAGAACGGTTTTTTTCTGTGTTGGATATTTTTCGCAGGGAAATTTAATTTGAGTACAGAAGTAAATCATAGATAATAAATGTAGGAGAGGGAGGAAATACCAGTGGCGGATTTATTTAATAAACAAGTATTGCAGACGCAGCTTAAGAATCATTCAATTCCTGATTATGAGGATAAACTTGATACTATTAGAAGCTGGAAGCGGAATCTCAAATCAATTATCGGTGCCAATGAAGAGAGACTGCAGGCTTCTTTTCTTAAGGGAATCTTCGGTATTGTGCTGGGCTATCGAGATATGACAGAGGCTGATGGAGATGGTGAATATACTCTCGAAATTGAACCATCAACTGAAGTGGATGCTACTAAACCTGACGGCAGCTTAGGATTTTATCATCAGGAGGAAGATGGAAGTACTGAAGCGGTAATTGAACTGAAAGGGCCTAAGACCAGCCTTGATAAGCAGCAGAAGCGGTCAGGTAAATATTACGGCACGCCAGTAGAGCAGGCTTTTGGTTATGCCAGTAAGTATGACGGCTGTAAATGGGTTATTGTCTCAAATATGATTGAGATTAGGCTATATACAGTAATCCGCGGTCAGGGCCATTATGAAGTATTTCGGGTTGATGAACTGGATCAGGAGGAGAACTTTAAGAAGTTTCATCTCCTATTATCCCGGAATAATCTGTTGAGCAAGCAGGGTAAGAGTATGACTCAGCAGTTGAGCGAAGAGACAGAACAGCAGGAGGAGAATATCTCGGTAGAGTTTTATAATCTCTATAAGGAGACAAGAGTGGAACTCTTTGAACATCTAAAGGAGAATAATTCTGATTATGAAGAGGATTTACTCTTGGATAAGGCTCAGAAGTTTCTGGATCGGATTATCTTTATCTGTTTCTGTGAAGATTTAGGACTGCTGCCGGCTGAGATACTCCATAAGGCTATTGACCGCGGTACGGATTCCTATAGTTTTAGTGAGGTTACAGTCTGGCAGGAGATTAAGGGTGTCTTTCGGGCGATAGATACAGGAAGTGAGCAGCATAATATCAATGCCTATAACGGTGGGCTATTTAAACCGGATGAAGTGCTGGATAGTTTGGTAATCAAGAATGACTTCTTTACGGTTATCGATGAGATTTCGGCCTATGACTTTGACAGTGAGCTGGATGTTAATATCTTGGGCCATGTCTTTGAACAGTCTATTTCGGATATTGAGGAGATTAAGGCTGATATTCAGAATGATGATTATGACCGGCAGGAATCGAAGCGTAAAAAGGACGGTATCTACTATACGCCGGAGTATATCACTAAATATATCGTTGAGAACTCCGTCGGTAAGTACCTAGAGGATATCCGCCGGGAATTGGGCGAGAATGAACTGCCGGATATAGAAGAGGCCGATACGCCACAGCTAGAAGGTAAGTATAAGAAGAAGCATCTGGAGTTCTACCATGAGTATGAAGAGCGGTTAAAGGAAGTGAAAGTCTTAGATCCGGCTTGTGGTTCCGGAGCCTTCTTAAATCAAGCCTTTGACTTTTTACTTAAAGAGTATCAGTGGATTTATGAGCAGATTGACCGCTTACAGGAAGGCCAGCGCAGCATCTTCGGTTTAGAGTCGCTACATAAGGATATTCTGAAGAATAATATTTACGGCGTGGATATCAATGAATCTTCCGTTGAAATTACAAAGCTTTCGCTTTGGCTGAAGACTGCCAATAAGAATCAGCCGCTGACTAATTTGGATGATAATATTAAGTGCGGTAATTCTTTAATTGATGATCCGGAAGTAGCTGGTGAGAAGGCTTTTGATTGGGAAGATGAGTTTCCTGAGATTATGGATGACGGCGGCTTTGATGTAGTTGTGGGAAATCCTCCATATGTGAGACATGAACAGATTAAGTGGATGAAGCCATATTTAAAAGATAATTACGAAGTTTATAATGGTACTGCTGATTTATATTGTTACTTTTTTGAACGAGGAATTGAATTACTAGATGAAGATGGATATTTTTCTTTTATAGTTTCTAATAAGTTTACTAGGGCTAAATATGGTAAAGAATTACGAGAGTATCTTTTGAATTATCAGATTGAAGAATATATTGATTATACAGATGAAAATGTTTTTAGAGATGCTACTGTTGATCCATGTGTAATAATAATTAAAAAAAGTGTAAATCAAGATGACTATTTGATTAATTATAATAAAAATCATGTAGTACCTCGAAGAAGTCTTAGTGTTAATAATTGGAGTTTTATGACTAAAAAAGAATTTAATTTGAAGGAAATATTAGAAGAAAAAGGAGACCAATTAGAAAAATGGAACTTAGATATAAAGTTTGGTATTAAAACTGGTTTAAATAAAGCTTTTATTATTGATGAAGAATTAAAAAATGAGTTAATTTCTAAAGATCAACAAAATGAAGAAATAATTAAACCTTTACTTCGAGGAAGAGATATACGCAGATATAAATTTAACTTCAATAATTTATATTTATTATTAACTGGTTATGATATCGATATTCCAAATGAATATCCTCATATATATGAGTATTTAAAACAATTTAAAACTGATGCTAAAAAAAGATATGATCAAGGAAAGAATTGGTGGAATTTAAGAGGTTGTGATTATTATGATGATTTTGAAGAAGAAAAAATTATATATAGAGATATTTCAGATCGTTTAATGTTTTGTTATGATTCTGAGAATATATATTTTAATAATACAGTTTATTTTATAAATAGTGGTAATAAATATCTTTTAGCAATTCTTAATTCAAAATTAATTAATTTTTACTATAAGTTGATTTCTTCGCAATTAGGTTCTGGTGCTTCAAGAGGATTTTCTATTTATATTAAAAAACTACCTATTCCAAAGATAATTCAAGAAAAACAAAAGCCTTTCATTGATAAAGCTAATTTCATGATTGAGGGTAAAAAGAAATTAAATCAGTTACAGCAGATTGAATTCATAAGTCTAATCAACAAATACACTTCAAAATCAGGTCCGCAGCTTGGAGATATAGTAGAAGAAGACGGCTTCTACAATAAAATTTATTCTGGACGAGCCCGCAAAGTTAGAAATATGACCGTTACGGTCAATGATACTATTTTAACTATCTATGCCGATAAATCCAGCAGCGGTCAGTATGAGTTGATGAAGTTTGAAGTAGAGGATAAGTATCAGCGCCGGTATATCAAGTATTATCTAGAGAATCTCACTGACCAGCAGTTAGAGGAAGCAAATGACTTCAGCGGCGGGCTGGTCAAGCGGGTCTTGCAGATAGAGATTCCTGATTATCATAAGTATCAGGTAGTGCGGAAGGTAGTCAATGAATGGAATGATCTCCAGCAGGAGATTGCTGACCTAGAAGAGAAGATAGAGGTTACTGACAGAGAGATAGATCAGATGGTGTATGATCTATATGGCTTAAGCGATGAGGAGATTCAGATAGTAGAGGAGAGCTTGGCTGATAATTCATAAGCTCAGCTTTATTGGAATATTACTGCTGTTGAGAGTTGATATATTTCAAACGCTGCCGAAATCAGCCCTCATTAGTTAGCAATAAATTATAATCTAGATCTAGGGCTTAAAATTTCTGCTTTATATGTTAATCATTTTTTCTTTTGGGGCTGCTTTAAGTTGCTTTTTGAAATATATCAACTATAGTTGCGTAAAATTTTATTTGTGGTTATGGAATCACAGCCGGGGTTGTTTCAGACTGGAACGGTGAAACTTCCCCGGCTGAGTAACGCACTGTAATAACATAGTTGATGGCAGTTTCATTCCCGGATTTTGCTGCAAGATTCACTTTTCGAAATAATTTTGTAGCAATGGAATATTTCTTAAAGGAAGATTATCTTTCATGTTGTAATAATTTAATAGGACAAGCTTAAAGTGTTGGTTAACTTCAAAAAAGTAGTCTTAATCTATAATAGATATTTGCGACATTAAAGATGCAAGAAAGGTGTCGTAAATATCAGAGTTATCAGAAATGGGACTGTGATAGTATTATTTTTTAGGGGGGGATGAGTTTTATTAATTTAAAAGTATTATATTAAATATTGATTTATTTTTTCATTTTTTTGATAAGACAGTTTTGAAGAAAATATAAGGAGATGATTAGAATTTTTAAGAATAAATCTAATAGTTGGAAATCCAATTTAGGGAAAGTCATTATTTTAGTTGCGATAATTATTGCTTGTACTTCTTTATTTATGGAGTGGACTTCACCAGGATCAATACAAAGCTCAGGAGATACAGTAGGAGATTTAGCAAGAGATGCTAGATTAGCAGAGGAAGGATTTGTAGCACAAGGATTTCAACATCAAGGAGTATTTTTTGTCTCTTTTATTTATTTGTACTTTTTAATTAAAGCTTTAAGAGATAAAAAAATAAGTAAAATGAATATTATTTTATTTTGGGGTGGTACTATTACATTCGGGATACTTAAATTAATGATTAGCCCATATTTTCATCGTAATGCTGATTATGGACTTGGGATATTTTTGTTTATTTCTTCTATTATAATTCTGTTTATAGGGCTTAAACTTTATGATGATAAATTTGATAAACAAAAGGAAAAACTAAGTTTTTCAAAATTAGATATTGGTAGAAAAAGTATTATTATTTCTGCTGGGATAATAATATTTCTTATATTATCTATTAGTTTATTAGTGGGAGCACATGAAAATTTAACCTTAAATCAAATAATATTTGATTTAATATCTTTTATAATGTTTTATCTTGCTAGCTATTTGTCTATAAAAGCAATCAATAAGAAATTTATCGACAAAAAGAAGAGTTCTATTTCTGTTTTAGTTATTTTATTAGCGTTAGCAATTTATTTGTTTGTTGAAGATGCTCCTTTTTTAATTTATCTAATAGCAGCCACACCATTTATGATTTTATTATTTGGAATAAATAAAGTTAGTCATCCATACTCCTAAATTTTAATTAAGATAACCTAATTCCATAAAGAAAGATTTAATGGGTTTGGAGAAGCTGCCTGTAGCTTCAATAACTACTTGTGGTTTTTGTTTAGGACAAAAAGTAAAGAACCCACCCTTATTTATATGGGTGATGAATTTACTAACCTATTCTTTGATTCAATATTAAAGAATAGGTTATTTTTTACTTGTTTTTAAACCATGTGTAATTGCTTTAACTTTTGATATACTTGATATTAAAATCAATATATGATATACTATATGTGAGAGGTGATAACAATTGAGCAACCAAAATAATTTAATTCATGCCAGAAGCGGTAGATTATTATTAAAAGAATTCCCTAAATTAAAAGAGCAGTTATATAAAGGACACTTATGGAATAAATCTTATTATCTAGAAACTGTAGGTAATATCTCTAAGGATACGGTTAAACAATATATTGAAAATCAAAAATCTAAATAATAATATTTATATAATATTGAAAGGAGGTGAGCTAATTGAAGTTAGCTAAATATTTTATTCATAAACCTAATCAAACCCAACAAATTATATTAGGTTGTTTAGCTTATGCTAGTGCTAGGTTATATAATATCGGCAATTATCAACGTAAAAATTGGTCTAAAGATAGTGATAAAGAGTATCCTGATTGGTATAAACAAAAAAAGCAATTAAAAGAAAATTTTTGGTATAAAAATTTACCTTCTCAAACAGCACAGGAAACACTTAAAATTTTAGCTGATAACTGGGATAGTTTTTATCAGAGCATTGAAGATTATCAAAACAACCCGAATAAATACAATGGCAATCCTAATTCACCTAACTATAAACCTAAAGACGGTAAGTTTAACTTCCGTTATCTCAATAATGGCTTTAAAATTATTGATGGTAAGTTAAGATTATCTATTCCTAAACAGTTAAAAAAGTATCTAAAAGAGGAATACTCTATTACCAACAAATTCTTATGGATAAGAGTGCCTAATGAGCTGTTATCCAGTAATAGAGATGTTCTTAATTCAACTACTAGAATTGAGTTTAAACCTTTAAGCGATGATACTTATAAGGTAATCTTAACTTATAAAGTAGATACTCCTACTATTAAAGAAGATAACGGTAATTATTTAAGTATTGATCTAGGCATTAATAATCTAATGACTTGTTACAGTAATCAAAATCAGGAAAGCTTTATTATTGACGGTGGACAATATTTAGCTATTAATCGTTATTTTGATAAAAAAATCAAACATTATCAATCTATTTTGAATGGTCAAGGTAAAAAGACTTCTAAACGTATCCAACAATTATATAAAAAAACGACGCAAGCAGCTTTTTCATTTAATCCATAGTGCTACTAAAAAGTAGTTAATTACTGTATTGAAAATAATATATCTAGAGTAATTATTGGTGATATTAAAAATATTCGTGATGATGCTAACTTAGGCAAACAGAACAACCAAAAACTCCATAAACTACCTTTTGATATTATTTATCATCAATTGGAGTATAAACTTAACTTACAGGGGATTACTTTAATTAAGAAAAGTGAGAAATATACTAGCCAATGCAGCCCTTACAGTAAAAAAGTAACTAAAAAATATGCCGATAAGTCTAATCGTATTAAACGCGGATTATATGTAGACAAAAATAATAATCAAGCCTTTAATGCCGATAGTGTAGGTTCATTTAATATCTTACGCAAATACTTACAGCAGCGACGTAAAGGAAAAGATATTACTTTGCAGGTTAAAGGTTTATCAAATCCAGTTAAATATAGCTGGAATGATCATCAATTTGCAGCTTAAAAGTAACTCCAAGTCCAGTATTAACTGGATAGGAGTATTGGCGTTGGACACGCCGATTGGGTAACTTGCTTGATGTTACGGGTAACTCCCATAAAAGCAGGCGACCATGAAGCTCGGTATTTCAATGCCGAGTAGTTCACTAAAGATTCATCCATTCATTGATGGTAATGGTAGAACAGCAAGATTATTATTAAACTTTGAACTTATGAAAAACGGATATCCTCCAGTTATTATCAGAAATGATGATAGAGCAAGTTATTATGAAACATTAGATAAGGCTCATACTACAGATGATTATGAAGATTTTATTAAGATAATAAGAGAGGCATTAAATAGGAGTTTAGATTTGTATTTGGAATTAATAGATTAATTCTGACTTCATCTAATATAGGGTTAGCGGTGCGTTTTGGCAGGGGATTATCTTTTTAAAATATTAGAATAAGAGAGTGAAGGTATTTAAACAACTATCGAGAAGTATTAAATTAGTTAGAAAGGGACGATGACTGAGCATTCTAAAGACTCAGAAGAGGACAAAAAGATTAAAGAGAGGAGAAATCTACTATGAAAGATGCAGTAGAATATCTTAATAAACTGGATAAATTCGGCGTTAAACCTGGATTAGAGAGAATAGAAGTTCTGTTAGACTATCTTGATAACCCTCAAAATGAAATTAATGTTATTCAAGTCGGCGGTTCCAATGGAAAAGGATCAACTTCAGTAATGATCAGTTCTATTCTAGCGGCTGCTGGATATAAAGTAGGAACCTATAATTCACCGGAAATAGTCTCCTTCTATGAACGAATGCGGATTAATGGTGAGTATATGGAGCCTGAAGCTTTAGAGAGATTAACTAAAGAGGTAAAGCCCTACATAAAGAAGATTGAAGAGCAGGGCTTAGGCCATCCTACTTTCTTTGAGGTAGTTACAGCTATAGCCTTTAAATACTTTGCCCAAGAGGAAGTAGATGTTGCAGTAATGGAGGTTGGATTAGGCGGTCGGTTAGATGCGACCAATCTGGCAGATAATATAGCAGCTGCTGTTACCAATATCAGCCGGGAGCATACAGAGTATCTAGGTGATACCATAGCTGAAATAGCAGCCGAAAAAGGCGGAATTGTAAATCAGGGTGGAAAGCTAGTAACCGGTGTCAAGAATGAAGCTGCTCTGGATAAGTTAAGAGAGATCTCTACTAAAAAAGAGGTCGAGATGATAGATGTTAATCAAGAGATAGAAGTTGAAAGATTGGATAAAGATTTAAGAGGTCAAAGCTTTAAAGCTAAGGGTAAGCAGGATTATGGTAAGCTCCAGCTTGACTTATTAGGCAGATACCAGCAGCAGAATTTAAAAGTAGCTTTAGGCGTTATAGAAGCTCTACCCACTTCTTTTGAAGTTACTACAGAGGATATTCAGCAGGGACTGAAGGATCTAACATGGCCTGGTAGATTAGAGCTTTTAGGCGAGAATCCGTTAGTTATTCTTGATGGTGCCCACAACCCTGCCGGTGCCAAAGAGCTTGGCCGGGTGATTAAAGAGGATCTGGATTATGAAGAATTAATTTTAGTCTTAGGGATTCTGGCTGATAAAGATATCGAGCAGATGCTGGATATTCTCACTCCACTGGCTGATAAGATAATCCTTACTAAAAATACAAATAAACGGGCCTCCGATCCTTATGAAGTAGCCAAAGTATTGGAGGATAGAGGTAAAGATGTAGAAGTTGTTCCTAAAGTAGCCCAAGCAGCCCAGCAAGCTATAGAGATAGCAGCTCCAGCTGATTTAATCAGTATTAGCGGTTCACTCTATACTATTGCGGAAGCTAGAAAGTTTTTAGTAAAAAATATAATAAACTAAACTGTAGCCGCATAGTATTCTAGTAACAAATTGGCTGGAAATTTGTTGAGTTAATGACTAAAATTTTAGTAAAGGAAGTGGTGATTATGAAGTTTGATCGACCGAAATTGAAGTCAGGTTTTTCCCTGGCGGCAATGGTTATCACTATGTCTCTGTTGGCTGCTGTAGTTGGTTACTTTTTAGGTAACTGGATGATTCAGTATGTAACTGCTCCAGAGGATGGTATCGAGAATGTTTCAAGCGAAAAAGTGGTTTCTGAAGAAAAGCTTGATACTTCAGAATTAGAATCAAACTCTAGTAGTGCTCTTTCTGATGAGGCTATCCAAGACCAATCTAATCAGAACTCAACAGCAGATTCAACAATGCAGAGCCAGCCTGAAGTTAAACAAGACAGCACTAATAATCTATTTGTAGTTCAGGTTGGAGCCTTTGATAATCATGATAATGCCAAAGGCTTAGTAGAAAAACTTAAGACTAAAGGTTATTCAGCTTATATTACTTCCCAAAATCCTTATAAAGTGCAGGTAGGAGCATTTAAGAAAGAAAAGAAAGCCAGGGATTTAGGTGAAAAATTAAAACAGGATGGCTTTCCAGTCTTTATCAGTCATTAATATATTTCTATCCCATCTACAGGTGGGGCTTATTTTTTTGTTGGCCGAAAAAAAAGGAATTAGAAAGTTATTATTGTATATAATAATATAATGAAACTTTTCACAATGTCTGTAGTCTGAGGGAGGCAGAAGATGAAATTAAAAGATATTAAAGAGGCTATAGATGCTGAAATTGTATATGGTGATACCAAGCTGGATTTAGATATTGTAACTGCTTGCGGTGCAGATTTGATGAGCGATGTATTAACCTTTACTGAAGAAAATACTTTACTATTAACCGGTTTAACTAAACCCCAGGTAATTAGAACTGCTGATATGCTGAATTTAGCAGCTATTGTCTTTGTTAGAGGTAAAAATCCCAATAAGGAGACAATAAAGTTAGCCCAGAAGAATAACATTGCCTTACTTTCTACTGATTATTCTTTATATAAAGCCTGCGGTTTATTATATAGAGCAGGATTAGCTGAAGAAGAAATTAAGGAGGAAGTTTAAGTTGGAGAAGGCTGGTTTGAGTCCGGAGTTTATTGAAGAACTAGCTGTAGATCTTACAGTTAAGGATATTATGGTTGATGATGTAATTACTTTAAATCCTGGTCATAAAATAAAGAATGCTAAAGAGATTATGCGGTTAAGAAAGATTTCAGGGATTCCTATTATTAATGATGATCAAGAATTAGTAGGAATTATCAGTATCGATGATATTGTTACAGCTCTAGAGGAAGATAAATTAGACGAAAAGCTTATTGATTTAATGAGTACAGATTTAATAACTATTACTCCTAATGTAACGATTACAGAGGCACTGCGAAAATTTAAAAAGCATCAATACGGTCGCCTACCGGTGATAGACAGCAGTAATAGACTACAGGGCATTATTACTCCAGGCGATATTACCAGCAAATTGTTAAAAGAAGTAAAGAAGAGAGAATTAGTTGAACAAGGCGAAAATGACGACGGTATCGGAGAAAAAATACAGGTGGAAATGGAGATTGAAGGTGGTGATTTCCAAAATTCAGGTGAAGCGTCTACCAGAATCAAAAGTTTACTAGAACAGATGAATTTATCTCCTATTGTCATCAGAAAAGCAGCAGTTATAACCTATGAAGCAGAGATGAATGTAGTTATTCATGCTGAACGGGGCCAGGTAATGGCTGAAGTTACTCCTGAAGAGATTGATGTAGTAGTAGAAGATGAAGGTGCAGGTATTGAGGATATTGATTTAGCTATGCAGCCAGGATATTCTACTGCTTCTGATCATATACGTGAATTAGGCTTTGGAGCTGGAATGGGGCTTGCTAATATTCAGCGCTGGTCTGATGAGTTAAATATAGAATCCGAAGTAGGAGTAGGAACTAAGCTTGAAGCTACTATACAGCTGCATAAAGAAAATATTTAAAACACATCATAATAGTAACTTATCTATCATTAGGAGGTAATGGATTTATGAAATCGCTAGAAGAGCTAGATAAAATAAGACAGCAAGCCAAAGAGGAGATGAAGTTAAGGGATAATGACGAAGAAATAAGAATTAATATTCCTATGAGCACCTGTGGAATTTCCGCTGGAGCTAGAGAAGTATTAAATGTAATTTCAGAAGAATTAGATAGACAAGAAATAGATAATGTTACTTTAAACCAAAGAGGCTGTATAGGTTTATGCCATTATGAACCAATAGTAGAGGTTAAAGAGTCTGACCAAGAAGTAGTTACTTATGGAAATATTACTCCCGAAGGTGCTCGAAGAATTATAGAGGAACATATTGTTAATGGACAGATTATAGAGGAATTAGTAATTAAATAATCAAGATAGTAGTTAGAAATTTATTCAAAAAAGCCAACAAACATCCATCTAAATCTGTGATTTAGATGGTGGTTAATTGATTATATAACTAACAAAAGTAGTAATCTACTAGTCTATGTATTTGCAATTGATTAAAATTTATAGTATTATGTCAGGAGGTGTTTATTAAAATCATATTATAATGTATAATCATATTAGAAACTTTTTAAAGGGATTCATTAAACTTTGTAGAAGAGATATAATTTTAAAGAAAAAGAGGTGAAAAAAATGGAAGCAAAAACTTTTAGACAAGGAATTCATCCCAGTTACAACAAGGATGCAACTGCTTCTAAGAGTCTCAAGAATGCAGAACTGCCTGAGGAAGTAGTCATTCCTCTTGCACAGCATATTGGAGCTCCTTGTGAACCAGTGGTCAATGTGGGAGACAAAGTAAAAGTAGGCCAGAAAATCGGGGATAGTGACAGTTTTGTTTCTGCTCCTGTCCATGCCAGTATTTCTGGCGAGGTGACAGATATAAGTAAAGTTGCTACTGGTGATGGAGAGAAGACTTTAGCTGTAACTATTGCTTCTGATGGACAGGATACTCTTCACGAGAGTGTTAAACCTAAAGGTGATCTTGATACTTTATCTCCACAGGAATTAAGAGATATTGTACAAGAAGCTGGAATTGTAGGTTTAGGTGGAGCAACTTTTCCATCACATGTCAAGGTTAGCATTCCAGAAGATAAGAATGTGGATACAGTAATTCTAAATGGGGCTGAATGTGAGCCTTATTTGACTGTTGACCACAGAACAATGGTGGAGATGTCTAAAGAAGTTGTCTATGGCTTGAAGGCAATTATGAAGATGTCAGATGCTAAGCAGGGCTATATTGGAATTGAGGTAAATAAGCCTGATGCCATAGAAGAAATGAAAAAGACAGTTGAAGATGAGGAAAATATTGAAGTAATTTCCCTGGAGGTTAAGTATCCACAGGGGGCAGAACGACAGTTGATTGATGCCTGTATAGGTCGTGAGGTACCATCCGGAGGACTGCCGTTGGATGCAGGAGTGGTAGTTAACAATGTAGGAACAGCCGTAGCAATGACTGATGCTATTAAGAATGGTATGCCTTTAGTTCAAAGAACCGTAACAGTTACCGGTTCCGGAATCCAGAATCCACAAAATTTGGTCTTTAGATTAGGAACTAAAGTTGAGGATTTGATCGAACAATGTGGAGGGTTTAAAGGTGAAGTCGGAAAAGTAATTATGGGTGGACCGATGATGGGTGCAGCCCAGCATTCTACAGATATTCCTGCTACCAAAGGAACATCTGGTATTTTAATCTTTCAGGAAGATGAAGTTGAGGAGTATGAATCTTCTAACTGTATTCGCTGTGCTAGATGTGTAGATGTCTGTCCAGCCTTTTTAATGCCTGTTACTTTATCTAAAGTAGCCCAGGTTGATATGGTAGAAAAGCTGGATGACTATAACGTTATGGACTGTATTGAATGCGGCAGCTGTTCTTATGTCTGTCCAGCAAATATACCTTTATTACACTGGATTAGATTAGGTAAGGATAAGTTAGCTGCTGAACAGAGAAAAAATGAGGAATAGGAGGGTTACGGATGAGTAATAAGAGAGATCTGGTAGTAACATCTTCTCCACATGTTAGTGATGATGATTCGGTATCTAAAATTATGTATAATGTAGTTTTAGCTTTGATGCCGGCAACTATTTTGGCTGTAAGAACCTTTGGATTACATGCTTTATGGGTTATTCTAACCTGTTGTGTAACTGCTTTGGCCGGTGAAGCTGCAGTTCAGAGAATGCGAGGGGTTCAGGTAACGATTCAAGATGGCAGTGCTTTAGTAACCGGTTTATTATTAGCACTAAGTCTACCGCCGGGACTACCTTTGTGGATGGCAGTAGTTGGTACCTTGGTAGCGATTATATTAGGTAAACAGATTTTTGGCGGTTTAGGTTATAATTACTTTAACCCTGCTCTACTTGGTCGAGCATTCTTATTGGCTTCCTTTCCAGTAATGATGACTAACTGGCAGAAGCCCTTTGTTGATGCTCAGGCTCAGGCGACACCTTTGAACTTAATGAAGATGCAGGGAGAGGCTACTCCTTATTATGATCTTTTCATGGGAACAATCAGCGGTTCCTTAGGTGAGGTTTCGGCTTTAGCAGTCTTGCTGGGAGGTCTTTATTTATTATATAAAGGCTATATTGACTGGCGTATTCCGCTCAGTTATCTAGGTACTATTGCTGTCTTTATGACTATTTTAGGTGAGGATCCTGTCTTTCATCTGTTAGCAGGTAGTGTATTGATAGGTGCCTTCTTCTATGCAACTGATATGGTTACAACGCCGATTACTAAGAAAGGACGCTGGATTTTTGGAGTTGGCGCCGGAATTCTGTTAGTCTTAATTAGAATCTTTGGCGGTTATCCAGAAGGAGTTTTATATTCAATTCTATTGATGAATATGTGTGTACCAATTATCGATAGATATACTGTCCCATCGGTCTTTGGGGAGGTGACTGAGTAATGGCACAAGATGATCCTAAAGTAAAGATGATTATTGTTTTAACAAGCATTATGATTGTTTCAGCAGCAGTATTAACAGGTATCTTTGTGTTTACTAAGCCTAAAATTGAAGCACACAAAGTACAGGCTAAGAAAGAAGCTATTCTAGAGGTTTTACCTGGATCTGAAGAGTATAAAACAGTTAATAAGAATGGCTTAGAGCTCTATAAAGGCTATGATGAGAATGGTAATTTAGTAGGAACAGCTATTCAGACGGAAGGGTCAGGATTTCAGAGTGTTATAAAATTGATGTTAGGTCTTGATTTAGAAAATGATAAAATATTAGCAGTTAAAGTCTTAAGCCATAAGGAAACCCCTGGTCTAGGAGCTAGAATGACAGAACCCTGGTTTCAAGATCAGTTTAAGGAGAAAGAGTTTTCCGATGAATTTAAGGCAAAGGAAGATGTAGAAGCAATTGCTGGTTCGACAATTTCTAGTCAGTCAGTTGCTGATATTATTGAAAATACAATTGAAAAAGTTGAGTCTGCTACAGAGGGTGGAGGTGAATAATCATGGCAGAATTGATTAAAGACTTCACAAGAGGCTTATGGGCTGAAAATCCAGTCTGGGTTTTATTATTAGGAATGTGTCCTACTTTAGCAGTAACGACTACTGCAGTTAATGGTTTTGCTATGGGTTTGGCTACTAGTTTTGTACTTTTAGGGGGCGGAATTGTAAATTCGCTGCTTCGTAATATTATTCCGGATAAAGTACGGATTCCCAGTTATATTGTAGTAATTGCTACCTTTGTAACTATTGCTGATTATGTAATGGCAGCCTATGTGCCTAATATTCATAGTTTTTTAGGGCTGTTTATTCCTTTAATTGTCTGTAACTGTTTAATTTTAGGGCGTTCAGAGGCGTTTGCTGGTAAAAATCCTGTTCATAGATCAGCTATTGATGCATTAGGTATGGGGGTTGGTTTTACCTGGGCCTTAACTTTATTAGGAATTATTAGAGAAGTCTTTGGTTTTGGCAGTGTCTTTGGAATTCAAATCTTTGGTGATTGGTTTACTCCCTGGATTATTATGGTGCTGCCGGGTGGAGCTTTTATTACTTTAGGATTAGTGTTAGGTTTATTTAATTTGATTAAAAGTAAATAATCCTAGTTTGATTTAGATAAAAGGAGGTTAAGCGAGTATGGAACTCTTACTGTTATTTGTAGGGGCTGCTATTACTAATAACTTTATTCTAGCTAGATTCTTAGGTATCTGTCCATTTATAGGTGTATCCAAAGAGGTGCCGACTGCTTTCAGTATGGGAATGGCCACTACCTTTGTATTAACGACTTCCGCTATGGTAGTCTGGGCTGTACAGAACTTAATTTTAGTTCCCTTTCATCTGGAATTTATGCAGTATGTATCCTTTATTTTAATTATTGCTTCCTTTGTTCAGTTAACCGAGATGGCTATCAGAAAGATCAGTGAACCGCTATATAAGACACTGGGTATCTTCTTGCCATTAATTACAACTAACTGTGCAATTTTAGGTATGGCTTTATTGATTCCTTTAAAGGGATATAGTTTTATTGAAAGTACAGTATTTGGCTTTGGCGCCGGTGCTGGTTTTACATTAGCAATGGTATTAATGGCCGGAATGCGGGAAAACTTAGAGTTTGCTGATGTACCTGAACCGCTGCAGGGAGCTCCAATAACTTTGATTATTGCCGGACTAATGGCTATTGCCTTTATGGGCTTTTCCGGTATGCTTTCTATGTAAGAATATCTGACTATAGATATTGTTAAATTATTTTATCGTTTATACGGAGGTGAAGATTCAGTGGATTTAAGTCTATTTAAAGTATCAATTCCAAGTATGGGAGTTATGGGGGCTATTTTTGCTGGTGGATTAGCAATTGCATCATCTAAATTAGCAGTAGAAGTAGATCCTAGAATAGAAGAGATTGAAGAGGTGCTGCCTGGTGCTAATTGTGGTGCCTGTGGAGAGCCGGGCTGTAGTAGTTTTGCTGAAGCAGTAGTAAATGGTAATGCTGAAATAAATGGCTGTCCAGTAGGCGGCAGTGAAGTAGCAGGTGAAATTGCAGAAATCATGGGAGTTGAAAGCGGCGATTCAGTACGTAGAATTGCTACATTGCTCTGTAAAGGCGGAGATGAAGAAACCTTTGCCCGCTCTGAATATCGCGGAATTGAAAGCTGTAAAGCAGCTGATATTGCAGGTGGTGGAAATAAATCCTGTGTCTACGGCTGTTTAGGCTTTGGTGATTGTGAAGCTGTCTGTTCGTTTGATGCTATTAAGATGAATGAGAATGGACTTCCGGAAGTTATTGCTGATGAATGTACCGGCTGTGGAAACTGTGTGGAGGAATGTCCTAAAGGCTTATTTACTTTAGTAGAAGAGGGCCAGGAAGTATTTATCCACTGTAGTTCTCATAGTGGAGGCAAGGATGTAAAAGAGGCCTGCAAAACAGGCTGCATAGGATGTGGAGTCTGTGAGACGAAGTGTCCAGTAGATGCTATAACTATCGAAGATAATCTGGCAGTTATAGATTATGAAGAATGTATTAATTGTGGAGTCTGTGCCGAGGCTTGCCCGATGGATACTATCGAAGCACCTAAAGCTAAAGATCAGGTGTCAGCAGTAGATGAAACAGAAGAGACAGATACTGGGGATGACAGAGAATGTAGTATCTACATTACCGAAGAATGTGTTGGCTGTGGGGTCTGTGTAGAAGAATGTCCAGTAGATGCCATAAGTAGTGAGGATGGCGAGATTCATAACATAGATCCAGAAGTCTGTATCGAATGTGAAAACTGTGTTGAAGTCTGTCCCACTGATGCAATTCAGTCTAAAGAAGGAGAAACAGAAGAAGCTGAGAAAACAAATAGTAATGATGCTGCCGAGGAAGATGATCATGAATGCAGTATCTACATTACTGAAGAATGTGTCGGCTGCGGTGTTTGCGTAGAAGAATGTCCAGTAGATGCCATAAGCGGTGAGGACGGAGAGATTCATAATATAGATCCAGAAGTCTGTATTGAGTGTGAAAACTGTGTTGAAGTCTGTCCTACAGAGGCTATCGAAACTGAATAATTAATATAAAAAATTAGAGGGCTTATAACCCCTCTAATTTTTTATTAAAATAATTAGTCAAAGATGAAGGAAATTAATGCTATATAAAGAACAAACCTAGATAATAAATATATCTATTTAGAAAATAAATGTTAAATTAAGCATTAAGATATGAAATTTTGAGCAGAATGTATTATAATAATTAAATAGGAAAGGTTTAAGGTGTAGATTATGAATAAAGAAAATCGTGTTTATAAAATATTCCAATCTATAGCTTTAAAGTATGATTTAATGAATAAATTGATGTCCTTTGGACTTGATAACCGCTGGCGTCGTTTAGTTGCCAAGCAAGCAGCTTTAAAACCGGGAGATAAGGTATTAGATGTAGGAGGGGGAACCGGTAGATTAAGTTTGGAATTAGCTAAATTATTGAATGATAACGGTTCAGTTGTCTGTATGGACTTTAGTGAAAATATGTTACAGAAGGCTGAAAAAGATTTAAAGGATCATCGATGTTATGATCGGCTTGAATTTAAGGTTGATAATGCTATGGATATTTCATTTGCAGCTAATACCTTTGATGCTGTAACCAGTGCCTGGGTATTAAGAAATGTTGATGATATTTCGCAGGTATTAGCAGAGATGAAACGGGTAGTAAAGCCAGGAGGAAGAGTAGTTTCTTTAGATTTAGCTAAACCAAAGTCAGAATTATATAATAGTTTATATTCTTTTTATTTAGCTAAGATCATACCAGTAATCGGCCGATTGATTTATGGCCAATCTGATCCTTATGAGTACCTTTATGATTCATGGAAATATTTTCCTAATCAGGAGCAGCTAGCCAAGAAATTCAGAGATGTGGGATTAATCAATGTAGATTATTATGAACTAATGGGAGGAGTTCTGGCTATTCATGTTGGCCAAATGCCTTCCTAATCTTCAATTATTTCTGCATAATTTTAATATAGAGCGGGTGAAAAAATGATTAAATTTGAGTTGATGCCATCAATTAATAAGGATTTAAAACAGGTTGAGCAGAAATTAAAAGAGGTTACTGAAACAAAATTCAGTTTATTATATCGAATCTCTAACCGACTATTAAATGCAGGTGGAAAGCGCTTAAGACCATTATTAGTCTTATTATCTGGAAAATTAAATGATCATTCAGCCCAAGATTTGATTTCAATTGGTGCTTCAGTAGAATTACTGCATATGGCAACCTTAATTCATGATGATGTAATTGATAATTCGCTGCATCGCCGAAGCGAAAATACAATCAATCAGGATTGGGGGAATAAGGTAGCTGTTTTAAGCGGAGATTTACTCTATACTCAGGCGCTTAAGTTATTAGTTGAACATGGTAATGATGAAATAGTTAATTATATGCTGGATATTGTAGGTTTAATCTGTGAAGGTGAAGCTAAACAGGCGGTAACCAACCATGATCTGAATCAGGATATGAAGGACTATATTAATAAAATAACTAAAAAGACTGCTTTATTGATTGGGGCTAGCTGTAAATTAGGAGCAATGGTTTCCCAGGTTGATGCAAAGAAAGCAGCTGCTATGGAGAGTTATGGTAAGAATTTAGGTATTGCTTTTCAGATTATAAATGATTTAAATGATATTGTAGCTGATAAAGAAGAGCTGGGCAAAGAGCCAGGAGATGACCTGCGTCAAGGTACTCTAACTTTGCCGGTTTTATATGCTTTGGATAACTCAATAAAGAAAGAATTTTTAAAGAAAGTTATTATCAGCCGTAATAATTCCCAAGCAGAAATAAAAAAAGCCATCGGTATCTTGAAGAATTCAGGCGCAATAAAACATTCAATTGAGATTAGTCGGGATTATATTAATCAGGCGTTGGATACTTTAACTCTATTTTCTGATTCACCAGCCAAAAATGCTCTGCAATTAATTACTCAAACTGTAATTAATTCTTACAAAGGACTTGAACCATTGGAAACAGGGATTAAGATCAATAATTAAATAATTTATTATTTAGGTTTCAAGATTAAGGGGGCAATAACTATGACTATTGTTGCCATGGGTTTAAATCATAAAACCGCTCCTGTAGAGATACGGGAACAGATTTCTTTTACTTCACAGGAAAAAGAAGATGCTTTAAATATTATTGGCAATCAGAATAAAATTTCAGAAGGGATATTATTAGCTACTTGTAATCGAACAGAAGTCTATGTTATAAGTTCTAATCAAGAAACCGGAATTGAATTTATTCTGGAACTGTTGAGTCAGTTTTCAACTTTAGATCAGAGTGAGTTATCTGAATATTTATATACTTATTCTGATTTGGATGCTGTTACTCATCTTTATAAAGTAGCATCAGGGCTAGATTCTATGGTATTAGGAGAAGAACAGATTTTAGGTCAGATAAAGGAAGCCTTTGAGTTAGCTAAAGATCAGGATACAATAGATACTATTTTACATCATTTATTTACTGAGGCACTGAAAGTAGGAAAAAGAGCACGGAGTGAGACATCTATCAATGATAATGCTGCTTCTGTTAGTTATGCTGCTGTTGAATTGGCCAACAAAATATTTGGTAGTCTAGATAGGAAGCGAGTTTTGATTTTAGGAACGGGAGAAATGAGTAAATTAACTTTAAAGAATTTAGTAGACCACGGTGTTGAAGATATAGTAGTAGCTAACCGCACCTTTTCTAAGGCTCAGAACTTGGCTTTAGAATTTGATGGTCAGGCAATTAGATGGAAAGAAATTGAAGATTGGCTGAATCAGATAGATATAGTTATTAGTTCTACAGCAGCACCGCATTATGTAATTAGATATGATATGATAGAAAAAATCCTCCCGAATAGAGACCATAAACCTTTATTCTTTATTGATATTGCTGTACCACGAGATATAGAACCTGAGATTCATAATTTACCCAATGTTTATGCTTATAATATTGATGATTTAGAATCAGTAGTTAATGCTAACCTCAAAGAGAGAGAGAAAGCTATTAAGTTTGTGAAGCGGATTATTAAACAAGAGGTTACAGCATTTGATAAGTGGCGAAATTCCAGGAATGCAGTTCCAATTATCAAATCTTTACGTAAACAAGCTGAAGAGATTAGACAGGAAGAATTACAGCGGGCTTTTGCTAAATTGGATGATATTGGTGAGGAAGAAAAGAATATAGTCAAGAGTTTAACCCATAAAATTGTTAATAAACTGCTGCATAATCCTACTGTTCAGGTAAAAGAGTTTGCAAATATCGAAGAAAGCCAGCTCTATCTTGAGGCAGTGAGTGAATTATTTTGTTTAAATAGTAAGGAGAATGAGCAAATGTGATCCGGGCTGATCTCCTCTTTAAGATTACTTTTTTTGGAAGGAAATTATTTAATTATCTAGAATATGTTAGTAGGGAATTAATAGATTAAGGAGAGATAACATGGCAGAGTATTATCCATTAGCCTTGGATTTGGCCACTAAAGAAGTATTAGTAGTCGGAGGAGGAGCAGTAGCTGAAAGAAAGGTACAGTCTTTACTGGATGCTGAAGCAGAAGTTACAATTATTAGTCCAGGATTAACTTCTAAGCTTAAAAGACAGGCTGAAGAAGGTTTGATTTCTTATGAAGATAGAGTTTATCAATCATCTGATATAGATGGTAAATTCTTAGTAATTGGAGCTACAGATGATTCTGAAGTTAATGAACAGATAGCTAAGGATGCTTTAGCCTGTAATTTGTTGGTTAATGTTGTAGATCAGCCGGAGCTTTCTAATTTTAATGTACCGGCAGTTATCAGGGAGGGCTCCCTATGTTTAAGTATTTCAACTGATGGTAAGAGTCCTGCTTTATCCGGTAGAATTAGAAGAGAACTAGAAGAAGAGTTTGGTCCTGAATATGGAGAGTTTCTGGATTTAATGGGCAGGTTAAGGAGTGAAGTTATTTCTAAAGTAGATGATATTCAAGAAAGAAGAAGTATCTTTAAAGAGTTGGCCTATTCAGAGGCTATTGAATATATTAAATCAGAAGATTATCAGAAGGTAGAGAAGCTGCTTGATAGTATTTTACCAGAGGATATTAATCTTAAGGAGGTAGCAAATGAAGGGTAATAAAGTAATTATCGGAACTAGAAGTAGTGATTTGGCTGTAGGGCAGGCGGAGATAGTAGCTGAAATGTTGGGGAAGGCTGTTTCAGAGTATGAGTTTGAGTTAGAGAAGATCAAGACTAAAGGAGATAAGATCTTAGATAGTCCATTATCACAGGTAGGCGGTAAGGGATTATTTATTAAAGAATTAGAAGTTTCTTTGCTAGAAGAAGAAATAGATTTAGCAGTCCATAGTATGAAGGATATGCCAGCAGAGCTGCCGGAAGGTTTAGCAGTCCTTGGTTTTCCAGAGCGGGTGGATTCTAGGGATGCTTTAGTATCTAATGGCGATCGTAATCTTGATGAGCTGCCAACCGGTGCTCGAATTGGAACCGGAAGTCTGCGGCGAACTTCACAGCTGTTGAATTATCGACCTGATTTGGAGGTAGTACCGATTAGAGGAAATATTAATACTAGGCTGGAGAAGTTGACAGCTGAAGAACTGAATTTAGATGCGATTGTACTGGCTGCAGCCGGCTTAATCAGAATGGGCTGGAAAGATAAAATTACTGAATATTTAGATGATGAAGTTATGCTGCCTGCAGCTGGCCAGGGGGCTTTAGCTATTGAAGCCAGAGAAGATGATGAAGAGATTAAGACATTGATTAATAAGATAGATGATCAAAGAACCCGTTATATTCTTCAGGCAGAACGGGGATTTTTGGAACGATTAGATGGCGATTGTCAAGTGCCGATTGGTGCTTTAGCCGAGATAGAAGGAGAAGAGATTACGCTGGAAGGTATGGTAGCTACACTGGATGGACAGAAACATCTCCGTGATCAGATCACAGGTTCTGTTGGAGAAGCTGAAGAATTAGGAATAGAACTAGCTGAAGAGTTAATTGCTAAAGGAGCAGAGAAGATTCTACAACAGGCAAGACAGGAGACTGATAAATAATGACAAACGGGAAAGTATTCTTAGTTGGTGCTGGTCCTGGAGATCCAAAGTTGATTACTGTTAAGGGCTTAGAAGCTATTAAAGAGGCCGATGTATTAGTCTATGATTATTTAGCCAGTGAACAGTTATTGGCTAAGGCCTCTGATGATGTAGAAAAAATTTATGTTGGTAAAAAAGCTGGAAATCATACTTATACGCAAGAAGAGATTAATAACATAATTGTTAAGAAGACTAAAAACGGTAAAGTAGTTACCCGTCTTAAAGGCGGCGATCCATTTATATTTGGCAGAGGAGGAGAAGAAGCAGAGTATCTACAGGAGAATGGAGTTAAATTCGAGATTGTTCCAGGTATTACTTCTCCAATTGCAGTACCTGCTTATGCAGGGATTCCCTTGACTCACCGTGATTTTAATTCTTCCGTCTCTTTTGTAACCGGCCATGAAGATCCTGATAAAGAGGAATCCAGCCTGGATTGGGAAAAGCTTGCAACAGCTACCGGTACGATTGTCTTCTTGATGGGGGTAGGTAATCTAGCAAAGAATGTAGCTAAGTTAAAAGAACATGGACGTGATCCTGAAACGCCGGCTGCCCTAATCCGTTGGGGTACCAAACCGGAACAGGAGACAGTTTCTGGTACTTTAGATAATATAGTTGAGAGGGTAGAAGAAGCTGGTCTGAAACCGCCGGCAATTACTATTGTTGGTGAAGTTGTAGAGCTTAGGGATAAGTTGAAGTGGTTTGATAATAAACCGTTATTCGGTAAAAGGATCTTAGTAACTAGATCCCGCACTCAGGCTAGCAGCCTATCGAAGAAGTTATATGAATTAGGCGGTCAACCTGTGGAATGTCCAGCTATTAAGATAGTACCTCCTAAAGATTTAGAGCCGTTGGATCAGGCTTTAATGGAGGCAGATGAATATGATTGGGCTGTCTTTACCAGTGTTAATGGAGTTAAATCAGTAGTTAACCGTTTAAAAGAGCTTGACCGGGATGTACGGGCTTTTGGCGATGCTAAAATCTGTGCTATCGGCTCTAAGACTGCAGCTGAACTGGAAAACTGGGGCTTAAAAGTTGATTATGTTCCTGATAAGTATGTTGCGGAATCGATTCTTGCTGGTTTAGATAATGATCTAACCGGACAGAAATTCTTATTACCCCGTTCAGATATTTCTCGTTCAGCTCTGCCAGAGGGATTAAAGGATAGAGGAGCTGAAGTGAATAATGTAACTGCCTATAGAACAGTGACTGGTGAAGGAAATGAGGAAGCTTTGGAGTTAATAGATAAGGGAGAAGTAGATATTATAACCTTTACTAGTTCCTCTACTGTTCGTAACTTCATCAAGATGTTAGGTGACCGAGACTATAATAAATTACTGGCCGATGTAACTATTGCCTGTATTGGACCGATAACTGCTGGAACCGCTGAAGAATTTGGTTTAGAAGTAGATATTATAGCTGAAGAATATACCATTGATGGTTTAGTAGAAGCGGTGTTAAATAAATAGTATGAAGAAGAAGTGAATAGTGAAGAAACAAGAGAGTTTATAGATGATGAGGTTAAAGGATATAGGATAAGTATTAGGGAGAGTGAGTAGAATGTTTTCGGAATTAATAAAACGTCCAAGGAGATTGAGAAATGATAATCTTCGTGATTTGGTTAGAGAGACTGGATTAAGTATTGAGGATTTAATTTACCCATTATTTGTAGTTAATGGAGAAAATATTAAAGAAGAAATACCTTCAATGCCGGGGAATTACCACTGGTCTCTGGATTTAGTAGTAGAAGAGATTGATAGATTGGTTGAGTTAGGTATTAAAGCAGTTATTTTATTTGGAGTTCCTGAGTCCAAGGATGAAAGGGGCTCTACAGCTTGGGCTGAGGATGGAATTGTTCAGCGGGCCTGCCGAAGGATTAAAGAGGAGTATTCTGATCTATTAGTGATCACTGATGTCTGCCTCTGCCAATATACAGACCATGGTCATTGTGGTGTATTAGAAGATGGTCGAGTTAAGAATGATCCGACGTTAGAGCTATTGACCAAGGTGGCTGTTTCCCATGTAGAGGCTGGAGCTGATATGGTAGCTCCATCAGATATGATGGACGGCAGAGTTGGAGCTATTCGCCAGGCTTTAGATGACAGTGGCTTTAATAATACTCCGATTATGGCCTATTCAGCCAAGTATGCTTCCAGTTTTTATGGTCCCTTTAGAGATGCTGCCCATTCAGCTCCAGATGAAGGAGACCGGTGTTCTTATCAGATGGACCCCGGCAACAGTAGAGAAGCAGTCAAAGAGGCTGCTCTGGATATTGAAGAAGGCGCTGATATTGTAATGGTGAAGCCAGCCCTCTCTTATCTGGATATTATTCAAAAGATTAAGGAAGAATTTAATTATCCAGTAGCAGCTTATAATGTTAGTGGAGAATTTTCATTAGTCAAGGCAGCAGCTGAAAAGGGCTGGGTTAATGAACAAGAAGTTGTTTTAGAGATGATGCTTAGTATGAAGCGGGCTGGAGCAGATTTAATTTTAACTTATTTTGCTAAGGATATAGCTTGCTGGCTAAAGGAGAAATAGACTGATGAGTTGAGCATCAGGGGGGTAAGAAATTATTGGATGAAATAGATAAGAAGCTGTTAAACTTAACACAGCATAGATTTCCGATTACTCCAAGGCCTTACAGGGAGATTGGAAAAGAGATTGGAATTGGAGCTAAGGAAGTGATTAACCGATTACAGTCCCTAAAAGAAGAGGGCTATATCCGCAGGATCGGTGGTATTTTCAATTCTAAAAAATTAGGTTATGTCAGCACTCTAGCCGCCTGTAAAGTAAAGGAAGATAAATATTATGAAATAGCTGAAGTAATTAATCAGTATCGAGGAGTGACACATAATTATCGACGTAACCATGAGTTTAATCTCTGGTTTACTTTAATTGCTCCTTCCCAGAAAAAATTGAACGAGCAGTTAGAAGAGATCCATCAAATAGATGGACTTGAAGTTTTAAGAAATCTTCCTGCTAAACGTTTCTTTAAATTAGGTGTAAAGCTCGACCTTGAACAGGATAAGGAGGAGTCATGATGCCAGTTCAGCTTAGTGAATTGGATAAAGCTATTATTAGAGAGGTGCAGGAAGAACTGTCGTTAGAAGAACGTCCCTACCAACAGATTGCTGAAAGGATCGGTATCAGTGAAGAAGAATTACTGGAAAGATTAGAGGTACTAAAAGAGAGAGGACAGCTTAGGCGAATGGGAGTTATTCTCTATCACCGCAGATTAGGATATTCAGCTAATGGCATGGGGGCCTGGGTTGTACCGGAAGAAAAGAGAGAAGAGATAGGTGGATTAATGGCAGGTTATGATGAAATCAGTCATGTTTATGAACGGCCCACTTATCCTGATTGGCCTTATAGTCTCTTTAGTATGATTCACTGTCGGAATAGGGAACAGGTAGAAAGAATAGCTGCGGATATTTCACAGAAGACAGGGATTGAAGATTATATTATTCTATATAGTACGGAGGAATTAAAGAAGGTCAGCATGAAGTACTTTTGTGAAGAAGAGTAATGATAATAGATGGAGGTGAAGATAAAATTATGAGTTTTAGTAAGTCAAAAGAATTATTTGCAGATGCTAAAGAGGTAATACCAGGTGGAGTCAATAGTCCAGTTAGGGCTTTTAGTGCAGTAGATGCTGAACCGGTATTTATTGAGGAGGCTAAAGGTTCGAAGCTGTATGATGCAGACGGCAATGAATATATTGATTATGTCGGCTCCTGGGGACCGATGATCGTCGGTCATGGACATCCACAGGTAGTCGAGACTGTTCAACAAGAAGCAGCAAAGGGAACTAGCTTTGGAACACCGACTAAGCTGGAGACAGAGATGGCTGAGTTAGTTGTGGATGCTGTTCCTTCGATTGAGAAGGTGCGGATGGTTAATTCCGGTACTGAAGCAACAATGAGCGCTCTGCGCCTGGCCCGCGGTTATACTGGTAAGGATAAGATTATTAAGTTAACCGGTTGTTATCATGGCCATGGAGACAGTCTTTTAATTGATGCCGGCTCTGGAGTGACTACCTTAGGAATTCCCGGCAGTCCCGGTGTTCCGGAAAGTATTGCTCAGGAAACAATTGCTGCTCCTTATAATGACTTAGAAGCTATTGAAGAGATCTTTGTTGAATATGGTGATAATATTGCAGCAGTTATTTTAGAACCAGTTACCGGCAATATGGGGGTTATTGAACCTAAAGAGGGTTATTTAGAAGGTCTGCGTGAGATTACAGATGAGTATGAATCGCTGTTAGTCTTCGATGAGGTAATGACCGGCTTTAGAGTTGCTTACGGAGGAGTTCAAGAGCGATATGGAGTAACTCCTGACTTAACCTGTTTAGGTAAGATTATCGGCGGAGGCCTTCCTGTTGGAGCTTACGGCGGTAAAGAGGAGATTATGGATCATATTGCTCCCGATGGTCCGGTTTATCAGGCTGGAACTCTATCCGGAAATCCTTTAGCCATGGCAGCCGGGATAGAGACTTTGAAATTATTACAGGAGCCTGGAGTTTATGAAGAATTAGAAGAGAAGTCTGCTAAGCTAACAGCAGGGTTTAAGGATAATTTAAATGATCTCGATTTACCCTACTGTCAATCCAGAGTTGGGGCTATGTTCAGTCTCTTCTTTACAGATCAGAAAGTAGTTGATTATTCTACTGTTCAGACCTGTGATACTGAAGCCTTTAGTTTATATTTTAGAAAGATGTTAGAAGAAGGAGTTTATTTAGGCTGTTCACAGTTTGAGGCTGGTTTCATGTCTCTAGCCCATACTGATAAAGATATAGAGAAGACTATTGAAGCTAATTATAATGCTCTAAAAGCTGTTAAGGAAAATCTATAAAAGAAGCTGCTTGAATAGATGATTTTTAGCTCCATAATGTACTTAGTGATTGGGAGAAAATTATAGAAGGCAATATAAAGTGTGATTGTGAAAGTTAGAATACTAACCTCGCAGTATCATGATGCTGCGAGGTTAGTATTCTAATTATATATTTGTAATATTTTATTCTAAGTGATAAAATCATATTTAAGTTTTGATGATTTAAATTATTTATGTGGTAGGTGGAAATTAATGCAGCAGAAAAAAAAGATAGGTTTAAGCTTAATTATTCTTTTAATTTTATTAGTAGGAACTATAACATCATTTAAAATTATTTCTTCTCCCCCAGAATATGAAACTAAAGAATTCTTAATGGACACTATGGTTTCGCTAACAGTAACCGGTAATGAAGCTAAAGAAGCAGGGCAAGCAGCTGTGAAGGCTATGCGTCAGACTGCTGATGAGGCTACTAGATATAATGAGAATAGTATTATTAGTAGGATTAATAATGGAGCAGGGAATAAACCGGTTGAGGTTACTGATGATCTTTTAGTTATGATCAAAACAGCTAAAGAGTATGGAAGATTAACAGATGGAAAGTTTGATATTACTGTTGCTCCAGTGATTGATTTATGGAATTTTAAAGCTGAAGACCCTGCAGTACCTTCAGATAATAAGATAGAACGAAGACTTGATTTAGTTAATTATAAAGAGATTAATATTAATGAAGATAAAAGGACAGTGATGCTGGCAGAACCAGGAATGAAGCTTGATTTGGGTGGTGTTGCTAAAGGATATATAGTTGATCAAGCAGCAGAGGTCTTAAAAAAGTTTGATATTGAATCAGCTTTAATCAATGCTGGAGGTAATATTAGAACTATTGGAACTAAACCCAATGGAGATAAGTGGCGGATAGGAATCAGGAATCCGAGAGATACCAGTAAAGATTCAGAGGATAATTATTCAAATATAATTGGAATTAAAGAGACTAATGTAGTGACTTCTGGTGATTATGAACGGTACTTTATGGAAGAAGGACGTCGGTATCATCATATATTGGATCCAAATACTGGATATCCGGCCCGAGGGTTGGCTAGTGTAACTATAGTTGCTGATTCATCATTTAAGGCAGATATTCTTTCAACAGCTTTATTTATTTTAGGTTTTGATGAAGCTAAAGCTTATATTCAAGAAGATGATAGTATAGAAGGAATGTTAATAACTACTGATCTTAATAAATGGCAGAGTGAAGGCTTTAAAAAGTTAATTGTTGATTAAAGGGAGGTATATTATGTCAGCTATAATACTTGCTGGTGGTTTAAGCTCTAGAATGGAAGGGGCAAATAAACCCTTAATGGAGTTTGGAGATACTACAATGATTGGCCGAATAGTAGATAATTTAAAGTCTATCTTTTCTGAAGTATTGATAGTAACTAAAAACCAGGAATTATATCAGGATTACGATGCAGAAATAGTACTGGATAAGTTTGAACATCAAGGTCCTTTAAGCGGAATCCATGCTGGATTAGAGGCTAGTAGGACAGAGAATAATTTTATAGTTTCCTGTGATATGCCTTTTTTAAATTTAGATTTAATAAGGTATATGTTAAATCAGTCAGTAGAAGATATACTTGTGCCTAGGGTAGAGGGCCACTTAGAACCATTACATGCAGTTTATAGTAAGCAATGTCTCCCTAAAATTGAAAAAGCAGTTAGAAGAGAAAAATTTAAGATTATAGAGTTTTGGGAGTGGGATGATGTAGATGTCAGATATATAGAGCAGACTGAAGTTGAGAGATTTGACCCGAACTTATATACTTTTTTTAATATTAATACACGAAAAGATTATAGACAAGCATTAGAAATATTGACTAAAATGAATAAAGAAGAACTTGACTAAGAGTACCCATAAAAAACTGCGTCTAAAATAGCTTAGACGCAGTTTTTTATGGGAAATTAGTTATTTTTTATCTAAAGCAGTTTGAATTTTATCTATTTCCTGTTCTATCATCTGCAGTTCTCTTTCATAATTATCTCGAGTATTCCCTGGCAGATGATGGCCGGCATTTTTAAGGGTGAACTCCATTTCTTCTTTAACCTCATCATATAAGTCTTGTTTCTTTTCTAACAGCTCCCTTAACTCTTTTTTGGATAAATCTTCAAGTGATTCTTCTAATCCGTCTTTTAGATCCATCTTAATTCCCTCCTGTAAATCTTTTTTTCTTCATTCATTATAAAATACCTGCTTATCAAGGATAAATTAACAATTTTATTAAATACTTTATTAAATTTTACACAGGAATTTACTTTAGACATAGAGAAGTTCATTATGTAATCCTTAGTTTAGAATCTTAATAGGTGGTGGTATAATGTTACCAGTAGTTTCAATTGTCGGTAATTCAGGTTCAGGAAAGACTACTTTTTTAGAGAGGCTTATTCCCGAAATGAAGGCTAGAGGATATAAAGTAGCAACAATTAAACATGATGCCCATAACTTTAAAATAGATAAGCCTGGTAAGGATAGCTGGCAGCATCGAAAAGCAGGCGCTCAAACAGTTATTCTGTCTTCACAGACTAAGATGGCTATGATTAAAGAATTAGACCAGGAGATTGGTTTAGATACTTTAGTTCAGAATTATATAAATAATAAGGATATTGATTTAGTAATAACTGAAGGATATAAGACCGGTGATAAACCAAAAATTGAAATCTTTCGGCCGGCTAAGTTTGATCAGCCTCTATTTGCTAAGGAAGATAGTAATGTCTTAACTATTATCAGAAATAATGAAGATGTTGAAGGAGGTTTTTTGGTTAGCCAACTAATAAAAGCTGCTGATTTAATAGAAGAAGAGGTACTAAAGTAATTGAATTGATTATAATTATTATTTAGATTTTCTGTTATAATAAAGAAAGAAGGTAAAATATGACTGAAGTTAAGACTTATCTTTATTTAGCTTTACTTTCTGCTATAGCAGTTGTGCTTCATTTAGTTGAAACTTTAATTCCTATGTCAGTTATTATACCAGGAGCTAAACTGGGTCTGGCTAATGCGATGGTCTTATTGGCTTTAGTTTTATTTGGTTATCAAGCTGGAATTAAGGTTTTGCTGCTGCGGATTATTATTTCATCATTTCTGTTAGGAACTTTTATGACTATTAATTTCTATTTGAGTTTAGCCGGTGGTCTTTTAAGCTTTGGAATAATGTTAATACTTCATAAATATTTGGGTGATAAGTTTAGTTTAGTTGGAATCAGTTTAGCAGGAGCTATTGTTCATAATGTTGGGCAGATTATGACTGCTTATTTGATTATAGATAACTGGGGGATATTTTATTATTTGCCTTATCTACTATTCTTTTCCCTACCCACAGGAATATTTATCGGATTAACTGTGATTTATCTAGAAGAACATTTGAGGTTAAATTTTAAATTAAACCAGGAATTTAATTAAAGATAACGAATTGATTACAATGATAGCAGATTATCAGTTGGAGGGGTCTTGATGGCGAAGATAGTATTGGCTTCGGCTTCGCCTAGAAGAAGCCAGTTGTTGGACCAGATTGGAGTAGAATTTATTGTTCAGCCCAGTAGTGTAGATGAGAGTAAGTTTGATGGACAAGCTGCTATAAATTTAGTTCAACAGTTAGCAGCTGCTAAAAGTAGAGATGTAGCTAATAAGTTGGATAAGGGTTTAGTAATTGGGGCTGATACTGTCGTTGTTCATCACGGCCAGGTTTTAGGGAAGCCTGAATCTGATGATGAAGCCTATGCAATGTTATCTAAATTAAGCGGTAGCTGTCATCAAGTAATTACTGGATTAGCAGTTATAGATATTGAAAATTCTACAACGAGGATAGATTATAAGATAACTGAAGTAGAGATGAGAGAGTTTAGTGGACAAGAGATTTCAGACTATATTTCTACTGGCGAACCTATGGATAAAGCAGGCGGATATGGTATCCAAGAGAGAGGGGCCATTTTTGTAACAGGAATTAAAGGGTCCTATACTAATGTTGTTGGGCTACCGGTAACAAAGCTGGTTATGATCTGTAAAGACTTGGGATATCAAATAGTCTGAAAGAGGCTGGTGAGGACTAAAGTGGATTATAATTTAACAATTAAGGATCTACCGAAAGAAGAACGGCCAAGAGAGAAGCTCTGTAAGTTTGGTACTAAGGCTATGTCTACAGCTGAATTGTTGGCTTTAATTATTAGAACCGGGAGTCAGAGCGATACTGCTATAGAATTAGCCAATAAGTTATTGACTCATACAGGTGGTTTGAAGTTTATAGGTGATTTGAGTGTAGAAGAACTGCAGGAAGTAAAAGGGGTGGGATTAGCAAAAGCAGCTCAGATTAGTGCTACTGTAGAGTTAGGGCGGCGGATTAGATTGGCTAATCAAGAGACTAAAGAGATAATAACTTCTCCTCAAGATGTGGCTAATCTATTGTTAGCAAGACTGTCCTTTCTTGAAAAAGAACATTTTGTAACTTTACTGTTAAATACTAAAAATGAGATCATTTCAATCGAGGATATTTCTATTGGAAGTTTAAGTAATTCGATAGTCCATCCTCGTGAAGTATTTAAGCCTGCTATTAGGCGCAGCAGTGCAGCAGTAATTCTGGCCCATAATCATCCTAGCGGTAATCCGGAACCGAGTAAAGAAGATATTGATATTACTCAACGAATAAAGAAAGCAGGAAAGATACTAGGAATTGAAGTTTTAGATCATTTAGTTATTGGGAATAAAGATTATATTAGTCTTAAAGAAAAAGGATACTTTAAATAAGTTTGGCAGAAAGGGGAAAAGAATAATGGTACTGGACTTTTTAACTGCACCATTTTCACGAGATATGGGAATTGATTTAGGAACTGCTAATACATTGGTCTATGTAAAAGGTAAAGGGGTTTTAATTACTGAACCTTCTGTAGTAGCTATTAGAAAGGATAGTAATGAGGTTTTAAAAGTTGGAGAAGATGCCAAAGATATGATTGGGCGAACTCCTGGTAATATAGTAGCTATTCGTCCCATGAAGGATGGAGTTATTGCTAATTTTGAAATTACTGAAAAGATGTTGCGACATTTTATTACTAAAGCACATAAACGGAGAAGACTGGTTAGACCGAGAATTATTGTCTGTGTACCTTCTGGTGTAACAGAAGTAGAAAAAAGAGCGGTAATTGATGCTGCCTTGCAGGCGGGAGCCAGAGAAGCTTATTTAATTGAGGAGCCAATGGCGGCAGCTATAGGTGCTGGTTTACCTGTTGATGAACCAACCGGAAATATGGTAGTTGATATCGGCGGTGGTACTACAGAGGTTGCAGTTATTTCATTAGGTGGAATTGTTACTAAGAAGTCTATCCGGGTTGGCGGTGATGAGATGGATGAAGCGATTGTAAACCATATTAAGAGTAAATATAATTTAACGATAGGGGAAAGAACAGCCGAATCAGTTAAGATGGATATCGGATCGGTTTATTCTGTTGAGGAAGGAGAGGAGGAAGAAATAGATATTAGAGGACGGGATTTAGTTAATGGTCTTCCCAAGACAATTACAGTAACTTCTAATGAAATTATAGAGGCTCTAGAAGAACCTGTTTTTAATATCGTTAAAGCAGTTACAGATACCTTGGAGAGGACACCACCGGAATTATCAGCAGATATTATGGATCGCGGTATTATTATGGCCGGTGGAGGTGCTTTATTGACCGGTCTAGATCAGCTGTTATGTGAGGAAACAGGTATGCCGGTCTATTTAGCTGAAGATCCGCTCCACTGTGTTGTAGAAGGAACTAGTAAAGTATTGGATGAGTTGAATAGCTTACGAGATGTTTTAATTAGCCCTAAACGTCTATCCTAGTAGTAATTTAAAGCAGTAGTAATCTCTAAAGCAGGTGATATGATTGGGTTCATTCTTTCGCAGACATCAGAAATTTATTCTTGTCTTGGTAATTTTAGTTCTAATTTTGAGTTTAGCAAACTTAGTGGATAGCGTTTTTTCTGATAGTGATTGGGGGCAGGGGATTGTTATTGATGCTATTGCTTCCTTGGCTGGAGGAATAGATTTAATTAATTCTGAAGTAAGTGATACGTTTAATGTTATCCTTAATTACAATAAAGTTAAGCAAGAGAATGCCAGATTAAAAAAAGAAGTAAAAAGTTTAGAATGGAAGGTTCATCAGCTAAAAGAAGTAGTCAAGGAGAATGCTAGGCTGCGGGATTTATTAAGTTTCAAGTCCCGAGTTCCTTTTGAAGTTATAGGAGCTAAAGTAATTACTAAAAGTGCTGATAATTGGTCCCGGCTGATAACTATTAATCGTGGACGCAATTCAGGATTAGAATCTAAGATGTTGGTTGTTACTTATAACGGCTATTTGGTAGGGAGAGTAGAGAAGGTTACTGCCTATAATGCTCAGGTTTTATTACTTAGTGATCCTAACTTTACTATTAGCGGTTTGGTAGCTAAAGAGGATTCCCGAGAAGTCGGAATTATAAATGGAGCTATAAGCCAAAAAAAAGAATTGAAGATGAAACGCTTACCTTGGAATGCTGAGGTTAAAGCTGGTGATCAAGTAATAACTTCTGGTTTGTCGGATACTTATCCGAAAGGAATTATAATTGGTGATGTAAAAGAAGTTAAGCCGGATGATCACGGGTTAACAAGGTTAGCTATTTTAGAGCCATTTGTTGATTTAAATACTTTCGAGGAAGTATTAGTAATTACTGATTTTTAGCTGCAGGAGGCAGGTAAATGAGGTATTTGATCTATTTTTTATTGATATTAACTGCGTTGATTTTACAGATTACCATATTTGCTTTTAATCCGATCTGGGGAATAACTCCAGATTTGCTTTTGATTGTAGTGATTAGTCTGGCTTTACTAAATGGTTATCGGCGTGGGGCCTATATAGGATTTATAGCAGGGCTTTTACAAGAATTATTTTCCAGTGGGTTATTTGGAGTTAATATAATCACTAAATTAACTTTTGGCTATATCTGTGGATTCTTTAAAGGTAAAGTTTATTCAGGGAATGTTCTGCTGCCGGGATTCTTAGTTGGAATCACAACCTTTTTGAACCAGTCTTTGATTATTTTTTTGAATAAAAATATTGTATTGGAGTCTAGGTTCTTGATGCAGTTTAAAAAGGCTGTAGGTCCTTTGATAGGTTATCATGTTTTATTGTCATTATTTATTTATCCAGCCATCTATTATATTAATCAGAAGTATCAGTAAGATAATTTCTTTCTAGGAGGCAGCTTAAATTGGCAAAGAAAGATAAATTTAATCAGCGGTTAAGATACTTGAGAATTATAATAGTTATTCTCTTTATGATTCTGGCTGGAAGGCTCTTCTTTTTACAGATTCTTTCCGGAAATAAATACCAAAAGTTAGCTAATGGTAACCGGATTCATGTTCGGGAAATTAAGGCTCCTAGAGGAAAGATTAAGTCTAAAGATGGTAAAATACTGGTTTCGAACCGATTGGCTTATACTGTTTCCATTCTTCCTGATAAGATTAATAATGAATTAGAAGCTACTTTAGAAAAGTTAAGCCGGTTTTTAGATATGGGAATTGATGAATTAGAAGCGAAAGTAAACGGGGATGTTGATAGTAAATCTGTTGTATTAAAAAGAGATATCAGCCAAAGAGAGTTAGTTATCCTGGAGGAAAACAAGAGTGAACTGCCGGGAGTGATAATTAATAAGATTCCTGTTCGGGATTATGTCTATGATCAATTAGGAAGCCATTTTCTCGGTTATGTAGGAGAAATTTCAGCAGCCCAACTGGAAAGGTATCAAGATTCAGGCTATAAGGTAAATGATATTATAGGTAAGACCGGGCTTGAACTGGAATATGAGGAATATCTGCGCGGTAATGATGGTAAGAAACAGCTTGAAGTCAATAGTTTAGGACAGAAGAAACAGACTTTAGGTATTAAGCAGCCAACTTCTGGTAATGATCTGATTTTAAATATTGATTCTGAATTACAGAAGATCGTACAGCAGCATCTTAAAGATGGATTGGAGAGATTACAGAATAAAGCAAAAGAGGATGATGAAATACCAGAACCTCCCACAGGAGGAGCAGTAGTAGCTTTAGATCCGAATACAGGAGAGGTACTTGCCTTAAGTAGTGCTCCTAATTATGATCTTTCCCTCTTTTCTGGAGGGATTTCCAGTAAGAATTGGAAGAAACTCAATAGTGATCCACAGCGTCCGCTGCTTAATAGAGCAATTAGCAGGACGCCGCCTTCAGGTTCTATCTTTAAGTTAGTTACGGGCACAGCAGCAATTGAAGAATTAGGTGTAACTGCTGATAGCGAATTTTATGATCCAGGCTATTATCAGGTAGCAGATACAAAGTTTAAAAATTGGCTTACGGGAGGCCAGGGAAATCTTGATTTTATTGATGCTATTGCTTTTTCTAATAATACTGTTTTTTATGAACTGGGACATAAGTTATATAAACAGGATAAGAATCTTCTGCAGGAATATGCTAAAGAATATGGTTTAGGAAAAAAGACAGGAATCGATTTACCTAATGAAAAAGATGGATTAGTACCTAGTCCTGCTTGGAGAGAAGAACACTTTACAAAGCATATTAATAAAGTCTGGCTTCCTGGTTATACAATTAATTTAGCCATTGGCCAGGGAAATCTAAAGACCACACCGATTCAACTGGCCAATCTCATTTCTGCTATTGCTAATGGAGGTACGATCTATTCACCGCAGATTGTAGATAGGATTGTCGGACATCAGAATCAAGTAGTCAAGGATTATAAACCACAGATATTAAATGAATTATCAGTTTCTGATTCTACTCTTGAGATTCTACAAACTGGAATGGAAGGAGTTACTACTTATGGGACTGCCGGTTCTTTTTTTGAAGATTTATCCATTACAGTAGCCGGAAAGACCGGCACTGCTCAGACTAATTCTAATAGAAGCAATCATGCTTGGTTTGCTGGTTATGCACCAGTGGATAATCCGCAGATAGCTATTGTAGTATTTATTGAATACGGCAGCTCCAGTAGAAATACTTTACCTATAGCTCGGCAAATTCTAGAGGATTATTTAGTTAAATAATTCTTATTTTAAAAAAGGAAATGTAATTTTTTTGGTGAAATAATAAATAAATAGCAACAGTGTTCTCTTGTGTTCAGGAGGCTAGTAGATTATGCAGGATGAGGGAGTTAATTTTAGATGGGATGAAGGAAGTTTAGTTATTACATTGGATGATGAGTTAGATTTTCAGCATTTAATTGAGCAATTAAAAGAAAAGGTTATTAAAGCTAAAGGCTTTTTTATAAATTCCAACCTTAGAATTGAGCTTAATAATCGTAAGTTAAATAAAGAAGAAAAGAACCAATTAGTCGAAATATTCAATTCATTACAGGGCTTATCAGTTATAGAGATAGTTAGCAATAGTATTCTGGATCAGAAAACAGAAGAAGTTAAAGAGGATTCAGAATTACCTACCTTATTATTGAACCGGACACTGCGGTCTGGTCAATCAATTACATATGAAGGCAATGTAGTTATTAAAGGAGATGTCAATCCAGGAGCCGAGGTAACAGCTACTGGTGATATATTAGTGATGGGAATTTTTCGTGGTATAGGCCATGCTGGAGCTAGCGGGAGAGAGGAATCAACAATTATTGCCTTTCGGCTGCAGCCGCTACAGTTAAGAATCGGGAATAAGATTTCTAGAGCTCCTGATGGTGAGGTTAATTATTCTACAGATTATGCTGATAGGCCAGAAATTGCATTAATTAAGGACGGAGCTATCTTAATTAAAGAATTAAAGAATTAATAAATTTAGTGAGGGGGACAGCTTTATGGACGGAAAAGCAATAGTAATTACCTCAGGTAAAGGGGGAGTAGGTAAGACTACTACTGCTGCTAATTTAGGAACTGGATTGGCTAAATTAGGCAATGAAGTAGTTCTCATAGATGCTGATATTGGTTTGAGGAATTTGGATGTAGTATTGGGATTAGAGAATAGAATTGTCTATGATATAGTTAATGTTGTAGAAGAGCAGTGTAGGTTAGAGCAGGCTTTAATTAAAGATAAGAGGTATGATAGTTTATGTCTGCTACCTGCTGCCCAAACGAGGGATAAAACAGCAGTAGCTCCTGATCAAATGGAAGAATTATGTAACCGTTTGAAACAGGATTTTGATTATGTATTAGTTGATTCACCAGCAGGAATTGAACAGGGATTTAAGAATGCTATTGCAGGAGTAGATGAGGGTATAATCGTTACTACTCCTGAAGTGTCGGCTATTAGAGATGCTGACCGGATTATAGGTATGCTGGAAGCTGAAGGTATCAAAGAACCAGAAGTAATTATCAATCGGATGAGAATGGATATGGTTAAAAAAGGAGATATGATGGATATTGATGATATGATTGAAATTTTAGCCATCAAATTATTGGGAGTAGTACCTGATGATGAACAGATTGTAGTTTCTACTAATAAAGGAGAGCCGATTATTCTATCTGGTGGTAAAACGAAAGCTGGACAGGCTTTTGAGAATATTGTACATAGAATTACAGGGGAGAATGTGCCTTTGATGTCGCTGGATGAAAGTTTTATGGATAGATTTAAACGGATTATCGGTCTGGGATAATCAGGAGGTGGAATTTTAGTGATTGAATCTATTAAGAATTTCTTTACAGAGGAAAAGGATAGTAAGGATGTGGCTAAAGAAAGGCTAGAATTGGTTTTGGTTCATGACCGGATTGATATTTCTCCGGAAACATTAGAAGATATGAAGGGCGAATTGATTAACGTTGTTTCTAAGTATGTCAAAATTGAAGAGAGTAAATTGGAAATAAACCTAGCCCAAGATGATAAAATGATAGCTCTTAAAGCTAATATTCCTGTTAAAAGAAAAGTAGAATAAATATATTCGTCAGGCCCAAAATGAGGCCTGATTTTTTATTTAAAGTGTGGACTAGTTAAGTTAAGTCATGTATAATTAATAATAGGACTCCTTAAATAAAGGAGGAGGAGGAATGAGATTAAAGAAATTATTACAGAATTTAGATTACTGGATTCCGATTTTGGTAATAATTTTGGTGGGAATCGGTTTAGTAGTTATTAATAGCGCTACCGGTGCTAACAGTAGTATAATTCAGAATAGATTCATCATTAAGCAGTTAATAGCTATTATATTAGGAATATTATTATTAATTATAAGCCTTTTTTTCGATTATCGGGCATTAAGAAATTATTCAAATATAATATATATATTTACTCTCTTATTACTATTTTTGGTGTTAGTTTTAGGGACGAGAATTTCAGGATCAAAAAGCTGGATTAAGTTAGGAGCGGTTAGTATTCAGCCGGCTGAACTGGCTAAATTGGGTTTGATTATTAGTTTAGCTGATTTTTTAGCAGCTCGGGGAGAAAAGTTAAAGGAACTAAAACACTTTCTATTTTCCTGTTTATATATCTGCCCCATTTTAATTTTGACTTTAGCCCAGAATGATTTAGGAACAGTGTTAGTTTTAGTTGCTATTTTTGCTGGTATGTTCTTTACTGCTGGAGCTAATCTTAAATATTACTTTGGAATTATAGGGCTAGGTAGTTTATTGATTGGTGGTAGTTTAATAGCCCATTTTTGTTTTGGCTTACCTATTCCGCTTAAAAAGTATCAACTAATGAGATTGATAATCTTTTGGAATCCTGATCTGGATCCTTTAGGCTATGGTTATAATATAATCCAATCTAAAATTGCTATCGGCTCTGGAGGACTATTGGGGAAGGGGTTATTTGCTGGGACCCAGACACAGTTAGGCTTTCTACCGGAAAAGCATACTGACTTTATCTTTTCAGTGTTAGGTGAGGAGTTAGGATTTATCGGTGGAATTGTCGTTCTAGTCTGTTTCCTTCTTCTATTGTGGCGTTCAATTAAAGTAGCCTTTGAAGCTAAGGATAATTTTGGTCAATTATTGGTAGTTGGGGTTATTTCTATGTTTCTGTTTCACATTTTTGAGAATATAGGCATGACGATTGGAATTATGCCGATTACTGGACTTCCGCTGCCCTTCATTAGTTATGGAGGAAGTTCACTCTTAACTAATATTTTAGCTGTAGCTTTAATTATCAATGTAAATATCAGAAGGAAGAAACTGATCTTTTGATTTTCATATATTCTACCTTGCCGTAATATATTTATAATGATTATCAGGTAAGGTGGAGTTAGAATGTATATTATTAAAATTTTGGGAGTTAAGATCAAGCTGAATCTATTATTTTTGGTAGTTATTTTGATTTTTGGTTATTTTCGATTATTGGATAAGGCTGTAATTACTTTTGGTTCTGCTTTTTTACATGAGTTGACTCATGTAGCAGTGGCTAAGGGTAATGGGATTGGGATAGATGAAGTTGAACTGCTTCCTTTTGGAGGCGTGGCTAAGTATAATGATTTACTGGAATTAGATCCTAAAGTTGAGATTAAGACTGCTATGGCCGGACCGCTCTGTAATTTATTTCTGGCTGCAGTTATGGTTATCTGTCTTCGGTATTCCTTTTTTAATGCTGGCTGGGGTCTTTTTCTTATTAGGACTAATCTGGTTATTGCTTTTTTTAATCTTTTGCCTGCTTTACCATTAGATGGAGGACGAGTATTTCGGGCCTTTAAAACAAGACAGTTAGGATTTAGACAGGCTACTAAACTAACTATTTGCCTCAGTAGATATCTGGCTGTTACTGTTGGTGTTTTGGCCCTGATTGGTCTGTGGTTTGGCTACTTTAATATTATGTTGTTGATTATTGCTTTTTTTATTTATACGTCTACTTTTAAAGAAAACAGGAATAATATATATATATTGATGAGATATTTAAACCAAAAAAAGCAACGATTAAAAGAAAGAAAGATATTGAGAAATGAAGAATTAGTAGTTATTGAGACAACTAAAATCAAAAAGGTCATAGAAAAGTTTAAGCCTAAATCCTTTCATACGATTATGGTAGTCGATAATGATTTAAATATAATTGCTACTTTGACCGAAGAAGAAATAATTACTGCCTTATTGGAGTTAGGAATTAATATTCAGATCAAAGACTTGATTTAACCAGCGGTAAATAAAGGTGTTTTTTTGGTAAATCAAGAATGTAAAACAAGTAGTGAAGTATAATAATATAGAATTATAATTTAATAAGCAAATCATGTACGTTATCTTAATCTGCAATTCATAAGCTTAATTTTTATTGATATATTGTGTCGCTTCCTATTTGCAGCTAATATGGTTTCTTCTATGATATTGCAGATTATAGTCAACAAATCTCCTATGCTTGCCATTCGTTCGACGTCCTGTCTCACTCATTCTCAAAGATTAGTCCTCCACCGTCCATGGTTCCGGACTAATCTTAAGAGTCGCTCCGGAGAAATGTTGACTATTTGTAATCTAGTATATTATCATGCACCTAGAGTAACTTCTATCGGTGATGACGCTTATTATAGATAGTCAATATGTGTCCAGAGCGACTCTTAAAACTGGTCCGGAGCCACGGATGGCGGAGGGACAGTTTTTGACAGTGAGCGAAACAGGATGTTGAGCGAACGGCAAGCGGCGGATACATATTGACTATCCCCCGTAATATCATAAATGAGATTATACCGATTATGCTAGGCAGCTACAAATAAAGAATATATGCAGAAAAATTGTGGAGTAACACAATATATCTATAACAATTAACTAAAAAACATGCATTGATCTGACGCAGCTGACTGTTGAATAAATTTTTTATGACATCTATAGTTAAGGAGGCAATAATATTTATGAAGCAAGAAGAAATAGAGGAAAAATTAGAAGATATACTACCAAAGGTCAGTAAGCCTACAAGATATCTAGGTAATGAATTAAATGTTGTAAATAAGGATTTAGATAAACAGCAGGTTAACTTTCTGTTAGCCTTTCCTGATATTTATGAAGTGGGAATGTCCCATCTAGGAATTAGGATTCTATACCATTTACTTAATGAGCAAGAAGATATAGCAGCAGAGCGGGTCTATATGCCCTGGTTTGATTTAGAGGAGAAGATGCAGGAGCTTGAAATGCCGCTTTTTAGTCTTGAAAGCAAAGAACCAGCAAGTAATTTTGATATTGTTGGTTTTACACTGCAGTATGAATTAAGCTATAGCAATATTCTCACTATGTTGGATTTAGCTGAGATTCCTCTTATGAGTGAGGATAGAACTACAGAGGATCCGTTAGTTATAGCCGGCGGGCCCTGTACAGTAAATCCGGAACCTATAACTGACTTTTTTGATGTTATAGTAATTGGTGAAGCCGAAGCACTACTTGAAGAGTTAGTAACTGTCTATAACCGGTGGCAGAAGACTGGAGACAGCAGAGAAGAATTATTACACCAACTTGCTGGAATATCAGGCGTTTATGTGCCTGATTTTTATAATATAGATTATAACAGAACAGAAGTTGATTCTTTTACTGTTGAATATTCTGATCTGTCTGATAGAATAACTAAAAGAGTAGTTTCTGATTTAGATGAGAGTTACTATCCATCCCGGTGGATAGTTCCTTATATGGATATTGTACATGATAGAATTAATTTAGAAGTAGCCCGCGGCTGTTCTCGCGGCTGTAGATTCTGTCAGGCTGGTATGACCTACCGCCCGGTAAGAGAAAGAAGCCAGGAGAGGTTGGAAGAATTAGCAGCAGATTTGATTGATCAGACAGGGTATGAAGAATTGGGGTTAACATCATTAAGTACCAGTGACTATTCTGAGATTGAAGAACTGACTGAGAAGCTAGTAAAGGATTATTCTGAACTGCAGGTAGGACTCAGCTTACCTTCACTGCGGGCTGAGCCTTCTTCTGTTGAATTAGCTAAAAAAGTACAGAAAGTAAAGAAGACAGGCCTGACCTTTGCTCCGGAGGCAGGTACCCAGCGGCTTAGAGATGTGATAAATAAAGGTGTGACCGAAAATGATTTAATGGAAGCAGTTCAGGCTGCTTATGATGCCGGCTGGCAGCGGGTTAAGCTTTACTTTATGATTGGTCTGCCTACTGAGACTGAAGATGATTTAGCCGGGATTGTTAAGCTGGCTAAGAAGGTAGCAGCAGTTGGTAAGCTTAAGGTTAAGGTCGGTGTATCTACCTTTATTCCTAAACCTTATACTCCGTTTCAATGGGTTGGTTTCAATAAATTGGAGGACTTGAGAGATAAGATTGATTATTTGCAGCAGAACTTGAAAGGAAGAGGTTTATCGCTGGACTGGAATGATCCAGCATTGAGCCTATTGGAAGCTGCTTTCTCCCGCGGTGACCGGAGATTAAATCAGGTATTGATGGAAGCCTGGAAATTAGGAGCTCAATTTGACGGCTGGACTGAACATTTTGATATTGATCTCTGGAGGCAGGCCTTTAAGGAATCCGGTATGGATTTAGAAGAATATGTCTACCGAGACTTTGATCCTGAGGATAGACTGCCCTGGGACCATATTGAAGTTGGAGTAAGTAAAGATTACTTACGCAAAGAATATGATAAAGCATTATCTGAAGAAACAACAGAGGACTGCAGGTTTACAGACTGCAGCGGCTGTGGAGTTAATCAGATTTTGGATATTGATAACTGTCTAGTAGGTGGTGAACGTAATGAAGATTAGAGCAAAGATGGCTAAAGGTGATGAAGTTAAGTTTATTTCTCATCTGAATTTGATGAATACATTAACTAGAGCCTTACGAAGGGCTAGAATACCGATTAAGTTTTCGCAAGGTTATACCCCTCGCCCAGCTATCTCTTTTGGTTCTGCTTTGGCTGTAGGAGTTGTAAGTAAGAGTGAGTATATAGATTTTGAATTGGAGACTGATTTTTCAGTAAAGAAATTTAAGGAAGATTTAAATGAAGAATTACCGCCAGGGATTAGGATTCTTAAAGTTAAGGAAATACCGGAGAATACTAAATCCTTAATGGCAGTGATTAATGCAGCTCGCTATAGAATAGAATTAAAGATGGAAGATACTATTGATAAGAGTGAAGCTGAAGAAATGCTGGCTGATTTTCTGAGTAGAGATGAAATTATGATAATTCGTAAACGGAGGAATAAGTCTGACCGGGAATTTAATCTGCGACCGATGGTTTTTGAGTTGGAATTGTTAGATGTGATAGATAAAAAAGTTGTAGTTGAAGCCTTGATTCAGACAGGCAGCAGCGGCAATCTGCGGACAGAAGAATTGGTTAGGGCTTTCCAGCAGAGGTATCCGGTCAGTGATGATTTTGAGTTAACTCAGGTACAGAGATTAGGATTATATGTTAAAAGAGGAAAGAAGCTGCTTACTCCTTTTGAAGCAGCTGTGGAATAATTTTTAAATGGTGGATTACCAGGGAGTTGAGAAGTTATGGTTAAGGAAATTTTAGTTGATGTTGATTTTAAAGATACTCGAGTAGCAATTGTAGAAGATAATGAATTATCTGAGATATATTTTGAACGGGAGAATGAGCAACAGGTAGTGGGTAATATCTATAAAGGGATAGTTGCTGATGTACTGCCGGGGATGCAGGCAGCCTTTGTTAATGTGGGCTTAGAAAAGAATGTATTTTTGCATGTTAGTGATGCTTTAGCCTTAGTTTCAGAAGAGAAGCGAAAAAATAAATTATCGATTCAAGAGGTAGTGCAGCCAGGCCAGAAGATTATGGTTCAGATTACTAAAGAGCCGCTAGGAAGTAAAGGGGCTAGAGTGACTTGTGATCTGAATCTGCCTGGTAGGTATTTAGTATTGATGATAACTATGGATCATATCGGTATTTCGCGCCGGATTACTGATGATCAGGAGCGAAATCGGCTAAAAGGAATCACACAAGAGATTAAACCGGAGGATAAAGGATTGATTGTTAGAACGGCAGCTGCTAATAAGTCCGGGGCTGACTTAAAGCGTGATTTTAATTTTCTGATTAAATTGTGGGAAAAGATAATCCATCACTATCATAATCGGCAGGCGCCGGATCTGCTTCATAGTGATCTCAATTTAGTCAGCAGAATAGTAAGGGATAAATTTACTAAAGAAGTAGATCGAATGTTGATCAATGATCGGAAAGAATTTGAAGAGACTATGGAGTTGTTGGACTTTATTTCACCTAATCTGAAGTCTAAAGTACAGCTCTATAATAGATCTAAACCTATCTTTGAGTATTATGATCTAGAAACAGCAATTGATAAGACTCTAAAGCGTAAGGTATGGTTAGACTGTGGCGGTTATATTATTTTTGATGTAACTGAAGCCTTAACAGCTGTTGATGTTAATACTGGGAAGTATGTAGGTAGCACTGACCTGGCTGATACAGTGCTGAAGACAAATAAAGAAGCAGCTAAAGAGATTGCAAAGCAGTTAAAACTGCGTGATATAGGCGGAATTATTATTATTGATTTCATAGATATGGATAATAAACAGGATCAACAGGAAGTATTGGAAACATTGGATGAGGCACTGCAGAAGGATAAGACTAAGACTACTATTCTGGGTTTGACGGAATTAGGTTTAGTGGAGATGACGCGAAAGAAGGAAAAAGAGGGTGTTGAAGAATTCTTGCAGAAGTCCTGTCCCTACTGTGAAGGCAGCGGCCGGGTCTTATCTGAGGACACAGTAGC